>DATNFA010000062.1:0-38105 GCA_035606615.1 Steroidobacteraceae bacterium
ACCCTCTCGAAGGGTTACCGGCGACGCGTCGGGCTGGCGCAGGCGCTGGTGCACGACCCGCAAGTGCTGATCCTCGACGAGCCGACCGACGGCCTGGATCCGAACCAGAAGCACGAGGTGCGCGCGCTGATCAGCGCAATGAGCAAGGACAAGATCATCGTGATCTCGACGCACATCCTCGAAGAGGTCGATGCGGTGTGCAATCGCGCGATCATCATCGCCGCGGGCCGCATCCTCGCGGACGAGACGCCGAAGGCGCTGGCGAAGCGCGCGCCGAGCGGCAGGCTCGAAGACGTCTTCCGCCAGATCACGCTCGGCGCCAAGCCGGTCGTGCGGGAGGCGGTCAATGCATAGTTCAATCCGGACGGCGTCGATCCTCTTCCGCCGCGAATTCGCCAGCTACTTCGCCACGCCGCTGGCACTGGTGTTCATCGTGATCTTCCTGGTGCTGATCGGTGCGCTCACTTTCAGCATCGGCGGCTTCTACGTCCGTGGTCAGGCGGACCTTGCGCCGTTCTTCAACTATCTCCCGTGGCTGTATCTGTTCCTCATGCCCGCGATCGCGATGCGGCTGTGGGCCGAGGAGCGCAAGTCCGGAACGATCGAGCTGCTGATGACGCTGCCGATCGCGCCGTGGCAGGCGGTGCTCGGCAAATATCTGGCTGCGTGGGCAGTCGCCGCGCTGGCGCTGCTGCTGACGTTTCCGATGTGGATCACCGTCAACTACCTCGGCGATCCGGACAACGGCGCGATCGTCACCGGTTACATCGGCAGCCTGCTGGTTGCCGGCGGCATGCTCGCGATCGGCGCGTGCTTCTCCGCGCTGACTCGCAACCAGGTGATCGCGTTCATCCTGGCGTTCGTCGTCTGCGGCCTGTTCCTGCTCTCCGGCTTCTCGCTGGTCCTGGACGCGTTCCAGAGCTGGGCGCCGCAGCCCGTGATCGATGCGGTGGCTTCGCTGTCGTTCCTGACGCACTTCGGCTCGATCGCCAAAGGCGTGATCGACATTCGCGACCTGCTGTACTTCGCCACCGTGATCGCCGCCTGGCTGATGGCTACTGCGATCGTGCTCGACCTGAAGAAGGCGGACTGACATGACCACCCGCAACGTGACTGCCGCCCGCAAGACCTACGGAGCCGGCGCGCTCCTGGCGCTCGCCGTGCTGTTCATCGGCGTGACGATACTCATCACGTTCGTGCTGCGCGGCGCGCGCATCGACCTGACCGAGAGCAATCTCTATTCGATCGCGCCCGGCACGCAACGCATCGTCAGCTCGCTCAAGGAGCCGATCAATCTCTACTTCTTCTTCTCGCAGGAAGCGAGCGCCGAGTCGCCGCCGCTGCGCGCCTACGCACAACGCGTGCGCGAGCTGCTCGAAGAGATGGCGCAACGCTCCGACGGCAAGCTCAAGCTCACAGTGATCGATCCGCAGCCGTTCTCGGAGGACGAGGATCGTGCTGCCGAGTTCGGCCTGCAGGCGGTGCCGATCAACGCGCGCAACGACAATCTGTACTTCGGCCTCGCCGGCACCAACTCGACCGACGGCCGCGAGATCATTCCGTTCTTCCAGCCGGACAAGGAAGAGTTTCTCGAGTACGACGTGGCGAGCCTGATTCATCGGCTCGGCACCACGAAGAAGCCGACGCTCGGCTTGATCTCGGCGCTGCCGGTCGAGGCGCAGTTCGATCAGCTCTCCGGGCGCATGACGCAGGGTTGGGCAAGCATCGCTCAGCTGCGCGAGCAGCTCGATGTGCGCACGCTCGCGACGGATATCGCCGCGATCGACCATGACGTGGACGTGCTGATGGTCGTGCATCCGAAGGACCTGCCCGCCAAGACGCTGTACGCGATCGACCAGTTCGTCATGCGCGGCGGCAAGCTGATCGCGTTCGTCGATCCGCAATCGGAGAACGACCCGGCCGGTCAGCAGGGCGGTCCGATGTCGATGGTGCCGCGCTCCTCATCACTCGGCCCGCTGCTCGATGCCTGGGGCGTCGCGTACGACCCGGGCAAAGTGCTCGGCGATCGCGGGCTCGGCCTCACGGTCGCGCTGCGTCAGGGCGAGCAGCCGTCGCAGCACGTCGCGATCATCGGCTTGAATCACGACAGCATGAACACCAAGGACGTCGTGACCTCGACGCTCGACTCGATCAACGTCATGACCGCGGGCGTGCTCAAGAAGAAGGACGGCGCGACGATCCAGTTCGAGCCGCTGCTGCAATCCAGCGCCGACTCCGAGCTGCTGCCGGTGATGCGGGTCGCATTCCTGCCGGACAGTCAGTCGCTGCTCGAAGACTTCAAGCCGACGGGCGAGCGCTACGTCGTCGCGGCGCGCATCCACGGCAAGCTGAAGTCGGCCTATCCGAACGGTGCTCCCGCGGCGGACGGTGGCCAGGCCACGAAGCCTGAAGACAAGACACCTCAGCACAAAGCCGAGTCCGTGGGCGAGGCGAACCTGATCGTCGTCGCCGACACCGACATGCTCGCCGACCCGCTGTGGGTGCGGACCCAGAACGTGTTCGGTCAGCACTTCCAGACGGCGTGGGCCAACAACGGCGACTTCCTCGCGAACGCAGCCGACAACCTCGCGGGCAGCGGCGACCTCATCAGCATCCGCGGACGCCAGAGCTTCTTCCGCCCGTTCACCAAGGTCGACGAGCTGCGCCGCCACGCGGATGAGCAGCTGCGCGCCAAGGAGAAAGAGCTCGACACCCAGCTGAAGGACACCGAGAAGAAGCTGTCGGAGCTGGAAGCCGGTCGGACGACCAAGGGCTCGCTGGTGTTGTCGCCGGAGCAGGAAGCCGAGCTCACGCGCTTCCAGCAGGAACGCGTACGCATCCGCAAGGAGCTGCGCGACGTGCGGCGCAGCCTCGACATCGAGATCGAGCGCCTCGGTACGCGCCTGAAGATTCTGAACATCGCGCTCGTGCCGGCATTGCTGGCCATCGGCGCAATCGTGCTCGCGCTCCTGCGGCGCGGCCGGTTGCGCGCCGGACGCGCCGCCGCTCATACAGGTTAAGTTTTGGGGTTGAAGGTTGCCGCCATGACATCGCGAAGACTGCTGATTCTGGCCCTCGTTGCCATCGTGGCGATCGGCGCAGGCGTGTGGCTCGCCGGCCGCCAGGGATCGACGGGCTCATCCGCCGGCAGCGGCGCGCTCTATCCAGAGCTGAAGGGGCAGTTGAACTCCGTCAGCGCAGTGAACATTTACAAGGCCGGCGATGCGCGCGTCGTCGAGCTGAAGAAGCAAGGCGAGAGCTGGACGGTGAGCGAGCGCGACAACTATCCGGCCGACGAGAGCAAGGTACGCAAGCTCCTGGTCGAAATCGCCGACGCCAAGGTGTACGAGCAGAAGACCTCGAACCCCTCGGAGTACCCGAAGCTCGGCGTCGAAGACACGACCGGCAAGGGCGCCACGAGCCTGCGCATCGAGCTCGCCGGCACGCCGAAGCCGGTGAATCTCATCGTCGGCAAGCAAGGAGTCGGCGCGCGCTCGAACTACGTGCGCCGCGCGGGCGAGCCGAACAGCTGGCTGGTGAACGCGACCATCGATACTTCATCGACGCCGGAAGCCTGGCTGCGCAAGGACATCATCGACGTCGGCGCAGATCGCATGCAGTCCGCAACCGTCGAAACCAAGGGCGCGAAGCCCTACACCGCCGCCAAGGCGACGCGCGCCGATGCCAACTTCGGCGTCGAAGGCTTGCCGAAGGGCAAGTCGTTGAGCGCGCCTACCGCGGCCAACAGCGTCGCGACGGCGCTGACCAGCCTCGGCCTCGTCGACACGCGTATAGCGAGCGCATTCCAAGCCATGCCGCCCGCGGCCCACGCAACGTTCCAGACGTTCGACGGATTGATCGTCGACGTCGACGGCTGGGTGCAGGGCAACAAGCACTACGTCGCGCTGCGTCCGGCTTTCGATGCTGCGCAAGCCGAGCGCTTCAAGGTGGCGACGGCCCCGGCGGAAGAGAAGAAGTCGGAAGGGAAGAAGCCGGAAGAGCCGCCGAAGCCGGCTGCACCGAACGTCGAAGAGGATGCGAAAACTGCCGCCGCCAAGCTGAGCGGTTGGGTCTACGAGATCCCCGACTACAAGTACGAAGCTCTCTTCAAACCCCTGGATCAACTCCTCGCCAAATAGATGACCTGTAGGCCGGGCTTCAGCCCGACTCTTTCTTCTTCGGCAGCACGACCACCCGCGTCCCGCTCCACCGGTCGTGCCACGCCAGCTTCTCGCGATCGATCCAGATCCAGAAGTACCCGAGCCCGAGCGCCGCAAGCGAAACACACGCTCCGGCCAGGCGAATCAGCGCGTCGCGCCACGCGAGCGTGCTGCCGTCGGGACGCTGCACCCGCAGCCGCCACGCGAGCATGCCGATCGTCTGACCGCGCCACGTCCAGAACACACCGAAGAACAGCACGACCACCAGCAGCAACGCGGCCTGATAGATGCGCTCCAGCGCTCCAGACTCACCCGGCGTGATCGCCTCGCCGCCGGTGAATGGCAGGAACAGCGCAGTGACGATGAACATCAGCGCGCCGACGATCAGCAGGTCGTAGAGCATCGCGCCCAGGCGCCGCAGCAGCCCCGCCGTCATCGAACGCGACTGACCGCGATGGCTGTAATCAGCGTCAGCAGCGCCGTCGGAGCCCAGGCGATCACGATGGGCGGCAGGTCGAACACCGCGCCGCCGCTCTCCAGCATTTTTGCGAGCAGGAAGAACACCACGCCGATCATGATGCCGACGACGGTGCGCGAACCGGTTCCGGTCGAGCGCATCGGTCCGAAGGCGAACGGCACTGCGAGCACGACGATGATGGCGACGGCCACCGTGCGCGCGATGCGAGCCCAAAACGCAGTCTCGTACGCTCGCGAATCGAGGCCGTTCTCCTTGAGGTGGCGAATGTAGCTGAGCAGGCCGACACCGGGGAGCGACTCCGGATCGAGCACAGCGAGCCCGAGGAACTCCGCAGACAGTCGCGTACGCACCTGCGCCGGGCTAGGCCCGCGCGGCACCACGCGCTCCTCCTCGAAGCGCGATTCGCGATAGCTCTCCAGACGCCAGACGTTGTTCTTGTCGATGCTGGCGCTGCTCGCGCGACCGACGCTGCGCAGGCGATGTTGCGCATCGAAGTTGAAGACGTACACGCCGCCGTAACGATTGTCGCCCGACTGCTGACCGACCGAGACGATGGTGTCGCCGTCCTTGGCCCATGCGCTGCGGTTTCCGGCAAGGCTGTACTCGTGATATTTCCGGAACGTCTTCATGCGCTGGCCGTACTGCTCCATCTGCGGAGCGACCAGCTCGCCGAGAATGCCGGTCAGCACCATCAGGATCACGCCGGCGCCCGCCACCCACAGCGCGATGCGCGCCACCGACACGCCCGCGGCTCGCACCACGATCAGCTCCATCGAGCGCGCCAGGTTGCCGAGCGCCAGCAATGAGCCGATCAGGGCCGCGATCGGCAGCATGTCGAACGCATATTTCGGCAGGTTCAAGCCGACGAACAGGAACGCGTCTTCGAGCGAGTAGCTGCCGACGCCGATCTCGTCCTGCTGCGTGATGAAGATGTACAACCCGCTCAGCGTCAGCAGTACTAGCATGACGAGCAGAGTGGTCCCGAGCACGTTGCGCATCACATAGCGACTGAGTGTCGAGGTCATGCTGGCACCGCCACCGGACGCGGCTTGCCCGGCGGGTTGTCGCGCGCCAGCAGCCACAGCCCGACGCACAGCGCGATCGCGTGCACCCACCAGATGCCGACGAACCCGGGCACGGTGTCGCTTTCGACCCAGGTCCGGGCCGCGGCCATCAACTGCGAATAGAGGAAGTAGACGAGAATCGCGATGCCGACGCGACCGAAGCGGCCCTGCCGGGGCCGCAGTCGGGCGAGTGGCACCGCGAGCACCATCAGCACCAGCGCGAGCAGCGGTGTCGAGATGCGCCATTGCAGCTCGGCCGCGTCGACCGGGTTCGACGATTGCAGCAGCTCGCGCGTCGACTTGAGCTGGGCCTTGCTCGATGGGCCGCCCAGCTCGCCGAGCCGGATCGGAATGCCGCCTTCCGCGAACTGGATGACGCGGAACTCGCCGCTCCCGGGCACGCCCTCGTAGCGGCGCCCGTCGTAGAGGACGAATGTCTGCTCGGCCTGCCCTGCCCCGCGCTGCTCGGCCCGGGTCGCGACCCAGATCTCCATCTTGCCTTCGCTGCCCGGCTCCTCGGTGCGGTCGACGAAGACGTTGACGTTGTAAAGGATGTGGTTGTCGTCGACACGCTCCGCATAGAACACGATCTTGCCGGCGGAGAAGGTGCGGAACCGCCCCGGTTCGAGCGCGCCGAACTGCGCCTCGCGCAGCGCTGCGACGCGAATCTGCTGCGCTCGCGCGGTCGCATTCGGGATCGCCCAGAACGACAGCCAGACCAGTAGTGCCGCGATCAGCACGCCAAGCAGGCCGATCGGCCGGAACAGGCCGGCGGGGCCGACGCCGCACGACTGGACCGCTGCCATCTCGCTCTCGTGGTACAGGCGGCCGAGCCCCAGCATGATCGACAGATAGAAGCCGATGGGCACGATGACCGTGAGATAGCCGGCCGAAGTGAGCGCGATCAGCGCGAACACGACCTCGCGCGGGAAATCGTTGGCCGCCGCCTGCGACAGCACCCGCGCCAGCTGGTTGGACAGCAGGATCACCAGCAGCACGACCGTCACCGCGATGCACGTCACGGCAACTTCGCGAAAGATGTACCGGTCCAGCGTGCGCATCGATGCGGTAGACTACGGCACTTTCGCGAGGACAGTTCATGGAATTTTTCGTGAGTCTCGCCGGTCCGGCGAAACAGCGCACCGATTGCGCCATCGTCGGCGTCTACGACAAGGGCACGTTGTCCGCCGCGGCGGAAGAGCTCGACAAGCGCATCGGCGGACGGATCGCACGGCTGGTCAAGCGCGGCGACCTGCGCGGCAAGGCCGGCGACATCGTGCTGCTCGCCGACTTGACCGGCGCGCCGGTCGAACGCGTCGTGGTCGTCGGCCTGGGCGGACGCAATTCTTTCAAGCGCAAGCAGTACCGCAAAGCGCTCGCGAGCGCACTCGGTGTCGTAGCCCGCACCGGCGCGAAGGATGCTGTCAGCTATCTCGGCCTGGACGGCGTCGGCGATACCGACACGTATGCGCTCACGCGAATTGCCGTCGAGATCGCGGCGAGCTCGCAATACCGCATTCCCGACCACAAGACGGCGAACAAGCGGCAGAAGGCGACGCTGGTCAAGTTCGGGATCGCAGTGAGCGGGCGCGGCGACCGCGGTAATGCCGAGCGTGCCATCGCGCACGGCGAAGGAATCGGCGCTGGCGTGAGCCTGATGCGCGACCTGGCCAATCAGCCGGCCAACGTCTGCACTCCCGGCTACCTCGCGAAAGCCGCGCGCAATCTCGCCCGCGAGCATCGCAAGATCACTGCGCGCGTGCTCAACGAAGCCGAATGCCGGCGCTTGCAGATGGGCTCGTTCCTGTCCGTGACGCGCGGCACGCATGAGCCTGCGTACCTGATCGTCCTCGAGTACAAGGGCGGCACGCGCGGTCAGGCGCCGACTGTATTGGTCGGCAAGGGTGTGACCTTCGACACCGGCGGCATCTCGCTGAAGCCGCCGCCGGCGATGGACGAGATGAAGTTCGACATGAGCGGCGCCGCCAGCGTGCTCGGCACGTTCAAAGCGGTCGCGACGATCGATCTGCCGATCAACCTGGTCGGCGTCGTGCCGGCCTGCGAGAACATGCCGAGCGGCCATGCGACCAAGCCGGGCGACATCGTGAAGAGCATGTCGGGCCAGACGATCGAAATCCTCAACACCGATGCCGAAGGCCGGCTGATCCTGTGCGACGCGATCACCTACGCGCGGCGCTTCAAGCCCGAGGTCGTGATCGACATCGCGACGCTGACCGGCGCCTGCGTCGTCGCACTGGGCAATCACCTGTCGGGACTGTTCGGCAACGACGAAGAGCTGATCGACGCGCTGGAACAAGCGGGCCGCCGCGCCGACGACCGCGCCTGGCCGATGCCGATCGGCGATGAATACGGCGACCAGCTCAAGAGCAACTTCGCCGACTTCGCGAACGTCGCCGGCCGCGAAGGCGGCGCGATCACTGCAGCCTGCTTCCTCGCGAAGTTCACCGACGGGCTGAAGTGGGCGCACCTCGACGTCGCCGGCACGGCGTATCAGGGCGGCTCGCAGAAAGGCAGCACGGGCCGGCCGGTGCCGCTGCTCGTCGACTACCTGCTGAACAAGTAGTGCGCGTCGAGTTCTACGTGCTCTCGGAAGACGCGCCGGACGCGCGTCTGCGCTGGGCGTGCCGCCTCGCCGAACAGGCGGCGGAACAAGGCTCGCGGGTGTACTTGCAAACCGCCGGTCACGCGGAAGCCCAGCGGCTCGATGACCTGCTATGGACCTACAAGGATGGCAGCTTCCTGCCGCACGAGATCTTCGCCGGCGGTCCGGTGTCGCACGCGCGAGTGATGGTGCTGCTCGGAGATACGGCCGCGCCGCCGTCGCATCGACAGTTGGTGGTGAACCTTACCGATGCGATTCCAGCGGAGCTGGAGCAATACGAGCGCGTGGCGGAGATCGTCGACGTGGACCCGGAGCGCAAGCGCGTCGCGCGCGAGCGGTACAAGCAGTACCGCGAACGCGGTTGCAGTTTGGAATCACACAACGTGTGAAGGGTTCGCTACCTATGCCCGGCGTGATCCACCGCCTTCCCCGCCGCGCCCCGCTCCAACGCCTCCCGTAACCGCGTCGGGATCGGCGCCTTCTTCAACGTGTGCGTGTCCACGTGCACATACACCGTCTCGCTCGTCGCGATCAGTGCTTCCTCCCCGGCAATCCGGAATTCCGTCGCGAGCGTGAAGGACGTCGTGCCGAGGTGCTTGGTGCTCACTGAAATCTCCAGCACCTGATCGTAGCGCGCCGGTGCGCGCCACTGCGTCGTCTGCTTGACCAGCTGATAGTCGAGCTCGGCGGTCTGGATCTCCTGCTCGAAGCCGAGCACGCGCAGGAACTCCGCAGCGGCCAGGTCGACGTACTCGCCGTAGCGCGAGTTGAAGACGACCTTCTGTGCGTCGCACTCGCCGTAGCGAACGCGCAGGAAATAGCTGAAACGGCCCTTCTTATCGGCCTGGCTCATGGACTTAAAGTTGATAACTACGGTTAAATGCAGGCGAGCGACGAGCATACCTTGAGACCATGGAAAAGACTTACGACCCGCGGGAAATCGAGCAACGTCTCTACGCGCGCTGGGAGGCGCACGGCTGGTTCGCGCCGTCCGGCCGCGGCCAACCTTATTCGATCGTCATCCCGCCGCCGAACGTCACCGGCACGCTGCACATGGGGCACGCCTTTCAGCACACGCTGATGGATACGCTCACCCGCCAGCACCGCATGGACGGCTGCAACACCTTGTGGCAGCCCGGCACCGATCACGCCGGCATCGCCACGCAGATGGTGGTCGAGCGGCAATTGAACGCCGAGGGCAAGCATCGGCGCGATCTCGGGCGCGCGGCGTTCGTCGAACGCGTGTGGCAGTGGAAGGCGCAATCCGGCGACACGATCCTGCGTCAGGAACGGCGGCTCGGAAACTCCGTCGACTGGTCGCGCGACCGCTTCACGATGGACGAAGGTCTTTCCACCGTCGTCACCGACGTGTTCGTGCGCTTGTACGAGGACGGCCTGATGTACCGCGGCAAGCGCCTGGTGAATTGGGATCCGGTACTGCACACGGCGTTGTCGGATCTCGAAGTGCTCTCCGAAGAGGAGCAAGGCAAGCTGTGGCATCTGCGTTATCCGCTCGCGGATGGCAGCGGTCATCTGGTCGTCGCGACGACGCGGCCCGAGACCATGCTCGGCGATACGGCCGTGGCCGTGAATCCCGAGGACGAGCGCTATCGCCATCTGATCGGCAAACAGATTCGCCTGCCGCTCGCCGACCGGCTGATCCCGGTCGTCGGCGACGAGTACGCCGATCCGGCCTTCGGCTCCGGCGTCGTGAAAATCACGCCCGGCCATGACTTCAACGACTACGAAGTCGGCAAGCGCCACAACCTGCCGCTCATCAACATCTTCGATGCGAATGCCGCGCTCAACGACGAAGTGCCGCCGAAATATCGCGGCCTGGATCGCAAGAAGGCGCGCGCGCTGGTGATCGCCGACTTCGAGGCGCTCGGCCTGCTGGAAAAAGTCGAGCCTCACAAGCTGCAGGTGCCGCGTGGCGATCGCAGCGGCGAGATCCTCGAGCCGTGGCTGACGGACCAGTGGTACGTGCGCATCGCGCCGCTCGCCGCACCCGCCATCAAAGCCGTTGAAGAGGGCCGCACGCGCTTCGTGCCCGAGAACTGGTCGAAGGAATACTTCCAGTGGATGCACAAGATCCAGGACTGGTGCGTCAGCCGCCAACTGTGGTGGGGCCATCAGATCCCGGCGTGGTACGACGAGAGCGGCAACATCTACGTCGCCCGCTCGGAAGCGGAAGCGCGCGCGCAGGCTCGCGCCAAGCTCGGCCGCGACACGCAACTGACGCGCGATGAGGACGTGCTCGACACCTGGTTCTCGGCTGCTCTGTGGCCTTTCTCCACGCTCGGCTGGCCCGAAGCGACGCCGCAGATGCAGACGTTCTATCCGACCAGCGTGCTGGTGACCGGCTTCGACATCATCTTCTTCTGGGTCGCGCGCATGATGATGATGGGGCTGAAGTTCGCCGGCGACGTGCCGTTCCGCGACGTCTACATCACCGGGCTGATCCGCGACGAGCATGGCGACAAGATGTCGAAGTCGAAGGGCAACATCATCGACCCGATCGACCTGATCGACGGCATCGACATCGAGGCGCTGGTCGCCAAGCGCACCACCGGTCTCATGCAGCCGCACCTGCGCGAGCGCATCGAGAAGAACACGCGCAAGCAGTTTCCGAACGGCATCCCCGCGCACGGTGCCGACGCTTTGCGTTTCACGCTGTGCGCGCTCGCGACGATGGGGCGCGACATCCGCTTCGATCTCGGCCGCATCGATGGCTACAAGAACTTCTGCAACAAGTTGTGGAACGCGGCGCGCTACGTGTTGATGAACACTGAGGGCCAGGACTGCGGACAGCAAGGCGGAGAAATCGCGTACTCGCCCGCTGACAGCTGGATCCGTTCGCGGCTGGGCGCGACCATCGCGGAAGTGCGTGCGCGGCTCGCGGAGTATCGCTTCGATCTCGCCGCACAAGCGCTCTATGAATTCGCCTGGTACGAGTACTGCGACTGGTATCTGGAGCTGTCCAAGCCAGCGCTGCAATCTGCCGATGCGAGTGCGGCGCAGAAGCGCGGCACCCGCCAGACGCTCGTGCAGGTGCTGGAAACGTACTTGCGCCTGCTGCACCCGATGATGCCGTTCATCACCGAAGAGATCTGGCAATCGGTCGCGCCCCTCGCAGCGCGTTCCGGTCCGAGCGTCATGCTGCAGCCTTATCCCGTGGCAACGGAGTTTCCACAGGACGCGGCCGCCGAGCGCAACATCGCCGCCATCAAGGCGGCGATCCTCGGGGCGCGGCAGATCCGCGGGCAGCTCGATATTCCGCAAAGTCGCGAAATTGTGATCCACTACCAGTCGCCGCACGCGGACGATCAGCACTCTCTCGCGGCGAGCGTCGGCGTGATCAAGTCGGTCGGCAGGATCAGCGACCTGCGCATCGTCGCGTCGGGAGAGCAGTTGCCGCCGTCGGCGACCACCAGCATCGAGCAGCGCACGATCTCGTCGCCGCTCGCCGGACTGATCGATGACCCCGCCGCGGAACTGGCGCGTTTACAGAAGCGCAAGACGAAGACGCAACAGGACCTCGGCAAAGAGGAAGGCAAGTTGAGCAACCGCAAGTTCGTCGACGGGGCGCCGGCAGAGATCGTTGCCGAAGTGCATACGCGCATCGCCAACTTCCGCCGAACGGTCGCCGATATCGAGCAGCAGGAACAGGTCGTCGCCGCGTTGGTGGCGCAGCGTCGGGCGTGAAGACGATGGAATCCGCGATTCCCACGCTCATCACGCAGGCCGACCCGATCGAGCTGGTCAGCGCGACGATCGCGCAGCTCAACCGCATCATCCTCGGCAAGGAACAGCAGCTGCGCTTGTCCATCGCCTGCATGCTGGCGCGTGGCCACCTGCTGATCGAGGACATCCCGGGCGTCGGCAAGACGACGCTCGCCCACGCGCTCGCCGAATCGCTCGGCCTGACCTATCAGCGCATCCAGTTCACCAGCGACCTGCTGCCGGCGGACATCATCGGCGTGTCGGTGTTCGAGCGCGAAACCAGCACGTTCCAGTTCCACAAGGGACCGGTGTTTGCGCAGCTCGTGCTCGCCGACGAGATCAATCGCGCCACGCCGAAGGCGCAGAGCGCGCTGCTGGAGGCGATGGAAGAGCATCAGGTGACGGCGGACGGCCAGACTTATCCGCTCACCAATCCGTTCTTCGTGATCGGCACGCAGAACCCGGTGTATCAGATCGGCACGTATCCGCTGCCGGAGTCGCAGCTCGACCGGTTCCTGATGCGCATCCAGCTCGGCTATCCCGACGCGGCGCTGGAACGTCAGCTGCTGCTCGGCCAGGACCGGCGCGACCTGCTCGCGACGCTGGCGCCGACCTTATCGCCGCAACAATTGCTGCTCATGCAGATGATGGTGCCGCGAGTCCACGCTTCGGACGCGCTGCTCGACTACGTCCAGGCGATCGTGCGTTACACGCGCGAACAGCCGCAATTCGAAGCGGGCCTTTCGCCGCGCGCATCGATAGCGTTGCTGCGCGCCGCGCAGGCGTGGGCATTGATCCACTCGCATCCCGGCGTAACGCCGGAAGACGTCCAGGCCGTGCTCGGCGCGGTGGTCGGCCATCGCCTCAAGCCGCGCAACGACGACGTGAAGCCCGCCGAAATCGGCGAGCTCGTGCTGAGGGCCGTCGCGGTTCCCTGAAATGCTCGCGCGCGCCCTCGCCGCCTTGCGCCGTCGGACCCGCACCTGGGCGCGCAAGCGGCACGGCATCGATCCCGATCCGCTGCTGCTCTCCGGCCGACGCATCTACATCGTGCCGAGCTCGCTCGGCATCGCCTTCGCGTTGATGCTGTTCGCGATGTTCCTCGGGGCGATGAACTACGCCAACAATCTCGCGCTCGGCCTCACCTTCATGCTCGGGGCCTTGTCGCTCACAGCGATGCACTACGCTCATCGCAATCTGGCCGGCGTACACATCCGCTCGGCCGCGAGCGAGCCGGTGTTCGCAGGGCAGACTGCGCGCTTCCGTATCGCCCTGGAAAACGACGCCAAGGTCGCGCGCTACGAACTGACGATCGCCAACGAGCACGGCATCGCAGAGCCGGTGCGGGTAGAGCCTGGCGCGCGCGTCGTGTTGGATCTCGAAGTGCCCGCGCCGCAACGCGGCTTGCTGCGGCTCGATTCGTTCGAGATCACGACGCGGCATCCGTTCGGCATGTACCGCGCGTGGGCCTACCTGAACATGGACATCCGCTGCGTGGTGTATCCGAAGCCGGGCCCGCGCGGCCTGGCGCCGCCGCCGCTCGAAACCGACACCGGCGGCGCGCAGGACACGACCCGCGGCGACGAAGACTTCGCCGGCCTGCGTGCATTTCACGCGGGCGATTCGCCGCGACGCATCGCCTGGAAGGCGTACGCACGCGAGCAAGGCCTGCAGGTGAAGCAGTACGCAGGCACTGCCGTAACTTCGCATTCTTTCGATTGGGACGCTTTGAGCGGGCTCGGCACTGAAGCGCGGCTGTCGCAATTGTGTCGCTGGATCGAAGATGCACACGCCGCCGGCCGCGCCTTTGGCCTGCGGTTGCCTGGACAGGAGATTGCTCCGAACGTCGGGCCGGGACATCGACAGCGTTGCCTGACTGCGCTGGCGCTGTTCGATGAGCAAACTGCCCATGGCTGAAGTCAGCGCTCTGAATTGGAGAGCGGCAGCCCACTGGCCACCGGCGCTCCAGCGTCTCGTCTGGGTGATCGGCGCGCTCGCGCTCTCGGTACTACCGCACGCCAGTCACATCCAGGCCTGGGTCCTGCTGCTTGCGGCCGGCGCTGCAGCGCTGCGAGTTGCGATCGAAGTGAAGCGCTGGGAGCTGCCGCCGAAGTGGCTGCGCGGCGTGCTCGCGTTCGTCGCACTGTTGGCCGTGCTGCTCGACTATCGAACACTGAATGGCATCGATGCGGGGACGGCGCTGCTGGTCCTGATGGCAGGGATGAAGCTGCTCGAGACGCGCACGCTGCGCGATCTCACAGTGATCGTCTTTCTGTCCTACTTCGCGCTGTTCGCGGCGTTCCTCTACAACCAAAGCCTGCTGCGCTTGCCGTACATGCTCGTCACCGCGTGGCTGCTGACTGTCACGCTGATGCGCATCCATCAGACGACAATGTCGATGTCGGTGCGCGAAGCCGTCGGCATCACCGGCAAGATGTTCGTGCAAGCCGTGCCGCTCGCAATTCTGCTGTTCCTGCTGTTTCCGCGCCTGCCGGGCCAGTTCTGGGCGGTGGTGCCGTCGCGCGGCGCCGCGACCACCGGCCTGTCGGACGAGATGTCGCCGGGTAACGTTTCCGAGCTCAGTCTTTCCAGCCAGCTCGCTTTCCGCGCGAAGTTTGCCGGCACGCTGCCGCCGGCCCGCGAGCGCTATTGGCGCGGGCCCGTATTGCACGACTTCGACGGCCGGACATGGCGCCGGCGGCGCGACCCGTTCATATCGCAGGGAGTCACGGCCACCGGCCCGACCTACCAATACGAAGTGATGCTCGAGCCGCATCAGCGACGCTGGATCTTTGCGCTCGAAGTCGCGACGCGCTGGCCGACCGGGCGGGTGATGCGCAGTTCCGACTTGCAACTGTGGTCGGAGGCGTCGATCGCCACGTTGAGCTCCTTCCGTCTCGAGTCGGCGACGACGTATGCGGTGAGCGGTCCGTTGCCGCGGGCCATGCGTGTCGCAGACCTGGCACTGCCCGGCGGTCGCAACGCACGCTCGATCGCGCTCGCGCGCGAGATGCGCGAGCGCGCCGGGAGCGACGCAGCCTTCATCGCAGCCGTGCTCGCCAAGTTTCGCGACGAGGAATTCTTCTACACGCTCGAGCCGCCGCGCCTCGAGCGCGACTCGGTGGACGACTTCCTTTTCAACACGCGCCGCGGTTTTTGCGAGCACTTCGCCTCGGCCTTCACGATGCTGGCGCGTGCCGCTGGCATCCCCGCGCGCGTGGTCACCGGCTATCAAGGCGGCGAGTACAACCCGATGAGCGGCTACTTGCTGATCCGCCAGTCGGATGCCCATGCGTGGTCGGAGGTCTGGCTGGAGGACCGCGGCTGGGTGCGAGTCGATCCAACCGCAGCGATAGCGCCCGAGCGCATCGAACGGGGGATCGAGGCCGCGCTGACCGAAAGCGGCGAATCGTTGCCCGGCGACTTCCTGCGGCGGAACGCGCTGCTTTCGCAGTTGCGCCTCGCCTGGGATGCCGCCAACACGTTCTGGAACAGCGAGGTGGTCGCGTTCGGCGAAACGCAGCAGCGCTGGCTGCTCGAACGTTTGAACATCGGCGACGCCGACTGGGAGGAGCTCGGCATCGGGCTGGTGCTGACGCTGATAGCCTTCTTCGCGATCATGTCGGCATACCTGTCATGGCGCTTCCGGCCGCGCCCGCCGGATCCGCTCGCGCAGATCTACGAGCAACTGTGTCGCAAGCTCGCGCGTCATGGTCTGCCGCGCGCGGCACACGAAGGGCCGAGTGACTACGTCGCGCGCGTCTTGCAGGCACGGCCCGAGCTCGCCCAGCAACTGGCGGAAGCGCGCAACCTTTATGTCGCCCTCCGCTACGGTCCCCGCTCGTGGGGCCCGCAGCTGAATCGTTCCGAGCTGAGCCGGCTGAAATTCATCGTGAACCAGTTGAAAGTCTGACGCCGCGCCCGCATCCCGTCGTTAACACTGGCCGACAGAAGAACCTCGCGTGCTGCTGCTGCTCTTTCTAGTCGCGATCGCGGTCGGCATCGCCGCGTGGTTCGTCGCCGGCGAAGCCTGGTGGCGCCGCCGGCGCCGCGCGGCGCTGGGCGGCCAGGCATTTCCGCCGCACTGGCAGGACTGGCTGCGCGCCCGCACCTCGATCTACGCGCGGGTCCCGCCCGAGCTGCGTCCGCGCCTGCATGCGCTGATCCAGATCTTCGTCGGCGAAAAGAGCTTCGTCGGCTGCAACGGTCTGTCGGTTACGGAAGAGATGCGCGTGGTGATCGCAGCCTACGCCTGCCTGCTCGTCGTCAACCGGCCTGACGTGCCGCGCTCGCACTTCTACGACGACCTGTTCTCGATCCTGGTATATCCGACGCCGTTCATCGTGCCGCACACGCATCGCGACGGCCACGGCGTGGTCAGCGAAGGGCAGCGCGTGCTGTCGGGCCAGGCGTGGGACTCGCGCCGGATCATCGTGTCGTGGCAGGACATCGAAGACGGTCTGACGACCGGTCACAACGTGGTGCTGCACGAGTTCGCGCACTACCTCGACATGGAGGACGAGACGATGGACGGGGCACCGGGCCTCGGCAGCGCGCGCGCCTACCGCGAATGGTCGCAAGTGTTCTGGGAGGAGTTCGATCGATTGCGAGTCGCGCTCGGTACCGGACAGCCGACGTTTCTCGATCCGTACGCGGCGAGCGCGCCGGCGGAATTCTTCGCGGTGGTCACGGAAGCGTTCTTCGAGAAGCCGCGCGAGCTGGAGCTGCAGCACGCAGGGTTGTACGAGCAACTGCGGCGGTATTACCGAGTCGATCCGGCGCGGTGGTAGGTGAGAGTCGGGCTAAAGCCCGACCTACAGGGCGCTAACCTACTTTGGGCGAGGACTTTCGAGGGCGTTCGCGTCGAAGTGTTTCGCGCCGCGCAGCTCGCGCACCTTGCCCATCAACGCGCGCGCCGCGTTGCGCACTTCCTCGTGGATCGCAGCATCCTGGTCGAGCGCATCGTGGCTCGTTGCATACGGCTCGTAATAGCCGACGTAGCGATCGAAATTCGCGACCTGCCCGGCTGAGACGAGCTCCATGTCCGCGAGCCAATCGCTGAGCGAGCGCCGCAGCGTCTCCGCACCGGCTGCATCGCCGTGCACGACAACTGAGTAAGCGCGGCCCGCCAGATGCCGCGGATAAGACCAACCGCGCAGCTCCAGCTCCTTGGCTTTCGCCGGATCCTTGCCCGCGGTCGAAGTCGGATCGGGATTGCCGCCGTCGGCGCACACCAGCCGGTCGATCATCAGCTTCAGCGTGCTCGGTGCCTGATACCAGTAAACCGGCGTGACGATCATCACAGCGTGAGCGGCCACCCACCGGGGATAGATCTCGCCCATCCAGTCCTGCACCTGGCCGAGCCCGTGATTCGGATAGCACGAGCACGGCCAGTGACACAGCGGCATCGCAGTCGATACGCACGCCTTGCACGGGTAGATGATGCGGCCGTACTCGGCGGTGAGCCGGCTGAGGTCGAGAAAGTCCACCTCGAAATCGCCGGCGCTCGACAGCACGCCACGCGCGGTGGAGCACAATCGATACGTCTTGGACATTTCCCCCGGACACGTCTGATCGTTGCGCGCCGCGCCGCAGATCACTAGCACGCGCGACTTTGCCTGCGGATCGTCATGCTCGCGCTGTGCCGCTGCGATCGCATCTCGTGTCGCGAGCCATTGCACCGACAACTGCATTTCAGGGTCGGCGAAGCGTTCGCCCGCCGCACGCGTGCGTGGGCTCTTGTGGGACTCTTGGTACGCGCGCCACGCGATGTCGATGATCTTGTCGATCTCTGCGCTGGTGCGCTCGAACGCGGGATCGTGGAAGCGCTCGCGCAATCGCTCGCGAAACACGTCTGCTGAAATGTGCATGTCGCCCTGGCCCTTGCGGACCTCGGGCACGACAGGCTCCGGCGTCTTGCTCGGCATCGCGGCCTCCACTGGCGAGCAGTAGAGGCAACGTCCGCGTTGCTAAGCAGGTTCCTGTGCGGCCACTGGCGCAGTGCGCGTGCTACGTCCCTGGACCACGAGCATGATTGCGCCGCCGACGAAGAGAATGGCGACCGACAGAATGGCGCTGCGATTGTTGCCGGTGATCGCCGCCGTCGCTGCCATCAGGAACGGCCCGAGCACCGAGGCAAACTTGCCCATCATGTTGTAGAAGCCGAAGAACTCGCTGGCGCGGTCCGCCGGGATCAGGCGGCTGTAGTAAGAGCGGCTCATCGCCTGGATTGCGCCCTGCACGCAGCCGATTGCGGCTCCCATCACGTAAAACTCGGTGACGTTGGTCATCTGCACCGCGTAGAACGTCACCGCGGTGTACACGACGATCGCGACGAAGATTCCGAGCAGCGGGCTGATGCGATCGCCGAACCAGCCGAACAGCAGCGTCATCGGGAAGCCGATGAACTGGATCATCAGGATGCTGGTGATCAGGCTGCTCGCGGGGAAGCCGAGCGCCAGGCCGTAGTCGACGGCCATCTTCATGATCGTGTTGACGCCATCGATGTACATCCAGTAGGCGAGCAGGAACAGGATCACCGGGCGGAACCTGCGTACTTCGCGGAACGTGCGCAGCAGCTCAGCGAACCCTTCGCGCGCGGCTCGCACCAGCCCGATCGACGGCCCGGTGGCAAACGTGCCGCGCTGGCGCAGCAACGGAATTGCGAACACCAACCACCACGCCGCGACCGTCACGAACGAGGCGCGGATCGCCGACTCGCCGTTCGCGAGCCCGAACCACTGCGGCTTCTGGTACATCACGACGTTGACGACCAGCAGCAGGCCGCCGCCGAGGTAGCCGAGCGAATAGCCGAAGCCCGACACCGAATCGACACGGCCCGCCGGCGCGACCCGGATCAACAGCGAGTCGTAGAAGATGAGCCCGCCCCAGAAACCGATTGACGCGATCACGAACAGCGTCAAGCCCGTGAGCGCGTCGGCCGTGCTCACAAATGCCAGCAGTGCAGTCGGCAAGACGCCGATCGCGGTGAAGATCGCAAGCATCCGGATGTGCGCACTGCCCTTGTCGGCGAGCGCCCCGAGCCATGGCGCCGTCAAGGCGAGGATCAGGCTCGAAATGCCGTTCGCGTTGCTGAGCCAGATCGAGCTGTCCACCGGCGTCATGCCCGCAGCCAGTGTCTGCTTGAAGAACACCGGGAAGAACGCAACCATCACCGTCGTCGCGAATGCCGAGTTCGCCCAGTCATACAGGGCCCAGGCAAACACTTTTCTGTCGAAGAACGGCGATTTCATGGCCTACGTTAGAATCAGACCGATGTGTGGAAGGTACGCGCGCCGCCGATGATAGTCGCCCCGCACGTCGCCGGCGAGCATTGGGGGGCGGCGTGAAAGTGCTGCCGCGGATCGAACCCCGGCTGCGCGTGGCCCTGCAACTCGCTGCGAGCCTTGCGCTGCTCGCTTTTCTGATCTCGCGACTCGACTGGCAGCGCAGCCTGACGCTACTGAGAGGAGCCCAGCCGCTGCTGCTGGTGGCTGTGATTGCGATCCAGACGGCCGACCGGCTGCTAATGGCGCTGAAGTGGCATCAGCTGCTGCGTGTGCTCGACGCGCGGCTAACGCACTGGCATGCCATCCGCATCTATTACGAATCGACATTCATCGGTTTCGCGCTGCCGCTCGGCGGGCTCGGGCCGGACATCGTTCGCTTCCTGCGCGTGCGAAATCGCGGCTTTGATGCGCACGTTACGCTCGCCTCGATCGTGATGGAACGTCTCAACGGCATCGTTGCGACGTTCGTGCTCATCGTCGTGGGCCTCGCAGTACTCGCGCAGCTCGCGCCGCAACCGCCCTTGCAGAAATTTTCCGTGCTCTCGGCCGTAGTTGCCGGGATCGCTGCCGCTGTGCTCGCTGCACTGATTTTGCACCCGACCCTTGCCCGCCGCCTGAGTCGCGGCAAGCTGCCTTCGGCCTTCGCAAGTGGACGGTTCGCGAAATATGCAGACGCGGCGCGCGCGTACTCGGCGCGGCGTCAGACTCTCGCGATCAACCTCGGACTGTCAGTGATCGAGCAGACAGCGCCGGTGTTCACGTTATGGGTCGTGTCGCATGCACTTGGCGCGCCCTTGCCGTGGATGGTCTGCCTCGCGGTCGCGCCCGTCGCCGTGCTGATTCAGCGTCTGCCGCTGACGTACGCGGGGCTCGGACTGCGCGAAGGCAGCGCGGCCGCGCTGCTCGTCGCCCTCGGGTACGACTACTCTGCGGCGCTGATTTTGTTCATGGCCCTGTTCGTCCTGTTCCTCATCTCTCTGCTGCCCGGCGCAATCGCGCTTGCCTGGAGCGCGCCACTCGCGTCCCAGCAGCCCCCCTAAGCTGGCCCGTGCGCCGGTGCGCCGGAACTCCTTTGTTACAGGGTTCATTACGTATTCATTACGTAAATGTAATCTGCGCGGCGTTGGCATCCCGCGCGCAAGGCGTTGACGCCGGACGAACACGCAAATGACAAGCCGGACGGACAGCAAGATCGGGGAGAGCGCGCTGCCTCCGCTGGCCGAGTTGCCGCAGCCCGGCACGGCGATCACGCCATCGAATCCGAGCGAACGCTGCTTCAGCAAACTCTTTGTCGCTGAATGGCTTTTTCGCGCGACGCTGCGCAATTCGTTGCGAGCCTGGGTCGCCGCGCAGCGATCGTCCTGGCTGCGAGTACCGCGTGTTCTGCATGCAGACTATGGCGCTCTAAGAATCGACTACGAATTTCTTACCGACTGGAATCCGCTACAGACCGTCATCCGGCATCGCACGTTTGCCGGACTGTCGCCGCCAGAGCTGCGCCGCACGTTCTGGACGATCGGCGCGGCGCTGGAGGAATTTCATCGCCACACGCATCGCATCCACGGCGACTTCGATTTCGACAATATCCTGGTGAAGCGCAGCGCCAAGCGCGTCGCCTTCGTCGACTTCACGCCGCCCGAGTATGCCCGCTTCCGCTGCTACAACCAGGCGAATCCGTACTGGGACATCGGCACGCTCGTGCTCTTCGTGCGCGCCAAGTATCCGCCGCAGCGGCTGCATCTCGCATTTCGGCCGCAGCTGCGCGAACTGGCGCGTGCGTTCATCGCCGGTTACTTCTGCGCCGCGCCTGCGCAATACGACCAGCGCATGCTCGCGAGCACCATCACGGAGCTGCTGGAGAACACCTATCTCGGTGCGACGTTCAGCGGACGCTACTTGCGTCGCACTCGCCTGTTTCGTACCGACGACCTGGCGCCGTGAGCACGATGCATTACCAGGACTACAGAACGACGCATATGGGGCCGGAGTCCTGGGCCAAGGACTACGACGCGAAGCTGTTCGCGCCCGGCTCGTTCGACGCCGCGATCTGGGAGAGCGAGCAGCGCCTGTTGGATCGCATCGTGCTGGAGCACGTGCCGCGCCGGCAGCGGTACCTGGATTTCGCATGCGGCACGGGGCGCGTGCTCTCGCATCTCGAGCGGAGCTTCGCAACGTCCGTAGGTCTCGACATCTCCGCCACGATGCTGGGAGTCGCTCGCGAGCGCGTACGAACTGCGAGGCTCGTCGAAGGCGATCCGACCCGCGATCCCGGTGTGCTGGGAGGCCGGCGCTTCGATTTCATCAGCGCCTTCCGGTTCTTTCTCAACGCACAGCCGTCGCTGCGCGACGCCGCGATGGGCTTCCTCGCTTCAGCCCTCCGGGACAACGACTCGCGGCTGCTGTTCAACGTGCATGGCAACCGCTTCAGCACCCGCGCGGTCGTTGCGGCCAAGGCGAAGCTCACGCGCGAGCAGTTTTCCTCGATGTCGATCGCGGAGAGCGTCGGCCTGGCAGCTCGTCATGGTCTGGAGGTCGTCGAATGGTACGGCGTCGGATCCTACGACAAGGCGCTGCTGCGAATCCTGCCGACCGGCGCCTGGCGTTGGGCCGAGGCGCACGCTGCACTCCCGCGACGGTTCGCCGTGTACCTGTATTTCCTGTGCCGACGACAGCAACAGAGCGAACGACCATGCAGACTCTGACGATAGGATCGAGCGAATCTCGGAGCTCGCGCCCGGCCCACGGCCCGGTGCCGGTACCGCACGCGCTGGAGCAGCGGTTTCACAAGGCGATGTACTACTCGCTGCAGAGTCTGCGCGGGCGTCACGTCGGACCTTTCGTGCAGAAGCTGCAGCGCTGGGAACGACTCGATAGGGAGCAGTTCGAAGCGCTGACCGACGAACTGCTGCGCAACGCCTTGCGCTTCGCATTCCGACGCGTGCCGCTGTACTCCAGCGGGCAATGGGGCCACGCGTTGTCGAGCGCCAATGCGGAAGATCTCGATGCGTGGCCGGTTCTCGACCGCAAGCTGCTGATGACCCAACGCCGCGCATTGCTCGCTCGCCGGATCAACAGCGGAGTCTTCTCGCGCCGCAGCTCCGGATCCACCGGCGAGATAGTGCGCGTTGCCTACAATCCCGCGGCAGGCGGCTGGAGCTGGGCGCAGGAATACCGCTCGATGTACTGGTTCGGCATTCCCCCCGGCAGCCGCACGCTCCTGCTGTGGGGCGGGGGACATCCGCTGCTCGACTGGGTGCGCAATTGCCGCGTGTGCACGACGAAGAATCTCACGTTCAAGCAGCTCGAGCGCGCCGCGAGCTACCTGCTGCGCAGGCACCCCATGCTGTGCATGGGATTGCCGTCGGCAATCGCGCAGCTCGCGCGGCACATCCGCGCTCATCATCCGGACCGGCCTGCACAACTGGTGCCGTTCGTGAAGCTCGGCGGCGAGCAGGTCTACGACTTCCAGCGCGAAGAGATCGCGCGTCACCTCGGTGCGCGCGTGTTCGAATCGTACGGCTCGACCGAGATGGGACCGATCGCGCACGAGTGTCCGTACGGCTCGCGGCACATCATGGCGGACCACGTGCGCCTCGAGATCTTCGACGGCGACCGGCCGGCGCCGCTCGGCGAGTTCGGCGACATCGTCGTCACGTCGCTGTTCAATCGCGCCATGCCGCTGGTTCGCTGCCGGATCGGCGATCGGGGTCGAATCTCCCCTGATCCGTGTCCGTGCGGATTGCCGCACCCGGTGCTCGCGGAACTGGTGGGCCGCGCCGCCGACATGTTCGCCACGGCCGACGGACGCCTGGTTCATGGCTCCGAGCTCGGCCGCCGCTTGCAGCTGTTCCTGTCCCAAGCGCCCCTTGGCAGCGTCGGCCAGGTGCTGTTCGAGCAGCGCGGCACCACTGAATGGAAAGTACTCGTAGAAAGCAGCAGCGGATTCGACGAGGCACTTGCGGCGCAGCTGCGCGGCATCGTGCAAGCGACCTTTGGCGAGCGCTGCCAGGTAACCATCCAGCGCGTCGCGCTCGTGCCGCGCGAGACGTCCGGCAAATACCGCTATTACCGGCGCGAGTCCGCCTCGTGCCGTTGAGCCAGGACTCGACCAGGCGCTTCAGGCCGCGGCGGCCAGGTGCTCGCGGGTTTCGCGGAACTCGATATCCGGCCAACGCTCGAGCGTGAGCTGCAGGTTGACGCGGGTCGGCGCGAGATACACCAGCGCGCCGGAATGATCGAGCGCGAGGTTGTCGTACGCCTTGACGCGAAACTCCTCGAGCTTCTTGGCATTCAGATGCTCTTTCTGGCCGTAGATCCAGCGCGCGGTGAACACGTTGACGTTGTCGAAGCTGGCCTGCACGCCGTATTCGTCCTGCAAACGGAACGCGACGACGTCGAACTGCAACTGGCCGACGGCGCCGAGAATCAGGTCGTTGTTACGCAGCGGCCGGAACACCTGCGTGGCGCCCTCCTCGCACAGCTGATCGAGACCTTTCTGCAGCGCCTTCATGCGCAGCGGATCGCGCAGCACGACCCTGCGGAACATCTCCGGCGCGAAGTTCGGAATGCCGGTGAACATCAGCGACTCGCCCTCGGTGAAGGTGTCGCCGATGTTGATCGTGCCGTGATTGTGCAGGCCGAGGATGTCGCCGGCGAACGCTTCGTCGGTGTGCTGGCGATCGGCGGCCAGGAACGTCAAGGCGTCGTTGATGCGCATTTCCTTGCCGAGACGCACGTGGAACAGCCGCATGCCCTTCGCGTAACGGCCGGAACAGATGCGCATGAAGGCGATGCGGTCGCGATGTCCCGGGTCCATGTTCGCCTGGATCTTGAACACGAAGCCGGTCAGCTTCTCCTCCAGCGGCTCGACGAAGCGCCCGGTGGTCTCGCGCGCCAGCGGCCCCGGCGCGTGCCGCACGAAGGCGGACAGCAGCTCGGTCACGCCGAAATTGTTGATCGCCGAACCGAAGAAAACCGGCGTCTGCCGGCCCGCCAGATACTCGGCGGTCGAGAACTGCGGCGCGGCGCCGCGCACCAGCTCGACCTCGTCGTGGAATGCTTGCGCCCGATCGCCGAGAAACTCCTGTGCCGCCGCGCTCGCCAGGCCGTCGATCGTCGCATGCGTACCGGCGCGGCCTTTCTCTGCCGCCTGGTAGATGTAGATGCGATCTTCCAGCAAGTGATAGATGCCCTTGAGCTCGCGGCCCATGCCGATCGGCCAGGTCACCGGCGCGCAGGCGATCTTGAGCACGCGCTCGATCTCGTCCAGCAGCTCCATCGGCTCGCGGCCGTCGCGATCGAGCTTGTTGATGAAAGTCATGATCGGCGTGTCGCGCAGCCGGCAGACTTCCATCAGCTTGATCGTGCGCTCCTCGACGCCCTTGGCGCAGTCGATGACCATCAGCGCCGAGTCCACCGCGGTCAGCGTGCGATAGGTGTCTTCGGAGAAATCTTCGTGGCCCGGCGTGTCGAGCAGGTTGACCATGCGGCCGTCGTACGGGAACTGCATCACCGACGAGGTCACGGAGATGCCGCGCTGCTGTTCGAGCGCCATCCAGTCGGAGGTCGCGTGACGTGCCGCCTTGCGGCCCTTGACGGTGCCGGCGAGCTGGATCGCGCCGCCGAACAGCAGCAGCTTCTCGGTCAGCGTGGTCTTGCCGGCGTCCGGATGGGAAATGATCGCGAAGGTGCGGCGGCGCTCGATTTCGGCGTCCAGCTTCTGATTGACGGGCGGAGCACTCGACACGGGGTGGCAATCCTCACAGGTGCGCGCAGGGGGCGCACACGAACGGCGCGAATTCTACCTTGGGAACCGATCAGGCGGGGCTGAGCGCGAGACGATACACCCACGCGTCTTCGCGGCCGCCGCTCGCTTGGTAGTAGGCCTTGCGCACGCCGACGCGCGCGAAGCCGAGCGATTCGTAGAGACGAATCGCGGTGGGATTCGACGGACGCACTTCGAGGAAGACGTCGCGCATGTCCGCGGCACGCGCCCGTTCCAGCAGAAAATCCATCAGACGACGACCGACGCCGGCGCTGCGCAGGTCGCTGCGGATGCAGATGTTGAGGATGTGCGCTTCGCCCGCGCCGTACGACATGATCCCATAGCCCGCAACCTCGCCGCCGAATTCGACGACGCGGCACAGGTAGCCGACGCGGATGCAGTCGCGGAACACGCCCTCGCTCCACGGAAAGACATACGAGGCGCGCTCCACCGCAACGACTGCGGGCACGTCGCTGAGCGCCATCGGTCTGAAGCGCACGGAGTCGAACAGCCTGGAGCGATCGATCTCGGCGCTCACGGCGACGCTCCACGGGCCAGCTGCTCGAACGTACGCAGCGCCAGCAGCAGGTCCGCCCATGACTTGCGCTTCTCGCCCGGACTGCGCAGCAGATAGGCGGGATGATAGGTGACGACCATCGGACGGTTCCCGGCAATGCGATGCAGCTGGCCGCGCAGTTTACCGATCGACGTGTCGGTCTCCAGCAGGGTTTGTGCGGCGATGCGCCCGACACACAGGATCAGCTGCGGATTGACCAGCTCGATCTGGCGGAACAGGTACGGGATGCAGGCCTGCACTTCCTCGGGGCGCGGATCGCGGTTGTTCGGCGGGCGCGACTTGAGGATGTTGGCGATGAACACCTGCTCGCGCTTCAGGCCGATCGCCTTGAGCATGGAGTTGAGGAGCTGGCCCGCGCGTCCGACGAACGGCTCGCCCTGGCGGTCTTCGTCGGCGCCCGGCGCTTCTCCGATCACCATCCACTGCGCGTTGCGATTGCCGACGCCGAACACGGCCTGCGTCCGCGTCTTGTGCAGCGGGCAGAGCGTGCAACTCTTCACTGCGCGCTCCAGTTCGTCCCAGCCGGATTGCGGGCCGCCGTCAGCGACCGGGACCGCGACGGCTGCGGCGGGCGCAAGGTCGCGCCGCTCCCAGACATCGATGTCGAGCGCTTTCAGATACGCCACGCGACGGGAATCCAGTCTGGCCATCCGCTATCCGCTATCCGCTACCCGCTTCTTCTTGAACACCTTGCGCCACAGCCAGAACAGCGGCGCCGACAACGCATACGTGCCGAACAGCGCGAACAGCGAGGCCGGCGCGAGCGACACTATGATGTAGAGCAGCGGGATCAGCAGGGCGTACACCCAGGGAATCCGCCCGCGCACGTTGAGCTCTTTGCCGCTCCAGTACGAAAAGCGGCTGACCATCAGCGCGCCGATGCAGATGGTGATGCCGAAAGCGAGCACGAGGGCCGCGAGCCCGCCGGTGGTGCGTTCGACTCCGAGATCGAGCTCGCTCGCGAGCCATACGAAGCTCGCGACTGCCGCGGCCGCCGACGGGCTCGGCAGGCCCTCGAAGTAACGCTTGTCGGCGCTGGCCGCGCGTGCATTGAAGCGGGCCAGGCGCAGCGCCGCGGCGACCGCGAAGAAGAACGCGGCGAGCCAGCCGAACCGCCCCCAGAACTTGCCGTAATCCGCGATGCGCTCGATGCCCCACTGGTAGACGACGATCGCCGGCGCGACGCCGAAGGCGACCATGTCGCACAGGCTGTCGTACTCCTTGCCGAAATCGCTCTGCGTGTGGGTCCAGCGCGCGACGCGCCCGTCCAGGCCGTCGAACAGCATGGCGACGAAGATCGCGATGCCGGCGCGCGAGAAGTCGCCGTTGATGGCCGCGACGATCGCGTAAAAGCCGCCGAAGAGCGTGCCGGTGGTGAACACGTTCGGGAGCCAATACACGCCGCGGGCGGGATTCTTCGCGGGCGGTACATCGCCGGTTTCGTAGTTCTCGGCGCTCATGGGATGGGTGCGAGGAGTTGGACACATGATATTGTGCGACGCGCAGCCCGCACAACAGACGCGGCAGATCGGGTTCGCAGCCAAGTTGAAAGCCCCCCGTGCAGCTTTGTTCCTGCTCTCGCTGATCGCGGCCGGGCCTGCTTTAGCAGACCGCCAGCAGGATCCGCAGCTCGGCGCGCTGCTCGAGCAGGCACTCGCGGCGGGTGCCTGTTTCGAGGACAAGTTCGACGAACAGGTATGGTTCGCGGCGATGGAGCCGAAGCTGAAGCCGCTGCTGAAAGATCCCAAAGAGCGCCAGGAACTGCTGCATCACGTGCACTGCGAGGCACGGCGGCTGCAGCTGCCGCCGGGGCTGGTGATGGCGGTGATCGACGTGGAAAGCCGCTTCGATCGCTGGGCGGTTTCCAGTGCCGGCGCGGTCGGGCTGATGCAGGTGATGCCGTTCTGGCCGCGCCAGCTCGGCATGACGAACCAGGAGCTGGTGCGCATCCCGCAGAACCTGCGCATGGGCTGCACGATCCTGAAGTTCTACCTGGACCGCGAGCGCGGCGACTATACGCGCGCGCTCGCGCGCTACAACGGCAGCGTCGGGCGCAGGAATTACGCGGATCTCGTGCTCGAGCGGCTCTCGCGCCGCTGGCACTACCAATAACGCTTCCCGCGGGATTTCCCGCGACCCGCTGGCGCGCGTCGCTCGGTCATTATCGCGTGCCGAAGCTGCTGGGCAGCTCGCCGAGCTCAGCGAGGGGCACTTCGGCGCATTTCACGTCCGTCACATGCGCGGCCGGTGGGCCTTGTCGGAGCCATTCGACGAGCGCGTGGACCGCAGCAGGATCTCCGACTGCGAGCACTTCGACTCGGCCGTCCGGAAGATTCCGCGCGTAGCCCCGACAACCGAGCTCCTGTGCGCGCTGACGGGCCGAGGCGCGGTAGAAAACGCCTTGCACGCGCCCGGACACGTGACAGCGCCGTGCAATGATCGCCGACAAGGAGGGTCAACCCGTGTTGCTGCCGGGCTGGGCCGCGCCGAGCGCTTCTGCAGCTTTGTCGCGGGCCGCGATGGCGCTGCGCCGAGCTTCGCGGTAAGCGCGCCGTTCCAGGCTGTCTTCAGCGCGATTCAACAGAGCTTCGGCTTCATTCAGCTTCTGCGGAGCTGCTTTCTCGGCACCGGCGTCGCGCGCCGCGCGAATGGCCTGGCGGGCGTTGCTCATCTCCTGAACGGGCGCGCCGGCGCACGCAGCGAGCGCGAAGGCCGCGGCCACGAGAATTACCCGGATGCGAGCGATGTGGGCCATGGTGGATTTTTCAATCGACCGTAGCAACCGAAAGCCTACACCGTCAAGACTAGGCTGAATACAATGCGTGCGGTCCGCGCAGGGCTGTTGCGTTGCATTACTCCCACAAGAGCAGCGCCGTGCGCGTGTGCGTCGTCTGGCTTTCCAGGGTTTTGCACGCGTGCCCGAAATATTGGTGCTGTTTTATTCGCGCAAAGGCGCCACCGCCGAGCTCGCTCGACAAGTCTGTCGTGGAGTGGAATCCGTTACGGGCGCGAGCGCCCGATTGCGCACGGTGCCTGCAGTCGCGAGCGTGGTCGAAGCTCCGCAGCCAGCAGTGCCAGCCGAGGGCCCGCCGTACGCCACGCACGAGGACCTGCGCGAGTGCGCTGGCCTGGTGATGGGCAGTCCGACCCGCTTCGGCAACATGGCGGCACCTCTCAAGTTTTTCCTGGACGGGACGAGCGCGCTGTGGGTCAGCGGCGCGCTGGCGGGCAAGCCGGCTGGCGTGTTCACGTCGACCCAGACACTGCACGGCGGTCAGGAGACGACGCTGCTCTCGATGATGCTGCCGCTCCTCCATCACGGCATGTACATAGTCGGATTGCCTTACACAGATGTGGCGTTGTCGAAGACGCGTGCAGGCGGCTCGCCATACGGTGCCAGTCACTTCGCCGGCGATGACACTCAGCCGCGCCTGACCGAAGAAGAGCGAACGCTGGCGGTACACCTCGGTCGGCGTGTCGCCGAGCTCGCAGTCAAGCTCGGCGCTTGAACGATCTGACTCCCAGGCAAGAATCCTCTGCGGCGCCCCGCCTGCGACTCGCCGCCTTGATCGCGGCGGAGCTGCTGTTCCTGCTCATCGTGCGCTGGGTCCTGGTTGCGCCATCAGCGCTGCGGATCGTCGTGGGGATGATTCTCGCGCTGCCGTTCGTGGTGGGTGCTCCGCTCATTTATGTCGGACATCGGCGGTCGTACGCCTGGCTGACGCTCGCGCTCGCACCATCGATGGTGCTGGGACTCACCGAGGCAGTCGCCAACGTCGCGATGCGCACGTGGGCAACGTTGCTCCTGCTGGACGTCTTCGTAACGTTCTTGCTGTTGGTCGCGTATCTGCGCGTTACGCGCTCTTCATCACAGCTTTGACGAACGGCACCGTGAGCCGCCGTTGCGCGACCAGCGATGCTGTATCGAGCTCGTCGAGAAACGTGCACAGCGCGGCCATGTTTCGCGGCAGCCGGCGCAATAGAAACTGACCTGTCTCCTCCGGCAGCTCGCAGCCTCGCAGCTGCGCGCGCAACTGCAACGCCGCGAGTTGCTCCTGCTCGTCGAGCGGTTGCAACGTGAGCACCACGCCACCATTCAAACGCGAGGCGAGGTCAGCCAACTTGAACGGCAACGCTGCCGGCGGCGCTGCGGCGGACATCACGAGCCGACCGCCCTGTTCGTCCAGCTCCTGATGCAGCCGAAACAACGCGCGTTCCCAACTGGCATCGCCGGCGACGGCTTCGCCGTCGTCGAGACACACGAGCGCGAACTGGCCGTAACCCGAGAGAATCTCGCCGCCCAGCTGCGCCACTTCGCGCAGCGGCAGATACGCCGCTGGCTCACCGTTGCCGTGAGCGCTGGCACACATCGCCTGAAGCATGTGCGTCTTGCCGACCGAAGCCGCGCCGTGCACCCACACGCAAGTGGGCCCGTCGTTTGGGCCGGCTCGACGCGCACTGAGCGCGGCGAGCGCATCTACCACGGACTGATTGCGTCCCGGAAAGTAGCTCGCGAAGACCGACGTATCGCGCAGCCGGATTCCGAGCGGCAGCTGCCTCGCGTCCATCTACGCAAGGCCGCGGTGCCGGCGGCTGACGTCGATTGCCCTGCGCGAGTACGTGATGACGTAGTCCAGGCCGCTGACGACCGTCGTGACGAACACGAGCGCGCCGAGCACGGTGATCGCGACCTTCGGCGTGAAGTCGTAGGCGCGCGCGGCGACGACGAGCAGCAGGTAGATGATCTGGCACAGCGTATTCAGCTTGCTGACGGCGGTCGGCCGCCCATGCAGCTCGCCATAGCTATAGAGGTATTTGTAGGTGATCGCCCCCGCCGTGATGATCACGTCCCGTCCGACCGCAGTCACCGCCAACCACACCGGCACGACGCCGAGCGCGGCCAGCGTGATGAATACGCCCACGAGCAGGATCTTGTCGGCGAGCGGATCGAGGATCTTGCCGAGCTCCGAAGTCCAGCCGAAGCGCTTCGCCAGGAAGCCGTCCAGACCGTCGGTTGCGGCAGCAAACGCGAACATCGCGAGCGTGATCCGGTAATTGTCGGTTACCAGCAGCCACGCCACTGGCACGACCAGCAGCATGCGCAGGAAGCAGAGCGCATTGGGGATGTGCCGCATCTTCGATCAGGGCTGATAGCGGAACGCGAGCCGGTCCGCCGCAGCGCCGTCGGCCGTATCCGTCGGCACCAGTCGACGATCCAGCGCGATCGCACGGCGAAGAGTCGCGGCGTCACCGCGCACGGCGAGCCGGAAACGCATCTTCTCGCCCGTGACCTGCTCGAGCGCGACGCCGCGCACCAGCGTCATGCCTTCCAGGTAATTCAGCGTCGTGGCATATGCATTGAGATCGGAAATGCCAGCGACCTCCACGATGACGCTGCCGAGCGAAGAGCCCGAGGCTGCGAACACCCGCGCGAACGTGTCGGCCGCCAGGTGGATGCCGTCTTCGAGTCCACCGCTTGCCTGGGCTGCGCCTTCGTTCGAGAGCAAAGTCCATTGGACGACGCCGCCACGCGCCCGACCCACCAGCACGGCGTTCGCTTCGTAGCGCGCTGCAGCCTGCATCAAACCGGGCGACTCCGAGCTGGCTGCGGTGCGCTCCTGTGCGTCCATCACCGGCCATTTCAGCGGCAGGCCACGCTGCCGCGCGATCTTTTCGAGTGCGTCGCGCTCGCGCGCTGGCGTGTCGGCAGCGAGCCAGCGCCAGGAGCCGCTCGCCTCCTCCACGCCGAGCATCACGACGGTGGCCGGGCGTTCGCGACCCCAGATGGGTAGACCGGCTTTCGACAGAAGTTGATCCACCGAGGCGCTGTCGAACAGCACCTGGAGCACGTTGTCGGCGGTGAATCCGAAGCGCTGCACGTACTTGCGCGGATCGCTGACCTCGCCGACGCGCAGCGCTGCGTCGCGCTGCCCGCTGACACGCACCAGCACGGTTTTCAACGCATCGGCGAAGGCGGCGTCGCGCGATCCCTCCACCGGCTGCGCGGTCTCGTAGAGATCCGGGACCGTGACGGCCTGAGCCGCGGCGACGAACAGCAGCGCCGTCAGCAGCGCCACCTTGCAACACAGGGAACGGAACAACGCCATGCGTGTAAAATATCACAGCCTCGCCGCAGCCCCTGCCGAAGAAAACGCACTCGCTATCTCAGGTCACCATGCCCACCGACTCGATTACCTACAAAGACGCCGGCGTCGACATCGCAGCTGGCGACGAGCTGGTCGAACGCATCAAACCGGCGGTCAAACGCTCGCTGCGTCCCGAGGTCCTCGGCGGCCTCGGCGGTTTCGGCGCGCTGTTCGAGATTCCGCTGGAGCGCTACCGCAAGCCGGTGCTGGTGTCGGGCACCGACGGCGTCGGCACCAAGCTGCGGCTGGCCATCGAGACCGGCCGCCACGACACGATCGGCATCGACCTGGTCGCCATGTGCGTGAACGACGTGGTCGTGCAGGGCGCCGAGCCGCTGTTCTTCCTCGACTACTACGCAACCGGCAAGCTCAGTGTCGACGTGGCGGAGTCGGTGATCAAAGGCATCGTCGAGGGCTGCGTGCAGGCAGGCGCCGCGCTGATCGGCGGCGAAACCGCCGAGATGCCGGGCATGTATGCCGCCGGCGATTACGACCTCGCCGGCTTCTGCGTCGGTATCGTCGAGAAAGACGCGATCATCGACGGCAGTCGCACGCGCCCGGGCGACGTGATCATCGGCCTGCCCTCTTCCGGCCCGCACTCCAACGGCTATTCGCTGATCCGCAAGCTCCTCAAGGTTGCCAAGGCGACGCCGACGACGAAGCTGGAAGGCGGTTCGTTGTACGACGCGTTGCTCATGCCGACGCGCATCTACGTCAAGCCGCTGCTGGCGCTGGCCAAGTCCGTCGCTGTGCACAGCTTCGCGCACATCACCGGCGGCGGCCTGACCGAGAACATCCCGCGCGTCGTTCCGCAAGGTCTCGAAGTCCTGCTCAGCGCGCAGACGTGGAGCCAGCCGCCCGTGTTCGAGTGGCTGCAACGGGCGGGCAAGATCCCGCAGGACGAGATGTACCGGACCTTCAATTGCGGAATCGGCATGACGGTCTGCGTTGCCGCCGAGCACTGCGAGCGCGCGCTCAAGGTGCTGCGCGACCACGGTGAGCAGCCGGCCGTCATCGGCGAAGTCCGGCGCGGCGACGGCGGCGTCATCATCCGCGGATGAGTCCGCTGCCGATCGCAATTCTGATCTCCGGCCGCGGCACGAACATGCGCGTCATCGCGGAGCGCGCCGCCGCGGGCAGCCTGCCGGTCGAGGTGCGTGTCGTCGTCAGCGACAAATCCTCGGCAGAGGGACTGCAGACCGCAGCAGCGATGAACATCGCGACGTGCGTTCTGGAACCGCGCAAGTTCGCCGATCGCGCATCGTTCGACCGAGCGCTGGTCGAGGTGCTCGCGCAGTACCAACCGCAACTCATCGTGCTTGCCGGCTTCATGCGCATTCTCACGCCGCACTTCACCGGCGCATTCGCGGACCGCATCCTCAACGTGCATCCATCGCTCCTGCCCAAGTATCCCGGCCTGAACACGCACCGGCGGGCACTCGAAGCCGGTGAAGCCGTGCACGGCGTCAGCGTGCACTTCGTTACCGAGCAACTCGACGGCGGACCGGTGGTTCTGCAGGCCGAGGTGCCGGTGCTGCCGGGCGATACCGAGGCAACGCTTTCAGCCCGAGTTCAGCAGGGCGAACACAGGATCTATCCGCAGGCCATCGACTGGTTCGCGCGTGGACGACTGCTGTTGAAGGAAGGTCGCGCGTGGCTCGACGGCCGGCCGCTGGATGCGCCGCTGCGGGAACCCGCGTTGGCTGCAGGCGGTTAGCGTCTAGGTCGGGCTCCAGTCCGACTGCTTCTTGGAGAACGAATGCGAACGTTAGCGAGCCTGCTGACCTTGATGCTTGCAACAGTCCTGGCGAGCCCTTCGGCGCATGCCGAGGCCGCTGTGCCGCGCCCGTTCTCGGCTACCTACGCCGTCACCTATCGCGGCATCGGCGCCGGTACGATCACGTTCGACTTCGCACGCGATGCCGCGACCGATCGCTACATCTACGAGACGCATGCCAGCCCGAGCACGCTCGCGCGGCTGTTCGTGAGCAAGGCAGCCATGGAGCGCAGCGTCATGGAGATCGACGCCTCCGGAACCCGGCCGATCGAGTGGCGGCTCGACGACGGCAAGTCCGGCAACGAGGACGACGGCGAGCTGCACTTCGATTGGTCACGCGACCGCGTGACTGGCGTCGTCGAGGGCAAGCCGGTCGAGCTGACCCCCGAGCCCGGCACGCAGGATCGCTCCTCGATCTCGATCGCAGTGACGACGGCGCTGCTGCGTGGGGTCGAGCCCGGCACGATCCCGCTCATCGACGACAACCGCATCAAGCGCTACGTCTACACCAAGAAGGAAGCCGCGACCGTCGATTCCGCGCTCGGCAAGATCGAGACTGTGATCTACGAGAGCACGCGCGAGGGCGGTTCGAGCCGCACGTCGCGCTTCTGGATGGCACCGAGCCTGGAGTTCCTGCCGGTGCGCGCCGAGCAGGTCCGCAAGGGCAAGGTCGAGACCGTGATGGTGCTGCAGAAGCTGGAGCACCACTAGCCGGCGCGCCGCGCCGTCACGCCTTCGGCAGCGTGACCCCTTTCTGGCCCTGGTACTTGCCGCCGCGATCCTTGTACGAGGTCTCGCAGACTTCATCGGACTCCAGGAACAGCATCTGCGCCACGCCCTCGTTGGCGTAGATCTTCGCGGGCAGCGGAGTGGTGTTCGAAAACTCCAGCGTCACGTGCCCTTCCCACTCCGGCTCCAGAGGCGTCACGTTGACGATGATGCCGCAGCGTGCGTACGTCGACTTGCCCAGACAGATCGTCAGCACGTTGCGCGGAATCCGGAAGTACTCGACCGTGCGGGCGAGCGCGAACGAGTTCGGCGGAATGATGCACACGTCCTGCTGCAGGTCGACGAAATTCTTCGAGTCGAAGTCCTTCGGGTCGACGATCGTCGAGTTAATGTTGGTGAAGATCTTGAACTCGTTGGCGCAGCGCACGTCGTAGCCGTAGCTCGAGGTGCCGTACGAGATGATCTTGCCGTTGCCGACCGTGCGCACCTGCCCCGCTTCGAACGGCTCGATCATTCCCTCGGCAGCCATGCGGCGGATCCAGCGGTCGGACTTGATGGTCATAGATATGAGTGGCGGGTGAACGGCTTGGGGGCCGCAATGGTAGCGCGTCGACGCCGGCTCAGGTGTCTTCCATCGTGATCGACGGAAAGGCAACGCCAGGATCGAGCGCGATCCGCACCAGACGCGCCGCCGTTCGGCGCGCGAGATCGATGTAGGCGCGCCCGAGCGGGCTGTCCGGCTCGGCGACCACCGTCGGCCGGCCGCCGTCCGCCTGTTCGCGGATGCGGATGTCGAGCGGCAGCTCCGCCAGAAGATCGACGGCATATTGCTCGGCCATGCGGCGGCCGCCGCCGGCGCCGAAGATGTGCTCCTCGTGGCCGCAGCTCGAGCAGACGTGCGTGCTCATGTTCTCGACGATGCCGAGCACCGGCACTTCGACCTTCTGGAACATGCGCAAGCCCTTGCGCGCGTCGAGGAGCGCGATGTCCTGCGGCGTCGTGACGATGACCGCGCCGCTCACCGGCACCCGTTGCGTCAACGTCAACTGCGTGTCGCCAGTGCCGGGCGGCATGTCGACGATCAGGTAATCGAGCTCGCCCCAGCGCGTCGTTTCGAGCAGCTGCACGAGGGCCTGCGTCACCATCGGCCCGCGCCATACCATGGGCTGCTCGGCGTCGATCAGGAACCCCACCGACATGACTTTTACGTCGTAGGCCACCGGCGCAATCATCGTGCGCTGGTCCGGGCTGGTCGGGCTCTGCCCCGCCAGTCCCATCATGAGCGGCTGGCTCGGCCCGTAGATATCGGCGTCCAGCAGACCGACCGCCGCGCCCTCGTGCGCCAGCCCGAGCGCCAGGTTCGCCGCAGTCGTCGACTTGCCAACCCCGCCCTTGCCGGAAGCGACTGCGATGATGTTCCGGATGCCCTGAATCGGCCGCAGATTGCGCTGGGCGCCGTGCGCGGCGATCTGCCAGTCGACGTCGATCGTCACGCGCCGCGCGCCGGCGAGCGGACGCAGACGTTGCTCGATGGCAGCCGCGAGCTCGTCCCGATAATGACGAGCCGGGAAGCCCAGGGTGAGCGAGATCGCGAGCCGCTCGCCGTCGAGCTCGAATCCGCGCAGCGCGCCGGCTGCACGCAGCTCCAGCCCCAGATAGGGATCGACGTAGGACTCGACGGCCTCGCGTAGTGCGGATTCAGGCGTTTTACTCATGAGAACGAGGGACAGGTCCTGACAGGCTTGGCCTTGGGGGCGCGGATTGTAGCGCGGCAGCCGTGGCATAATGAGTTACACACGCTAAAGCGGACCTCGTAGGCGGGATGAGTTTCTTTTCGGATCTGAAAGCTGAGCGGCTGATCGCGGAGATCCGCGGAATTGGCGATCCGTTGCACCCGCAAGCGCAGCAGGCCTTCCAGAAGCTGGCGAAGATCGGCCCCGGCGCGATCCCGAAGATCCTCGACGCGCTGGCCGTCGCGGACAAGAAGGAAGCGGGCTCGTATGTCGAGATCCTGACGCAGCTCGTCGACAGCAAGACCTTCCCGATCCTGGTGCAGGGTCTGAGCGACGGCAGCCCGCGGACGATCGCCGCCGTCAGCTGGGCGCTGACGGCCAGCCACAACTACCCCCCGGCGCTGCTGATCGAGCTGCTCGGGCGCGAGGACATCTCCAAGCCGGCCGTGCTGGAGATCATCGCAGCCCAGAAGCAGCGCTTTTCGGTCCGCGACCTGCTGCAGCACGCGTACAGCCAGGAGGCGAACGAGAAGGCGGCGCTGTTCCGGATCATCGGCGATCTCGCCGACACCGCGTCGATTCCCGAGCTCACCAGCCGCATCGAGGGCAAGGACTCGATCGCGCGCATGCACATCATCAACATCCTGTCGCGCTTCAACCGGCCGGAGGTCTCGGCGGCGATCCAGACGCAGCTGAAGGACCCGAACAAGCTGATCCGTCAGGCCGCGCTCAACGCGCTCGCGAAGATGGACGGACCGATCGCCGTAGGCCCGGTCTGCCAGCTGCTGCGCGACCCGGACCTCGAAGTGGCCAACCGCGCCATCGACGTCGTGGTGCGCGCCAAGGATCCGGACACGATGAAGTACCTCGTCGAAGTCCTGAAGGACGAAAACGAGTACGCGCGCCGTGCCGCGGTCGAAGTGCTGAACCATCTCGGCACCACACGCGACATCAAGCACCTGCTGCAGGTCATCAAGGATGACGACTGGTGGGTACGCACGCGCGCTGCGGACGCGCTCGGCAAGATCGGCGGCCCGCGCGTCGTGGACGCCGTCATCGAACTGATCCGCGACGAGGACGAGGACGTGCGGCGTGCGGCCATCGAGATCCTGAATCAGACCAAGGACGAGCGTGCGGTCAACTTCCTGATCGAAGCGACCAAGGACAAGGACTGGTGGGTGAGCGAGCGGGCCGTGGACGCGCTCGCGGAGATCGGCAGCAAGAAGGCCGTGCCGACGCTGATGGAGCTGCTCAACTCCGACAACGCGCGCTCGCTGCCAACCATCGCGCGCGCGCTCGGCAAGCTCGGCGACGTGCGCGTCATCGAGCCGATGGTGCGGCTGCTCGAGCGCCCCGAGAAAGAGATCAAAGTCGAGGCGATCAATGCGCTCGCGCGGCTGGCGGACGACAAGCGCGCCGACAGCGTGCGCAGCTACATCCAGGCCGCTGGCGCCAATTCCACCGACGAGACGATCCAGCATGCGGCCGTGCGCGCGCTCGAGGAAATCGACAACCGTTACTCGAGCACCGCCGTCGCGGCTGCAGCGGCCGCTACGGCCGCCAACGTGAAGGCAGCGAAGATGGCCGAGCCGGCCCGCACGCTGCTGATCGAGAAAGGCGACGTCGACCAGGTCCTGAAGAAGGCCGAAGAGACCGCGGCGAGCGCCGTCAAGATGGACATCGCCACGCTCAAGAACGGCGACATCATCGAGGGCCGCTACAAGTACATCGAGAAGATCGGCAAGGGCGCGTTCGGCACCGTCGTGCTGGTCGAAGACACCGTCGTCGACGAGCGGCTGATCCTGAAGTTCCTGAACCCGAACGTGGCGAACGACGAAGAGATGATGAAGCGCTTCGTGCACGAGCTGCGCTACTCGCGCAAGATCACGCACAAGAACGTCATCCGCATCTACGACTTCCTGTACATGCGCGGCAACTACGCGATCTCGATGGAGTACTTCCCGGGCCACACGCTCGGCAGCGAGATCGTCAACGAGAAGCCGCTGCCGCTGCCGCGCGCCATCCAGTACGGCATCGACATC
>DATNFA010000063.1:0-14154 GCA_035606615.1 Steroidobacteraceae bacterium
GGCATCGACGTGACGTTGAGCTGGCGCTACTTCGACGAAGTGGGGCGCGATGCCGAGACCTCGGTGAGCGACAACCCGTTCCTGTCGCAGCTCGGGCAGTTCACCGGCATGCGGCCGACGGACTCCGTGCTCGGCAGCCGCAGCTATCTCGATCTGACCGGGGCGGTGACCATCCAGGACAAGTACACGTTCCGCCTGGGCGTGAACAACCTGCTCGACAAGGATCCGCCGCTGACCGGCAACCTGACCTGCCCGACCGGACCGTGCAACGGCAACACCTGGCCACAGGTGTACGACACGCTCGGCCGACAGATCTTCGGTATGGTCACGATCGACTTCTGAGAATGAGGATGTCGGGCTGAAGCCCGACCTACAGCGCCGCTACGCTGCGAACGTAGCGGCGCCTTTTTTTCGCCTACAATCGGCGGGTCATGCTCACGCCTGCCGACCGCGAACGCTACAGCCGCCACCTCGTGCTGCGGGAGATCGGCGTCGCGGGACAAGAAAAGCTCAAGGCAGCGCGCGTGCTGGTGATCGGCGCAGGCGGGCTCGGCTCGCCCTCGGCGCTGTATCTCGCTGCCTCCGGGGTCGGCACGATCGGCGTGATCGACTGCGACAACGTCGACATGTCGAATCTCCAGCGCCAGGTCATCTACGACACCGCGAGCGTCGGCACACCCAAAGCGACAGCAGCGCGCCATCGTCTGCTTGCGCTCAATCCGCAGATCGAGCTCGTCGCGCATCAGGTCGAGCTGCGCGCCGACAACGTCCTGCAGCTGTTCGAAGGTTACGACATCGTGCTCGACGGCACTGATCGCTTCGGGACACGTTATCTTGCGAACGACGCGTGCGTGATTCTGCGCAAGCCGCTCGTCTCGGCCGCCATTCATCGCTTCGAAGGACAGGCGATGACATACGTGCCGGAACGCGGTCCGTGTTATCGCTGCCTCTTCCCCGCGCCGCCGGGCGAGGGCCTCGTGCCGAATTGCGCGGAGGCCGGCGTGCTCGGCGTCCTGCCCGGTGTGATGGGCACGATCCAGGCGACCGAAGCCATCAAGCTGATCGTCGGTGCGGGCGAGCCGCTGATCGGCCGGCTGCTCACGTACGACGCACTCGCGATGCGCTTCGACGAGTTCAGTTTCAAGCGCCGCGCCGACTGCGCGGTGTGCGGCGATCATCCGACGATCACAGCGCCGCAGGATGCGCCGCAGATATGTACCGCAGAGGCACTCGAGAATATCCGCACACTTGCTGCCAATGAGTTGCGCACACTATTGAAGGAGAGGGGAGCAGCAGTCTCGATCGTCGACGTGCGCGAGCCGCGCGAGTTCTCCGCTTCGCACCTGCCGGGGGCAACGAACATTCCGGTGGGTGAGCTGCACTCGCGCATGGGCTCGCTGCCGAAAGGCCTCGTCGTGTTCGTTTGTCGCAGCGGCGCGCGCAGCCTCACTGCCGCCGCGCTTGCCAGTCGAGCCGGTGTCGAAGATATCGCGCACCTCGAAGGTGGATTACTTGCCTGGGCGCGTGATGTGGATACGGGCTTCGAAGTCGCCCCCGTGTGACTCAGTGACTCATCAACGGTGAACCGCGGTCAATCACCGGTGAAATCAGTTGTTAGGCGCGGATCCAGCGCAGACAATGATCGTCACGCAGCGCTGGGCTGCGACCACCCTCGGGGGCCGCAATGAACGAAGTTTCGGCAGAACGCACCGGCAATCCGGACATGGCGAAGATCGTCTATGTCCTGTACCTGATCGGCCTGCTGACCGGCGTCACCATCATCATCGGCGTGGTCATGGCGTACATCTACAAGGACGACTCGCCGGAGTGGCTGCGCACGCACTACGAAGCGCAGATCCGCGTCTTCTGGATCGGCATCCTGTACTGCATCATCGCGGGCCTGCTGATCTTCCTGCTGATCGGCTTCCTGCTGTACCTGGTCATTGCAGTGTGGTGGATCGTCCGCTGCATCAAAGGCCTCAAGTACCTCGATCAGCGCCAGCCTTACCCGGATTACCAAAGCTGGACCTTCTGAACCCCCTCTGACAGACCTTCTGTCGGACCTTGTGGGCCCCTTCGGGGGCCCAATCTTTGCTGCAGGTCGGAATGGACTATCATGCGCGTCCGGCCCAACGGAGTGCCTGCAGTTGAACGTCAGCGTTTTCGACCTCTTCAAGATCGGTATCGGGCCGTCGAGCTCCCACACGATGGGGCCGATGACTGGCGCGTACCGGTTCATCCGCGAAGTCGAGGAACGCGGTCAGCTTGCTAAGGTCGCGCGCGTGACGGTCGATCTCTACGGCTCCCTCGCGCTGACAGGTAAGGGTCACTGCACCGATACCGCTGTGACGCTGGGTCTCGCTGGCTGGGTGCCGGCGCAGGTCGATCCGGACGCCGCCGCGAAACTCATCGAGGGCGTCCGGCAACAGGGCAAGCTGGCGCTGGCCGGCTCGCAATCCGTCGACTTCCGGATCGATCGCGATATTCACTGGCACTACAAAGAAAGCCTGCCGTATCACCCGAACGCACTGACGCTGCGCGCGTACGACGCGCAGAACGGTCTGGTGCACGAGGGTACGTTCTATTCCGTTGGCGGCGGGTTCGTCGTGACGGAAGCAGAAGCGCAGTCGCCGGCAACGCTCACTACTGGTCCTGCCGTTCCGTTCCCGTTCGAGAACGCCGCCGAGCTGCTCGCGATCGCCGAGCGCGAGAAGCTGCGCATCGCCGACATCATGATGCGCAACGAGTGCGCAGTGCGCAGCGAGCAGGAAGTACGCAGCGGGCTCGATCGCATCTGGGCTGCGATGAGCGCGTGCATCGATCGTGGGCTCCGCGAGGAAGGAATTCTGCCCGGGGGTCTGAACGTCAAGCGGCGCGCGGCGAAGGTGCGCGAGACGCTCGAAGAGCGCGAACGGAACAAGGTTGCCGATCCGCTGATCGCGATGGACTGGATCAGCGCGTGGGCGCTCGCCGTCAACGAGGAGAATGCGGCAGGCGGCAAAGTTGTCACTGCGCCTACGAATGGCGCTGCGGGCGTCGTCCCTGCGGTGCTGCGGTTCTACGATCGTTATTGCAACGGCACGGCGGAAGGCCGGCATACGTTCCTGTTGACGGCGGCGGCGATCGGCACGCTGTACAAGCGCAACGCGAGCATTTCCGCGGCGGAAGTTGGCTGTCAGGGCGAGATCGGCGTCGCGTGCTCGATTGCGGCGGCAGGGCTGGCGGCGGCGCAAGGCGGCACGAACGAGCAGATCGAGAACGCTGCCGAGATCGGCATGGAGCACAATCTTGGCCTGACGTGCGATCCCATTCGGGGTCTCGTGCAGATCCCGTGCATCGAGCGGAACACGGCCGGCGCTGTGAAAGCAGTGGGCGCGGTGCGGCTGGCACTAATGGGCGACGGCACGCATCACGTGACGCTCGATCAAGTGATCGAGACAATGCGCCGCACCGGTGCCGATATGCGCGATTCTTATAAAGAGACCTCGCTCGGCGGTCTCGCCGTGAACGTTCCGGAGTGCTGATTTGAATCGCATCCGCTCCGTGGTGGCGCTCGTCGCCATCCTTCTCTGCGCGCCGCTGTTCGCGAACGACACGCCGCCTGCCAGTCCGCCGCGCTACACGTTCTCGTGGCCGCTCGATGGCAGCGGCCTCATGCCACGCGGTGGCACGACCAAGGGTCCTGCAGTCACGCTCGACAAGAGCGAATCCCCAGCCTGGCAAAAGCTGCAGGAGAAGGGCATCAGCGATCTGGAGCGCGATCGCCGGGCAATTCTCGCAATGGCCGGCACGTATCGCGTGACGTTCGATTTCCTGGAAGTCACGCCGTTCGCCGCGGACGACAAACCGAAGGCGCCCTACCAGTCGTGGGGCACGGAAAAGGTTTACGTCGACAGCGACAACGGCGAGTCCATCAGCCTCGTGCACATTCTCGAAATGCGCGTCGTGCAGGCCGACGGCAAGCTGAGCGAGCCGATGGTGACCAAGCACTGGCGACAGGATTGGTCGTACCAGCCGACGCACATCGTCAGATACCAGGGCAACGATCGCTGGGAGCGCCGCATGTTGGCGCAGTCGCAGTCAGCGCAGCGCTGGATGCAGACCGTGTATCAAGTGGACGAGTCGCCGCGCTATGCGAGCCTCGGCAAGTGGACGCACACCGGCAGTTTCTCGAGCTGGCTGAGCGAGGAGACGTCGCGACCGCTGCCGCGGCGCGAATGGAGCGTCCGCGACGACTATCAAGCGCTCGCAGGCACGAATCGCCACACGATTCTCAGCAACGGCTGGGTGCAGGAAGAGAACAATCTCAAGGCGGTGCTGACGCAGTCACGCGAGCCCGATCCGTCGCATCCGTATGTCGGGCGCGAGTATGGCGTCGCGCGGTACGAGCGCATCCGCGATGCGGACTTCGCTGCGGCGGATCAGTACTACGAGCGCACGAAAGAATTCTGGGATCAGGTGCGTGATCGCTGGAGCAAGGTGTTCGCAGAGCGCGGGAGCGTGACGCTGCTCGGTCCGGTGGACAAGCTCGGGCTGTTCAAGCCGCTGTTCGAGCACGCCGATGCGATCGCGGAGCAGGGGAAGCCGGCGTCGAAGAAGAATGCAGAAGTGATCGAGTCGGCGTTGAAGGGAATGGGTGCGCTCTAAACGCTTGCCAGAACTCGCGCGTTCGCCTTGGGCTGCTGGAACATTCCCTGCCGGCCATACACCTTCGGTTGGTTCGCCCGACCGGTCAGCACATCGAGCATCCCTTCGACCTTCTTCAAGCGCGCCGTGACCAGCGCACCGTTGCGTTCGTTGAGCTCGCGGCAGCGGGCTGCACGCTGATGGCACTCGCCCAGGCGGCGCTGCATCGTGTTCGAGGGATCGCACCAGCGCAGCAGTCTCTCCAGTCCCTGCGCATCGGTGGGAACGTTCATCATCCGGCACAGCGAGCGGCGCTCGTCCTCGATGCGCAGCAACTCGCCGACGCAGGCCTGGCGCGATTCGCTCGCGCGGTCCAGCCCGTCGACATCATTGGCGATGAGAAACCCGTGCTCGCGATCGAGCAGCGTGTCCAGCTGCGTCAGTGCGTTGAATTCTTCGGCGAGCAGCTTCTGCAGATGCTCGCGACAGACTCCGGGATCCACTTCCTTACTTCTCCGTCGCTCTCAGCTCGTGTTCCATGCGCAGCAGCTTGTCGGCGATGCGCTCCGGCACGACTTCGTAGCGGCCTTCCTCGACCGCGAGCCGAACCGCAGCGACGCGCGCTTCGTCGACCACCGGCGCGTCCTGCACGGCACGCTCGAGCGCCGCCAGCTGGCGTGCCTGGTCCGTGATCTGCACCGGAGTCGTGGCCTTGCTGCCCTCGGCGGACTGCGACGCCGAAGTGCTTGCATCGCGCTCGCGCGATACCGACTTGCCGGTGCCGTTGTGCACCGGGCGATTGCCATAGCCACCGATCTTGTTCGTCACGGCCCAATCTCCTGTGTGGGTCAGGCTCCAGCCCGACTCCGTACGAGGCCTGTAACGGCAGTAGTTCTCAGAACTTTAGGATTACCGTCGGCCGAGGCCGTATGGGCGCTTAAGGGATCCACCGAGGCGAAAATGTTCGCTATGACAATAGGTTAAATGGCTCTCGCAGGGCCGGCTCACAGCCCGACGCGGACCACGCTGTCGCTTTCGACCACGCCTTCCACGACCTTGAGCGAGCTCAGGTTCTGCACCCGGATGCGATCGTCCACGCCGCCTTCGGTCAGGGCATGTCCCTGGGCGCGGATTTCGACCGGCCCGGTCGCGGCGATCAGCGTGACCTGCTGGCCGCGGCGAACGACCACGTCGGGAACGAGCATGTCGACCGTCAAGGCAGTGCCCGCAGGCAGCGAGCGCTTCAATCGATGGCCCTGCAGACTCGTCACGTCCTGCAGGAAAGTCGCGGCACTGCCCGGCATGCGGCGTGTCTCCGGTTCGACGTCCATGAGCGCAACCCGCGCACGGCGCGCTAGCGCCCGACGCAACACGAGCACGGGAACCTCCACTTCGACTGAAACGGGAACGTACAGCGTCCAGGTATTCGCGGACGCGCACCGCACGCCGACGGTCACGCGCTCGCCGAGTGTCGTGGTGTTCTGTGCGAAAGCCTGCAGCGGCTGATCGCACGCCGCGACGCGCAGACGTGGATCGAGCTTCGATGCGGTGACGAACTGCCTCGCAGTGCTGGGAGGCAGATGCGAGCGCACGAATGTTTCTGCAGCGGACTGGATGTCGTCGAGCGATTGGGTCGCGGCAAACGCGGCCGTTGCGAACAACGCGCTGAGGAGGATAAAGAGCTGCGAACCGATTCTCTTCACGACTGCGGGACGATGACGCCATCGCTTTGACGGCACTGAGGATCAAGCAAGCGAGATGCCAGCGCCGCGAACAGAGTCGCAAACTGTGAAGGGGAGCACAGAGGTCGGATACATATATATAGGGCCAGAGCTGGAGAGTCAGGCTTCAGCCTGACATCTTCGCGATTGCCACAGCGGCAAACCCTTGCCGCCTCTCGCGTGACTCCTCTCACAACAATCTGTCTCTACGGCCCAGTAGATGGCCGCCGTTCCCCTCTGGCACGTCCCGTGCAATGTCCTGCCGCAGACGGTTTTCTGACGGACAGGCACATGCCATCGAGCATCGACAACTATCTCGGAGTGCACGCAGCAGCGCTGAAGCTGCGCTCGCAGCGCACCGAGGTGCTGGCCGCGAATCTCGCGAATGCGGATACGCCGGGCTATCGCGCTCGGGACATCGACTTCAAGAATGCATTGGCCGCTGCAAGCGGACAGAGCAACGCGGCCGGTGGCGTGCATCTCTCGACGACGCGTGCCGGCCACATCGGCAACGCGGCTCCCGACGGCACGCCTGCTCCTGAACTGAAGTACCGCGTGCCGCTCGCGCCGGCGCTCGACGGCAACACCGTCGACGGGCAGCTCGAGCAGGCGGCATTCGCCGAGAACACCGTGCGATACCAGGCGACTCTGTCGTTCATCAGCTCGAAGTTCCGGGCGTTGATGACGGCGATCACAGGGCAGTAACCACCATGTCATCGTTCAAGATCTTCGAAATCGCCGGCACCGGCATGAGCGCGCAGTCGGTGCGCCTCAACACCACCGCCAGCAATCTCGCCAACGCGGACAGCGTCAGCGGCGATCCGAACCAGGTCTACAAAGCGAAGCATCCGCTGTTCGAAGCGATCCGCGCGAGCCTCGGCTCGAACGCGGCGAGCTCCGGCGTTGCCGTGAAGGGCATCGTCGAGAACCAGGCTGCGCCGGCGGCGCGTTACGAGCCGGGCAATCCGCTCGCCGACGTGAACGGCTACGTGTACGCGCCGAACGTGAACACGGTCGAGGAGATGGTCGACATGATCTCCGCGTCGCGCTCGTACCAGAACAACGTGGAAGTGATGAACACGGCGAAGGAAATGATGCTCGCCACCCTGCGGCTCGGCCAGTAACCGGAAGTAAGCAATGTCAATCGCGGACATCATCAACGGCACGGGCGCGCCAGGCGCTGCGCAGCAGGGCAGCGGGATCAAGAAGAAGGATCAGCTCGGCCAGGCCGAGTTCCTCGAGCTCATGATCGCGCAGCTGAAGAACCAGGATCCGTTCAAGGCGATGGATCCGAGCCAGTTCCTCGGCCAGCTCGCGCAGTTCGGCACGGTGTCCGGCATTCAGGAGATGCAGGCCGCGTTCGGCACGCTGTCGGATGCGATGCGCTCCTCGCAGGTGCTCGACGGCGCGACGATGGTCGGCCGCGAAGTGCTCGTGCCGAGCGACGAAATCGCACTTGGCGCGGACGGCGCAGTGCACGGCGCGCTCGATGTGCCGACCGGCACGACCGCGCTCCAGGTCAACATCCGCGATGCGAATGGCACGCTCGTGCGGCGCATGCAGTTGCCGACGACCAGCGGTTTGAACGACTTCTCGTGGGACGGCGTCGCCGACAACGGCACGCGTGCGCCGGCCGGCGAGTACTCCATCGAAGCCGTCGCCAACGTCGCCGGCAAGTCCGGCTCACTGGAAATGCTGCTCGCGAGTCGCGTCAACAGCGTGACGATCGACGCGGCGACCGGGCTGACCCTGAACACCAACACTCTCGGCTCACGCGCGCTCAGCGACGTGCGCCGCGTCATGTAACCGTAACCGGAGACCTCCATGACCTTTCGTCTTGCCTTGAGCGGTTTGAATGCGGCGCAGGCCGATCTGACCGTGACCGCGAACAACATCGCCAACACCGCCACCTCGGGCTTCAAGGGCTCGCGCGCGGAGTTCGCCGAGCTGTTCTCGGTGTCGCCGCAGGGTGTAAGCAGCAACGCCATCGGCAACGGCGTGCGCGTCTCCAACATCGCGCAGCAGTTCACGCAGGGCAACATCGACTTCACCGACAACAGCCTGGATCTCGCGCTGAGCGGGCAGGGCTTCTTCATTCTCAACGACAGCGGCGCGCTCGCATACACGCGCTCTGGCGCGTTCCAGGTCGACGCGCAGGGCTTCATCGTGAACGCGCGCAACCAGCGCCTGCAGGTGTATCCGCCCAGCACCAACGGTCAGTTCAACACCGGCGCACTGTCCGACATCCAACTCATCACGAGCGAAAGCGCACCGGCCGCGACGACGGCGGTCGACGTTACGCTGAACCTGCCGGCCAATGCCTCGCCGCCGCCGGTTACGGTGTTCGACCCTGCGAACGTCAACAGCTACAACAGTGCCACGTCGTTGACGACTTATGACTCGCTCGGCGCCGCTCACACGGCCACTCTATATTTCTCGAAGACGCCGGACCCGCCGCTGCCGGCCGCGCCGATCCCGAACCGGTGGACGACGCAGCTGTACGTGGACGGCACTGCAGTGGGTACGCCACAGACACTGCAGTACGACAACACGGGCGCGCTGACCGCACCGGCCGGCGGCACGATCACCTTCCCGGCGTACACGCCGGCGACGGGCGCCGCGGCGATGAACATGACTTTCGACTTCAGCACCTCGACGCAGTACGGCGGCAGCTTCAACGTCAACGCGATCACGCAGGACGGTTATACGACCGGCCGCCTGATCGGCATCGACATCGACTCCACCGGTGTCGTGCAGGCGCGCTTCACGAACGGCCGCTCGCTGGCGCTCGGCCAGGTGGCGCTCGCGAACTTCGCGAACCCGCAGGGCCTGCAGCAGCTCGGCGACACGAACTGGGCGGAAACGTTCGGCTCGGGTCAGGCGCTGCGCGGCCAGGCTGGTAACTCCGGCTTCGGCCTGGTGCAGTCCGGCGCGCTCGAATCGTCGAACGTCGACATCACCGAGCAGCTGGTGAACATGATCACCGCGCAGCGCAACTTCCAGGCGAACGCGCAGATGATCTCCACGGCGGATGCCATCACGCAGACGATCATCAATATCAGGTAAGCGTGGATCGGTTCCTCTACATCTCGATGACGGGCGCGAAGGAAACCCTGCGCGCACAGACCGTCAACAACCACAACCTCGCGAACTCGAGCACGACGGGCTTTCGCGCCGATCTCAGCGCGTTCCAGAGTCGTGCGGTCGCGGGTTCCGGTTACGCGTCGCGCGCGTACGCGACGAACGCGACGGTCGGTTGGGATGCTTCGCAGGGAGGATTGGCCGACACCGGGCGCGACCTCGACATCGGCATCAACGGTCCCGGTTGGATCGCGGTGCAGGGTCCGGACGGACGCGAGGCTTACACGCGTGCCGGCAATCTGCGCATCGAGCCGAGCGGCCTGCTGCTCAACGGCGCCGGACAGACGGTGCTGGGCGAGGGCGGACCGATCAGCGTGCCGCCGCACACGTCGCTCATGATCGCCGCCGACGGAACGATCTCGATCGTGCCGGTTGGCCAGGGTCCGGAGACGACGTCGCAAGTCGGCCGCATCAAGCTCGTCAACCCACCCGCGGAATCGCTGGTCCGCGGCGAGGACGGGCTGTTTCGCGTCAACGACGGCACCGATGCGCCGCCGGATGCGAACGTGCGAGTCACCTCGGGCGTGCTCGAGGCTAGCAACGTGAATATCGCGGATGCGATGGTGAACATGATCGAGCTGTCGCGCCACTTCGATCTGCAAGTCAAAGCCATGCGCACCGCCGAAGAGAATGCGGCCGCCAGTGCGCAACTGCTGAAAGGTTAACCGTAAGAGGTCGTCATGAATCCTGCTTTGTGGGCTGCCAAGACCGGTCTCGATGCGCAACAGACGCGCATGGCCGTCACGTCGAACAACCTGGCGAACGTCAACACCAACGGCTACAAGAAAGGCCGCGCGGTGTTCGAGGACCTGCTGTATCAGAATCAACGTCAGGTCGGCGCCGCCTCCTCGCAGGACACGGAGCTGCCGACCGGCCTGAGCCTGGGCACGGGTGTGCGCGTCGTTGCGACCGAGAAGAACTACACGCAGGGCAACCTGTCGCAGACGGGTAATTCGCTCGACGTCGCCGTCAACGGTCGCGGCTTCTTTCAGATCCTGCTGCCGGACGGCACGATGGGCTACACCCGTGACGGCGGTTTCCAGGTCAGCGCGCAAGGCGAGCTCGTCACGGCGAGCGGCTTCACAGTGCAGCCGGGCATCACGATTCCGGACGGCGCACAGTCAGTCACGATCGGCGCGGATGGCGTCGTCAGCGTGCAGCTCGCCGGCCAGAGCGCGCCGACGCAGGTCGGCTCGCTGCAAATCTTCGACTTCATCAATCCGGCAGGCTTGCAGCCGCGCGGCGAGAACCTGCTGCTCGAGTCCGCGGCCAGCGGCCCGGCGCAGAGCGGGACGCCCGGCTTGAACGGCCTCGGCTTGCTGGTGCAGGGCTCGTTGGAAAGCTCCAACGTCAACGTCGTCGAAGAGCTGGTGAACATGATCGAAACGCAGCGCGCCTACGAGATGAACTCGAAGGCGATCTCGACCACGGACCAGATGCTCGAATACATCACGAATCAGCTGTGACGAAGCAAGTGAACACCATGCGTCGCGCCTTCATTGCAAGCGGTCTGCTGGCACTTGCCGGTTGCGTGTCGAGTCCGAGCGAGCCGAATTATTCGGCCACGTGGCCCGAGCCGCTGCCCGAAGCAGCTCAGGCGAACGGCGCCATCTATCAGGCCGGACACGACGTCGCGTTGTTCGAGAACGCGGTGGCGCGCCGCGTCGGCGACACGCTGACGATCCGCCTCAGTGAGCGCACCAACGCTTCGAAGAGCTCTTCGACCTCGACGAAGAAGTCGACGAACATCGACATCCCCGGACCGATCATCGGCGGCCGACCGGTAACGGCGAACGGGGTCGAGATCCTCAACACGCAGGTCGACAACAACAGCGACTTCGACGGCGAAGGCGACAGCTCGCAGAGCAACCGCCTCGAAGGCGACATCTCGGTGACGGTCGCGCAGCGGCTGTCGAACGGCAACCTGCTGGTTCGCGGCCAGAAGTGGATCTCGATCAACCAGGGCCAGGAGTACGTGCGCATTCAGGGCATCGTGCGGCCGATCGACATCGAACCGGACAACTCGATCTCCTCGCTCAAGGTCGCCGACGCGATGATTGCGTATGGCGGCAAGGGCCCGCTTGCGAACGCGAACTCGCCGGGCATCCTGTCCCGGTTCTTCAACCTGCCGTTCCTGCCGTTCTGAGCCTGCAATGAACAAGCCGCTCAACATTTTCGTCGCGCTGACATGCACGCTGCTCTCGGCGGGCGCTCACGCCGAACGCGTGAAGGATCTCGCCTCTGTGGCCGGCGTGCGCGGCAACCAGCTCATCGGCTACGGCCTCGTCGTTGGCCTCGACGGCACCGGTGACCAGACCAGCCAGGCGCCGTTCACCATCCAGAGCATTCGCAACATGCTGGCGAAGTTCGGCGTCACGATTCCTGCGAACGTCAATCCGCAGCTGAAGAACGTCGCTGCGGTGACGGTGCGTGCCGACTTGCCGGCGTTCTCGAAGCCGGGTCAGACGATCGACATCACCGTCGACTCGATCGGCAATGCCAGCAGCCTGCGCGGCGGCAGCCTTCTGATGACGCCACTGCGCGGCATCGACGGCGAGGTCTATGCGATCGGGCAGGGCAGTCTCGTCGTGAGCGGTTTCGGTGTGTCGGGCAAGGATGGCTCGCGCATCGCGCTCAACGTTCCGAGCTCGGGCCGCGTGCCGAACGGCGCTTCGGTCGAGCGCGCCGTCGCGACGAACTTCGCGACTGAACCATACGTCGTTCTGAATCTGAACACACCTGACTTCACGACTGCCGCACGTCTGACCGACGGTATCAACAACCTGCTCGGCGCCGATACGGCGCGCGCCATCGATGCGGTGTCGGTGCGCGTGCAGGCCCCGACCGATTCCAGCCAGCGCATTGCCTATCTGTCGACGCTCGAAGCGATCGAGATCGAACCGGGCGATGCGCCGGCGCGCGTGATCGTCAACTCTCGCACTGGTACCGTAGTGATCGGCTCCGCCGTTCGCGTGACGCCGGCAGCTGTCGCGCACGGTTCTCTCTCGGTGACGATCACCGAGCGCACCGACGTCAGCCAGCCGAACCCGCTGTCGCAAGGCGAAACAGTCGTGGCTCCGCGCTCGGACATCAAGGTCGAGCAGCCCGAGGCGCGCATGTTCGTGTTCCACGCCGGCGTCAATCTCGACGAGATCGTGCGCGCGGTGAATCAGGTCGGCGCAGCCCCCGGCGACCTGGTCGCGATCCTCGAAGCGCTGAAAGAAGCTGGCGCGCTGCGCGCCGAGCTCATCGTCATCTAGTCATGACCGGCCCGAGCAACATCAACTTCTTCGCCGACTTCCAGGGCCTCGCGGCCCTGAAGAACGACGCGAAAGGACAGGCCCCGACCGCGCTGAAGGAAGCTGCGCGTCAGTTCGAGAGCCTGTTCACGCAGATGCTGCTCAAGAGCATGCGCGAAGCGAACAAGAGCTTCGGCGAGGACTCGCTGTTCGGCAGCGACCAGGGCGAGATGTACCAGGACATGTTCGACGACCAGATTGCGATGCAGCTGTCGAAGGGCAAGGGACTGGGCCTCGCCGACATGCTGGTCAAACAGTTGCAGCAGGGTATGGGCGCGAGCGCGAGCCCCGAGAGCGCCCAGCCTGTCTCGACCCCGGCGACAGGAGGAGCGGAGAAGCTGTCGACTTCCAAGGACGACTTCATCAGCAAGCTCCGCCCGCACGCGGAGCAGGCTGCTCGCGAATTGGGCGTCGATCCCAACGCACTGCTCGCGCAAGCAGCGCTCGAAACCGGCTGGGGCCGCTCGGTGCCGTGCAATGCGCAGGGCGAGTGCAGCTTCAACCTGTTCGGCATCAAGGCCGGCAGTCAGTGGTCGGGCGCGACGGTCAACGTGCCGACGCTCGAGTTCGAGGACGGCGTTGCCGTCCGCAAGGTGGAGCGCTTCCGGGCATACGACTCGCCGGCCGACAGTTTCCGCGACTACGCCGCGCTGATCCGCGACAGCTCGCGTTATGCCAGTGCCCGCGGTGCCGGCGACAACGTCGAAGCATTCGCGACAGCGTTGCAGCAGGGCGGCTACGCGACCGACCCGCACTACGCGCAGAAGATCGCTGCCGTCGCCAGCGAAGTCCGTGCTCGCTCCGACGCGCTCAAGTTCGCTGCGGCCGGGCCGTCAACTCCGAACAGGGTAATCAACGATGGCTGATCTTCTTTCGACCGGCGTGTCCGGACTGCTCGCTTTCCAGCGCGCGCTCGATACGACCAGCCATAATATTTCCAACGTCAACACCGACGGCTACAGCCGCCAGCGTGTCCAGATCGGCACGCGCCCGGCGCAGGCATACGGCAACGGCTATGTGGGGCAGGGCGCCAACGTCCGCACCACGCAGCGCGTTTACGATGACTTTATCGCTGCGCAGACGCGCACGAGCTCCAGCAGCCTCGAGCATCTCGACGTCTACGCCTCCAACGCCGAACGCCTCAATAATATGTTCGGCGACTCGGCGAACGGCCTGAGCCCGACGCTGCAGCGCTTCGTCAATGCCTTCCAGGCCGTCGCGAACGCGCCGACGTCGATCCCCGCGCGCCAGGTCCTGCTGAGCGAAGCCAATACGCTGGAGCAGCGTCTGCAGTTCTTCGACTCGCGCCTGGATGAGATCGGCAACGAGATCAATTCGCGCATCAAGGGCGAAGTGGCCGAGGTCAA
>DATNFA010000064.1:0-7899 GCA_035606615.1 Steroidobacteraceae bacterium
GGATGGAAACTTGCGGCAGTCCATCGGCTTAACATCCCAGGTCTGGACGAGCAGCGGCATCTTGTGGAACTCTGCCGCAGCCACGACAGAGCCTGAGGCCGGGAGCCACTCGTCCGCTTCAGTCATGCACCGCATTCTCGCAATCACCAATCAGAAAGGCGGCGTCGGGAAGACGACCACGAGCGTCAATCTCGCGGCCTCGCTGGCCGCGACCAAGCGGCGCGTGCTGCTCATCGATATCGATCCGCAAGGCAACGCGACTATGGGTTGCGGCGTCGACAAGCGCACTGTCGAGCGCTCGACGACCGACGTGCTGCTCGGCGACTGCGCAGCTAGCGCGGCGCTGCTGGATCTCGAATACGCCGCGTTCAAGCTGATGCCGTCGAATCAGGACCTCGTCGCTGCGGAAGTGCAGCTCATGGGCAAGGCGGGCTGCGAATCGCGGCTGCGCGACGCGCTGCAGCCGGTGCGCGACCAGTTCGACGTCGTGCTGATCGACTGTCCGCCGGCGCTCAACATGCTCACGGTGAACGCGCTCGTCGCCGCCGAGGGCGTGCTGATTCCCATGCAGTGCGAGTATTACGCGCTCGAGGGGCTCACTGCGCTGGTCGACACGATCGAACAGATCAAGGCCGGTCCCAACCCGGGCCTGGAGATCGACGGCATCCTGCGCACGATGTTCGATCCGCGGAACAACCTGGCGAACGAGGTTTCGGCCCAGCTGATCGAGCACTTCCGCGAGAAGGTGTTTCGCACCATCATTCCGCGCAACGTGCGCCTGGCGGAAGCCCCGAGCTACGGCAAGCCCGCTTTGCATTACGATCGCGAGTCGCGCGGCGCGCTCGCGTACCTGGCGCTTGCGGGGGAGATGATCCGGCGCGAGGAAGGCGTCTACGAGGTCGCGGCCGCGGGCGCCGACGTCGTCGCGCAATAGCCTCGGGCTTGCTCCAGCGCACTGGCCAACGAACTGAAAATTCGGACAAACAAGAATGGCAATCATGGCGACGAAACGACGAAGCCTCGGCCGCGGACTGGGCGCGTTGCTCGGTCAGCCCGAGCCGGACGATGAGTCCCCGGTCGCCGCGCAGCCGCCCGGCGACGAGGAGCTGCAGAAGTTGCCCGTGGACTTGCTCCAGCGCGGCAAATATCAGCCGCGCATCGACATGCGGCCCGAGACGCTGCAGGAGCTGGCCGACTCGATCAAAGCGCAGGGTGTCGTACAGCCGATCGTCGTGCGGCCGCTGGACGCGTCCGCGGGCGCCGGTCACGTGCGCTACGAAATCATCGCCGGCGAGCGCCGCTGGCGCGCCGCGCAGCTGGCCGGCCTGCATGAGATTCCGGCCGTCATCCGCCGCGTCAACGATGAGGCCGCGATCGCGATGGCGCTCATCGAGAACATCCAGCGCGAGAACCTGAATCCGCTGGAAGAGGCGCGGGCGCTCGATCGCCTGATCACCGAATTCGACATGACCCATGCGACTGCGGCAGAGGCGGTAGGCCGCTCGCGCGCTGCCGTCTCCAATCTGCTGCGCCTGCTGGAGCTTACCGACGAGGTAAAGACTCTGGTCGAGCACCGCGAGCTGGAAATGGGCCACGCGCGTGCCCTGCTCGGGCTCGAGGCGCGGCGGCAGCAGGCGGAAGTCGGCGCACTGGTCGCCCAGAAGAAGCTGTCGGTGCGCGAGACCGAGGCGCTGGTCAAGCGGCTCACTGCCAAGCCGCAAGCCGCGTCCGAGGAGCGCGCGCCGCGCGCCGATCCGAACATCCGCAAGCTGGAAGGCGAGCTGAGCGAAAAGCTGGGCGCGAAAGTCGCCGTGCAACACTCGGCTTCGGGCAAGGGCAAGCTCGTGATCAGTTACCACTCGCTCGACGAGCTCGACGGGATCATCGACCACATCCGCTGATTGGCGCCCCTGCCCGACGTGCAGGCGGCAGAACCGTTTCTGGCTCGTTTTCGTCCGGTTTCTGTCAAGCGCCGCGGCCCGCCGCGGGCTCGCTATCTCTTTGTTGAAGCAGCGCAAATCGCTGCGTATAATGCGCGGCCTTTTCCGGCCGGGCACACATCTCGGCTGGCATTTTCTTCGGGTCGAACAATGCCACACGTGCCGATCGCTCGGCTGCAAGCACGGTGGCATTTTTGTTGTCCGTGAGTACCAACGTTCTTGCAGCTGCCGCGCGCCAGTCAGTACGAATTCTGCTGTGGCAGGCGTTGTGGAGCGGAGCGCTCGCCACAATATTTGCGGTGACGCTCGGCACGAAGGCCGCGCTGTCGGCGCTGGTGGGCGGCGGCATCGGCCTGGTCTGGACGGTGTACATGGCGTTGGTGCTGTTCAAGCACAGCCTGACGCACGGCGTGCGCCTGAGTGCGATCAGTTTTTTCGCAGGGTGGCTGTTCAAGATCGTGGTGACGGTCAGCCTGCTGGTGATCGTGCTGCGATCCCGGATGTTCGCGCCGCTGGCAGTGCTGGCGGGCTTGTTCGGCGCGATGGTGGCGTACTGGGCTTGGTTCGTGTTCGGGAAGAAGTATGCGAATGACGCTGATGGCAAGTGAGAGCGGCGGTGACCACGGCGAAGGAATGTCCGGGTACATCGCGCATCATTTGCACCACCTCGCGAGCAAGCCGCAGCACTCGCTCATCGATTTCTCCGTCGTCCACAAGGACACTCTGTTCTTCTCGCTGCTGTGTGCAGCCATCACGCTGCTGGTGCTGCGCCTTGCCGCGCGGCGAGCCACGCCCGGTGTGCCTGGCAAGTTCCAGTGTGCGGTCGAAATGCTCGTCGAGTACGTCGACGAGCAGGCCCGGACGCTGGTCCACGGCAATCTCAAGTACATCGCGCCGCTGGCCCTGACGGTCTTCGTGTGGGTCGCGCTCATGAACGCGATCGACCTGCTGCCCGTCGACCTGCTGCCGTGGATCGCCCACAAGGGGTTCGGTATCGAGTACCTGCGCCCGCTGCCGACGGCCGACCTGAACGGCACGATCGGCATGTCGCTCGGCACGCTGGTGCTGGTCCTGTATTACAGCGTCAAAGTCAAAGGGCTCGGCGGCTGGCTGCACGAGCTCGCGGTCGCGCCGTTCGGCATGGCCAAGGTCACATGGAATCCGCTCACCTGGATCGCCGCGCTGCTGCTCGGCATAGCCAACGTCGGCATGAACATCGTGGAGTACTGCGGACGCACGCTGTCGCACGGCATGCGTCTGTACGGAAACATGTACGCTGGCGAGCTGATTTTCTTCCTGATCGCTGGCCTCGGCGGAACTGTCACCGCCTACGGCATCGCGATGCATCTGATCACCGGCACGGTCTGGGCGCTCTTCCACATCCTGATCGTGCTGCTGCAGGCGTTCATTTTCATGATGCTGACGCTGGTCTACATCGGCCAGGCGCACGAGCACCACTGATTGCGTAGATGAGATTTCGCTTAAACCTCGGAGAACGATCATGACGGATGTCGGTTTTGTCGCACTGGCCTGTGGCCTGATCATCGGTATCGGCGCGCTCGGCGCCTGCCTCGGCGTGGGCATCATGTCGGGCAAGTACATCGAAGCCTCGGCGCGCCAGCCGGAGCTGATGAACGTGCTGCAGACCAAGGTCTTCCTGCTGCTCGGCCTGATCGACGCCTCGTTCATCATCGGCGTAGGCATCGCGCTGTGGTTCGCCACCGCGAATCCGTTCGTCAAGACCTGACACACAGCGTAAGGCGCGGTTCGCACCATGAGCCTCAACATCACACTGGTAATCCAGTTGATCGTGTTCCTGATCCTTGGCGGGGTCACGATGAAGTTCATCTGGCCGCCGCTGATCGCGGCCATCGAAGCACGGCAGCGCAAGATCGCCGACGGGCTGATCTCGGCGGAAAAGGCCGAGAAGAGCCTCGTGGAAGCGAAGGCGAGCGCGACCGACATCATCAAGGAAGCGCGCGTGCAGGCGAACAAGATCGTCGAGCAGGCCAACCGCCGCTCGAACGAGGTGGTCGAGGAAGCGCGCGGCACGGCGATTGCCGAAGGTCAGCGGCTGTTGGCCGATGCGCGCAACGAGGTCACGCTCGAATCGAACCGTGCACGCGAGCAGCTGCGGCGTGAAGTCGCGCTGATCGCGGTCGCCGGCGCCGGCAAGCTGCTCGGTCGCGAGATCGACGCCAAGGCGCACGCCGAGCTGCTGGACCAGCTGGCGCTCGAGATCGAGCGCGGCTGAGGCACGCAGTCATGGCCGAGAAAGTCACACTCGCAAGACCGTACGCCAGAGCAGCCTTCGAGGCGGCGCGCGACAGCAAGGATTTCGCGCGCTGGTCGGAGATGCTGGCGGCCGCCGCGGCTACCGTCGTGGACCAGCGCGTGGTCAAGCTCCTGTCGAGCCCCCGCGTGCAGCCGGCCGACCTGGTCGAGCTGATCGCCGAAGCGAGCCGCGCCGACGAGCACGGCCGCAACTTCCTCAACACGCTGGCGCAGAATCGCCGGCTCGCCGTGCTCCCCGAGGTTGCGGCGATGTACGAGGAGCTGCGTGCCGACGTCGAGAACATCACCGACGTGCACATCACGTCGGCCGTGCAGCTCGATGAAGCGCAGCGCACCAGGCTGCTTGCAGCGCTGAAGAAGCGGTTGAAGCGTGACGTGCGGCTGCACTGCGCTGTCGACGCGGGCCTGATCGGCGGAGCGGTCGTGCGCGCAGGCGATTTCGTCATCGACGGCTCGCTCAAGGCGCGCCTCGAGCGGCTCGCCACTCAAATCATGCATTGATGTAGGAAAGCATAGACATGGCAATCAAAGCCTCCGAAATCAGCGATCTGATCAAGGCGCGCATCGAGAAATTCGCGAGCGCCGCCGAGGAGCGCAACATCGGCACGGTCGTGACCGTGACCGACGGCATCGTGCGCATCCACGGCCTCGCCGACGCGAAGTACGGCGAGATGCTGGAGTTCCCGGGCGGCAGCTTCGGCCTGGCGCTGAACCTGGAGCAGGATTCGGTCGGCTCGGTCGTGCTCGGCGAGTACAAGCACATCAAGGAAGGCGACACGGTCAAGACCACCGGGCGCATTCTCGAAGTGCCGGTCGGCGAAGGCCTGCTCGGTCGCGTCGTCGACTCGCTCGGCAAGCCGATGGACGGCAAGGGCCCGATCAAGGCCGACCACAACTCGCCGATCGAGCGCATCGCGCCCGGCGTGGTGTTCCGCAAGTCCGTGAGCCAACCGGTGCAGACCGGCTACAAGGCCGTCGACTCGATGGTGCCGATCGGCCGCGGCCAGCGCGAGCTGATCATCGGCGACCGCCAGACCGGCAAGACCGCGATGGCGATCGACACGATCATCAATCAGAAGAACAGCGGCATCAAATGCATCTATGTCGCGATCGGCCAGAAGCAGAGCTCGATCGCCAACGTCGTGCGCAAGCTCGAAGAGCACGACGCGATGAAGCACACGATCATCGTCGCCGCCTCCGCCTCGACGCCCGCCTCGATGCAGTACCTCGCACCGTACGCGGGCTGCGCAATGGGCGAGTTCTTCATGGACCGCGGCGAAGACGCGCTCATCATTTATGACGACCTCACCAAGCAGGCGTGGGCGTACCGGCAGATCTCGCTGCTGCTGCGCCGTCCGCCGGGCCGCGAGGCGTATCCGGGCGACGTGTTCTACCTGCACTCGCGCCTGCTCGAGCGCTCGGCGCGCGTCAACGAGGAATACGTCGAGAAGAAGACCGGCGGCAAAGTGAAAGGCAAGACCGGCTCCCTCACCGGCCTGCCGATCATCGAGACGCAGGCGGGCGACGTCACTGCGTTCGTGCCGACCAACGTCATCTCGATCACCGACGGCCAGATCTTCCTCGAAGGCGATCTGTTCAACGCCGGCATCCGTCCCGCCATGAACGCCGGCATCTCCGTGTCGCGCGTCGGCGGCGCGGCGCAGACCAAGCTGATCTCCAAGCTGTCCGGCGGCATCAAGCTGTCGCTGGCGCAGTTTCGCGAGCTCGCGGCGTTCTCGCAGTTTGCCTCCGACCTCGACGAGTCGACCCGCAAGCAGCTCGAGCGCGGCCAGCGCGTCACCGAGCTGATGAAGCAGAAGCAGTACGCACCGATGTCGGTCGCCGAGATGGCGCTGTCGATCTATGCCGTGAACAACGGTTACATGGACAAGGTCGAGATCAACAAGATTGGCGCGTTCGAAGCGGGGCTGCAGGCGTTCGCCAAGACGAGCTACAAGCAGCAGATGGACGCGATGCAGGCGAACCCTGTGCTGTCGCCGGAGAACGAAGCGACGCTGAAGAAAATCTCGGAAGAGTTCGCCACCACCGGGACGTACTGAAGCATGCCGGGCGTAAAAGAAATCCGGGTGAAGATCGCGAGCTTCAAGAGCACGCAGAAGATCACCAAGGCGATGCAGGTGGTCGCCGCCAGCAAGATGCGCAAGGCGCAGGATCGCATGCGTGCGACGCGGCCGTACTCGCAGCGCATCCGCCGCGTCATCGGCCACCTGCGCAAGGCTAACCCGGACTTCCGCCATCCGTTCCTCGTCGAGCGCGAAGCGAAGGCCGTGGGCTTCATCATCATCACCACTGATCGCGGCTTGTGCGGCGGCTTGAACGTCAACCTGTTCAGGGCGACGTTGGCCGCAATGCGCGACTGGCAGAATCGCGGCACGGAAATCTCGCTGTGCCTGATCGGCTCGAAAGCCGTGCAGTTTTTCCGCCGCGTGGGCTCTGCCAAGACGCTGGCAACCGTGACGCATCTCGGCGACCGGCCCCATATCGCGGACCTGATCGGCACCATCAAGGTGATGCTCGACCTGTACCGGGAGGGCAAGCTCGACCGCGTGTTCCTCGTGAACAACGAGTTCGTGAACACGATGAGCCAGAAGCCGGCGATCCACCAGCTGCTGCCGGTCGTTACCGAAGACGAGGACAAGCTGCAGAAGATGTGGGACTACATCTATGAGCCTTCCGCGGCGGAGCTGCTCGATGGCGTGCTGATGCGCTACATCGAGTCGCAGGTCTACCAGGGCGCCGTCGAGAATGTCGCCTGCGAAATGTCCGCGCGCATGGTCGCGATGAAGAGCGCCACCGACAACGCCGGCAAGCTGATCGACGAATTGCAGCTGATCTACAACAAGGCACGCCAGGCCGCGATCACCAAGGAGATCAGCGAGATCGTGGGCGGCGCCGCAGCGGTTTGAGCGAGGAAACCAGTAACATGTCTACGCAAGTATCCACCGGCAAGATCGTGCAGATCATCGGCGCGGTCATCGACGTGCAGTTTCCGCGCGAGCACATCCCGAACGTGTACGAGGCGCTCAAGCTCGAGGACGTGGATCTGACGCTCGAAGTGCAGCAGCAGCTCGGCGACGGCGTCGTGCGCACGATCGCCATGGGCGTTTCCGAAGGTCTGAAGCGTGGCCTAAGCGTGAAAGCCACCGGCGCCCCGATCTCAGTCCCGGTCGGCAAGGCGACGCTCGGCCGCATCATGGACGTGCTCGGTGCCCCGCAGGACGAGAAGGGTCCGGTACAGGCGAAGGAATACCTGCCGATCCACCGACCCGCGCCCTCGTACGAGGAGCAGGCCGGCGGCCAGGAGCTGCTGGTCACGGGCATCAAGGTCATGGACCTGCTGATGCCGTTCGCGAAGGGCGGCAAGATCGGGTTGTTCGGCGGCGCCGGCGTCGGCAAGACCGTCAACATGCTCGAGCTGATCAACAATATCGCCAAGCAACACGCGGGTCTGTCCGTGTTCGCGGGCGTCGGCGAGCGTACGCGCGAAGGCAACGACTTCTATCACGAGATGATGGAAGCGGGCGTCATCGACGCGAAGGACCTGCCGAACTCGAAGGTCGCGATGGTGTACGGCCAGATGAACGAGCCGCCGGGCAATCGTCTGCGCGTCGCGCTGACCGGCCTCACGATGGCCGAATACTTC
>DATNFA010000065.1:0-57117 GCA_035606615.1 Steroidobacteraceae bacterium
ATCCGCTTTTTGACGGCAGCGAAGTCGTCCGACTTGCACAGGCCGTTCGACAGCTTGTCGATGCGTCCGGTGCGGGCGAGCGTGAGCAGCAAGGCGTCGCTGACGAAGTGATAGCCCCAGAGAATGTCCTCTTCCGAGCAATTCGGCAGTGCGCGCTTCAACAAGCCGATCAGCCGCAGCACCACGGGATCGAAGTGCTTGTCCATGAGCTCGGCGCCCCATCGCGGGGTGTTGGCGACCTGCGAGGCCAGCGCACCGTAGTTCTTCCAGGGCTTGCCGCCTTCGATGTACAGGTCGAGATCGGTATCCAGGAACGTATGCAACGCTCCTTCGATGGTCGGCTTGCCCCGGGTCGCGGCATCGTATTCATCCAGTGCCCGCATCCGGCGCGTGCTGGTCACGACGGCGCGACGCGCGAAGACCTCGTCGAAGAGCTTCTTCTTGTCGCGAAAGTAGTAGTTCATGAGGGTGTGATGCACACCCAGACGCTTCGCCACGTCCTTCAAGGTGACGCCGTACAGGCCGTGCTGGGAGAACAGCTCCTCAGCAGTATCGAGAATCTGCTCCATCATTTCGGCGCGCTGTGCCGCTTTGGTTACGCGCCGCGGCCGGGACTTCGGCTGCTTCGCCTTGCTCGCTCGCTTGCGTGGGGTCTTCAGATCTGAGGGCACAATCGGGTCTCCGCTCAACCGCTACCGTATTCGGACCTGAGCTGCATTTTGTCGATCTTTCCGGTAGAAGCCAGCGGCATTTTCTCGAGGCGGAGCAGCGTGTCCGGTATCCACCACGGCGCGACCTTGCCCGTCAGCGCCGCGAGCAGGGCGGCATCGTCGATGACCGCGCCCTCGCGCAGTTCCACGAGCAGCACCGGCCGCTCGCCCCATTTCGGATCCGCGCGCGCGATGACGGCTGCCAAGGATACCTCGGGCAAGGCACCGACGATCGCTTCGATCTCCGCCGGATTGATCCACTCGCCGCCCGACTTGATCAGGTCCTTCGCGCGGCCGGTGATGATCAGATTGCCGGTGGGATCGATGCGCGCCAGATCGCCGGTATTGAACCAGCCCTCGGCATCGGTGGCGGTGTTCTCCTCTCCGAAATAGCGTTCGATCACGCTGGCTCCGCGCACCCACAAGTGTCCCTCGGCATTACGCTGCTCCGGCAGGTGCCGCCCATCCGCGTCCTTCAAGAGCAGGTCGACCCCGACGGCGGGCCGGCCTGAGAGCGCTGCGGAACGCTTGCGATCGCGCGGCGGCGACATCGTCCCGCAGGGCGACAGCTCCGTCATGCCCCAGCTCGTCTGCACCGAAACCCCGAGGCGCCGCTCGATGCGCTCCATCAGGGCCGGAGGGAGCGGTGAGCCACCGACCAGGATGCGTTCGAGAGACGGGAGCTCGCCGCCGGCCGCATCGAGGTGCTCGACGACACCCAACCACACGGTGGGAACGCCCACGCCGACTGTCACCTCCTCGTCGGCGATCAAGCGGGCGAGGCTCTCGCCGTCAGCATGGCGGCCGGGCAGCACCAGCTTGGCTCCGGCCGCGGGCGCCGCGAAAGGCAAGCCCCAGGCGTTGGCGTGAAACATCGGCACGACAGCGAGTACGCTGTCGGCGGCCGTGATGCCGAGCACGTCGGCCTGCAACAGCTTCAATGCGTGCAGGAAGCTCGAGCGGTGCGTGTAGGTCACTCCTTTCGGCGCTCCGGTCGTGCCGGACGTGAAGCACAGGCCGCACGCGGTGCGCTCGTCGAAGCCGCCCCAGGTCACGGCAGTTCGCGCCTTACTCATCGCGGTCTCGACGTGGACGATGTCGCAGTGGCCGCTCCACGCCGGCGCCGGCCCGTCGATGATCAGTACCCGTGTGACTACAGGAGCCCGCTCGACGATCTGTCGGGCCAGCGGTTCGAGATCGGCGCTGGCAACGATGATGCGGCTGCCTGTTCGCATGACCTGCCGCGCGAGCTGCGCCGCCATCAGTCGCGGATTGAGCGTGTGGCAGACCGCACCGAGACCCATGATGGCGTACCACGTCTCGACATGCGCCTGCGTATTCCATGCGAGTGTCGCGACGCGTCCGCCGACTCCGATGCCGAAATCCCGCAGCACTGCTGAGACGCGCAGACTGCGCGCCTGCAAATCTGCATAGCTCACGCGATCCACTTTGCCGGCATCGCGCCCCGTGACGACCTGGGCATGCGGGTGCCACTTGGCGGCGTGGTCGAGGAATCTGTCGAGCGTGAGCGCGAACTCCTGCATGGAACCGTCGATCATCGGCAGGCATCCTCGCGAGGCGGCAGCGTCGGGGCGGCGAGACCTACGTTCCAGTTCCAGGGCAATCCGCCCTGGCTGCGTCGTCGGCACACGACCGCCTCGTTCAACTCGTACATGCCAGGCAGCAAGTGCGTGCCCGGCCGCGGAACACCGGCGAACGACAGGTACGCACGCGTCGTGCCGTATGCGGACCATGACGGCTGATCGGGAGCCTGGGGTTCACCGGCGGCCGCGAAGCTCGTCCAGTACGCGATCATGGTTTCGCTCAGTGCGGTCTCCTGTGGCGAGTCGGACACTTTCGGCCAGAGCGGCGGCGTTCGATCCGCAGTGCCGAACACGTAAGGAAGCTCCGAGGCGTGGAACGCGTGCAGGCCCGCTGCATCCGCAGCGGGATAACCGTGATCGAAGAAATACAGATAGCTCGGCTGGCCCTGCGCGGTCTGCTTTGCGACGAGGCGCTCGGACGTCCAGCCGTACAGTGCATCGCGAGTCGTCGCGAGCACGCTGTCCTCGAGGTGACTGCTCGGGTAGAGCTGCAGGAAATCTTCCGCAAGATCGCCATAACGCTTGCGGATGGCCGACTCGTACGTTGCCGCATCGCTCGGCGCGGGTGGCGCCAGAAAACGCAGCGAGCGGATCTCGCCGCTGTTGAAGCCGGCGAGAATCGGCACCTTCGCCTGCTCGCCGCGATCGAACACTTCGACCAGCTGTTGCGGCAGCACGTGACCGTCGACAGTGCCGAGGGGGAAATATCCGGTCTGCGCGGCCGCATCTGTCAGCTTCGCGGCATCCATCGAACGCAGGTCTGCGATGTTCGGCGAGCCGAGCGCAGACGCGACTCGCGATCCGATCGCTTCCGCCGCCTGCTCGCCGAAGTGTGCGCGCTTCAGCTCCGGCATCGAAATCATGTAAGCGCTCTGGGCGATCGCTCTGGAAAACAACCCGCGCGCCTGCGGCGAGGCCATCAGGTACATGACGCTGAGTCCGCCCGCCGATTCGCCGGCAATCGTGACATTCGCCGGATCGCCGCCGAAGGCCGCGATGTTCCGCTGCACCCAGCGCAGCGCTTCGATCTGGTCGAGCAGACCGTAATTGCCCGAGACTCGCTGCGGCGACTCGGCGCTGAGCTGCGGATGCGCCAGGTAGCCGAGAGCCCCGAGACGATAGTTGATCGATACGACCACCACGCCGCGCGCGGCGAGCTTCGCACCATCGTACAGCCGCTCGCTGCTCGATCCGGACGTGAGCGCACCGCCGTGAATCCAGAAAAACACCGGCCTCTTGCGCGCGCCTGGCGTCGTCCAGACGTTGAGAAACAGACAGTCCTCGCTCACTGCGGCCAGGTCGTCGGAGTAAATGCTGGGCCGAGGCTTCGGTTGCACGCAGGCGGCACCGAACTGAGTCGCATCGCGCACACCGGTCCAAGGGGACATCACGGCAGGCGCCCTCCAGCGCAGGCCGCCCACTGGCGGCGATGCGTAGGGAATGCCTTTGAACACGTTCAGCGTTCCGGTCGTCTCGCCGCGTAACTTGCCTGCCGGCGTCTCGACTAATGCATCGGCTTGAGCAGCCGCAGTCATCTCCACGCCCAGCGCTGCAATCAAGGCGAGCAAACGAATGAGCTTCGACATCGAACCATTCCGCCTATGACTGTCGCTTCAGCGCACGCGCCAACCAAAGGTGGAGCAGCACGGCGAGAAGGTAGAAGGGAACCAGCGTGTAGAACGCGAGCTGCAGCGAGTTGTCGGGATGACTCGGCCGCAGTAGATCGCTGACCGCTCCGAGCCACGTCGGCCCGAGCCCGAGTCCGATCAGGTTCATCACCAGCAACAGCAGCGCGCCCGCGAGCACGCGCTGATCAGGCTGCACCTCTTCCTGCACCAGCGTTACTGCAGGCGAGAGATAGAAATAGTTCAGAAAAGTCGGCAGCGCGAGAAACGCCAGGGCCAGCGGCCAATCGGGCACCGCCACGAACGCGATGAAAAACGGAATCGCCAGCGCGAGCGCAGCTGCGGGCAGATAGCCGTACGCTGCCTTCGAGCGCCGGGCCAGCCGATCGATCAGCCGCCCCGAAACATACATCCCCGAACCGATACCGGCACCGATGAGAATCGCGTAGTAGACGGCGATCTCGTTCAGCGTCATGCCTTTCTCGCGCATCAGGAACAACGTGGTGAAGTTCAACACTGCATAGGTGACGAACTGCGTGGCGGCGCACGCTAGCGATACTCGTAACAGCACCGGATGCGAGAAGAACATCCCGCACGTCGGCCAGAATCCGGCTCGTGCCGGTTGCGCCGCGAGCGTTCGAGTTCCGGAAGAGGCATCGAGCCCACCACGCGCTGGCTCACGAACGAACAGCAACACGATCGCTGCCATGACGATGCCGACAGCGCCGAGTGCAATGAACGCCGAACGCCAGCTATAAGCAGCGGTGATCGAAGCACCGAACGCAACCCCCAGCGCTTGCCCGATCGGCGGGCCGAGGTTGAAGACACTCAGCGCAGTGCCCCGCGTGCCCGGAGCGAAGTAGTCCGACACGATCGAATAGGAAGGCGGTACGCCGCCCGCCTCCCCCACACCGACCGACATGCGCGCGAGAGCGAGCTGCAGATAGCTGGCTGACAATCCGCACGCGACGGTAGCTGCGCTCCACAGCGCGCACGCAAGCGAGAGCACGCGGACGCGATGCGTTCGATCGGCGAGCCAACCGATCGGAATCGCCAGCACGCAATAGAACATCGCGAAATACAGCCCGCTGATCATCCCGATCTGACCGTCGCTGATGCCGAGGTCGTCCTGGATCGGCTTCGCCAGAATGGACAGCAGCTGCCGATCCAGGAAATTCAGGACGTACACGCAGCAGAGAATCGCAAGCGCCCACCGTGCACGCGCCATGTCAGAAGGCTTTCAGCAGGCGCACTCCGAACGTGCGAGGAGCACCGGCGAAGCGCAGGCCGGAGTTGATGGCCCCGACGTAGTGCTGGTCCGTCAGGTTCGCGCCATACAGCGTCGTTACCCAACTGTCGTGACGCCACGCGATCTGCGCGTTGACGATGTTGCGCGCTTCTACGCGATCGCCGCGCGCTTCGTTCTCGAACAGCGTCGCCCACTGCTCGGAGACGTGTCCGTAGTTGACGCCCGGCGTGATCCGGTCGCCGCTGGCCAGCGCGAAGTCGTATTGGACTCCCAGGTTGAACGTGAAGTTGGGCGCGTAGGTTTGCTCCTTGCCTTCCAGAGCGATGCACGATGCGGTTGCCGGGCCAGTCTCGGGATTGCACGCGCCGAAGCTTGGGATACGTGGATCGACGGCGAAGAACTTGCCAAGCTCGCTGTGCATCCAGGCGAGCCCGGCGTCGAGCGAGAACTGCCCGAATGCGGCTTCGAGCTGCGCTTCGAAGCCGTAAATCGTCGTGGGATTCGGCACGTTCAGCTCGAAGCCGAAGATCGGAATCGTCGGGTAACCGACGATGACCTGGAATTGCTCGTAATCGTTGTAGTAGGCATTGAGCTGCGTGCGGACGTTGCCATCCGCCCACCCTGCCTTCCAGCCGATCTCGTAGTTCGTCACCAGCTCCTCGTCGAACGGCGCGGGCAAGCCGAGACCGACGGGGACGTTCAAACCGCCCGGCCGGAAACCGGTCGCGACGAACGCGTACAGGAAGTGGTTCGGATCGACGGTCCAGTTCAGCGCGACCTTGCCGGAGGTGTTCGAGTACTCGGCCTTCTGGTCCTGCACGAGCGGCAGGCCGAACTGATTGACCAGGATGTGATTGCTGGTGTCAGTCTCGGTATAGCGCGCACCAAGCTGCAGCTCGAGCGAGTCTGTGAGCCCGAACGTGAGCTGACCGAACACGGCCGCGGCATGCTTCGGATTCGTCCCTTCGAGCTCGTAGCGTCCCGCCGGGCTGACGATGTAGAACTCGCCAGGCAGGAAGTCGTACTCGTCGTCCTGATAGTAGGCGCCGAGTACCCACGTGAAGCGTCCCATGTCGGGCGAGATCAGGTTGAGCTCCTGCGAGTAGATGGTCTCGTCGACCTTGTCGCCGAACAGGCTGTTGCCGACGCTGGTGCCGTCCAGGTCCGCGCGATATTCCGTTCGTCCGTCCTGATAGCCGGAAACGGATCGCAGCGTCGTGCCATTGCCGAAGGTGTAGTCGATCTTGAGCACGGCGCGCCCAAAGCGATCGAGCGCGTGCATGTCACCGTTCGCCGTGATGTCGAACAGATCGTTGGTCGCGTTGACGGGATCGGAGGGATAGCCGCTCAGGTCGAGATAGTTGTAGTCGGTCTTGAGCAGCACCGACAGGCTCTCGCTCGGCGCCCACAGGAAGCCGAGGCGCGCGCTGCCGGTCTTCACGCCGTCGTCGCCCGTGTGTGGACCTGCGATGTCGTAGAAACTGTCGCGTGCCTCGCCGTTGAAAGCGGCGCGCGCGGCGAACGTGTCGCTCACCGGAAGATTGAGCGCTCCCTGCGCACCGTAACCGCTGTAGTCGGCGATCTGACCCTGGATGTAGCCGGTCGTGCCGCCATTGATGACCGGATCCTGCGAAGTGACGAACACCGCGCCGCCTGTGGCGTTCTGGCCCACGAAAGTGCCCTGCGGGCCGCGCAGAATTTCCACGCGCGCGATGTCGTAGTAAGGCTCCGCTGTGAAATATCCCGGGAACGTGGCCACGCCATCGCGATAGGTGATGACGCCCGTGGTCGTCTGCGTGTTGTGCTCGGCCTTGCCGATGCCGCGGATATTGAAGTCGATGCCCTGGCCGAAATTGTTGACGGTGGCGCCGGGCGAGATGAACTGCAGCTGGTCGACTACGGTCACGCCGCTGTCGGCGAGCTTCTCACCCGTCATGACAGTCGCCGCGATCGGTGTGACTTGCAGACTCGTGCGTCGCCGCTCGGCGGTGACCACGATTTCTTCGAGCACCTGACTCGTCGCCTGACTGCCGGACTGAGTCTGCGCTTGTGCCGGCGACCAGACAGCTGCGTTGGCGGCGGCGCAGGCCGTCGCGAGAAGTAATGTCTTCATCGCTTTCCCCCTCTGGCGTCGATCGTGGGTTGCCGACGCTCATGGGCGCAGTGAGCCATTCCGGCGCCGCTCTGTCAATACTCACTCACACGCGTGTGAGTATCCTGCCCGAGCAACGGCCGGGCAATGGACAAGGGTAATCAGCGGCTTGCCCGGCTATTCGCCGCCGGGCGTGGTCTTCGACCGGCGCGCGCGATCGGCGATCATGAGCAAAGCACGGCGGTGAACACCGACCTTCCGGTAGATGTGCTGCAGATGTTTCTTCACCGTGTCCTCCGCGATGTGGAGGTCTTGCGCGATCTGTTTGTTGGTCATCCCCAGCAACAGCAGCGCCAGTGTCTGCCGTTCCCGGGCAGTGCACAGTCGGGCAATGTTATGTGAGTTCAGCTCGCTGTCGGGCCTGCGCCGGTCGCCCTTGCGACGTTCCTTCTTGCGACGCTCGACGAAAGGCCAATCGGACTCATTCGACATCCCACCCCTCCAACGGCAATTCTTGGTGCTCTTTCCTTGAACACGGTCGAACCTGCCGCAGGGATCCATGCACCTGGGGCTCCGCTTACTGCAGAAAACGAGCCATTCGCTTCAAGCAAGTCCTGCCGGCCAGCCGCCTGGCGTAGAGTTACGCCATGATCGAGACCGACACCGGCGTGCGCCCGACTCGTTGGCGCGGATTCGCCGCGATCTGGAGCGCGGCCCTGCTCTTCGACGCCAGCCAGACAGTGCTCTTCATGCACGCCGTGGGCAGGCGCTCGTGGCTTTTGATCTTCGTGTTCGAGGCAGTGTCGTGGTTGCCCTGGGCGCTGGCCACTCCGCTCGTGGTCTACCTGGCGCGCCGCTATCCATTGACTCGCAGCAGGATCGCAACCGCCCTTGGCGTACACCTCGCAGCTTTCATTGCCATCAGCCTGCTGGGGGAAACGTGGTTCGCGATGCTGCAGGCGTTGCTCAACCCATGGGCCTACGCCCCGCCGCCGACATTCGCAGAAGCATGGGTCACTTCGCTCCCCTACCAGGTGCTGCCGTATCTGATCGTGTACGCGTTGATCTGGGGCATCGTTCTGATCGGGGACGCCCGCGAGCGCACGGCGCGACTCAACCAGGAGCTCTCGAAGGCTCAGCTCGCGGCGTTGCGCGGACAGATGGAACCGCACTTCATGTTCAACACGCTGAATTCGATTACCGGCCTGGTGCGCGAACAGCGCAGCGACGCCGCGGTGAACATGCTGGTCGGACTCAGCGAGTTCCTGCGTCGCGCTACCGAGGATTCGCACCGGTTGCAGGTGACGCTGGCCGAAGAAGTGGAATATCTGCAGCGCTATGTCGACATTCAGAAGGTGCGTTTCGGCGAGCGTCTGCAAGTGAGTGTCGATATCCCGCAGGAAATCCTGCACGCGCAGGTTCCAAATCTGCTGCTGCAACCGCTGGTGGAGAATGCGATCAAGCACGGGATTGCGCATCGCGTGGCGGGTGGGACGGTGCGCGTCAGCGGCACGCGCGACAACGGCGTCTTGCGCCTGAGCGTCAGCAATGACGGTCCAACCGGTGCGACGGCTGCGACGGACACGCATACCGGCGTGGGTCTCAACAATCTCCGCACGCGCTTACGAATTCTCCACGGCCAGGCATCCGAGCTGCAGCTTACGCGTGCTGCGAGCGGCCGGGCGGAAGTCGTCGTCACCCTGCCGCTCACGGAGGCTTGATGCAGGTTCTGGTCGTGGACGATGAAGAATGGGCGCGTCGCAACGTAACCGTCCTGCTCCGGCGCGACCCCGAGGTCGAGTCGATCGGCGAATGCGCATCCGGCGCGGAGGCCATCGAGACCATCAAGAAATCGAAGCCGCACGTCGTGTTTCTCGACGTGCAGATGCCCGAATGCGGCGGCTTCGACGTGCTCGAGATGCTGGGCAACGATCTACCGCCCGTCATCATCTTCGTCACTGCCTATGATCAGTATGCGCTGCGCGCCTTCGAGGCGGGCGCGCTCGATTATCTGTTGAAGCCGTTCGACGACGCGCGCTTCCAGCGAGCTCTGCAGCGGGCCAAAGACCGGCTCGAAAACCGCATCCGTGTGCCGCAGCCTGCGCAGCGGCTCGTCGTAAAAACTCCCGGTCAGCTGCTGTTCCTGAATGCGACGGACATCGACTGGATCGAAGCCGCGGGTTACTACGCCTGCGTGCACGTGGGCAATAGCACGCACATTCTGCGTCGAACGTTGCAGGACTTGGAGCGGGATCTCGGCGAGGAGAAGTTCGTGCGCATTCACCGCTCGATCATCGTCAGCCTCGACCGCGTGGCTGCGCTGGAACTGCAGGAGACGGGCGAGTACGAGGTCGTACTGAAATCCAAGACCCGTTTGCGCTTGAGCCGGCGCTATCGCAAGCGCCTGCAGGATCTACTCAGTTGACCGTCACGCCGTAGCTCATGGTCGGTCGCAGGTTCAGGATCTCGATCGTCGTTTTCGCGATCAGCGGATTGGTCTTGTCCGGCAATGTCTGCTCCGCACTCGAATCGAGGATCGCCGCGAGCGTCGGACGCGGACGCAGTCGCACGTAACGCGGCACCGGACCGCCGCTCAGCATGCGAAACCACAGCGTCTCGTCCTGCAGCGCCGACTGCCGTGCGCTGAGCGCGGCCTCGAATGCCTTCCCGCTGCCGGGGACCAGTTCGACCGTGGTGAACTCCATGCGCGGAGTCGCCTGCGGTATTCCCGTGCCGCGCGACAGCGCTGGCAGATATTCGTAGAGGCCGTTGCCCGCAAACAGCGCGTGCGGAGTCACGTTGGCGATGTTGTCGCGCTCATCCTCGGCGAGCGACACCGAGTTGCTGAGACTTGCCGCCGTGTGCCCGAACGTCGCATACACGAACCAGCGCTGCCGTTCGCCGCTCCAGACGGTCCAGCCGTACCAGGTCCAGGGATCCTTCGCTTGGCGATGCCATTCGAGATGGCGAATGTAGCCGGCCTCGAAGTCGACAGTGTCGCCGTCGTTCGGGCGCAGGACCGCGATGCGCGCATACGGCCCGGAGCTCGATTCGGCGAGCACTGTTCCCGGGAGCAGCAGCGCCCCGACCAGCGCGCTCGCCAGCCAACCTGCGAGAGTTCGTTTCATCAGGCGCACGCTAGCGAAGGCGAACACGTCTATATGCGACAGACTTCCGACGATTCGCGTCAACGTTCGCGCGCGCGTGTCCCGCGCTCTTGTCCGCGCGCGGAGGCCGACGCATAGTGCTGCGCGTCATGACTCGTGCTCCCAAGAAGACCGCGTCCGCACCAAGATCCTCGAGCCGGCGCATCGTCTTCCTGCTGGTGCCCCCGGTGGACGAGCTGGACCTGGTCGGCCCGCTGCAGGTCTTCAACTCGATCAACCGTCTCGCCGGCCGGCCCATCTACAGCATGGAGGTCGTCACCAACAGCGAGCGATTGCAGCTCGCCGGCGAAGGCGGAGTCCTCACGTTCATGGCTCGACAGCACTTCCGTGAGCTCAAAGGCAGCTGCGACTCCGTGCTCCTCGTGTGTGGATTGGGCTCGCGGTCGGTTCGCGACGCAGAGTTGTCCGCGTGGCTGAAGAAAACGGCTGGCACCGTACGACGCGTTGGTGCCGTGTGCGTCGGTGCATTCCTGCTTGCGGAGGCTGGTCTGCTCGATGCGCGACGCGCCACCGCACATTGGAAGTTCGGGCGCGAGCTGGCGGCCCGCTATCCACGCGTGCGAGTCGAGCACGAGCCGCTGTGGGTCAAAGACGGAAATATCTATACGTCGGCCGGGATCTCGGCCGGAATCGATCTGGCGCTTGCCTGGGCAGAGGAAGACTGCGGCGCGGCGTTGGCGCACGAAGCCGCGCGCGAGCTCGTGCTGTTTCTGCGCCGTCCCGGCGGCCAGCCGCAGGTGAGTGTCTCCCTTGCGTCGCAAGCTTCCGCGATGGCTTCCATCCGCGAGTTGCAGATCTGGATCGCCGAGCACCTCACCGAGTTGCTGACGACGCAGGATCTGGCGCAGCGCATGTCGATGAGCGTGCGCAATTTCGAGCGCGTCTTCACCCGGGAAACGGGCACTGCACCGGCGCAGTATGTGCTGCAGCTGCGAGTCGAAGCGGCGCGCAGACATCTCGAACGCACGGATCGCGGCCTGAAACAGGTCGCAGCAGCCGCGGGCTTCGGCAGCGCCGACGTCATGCGGCGTGCGTTTGTACGTCTGCTCGGCCTGACTCCGGCGCGATATCGAGAGCTCCTCGAGCATTCGGCGACGAAATAGGTTACTCACCTGACTCCCTTCATCGGCGCGTGCCTCGCTGCAACCTGGTTCGTGTGGGGCTCGACGTATCTCGCGATCCGCTTCTCGCTCGCGAGCTTTCCGCCCTTCTTCGGCATGGGCACGCGGTTCATCGTCGCTGGACTGCTGTTGCTGGGTTGGACCTGGCATCGTCACCGCAGCCTGCCGACTCGCCTGCAGTGGCGGAACGGCTTGATCGTCGGCACCTTGATGCTCGGGGGTAACGTCGGCGGCGCTGCCTATGCCGAGCAATGGGTCGCATCCGGTCTGGTCGTCAGCTTCATCGCGGTGACTCCGGCTGCATTGGCGATCGCCAGCCTGCCGTTCGGCATTCGCCCCACGCGCTTCGAGATCGTCGGCATCGTCCTCGGCATGATCGGCGTCGTGCTGCTCGCAAGCGGCAACGGATTTTCCAGCGCGCCAGCCGGACTCTTCGCGATGCTGGTCGCAGTACTTACGTGGTCGGTCGGCAGCGTACTCAGTCAGCACGTACTGCCGCTCGCTCGCGGCGCCGCCGGTTTTTGCACGCAGCTACTGGGAGGCGGTCTCTCACTCATGGTTGCATCGGCTCTTGCGGGAGAGACATTTAACTGGCCGCCCCAGCTGCTCGCATCCGCTGCCTGGTTGTATCTGGTGACATGCGGCTCGCTCGTGGCCTTCACGGCGTACATGGTGTTGTTGTCAAACACGTCGACGACGCTCGCCTCGAGCTACACCTTCGTCAACCCGGTGATAGCGCTGCTCCTCGGCGTCTCGCTGGGAGGCGAAACTGTCGGCGCGCTCGAATGGGTCGCGGTCGCGATCATCGTCACGGGCGTGACTGCGGTCGTGCTGGCGCGAGGCCGGCGACGTTGACTAGCAGGGGGCGACTGCTGCCAGCACAAGCGCTGGCAGCAGGCCCACTGCGGAGTACGTTGGGGGTCAGAACGTACCCTGCAAACCGCTGAATTGATGATAGCGCTCACAATTTGAAATTTGCAAATCGTGGCCCGGAGTGACCAGCGCACCAATCCAAAGAAAGAAACGACAGGAAAAATCCAGTATCTCGCCGTAACCCGGCGCGCACTTCGCGGCGGCGACTACACTGCGCAGCAGGCCATTTGACCACAAGAGCCGGCTGCGATAATGATAACGGTATCAGCCTCACTAAATGCTCGAGCGTGCGGTGATTGCGCGCCAGGGGGAACGCCGATGAAGAACTTGCCCGGTCCTGCTGTGCGCCGCGTCGGCCTGCTGACCCTCGCACTGCTGGCCAGCACAGTCCTCGCCGCGTCCGCCGCGCACGCACAACAGCGAGCTGTCTATCGCGACGCCGCGGCCCCCATCGAACAGCGCGTGGAGGACCTGCTGGCACGCATGACGCTGGACGAGAAGATCGTGCAGCTCACGGCGATCTGGACGCAGAAAAACCAGCTGCTCGATCGCAACGGGCAGTTCGATCCGGCAGCGGCGCGCCGCTTGTATCCGAACGGCATCGGCCACTTCGCCCGGCCGGCCGACCTGCAGGGGCCGGGCGATCCGCTCAAGACTCCGTATCGGGACGTGCGCCAGACCATCGAGCTCGTCAACGCCATGCAGCGCTACGCGCGCAGCACACGTCTCGGCATCCCGGTGCTGTTTCACGAGGAAGGATTGCATGGCTACGCGGCCCGCGGCGCCACGCACTTTCCTCAGGCCATCGCGCTGGCGAGCAGTTGGGATCCGGCCCTGCTCGAGCGCGTATTCACAGTCGCGGGGCGCGAGATTCGCGCTCGCGGCGTGCAGCTCGTGCTCGCTCCCGTCGTCGATGTCGGGCGCGACCCGCGCTGGGGCCGCATCGAGGAAACCTACGGCGAAGACCCCTACCTCGTCGGCGAGCTGGGAGTCGCGGCCGTGCGCGGTTTTCAAGGACCCGGCCTGCCGCTCGCCAAGGATCGCGTCTTCGCCACCCTCAAGCACATGACGGGCCACGGTCAGCCCGAGAGCGGTACCAACGTCGCGCCGGCGAACATCTCCGAGCGCATTCTGCGCGAGGTCTTCTTTCCGCCGTTCCGCGTCGCCGTGGAGCGCGGCAATGCGCAGGCAGTGATGCCCTCGTACAACGAGATCGACGGCGTGCCGTCGCACGTGAACCGCTGGCTGCTGCAGGGCGTGCTGCGCGGCGAAATGGGCTTCAAAGGCGCGGTCGTCAGCGACTACTTCGCGATCAAGGAGCTCGTCGAAGTTCATCACACGACGACGGATCCGCTGAGCGCGGCCGTGCGTGCCTTCAAAGCCGGGGTGGACTTCGATCTCCCCGATGGTGAGTCCTACGTGATGCTGCCGCGCGCTCTCGCACAGGGCTTGATCACGCAGGCCGAGATCGACACCGCCGTGCGCCGCATGCTGCGCCTGAAGTTCCTTGCGGGTCTGTTCGAAGAGTCGCCTGCCGACGTGAAGCGTGCATTGGCAGTCACGGACAACGCCGAGGCACGCGCGCTCGCGCTCGAGGCCGCGCGGAAGTCCGTCGTCCTGCTGAAGAACGACGGCGTCCTGCCATTACACGCGGACCGCCTCAAGACGCTCGCAGTCATCGGGCCGAATGCGGCGCGCGTCGACCTGGGCGGCTACTCGAATGTGCCCAGTCACGTCGTCACGATTCTCGACGGCATCCGGGCGAAGCTCGGTGATCGTGTTCGCGTCGTGAGCGCCGAAGGCGTGCGGATCATCGATAGCGGCGATTGGTACGAGGACGAAGTCGTGCTCGCGGACCCGCAGCGCAACCGCGAGCGCATTGCCGAAGCGGTGCAGGTTGCGCAAGGCGCCGACGCGATCGTGCTCGTGATCGGCGGCAGCAGTGCCACGAGCCGTGAAGCCTGGGCGAAGAATCACCTGGGCGACCGCGCCGACCTCGGCCTGATCGGCGAACAGAACGAGCTTGCACGAGCGATGTTCGCGCTGCGCAAGCCCGTGGCAGTCGTGCTGATCAATGGTCAGCCGCTGTCGATCCCGGACATCGCCGCGCAAGCGAATGCGCTGCTCGAGGGCTGGTATCCCGGTCAGGAAGGCGGCACGGCGCTGGCGGACATTCTGTTCGGCGACGCGAACCCAGGCGGCAAGCTGCCGGTGACGATTGCCCGCTCCATCGGTCAGCTGCCGATGTTCTACAACCAGAAGCCGACCGCGCATCGCGGCTATCACTTCGACTCTGCCGAGCCGCTGTTTCCGTTCGGTTATGGGCTGTCGTACACGACGTTCGAGATCGGCGCGCCGCGCCTGACCGCGGCCAGAATCGCGCCCACTGAAACGGTCAAGGTGTCCGTCGACGTGCGCAATACCGGCGCCGTCGCCGGCGATGAAGTGGTGCAGCTGTACGTTCGCGATGTTGCCAGCGCGATCACGCGGCCGGTGAAGGAGCTCAAGGGCTTTCGCCGCGTCACACTGCAGCCCGGCGCCGCGACGACCGTGGAATTCACGCTCGGCAAGGATGCATTCGCCTACTGGAACGAGGCGATGCAGTATGTCGTCGAGCCCGGCGAGTTCCACATCATGGCAGGCCCGAATTCAGTCGACCTCAAGACCGCCGTGCTGACGATAGGCCAGGCCGGCGAGTGATCTCGCCGGGGCGGTACCGCTGGCGCATCTGCGCGCTGCTGCTGGCGGCAACGACCATCAACTACATCGATCGTCAAGTGCTGGGAGTCCTCGCCCCGCAGCTGCAGCGCGAGCTGCATTGGAGCGAGATCGACTACGGCAACATCGTCACTGCGTTCCAGGCCGCTTACGCGATCGGGCTGGTCACGGCCGGTGCGGTCATCGATCGGCTCGGCACGCGGATCGGGTACGCGCTCGCAATTGCAGTGTGGAGCCTCGCCGCCATGAGCCACGCGCTGGTCGGCAGCGTCGCGGGTTTCGCGGCGGCACGCTTCGCACTCGGCCTGGGCGAGGCCGGCAACTTTCCGGCCGCAATCAAGACCGTCGCCGAGTGGTTTCCGCGGCGTGAGCGCGCGCTGGCAACCGGCATCTTCAATTCGGGCTCCAACCTCGGCGCGATCATTGCGCCTGCGTCGGTACCGGTCATCGCTATCGCTCTTGGCTGGCAGGCTGCATTCCTGGCGACCGGCGTGCTGAGCGCGGCATGGCTCGTCATCTGGCTGATCACCTATCGGCCGCCGGAACAGCATCCACGTTTGTCGCCCGCCGAGCTCGAGCTGATCCGCAGCGATCCACAGGAGGCGGCAGTCAGGATTCCCTGGCTGCAGTTGCTGCGCCACCGGCAGACGTGGGCGTTCGTCATGGCGAAATTCATGACCGATCCGATCTGGTGGTTCTTCCTGTTCTGGCTGCCCAAGTTCCTCAATGCCGAATACGGCCTCACGCTCACTGCGCTCGGCCTGCCGCTGGTCCTGATCTTCCTCATGGCCGATGTCGGCAGCATCGCCGGCGGCTGGATCGCAGGCCGCTTCATCAAGCGCGGCTGGAGCGTGAACCGCGCACGCAAGACTGCGATGTTCATCTGCGCGCTCGCCGTCACGCCCATCGTGTTCGCATCCGGCGCCCACAACCTGTGGCTCGCCGTTGGTTTGATCGGTCTTGCTACGGCGGGCCACCAGGGCTGGTCGGCCAACGTGTTCACGCTGACATCGGACATGTTTCCGCGGCACACTGTAGCCTCAGTGGTCGGCATCGGCGGCCTCGCAGGCGCAGTCGGCGGCATGATGATCGCAACGTTCACCGGATTCCTGCTCGAAACGACCGGCAGCTACGTGCCGGTGTTCACGCTTGCGGGATCGGCCTATCTGCTCGGGCTGCTCGTCGTGCACGTGCTGGCGCCGCGGCTGCAGCCCGCTCGCATCGAGTGAGTCAGCGAATGAACATGATCTCAAAGCTCGTCGCAGCGCTCCTGCTGTTTGTTATCAACATCGCTGGTTGCTCGAGCGCGGCACCGATCGGCAGCATCGAGCGCTTCGATCCAGCGCTGGACGCAATCGTCGCTCCCGGTGCACAAGTCGAAAAGCTCGCCGAGGGCTTCGACTGGGCCGAAGGGCCCGTCTGGATTCGTACGGGCGGCTACTTGCTGTTCACCGATGTCCCGGCCAACACGCTGTATCGATGGTCGGCGCGCGACGGTGTGTCGATCTTCCTCAAGCCTTCAGGCTACGAAGGCCGCGACCTCGCGGGCTTGCGTGAGGCCGGCGCCAATGGCCTGATCGCCGCGGATGATCGTACGATCCTGATGGCAGACTCGGGCAATCGCGCCATCGCACGCCTCGCGCTCGACGATCGCCGCAAGACGCTGCTCGCGACGCAGTTCGGGGGCCGGCGCTTCAACAGTCCGAACGATCTGGTGCGCCGCTCGGACGGCATGATCTTTTTCACCGATCCGCCGTACGGCCTCGAAGGGCTGAACGCGTCACCGCTCAAGCAACTCGACTTCAACGGCGTGTATCGGCTCGCGCCGGATGGCACCGTCGCGCCGATCGATCGATCGCTCAGCTTTCCGAACGGCATCGCGCTTTCGCCGGACGAGCGCACGCTGTTCGTCTCCAACTCGGATCCGCAGCGGCCGATCTGGATCGCGTACGACCTGAACGCCGCGGGCGAGCCGACCGGCCGCAGAATCTTCGCCGACGCTTCGGACCTGATCGCACCGACCGCACCGGGACTGCCCGACGGCATGGCGATGAGCGCTGACGGTCATTTGTTCGCGACTGCGCCGGGCGGCGTGCTGGTGTTCGCGAAGGACGGGCGGAGGCTGGGGAGGATCAGGACCGGCGCGGCGGTTGCGAACTGTGCGTTCAGCGATGATGGGCGCACGCTGTATATGACTTCGGACCACATGCTCGCGCGCCTGCGACTTCGCTAGTCAGGCTAAAGCCTGACCCACAGAAGAACGGGGCCTCTTCTGTGGGTTCGACTTTAGTCGAACACCTCGAAGGGCGCGCGTTGGCGGATGTCTGCAGAGGACGCACCGACCTGCACTTCGTAGCGGCCAGCGTCGACTACATAGTCCTTTGCTGCGGAGTCATAGCGACGCAAGTCCTTGGCCGGGTCGATCACAAATTCCACCTGACGCGATTCGCCGGCCGCGAGCGACACGCGCACGATCCCACGCAAATCCTTGCGCGTATGCGGGGCCTGCTGACCCAGCGCACGCACGTAAAGCTGCACGACTTCATCAGCCGCCCGCTTGCCTACATTCTTCACCACCACCGACGCCGTCAGCTGGCCGCTCGACTCGATCCGAGACTGATCGAGCCGCAGCGCCGAGTACTCGAATCGCGAATACGACAGCCCATGTCCGAACGGATACAGCGCCTGGCCGCCGAAGTATCGATACGTGCGGCCGCGCATCGAGTAATCGTCGAACGGCGGCAACTTCTCGCTCGCCTTGTAGAACGTCACGGGCAGGCGTCCGGACGGGCTCACGTCGCCGAACAACACGTCGGCAACTGCAGTGCCGCCGCGCTGTCCCGGATACCACGCGAGCAGAATCGCCGGCAGATGCGCCTTCGCCCAATCGATCGCCAGCGCCGAACCGGCAGTCAGGATCAACACGACCGGCTTGCCGGTTGCCCGCAGCGACTCGAGCAGCTTCTGCTGGCTCGCAGGCAAGCGCAGATCGGTGCGATCACCGCCGGCGAAGCCGGGATAGCTCACCTTCATCTCTTCGCCTTCGACGTCGCCGGTCAGGCCGCCGACGAACACGATTGCGTCGGCTTGCCGCGCAACCTCCAGCGCTTCCTCGAACGGCGGCCGCGCGCCGGGGCGTCGCCATGCAAGCCGCACCTCGGCGTCGCGAATGTCCTCGAAGTATTCGAGCCGCAGGTCGTATGCCCTGCCCGCTTCGAGATCGATCGTGACGCTGCGACTGCGCACGCGCTCGTTCGGCTCCCAGCCATCGATCAGCTCGCGACCCTCGAGGAACAAGCGGAAGCCGTCGTTCGCACCCACGACGATCTCGTAACGCCCCGACTCGGGCGGCAACAGCTGGCCGGTCCAGCGCACGCTGAAGTCGTCGCCGGGTAGTGCGTTCTCGCTCGGCAACTCGCCGCGGGCGACGAGATCGTCGGTCGGTGCGCCGCGATCCCAGCGGAACGCAACACGGGCATCGACGCGTGTCATGACCGGCGCACCGGAGGAATCCCGGCCGCGGAAATACTCACCCTTCAATCCCTGCTGAGCAGATCCGGCTGCAGCGCGCAGGTACTGCGCATCGATCAACGGCGCCGCACGGGGCTCCTCGCGACCTTCGACGAGATCTGCACCGCGCGCGTACAACACCCGCGTATTCGACCCGACTGCGTCACGGATTCCCTGCAGCACCGTCACCGGCGCCGCCGGCGTTCCATAGTAATTGCCGAGCAGCGACATGATGTCGTCAGCGGTCGGTCCAATGACAGCAAGCGTCCTGAGGTCACGCGACAGCGGCAACACACCGTCGTTCTTCAGCAGCACGATGGATGACTGTGCCGCTCGTCGAGCCAGACGATCGTGCTCTGCAGATTGGTTGACGGAATATGGAATCTGCGCCCAACGCACGCGCTCGGGCGGATCGAACATGCCGAGCTGGAAGCGTGTCAGCATCAATCGCTGCACGGCCGTATCGATCTCTTTCTCGCTGATCAAACCCTGTCGGGCGGCTGGCAGCAACGCTTCATAAGTCTTGCCGCAGTCTAGCTCGCAACCTCTGCGGACGCCGAGCGCCGCCGCCTCGGCCGCGGTGCTGACGATCTTGTGATTGCGGTAGATGTCTTCGATCGAATCGCAGTCCGAAACGACGTAACCCTGAAAGCCCCAGCGCTCGCGCAACGTCCGCTGCAGCAACAGCGTGCTCGCCGACGCCGACTCGCCATAGACGCGGTTGTAAGCGCCCATGACCGCAGCGACCTGCCCCTCTTGCACGAGTGCCTGGAAGGCCGGCAGATAGGTGTCGTAGAGATCCTGTTCGCTCGGATGAACATCGAAATGATGGCGGTCCGCCTCGGGTCCGCTGTGCACCGCGAAGTGTTTCGCAGTCGCATCGACCTTGCGGTACTGCGGATCGTCGCCTTGCAGCCCCTGCACGAACGCGACGCCCATGCGTGCGGTGAGCCACGGGTCCTCGCCGTAAGTCTCCTGCCCGCGTCCCCAGCGCGGATCGCGGAAGATGTTGATGTTCGGCGACCAGAATGTGAGTCCCTGGTAACGCCCGCGCAGCCCGCGCCGTGCGAACTCGTGATGCTTGGCACGCGCCTCGTCGCTGATCGCAGTCGCGATCTCGTGCATCAAGTCCCGATCGAACGTCGCGGCGAGGCCGATGGCCTGCGGAAACACGGTCGCGGCCCCGGCGCGGGCGACGCCATGCAACGCCTCGTTCCACCATTCGTATTGCGGCACGCCGAGCCGCGGAATCGCCGCTGCGTTGTTGCCCAGCTGCGAGATCTTCTCTTCGAGCGTCATGTGCGCGACGAGGTCGGCAGCGCGCGCTGCGAAGCTCAGATTCAGGTCGCGATAAGCAGGTTCCTCGCGAGCAAACGGCCCCACGACAGCTCCGACGAACCCGCCGGCGACATCCGTGCTCAGGATCGAGCCGTCGTCGTTCGCCTTGAGCGCCCGCCAGCCGCCATTGTCCGCCTTGTAGAAAAACGAATATGCGCGAGCGTTACCGCTGATCCTGAGCTGAAACTGTGTGGCAGACGGCAGCGTCGCTGCAGCGAGCGTTTCCAGGCGATCGCCGTTCTTCTTCTCGACAAAGACCTCGACGCCTGCATCGGTCCGACGCGCGCCGAGGAAGTACCAGTGCGTTTCGTTCTGAAAAGCCGCGAGCCCTGCGGCCGCGCGTGGCTGCGATGGCACGCGCAGCTGCGTGGTTGCGTCGAAGACCAGGTGCTGCTGACGACGGGCGAGAAATGCAGGAGTCGCGACATCATCGAGGCGTGTGGCTTGCGGATCGATGCTGAGTGCACCTGGAGTCCTGCGCAGGTCAACCCAATTCCGGGCGCGCAATTGTAACCACGCCTGATCGAGCGTCGCGCCGTCGAACTCATCGCGCCACGTGAAATTTCCGGACAGCGGCTGCTGATCACCCGCCGCCATGAACTTCGGACCACGCACGACATACGGAATCGCGCGACCGTGCTCGAGGATGACCGGCCAACCGTCTCGCCAGGTCACCGGCAACAGGAACGTCTCGCGTCCGGTGTTGTAGTGAACGCCCTCGTAAGTACGAGTCGCGAGAAACGTCGCCCACCAGGATCCATCGGGCGCCTCCACCAGTTCGGCGTGACCGGCATTCGTGATCGGCTGCTTGCGATCAGGCGCCAGGTCGCGCTGCGTGAGAATCGGATTGCCGCTGTACGCCTCGAAGGGACCCCACGGCGATCGAGCCCGCAGCACGACCTGCGAATGCTGCGGGCCGGTGCCGCCTTCCGCGCAGCTCAGGTAGTACCACCCTGCCCTCTTATATATGTGTGGGCCTTCGATCCAGATCGGGTTCTTGCCGGGATCGACTCCACCGTCAACCAGCACTTTGCGCGGACCCTGCAACTTCAGAGCGGCGCGGTCGAACTCCTGAATCCAGATCGCGCGATGACCGTTGTAGCGCGGCGTGCCTTCCGGCGGCCCGTTGTTCAGCACGTAGGCGCGTCCGTCGTCGTCTACGAACATCGAAGGATCAATGCCGCCCTCCAGTTCCGGCAGCCACGTCGGATCGGACCACGGGCCGGCCGGATTCTTCGCAGTCACGACGTAGTTGCCGCCGCCGTCCACGTGCGTGTTGAAGACATAGAAGAGGCCGTCGCGATATTCGATGCTCGGAGCGAACACGCCGCGCGACACGCCGAGCTTGCTGAAGTCGAGTTGCGCAGGCCGGTCGATGACGCTGCCGATCTGCCGCCAATGCACCAGGTCGCGACTTTCGAGCACCGGTATGCCGGGGAAGTACGCGAACGTCGAATGTACGAGATAGAAACGATCGCCGGCGCGCGTGATGCTCGGGTCCGGGTAGAAGCCGCTCAGGATGGGATTGCGATAGTGTCCCGGCGGCAGCGGTTGCTCGAAGACGGCATCGCGCCCGGTGTACTCGAACCAGTCGTACACGACGGGCTCGGCCTGCGCGACCCAAGCGAACGCGAGCGCGTAGATCGCGAGCAACAACCGCCGGAGCATCACCAGTCCCACATCGTCCCATCTGCGAGACGCGCGATCGGCAGCTGTTTCGGCGAGTACGGAAACTTCGCCGCGAGCTTTTCGTCGAGAGTCACGCCGTGGCCCGGCGACGCGCCGCAGAACAGCCGACCTTCACGGAACTCGTAGTCGTGCGGGAAAACGGCGTCGGTCTCCTTCGAGTGCAGCATGTACTCCTGGATGCCGAAGTTCGGCACCCACGCGTCGAAATGCAGCGCCGCGCCCATGCACACCGGCGACAGATCCGTCGCGCCGTGAAAGCCGGTGCGGACCTGATACAGATGCGCAAAGTCGGCGAGCCGGCGCACGTGCGTGATGCCGCCGGCATGCACGATGGTCGTGCGGATGAAGTCGATCAGCTGGCGCTCGATGAGCTGCTTGCAGTCCCAGATCGAATTGAAAACCTCGCCGACTGCGAGCGGCGTGACGGAATGCTGCCGGATCAGCTCGAACGCCTGCTGATTCTCGGCAGGCGTTGCATCCTCCAGCCAGAACAGGCGATACGGTTCCAGATCGCGCGCCAGTCGCGCGGCCTCGATCGGCGTGAGGCGGTGATGTACATCGTGCAGCAGCTCGACATCGTTACCGTGATCGACGCGCAGCTGCTCGAACAACTGCGGGACGAGGCGCAGATACTGCGGCGTCGCCCACTGCGTCTCCAATGGCAGCGCGCTCTCGGCCGGTTCGTACGCCTTGGCGCTCGAAATGCCGTAGGTCTTCTCCAAGCCGGGCACCGCACACTGTGCGCGCACGGCGAGAAAACCCATCTCCATATGACGCCGGACTTCGTCGCTCGTCTGCGCAATGTCGCGACCGTTGGCATGCCCGTAGACCAGCGCACCCTGGCGCGACCGGCCGCCGAGCAGCTGATACAGCGGCATGTTCGCGAGCCTCGCGACGATGTCCCAGAGAGCGACGTCGACTGCAGCGATCGCCGTCATGGTCACTGGCCCACGCCGCCAATAGGCGCCTCGATAGAAGAACTGCCAGGTGTCCTCGATGCGCCCGGCGTCGCGACCGATGAGGTTCGGGACGATGTGCTCCTGCAGATAGGCGGCGACGGCGAGCTCGCGGCCATTGAGCGTCGCATCGCCGAGCCCGACGATGCCGGAGCGCGTCTCGATCCGCAGCGTGACGAAATTTCGGCCCGGACAAGTGACGATCACGCGTGCGTTCACGATCTCGCGATCGCGTACGGAGCCGTCGGGAGTCATGGTTGCACCTCGATCTGGAATGGGCCGGCGGGGAGTCGCGCTGCATCGAACAAGGTGCAGACCGGGCTGTCGGCCCAGCAGTAGCGCACGCGGGTCGCAGTGGGAAAAGCGGCCGCGTCGAGTGTCACGCGATCGCCCGCGATCCGTGCTCCGGCGTAACGGCATGAACCCGCATCTCGGGCACACAGCTCGAAGCCGATCGGCTCGTCTGCGCTATAGGTGATGAGATGATCGGCGACGTCGCCGAACGTCACGATGATATTCGTTCCGTCCTTGCGCGCACTGCGCGCGACCGGCCCGGATGGCGCGATCTGCTCGCCATATACGACACGTCGCGCAGCACGCGCCAGGCGCCGTCCGACCTCCTGCTTGTTGGAGGGGTGAATGTCGTAGCGCTCGCCGATATCGATCGCGATGGCGAGACCTGCATGCGGGTCGTTCGCGACGGCGAGACGCTGCGCCTCGCGCACTTCCGCCCAACCGCTCTCCACCGGCGCAGTCGGCGGCTGTCCGTAGTTGGCCAACTGGACGATCAGGAACGGCACTTCTGCTCCGAACTTGCCGCGCCAGTCGGCCATGAACCTTTTGAGCATGTCCTGGTAGGTGGCGGTAGTGCCCGTGTTCGCTTCACCCTGGTACCACGCAACACCGCGAATGGAGAGATCGCCGAGCGGCGCGATCATGGCGTTGTAGAGCGCTCCCATCCCGCGCGTCGGATCCCACGGCGGACGCGGCGGCTCTTCGAGTCCCGCGGGAGGAATTTGATAGCGCCACTCGTTGTCGAGCCGCACGGTCGAGCCGTCGGAGAACCGCAGCGCCCGGTCCTCCGCAGGCCCGACGAGCCCGCCCAGAGCATAGGTGTCGAGCACATTGACGACGATGATGTTCTCGCCCGGCTGCAACGTGCCGCGCGGCAACCGATACGTGCGGTCGGGACCCGTCCCGATCAGCGGCTCGGTATCCGCCTGCCGCGCTCCAGGCACGCTACCGATCGGCCGTCCGTTGATCCACGTCTGGTCCATCTCGTCGACGCGGCCCAAGGACAGCACCGCCGCCTGCTGCGCTTGCTGCGCAGACAAAGTCACGGTCGTGCGATACCACACCATGCCGTCATAGCTCGCCAGCTCGGGCAGGCCCCATTGTTCCCAGAATCCAAGCCCGCGCGGCGCGACCCGCCACTCCCCGGCTGGCTTGCTCGTCCACGGCGCGACTTCGCGCTGACTATGCGTTCGCTGCAACCACCACGCTTCCCACATCGCGCCCCAACGTGCATGAGCAGCAGCCGGTCGTTGCGTGTACAGCGCTAACACATCGAGTGCATCGTTGTTCCCTGGTACTGCGCGCAAGGCCGCTTCGCTCATCCACGTCTGGATCCGCGAGCCGCCCCACGCGGCGACGATCAGCCCCATCGGAACGTCGACGGTCTTGCGCAACTCGCGCGCGAAGTAGAAACACGCGGCAGAGAATTCGGGCGCTGTCGACGGGCTCGCGACCTGCCAGGTCACCGGCTGCATGAACTGATCGAGCACACGCGGGCTGGTGGTCTCGGGCACCGTCAGCACCCGGATGGCGTCGTTCGTCGAGTTCGCGATCTCCGACCGGGAATCCAGCGCGCGATGCACCTGCAGAACCATGTTCGACTGTCCGGAGCACAGCCAGACATCGCCGACGAGCACGTCGTTGACGGTCTGAGTCTGCCCGGACTGCGTGCGTACCGCGAGCTCATGCGGACCGCCTGCAGGAATGGCAGGCAGCGTCGCATGCCAGCGGCCGCGCTCGTCAGCCTGCGCGGAAGCAGTCCGTCCACTCACCGAGACGCTCAGGGACTCGTGCGGCTGCGCCTCGCCCCACACGTTGATCGGTTTGTCGCGCTGGACAACGAGATGATCCTGAAACACGGGATGCAGAAGCGTGGCGGCGTTGGCAACGCCGGCAATGCTCGAGCATACGAGCGCGGCTAGCCTAGTGGCCCGGTGCATACGGATAACTCAGCGCCTCGTAGTAGTCGAGCGGATGCTCCGGTGGCGACAAGCCGGACGGCAGCGGCCGCTGCGAGATGGACTGGAAATACGCGATACACGCGTCGCGCCACCACTTGGCCTCCGTCTCCTGGATCCGCAGGAACGCCGCGACCTGGTCGCGACGCTCGGCGTCCACTTGCGGCCCGACATCATCCCAGGTCTTGCGCATCTCGCGGACGACCTCCACTCCATGCGTGTAGCGATATACGAGCTCGTCCCAAAGTGTGCGGCCCGAACGCATCCGATGGCTCCAGGGGACATGGTGAAACCACAGCAGATAGTCCTCCGGCACGCGCCGCAAGTCGCCGAATTCTGCAGCTACGGGCGCGGCGTATTGCGCAACGGCGTTAGTGCCCCTCACGCTGCGATCGAAGCCGATCCCTTGCGCGTCCGCGCGATGAAAGTACACGGGCGTCCAATCCGCTCGTTTCCCACCATCGAACCACGGCTGCGGACCGTAATGATGACCCTCGGCCATCAGGTGGTGCAGGCCGAGTGGCGTCATGTAGTCCACGACCGCCTGGCGCGACTTCATCATCATGTCGACGACTCGCGCCACGAAGTTCGCATCGTTCGTAAACGTCATTCGTACCCAATCGCGCGCGATGTCCTCGGCAGATGAAGCAGGAGTCCACGCGAGCCGCCCGAACGCATACCAGTTGGCCTGATCGAAGTGCGAGCCGCTCCAGTTGCGATCGGTGCCGATGTTGGCGACGCCCGCGATGCCGGTGTGCGAATAGCCGTGCAGTGAGCCGTCGACAACCTTTGCGACCGTCGAGCCCGAGCCGCGCGCATAGGTGTCCGCGCGCAAGACTTCCTCGTACAGCGTGCCGAGATAGACCAGGTGCGTCGCGAAACCGAGATACTCCTTGGTGATCTGCACCTCGAGCATCAGCGGCGTGCGGGCCATCGCGCCGAACAGCGGATGGAACGGCTCGCGCGGCTGGAAATCGATCGGGCCGTTCTTCACCTGCACCAGCACGTTGTCGCTGAATCGGCCGTCGAGCGGCGTGAACTCACTGTAGGCCTGCTTGGCACGATCGTCCGGTTGCTCGTTCGAGTAGACAAACGCGCGCCACATGACGATGCCGCCGAACGGTGCCACTGCTGCGGCGAGCATGTTCGCGCCGTCGGCGTGCGTCCGGCCGTAGTCCTGCGGACCGGGTTGACCTTCGGAGTTCGCCTTGACTAGGAAACCGCCGAAGTCGGGAATCAGGCGATAGATTTCGGAGGCCTTCTGCTGCCACCACCGCTTGACGGCGGGGTCGGCCGGATCGGCCGTCGGCAAGCCGCCGAGCTCGATCGGCGCCGCAAACCGTACGGTCAGAAACACGCGGATCCCATAGGGACGCAGCACTCCCGCCAGCGCCGCCGCCTTCTGCAGGTAGTCGGGCCTGAGACTGACCGCGTTCGAGTTGACGTTGGTAAGGACCGTGCCATTGATGCCCAACGATGCGTTCGCGCGCGCATAGTCGATGTAGCGCGGATCGAGATAGTCGGGAAGCTTGTGCCAATCCCAGATCGACTGGCCGGCGTAGCCGCGCTCGACGCTGCGATCGAGGTTGTCCCAGTGATTGAGCACGCGGAGCTGGACAGCCGGGACCTGCTGCACTTCCAAGCGATCGAGCGGCTGCCGTGTTTGCAGCATGCGCAACAGGTGAAAGACGCCGTACAAGACCCCGACGTCGTCCTCGGCGGCGACAATCAAGGCGCTATGTCCGCCGATCGTGGCGCTACGAATCACGTAGCCTTGCGAGCCCGGCCGCGGCAGCGACAGCTTCAGCTGCGCGAGCAAGGGCAAAGAGCGCCGAGTGCCAACGACGAGTGCGCCATCCTGCGAGACGCCCTGCGTCGCCGTCAGCGTGACACCAAGCAGTCCTTGCAACCCGCGTTGTAGCTCTGCGAAAGCGACCTGTAGCGTGGGCGATGCACTGCCCGCGACGAGTTGCGTCAATGCCGCGCGATAGCGGTCCCCCCACGATTGTTCGACCGGCCGGTAGCGCAGCCACAGGTCGTAGCCATCCTCGGCCGAGGCGACAGGCGCGGCGGTGAGCCCTGCGACCCACAGCACGACCACGAGGCACATCGCCCGACGAGCGCGCACGCCAATCATTCGTGTTATCACCCTGTGATAACGGTAACACGCAGACTATATTCGCTTCCACCCGCGGGTGGCGTGAGCAATAATCCGACCGCGCACAGCCAGCGCGCTCTCGAGAACCGACCCGGCCATGCGAGTGAAGAACGCCGCGCGAACCGAGCGCCGCAAGGGCGATGCGGTAACCATCCACGAGGTCGCACGCCACGCGGGGGTCTCGCCGATGACCGTCTCGCGCGTGGTGAATAGCAACAGCAACGTGCGGGACACTACGCGCGAGCGCGTCATGCGCGCCGTGCGTGAGCTCAACTACACGCCGAACGCTGCCGCGCGCTCGCTCGCCGCCGCGCAAGGCACGCGCATCGCCTTGATCTACACGAATCCAAGCGCCGCGTATCTGAGCGAGCTGCTGGTCGGCGCGCTGGCCGGCGCCGCCCGCACTGCCGCCCAGATCGTGCTCGACACGTGGGACCACATGACCCATGCCGCAGAGCGCGCCGCTGCACGCAAGATCGCCCAGAGCGTGGCCGGGGTCATATTGCCGCCGCCCCTGTGCGAATCGAAGGTCGTATTGTCGGAGCTGATGGCTGCCGGTATTCCCGTGGTCGCGATCGCATCGGGCCGCTTCCAGGCCGACTTGTCGAGCGTGCGCATCGACGACTTCCGCGCGAGCCAGGAAATGACCGAGCACCTGATCGCCGTGGGCCATCAGCGCATCGGCTTCATTCGCGGTCATCCGAACCAGACTGCGAGCGCTCTGCGCTACGAAGGGTTCCAGGCGGCGATGACCCAGGCGGGGCTCGCGATCGATCCCGGGCTGATCCACCAGGGCTATTTCACTTATCGCTCCGGCCTGGAAGCGACCGAAAAGCTATTGGGCCGCAAGAGCCCGCCGACGGCGATCTTCGCCAGCAACGACGACATGGCCGCCGCGGCCGTCTCGGTCGCGCATCGCCGGGGCCTGGACGTGCCGCGCGACTTGTCGGTGGTCGGTTACGACGACACGCCTACGGCGACCACAGTCTGGCCGGAGCTGACGACCATCCGCCAACCGATCGCCGCCATGGCCGGCTCCGCGATCGAGCTGCTATTGCGCAGTATCCGCCTGCGCAAAGATGGCGAAGCGCGCGTGGTATCCGACCATGTGATGGCCCACGTACTGATCAAGCGCGATTCCGTTGCAGCACCACGCAAGAGCTGACGTCCGGGCCGGCAGCGGCCAGCAGTTGGCCGCGACTTGTATTTTGATAGCGCTATCACTACCCTGCTGAGCAACAGCCCCCCGGCTGGAACAGGCGCAGCCCGTGACGGTGCCAGGCGTGAATCTCGTTCAACACCTCCCTGAAGACTGGCGTGATGCGCTCCTGGTCGGCCGCCTGGACGCAGGCGCCGGCCCGGTCCCTGTCCTCGTCGTGAACGGGCGTGTCCGCGACGTCTCGCGTAGCGCGCCGACAGTCGCGGAGCTGCTGAACGCGTGGTCTGGCGCGGTACCTGCTGGCAAAGATCTCGGTCCCTTGAACGAGCTGACGATCACGGCGGCATTCGACAGCGATCCGACCCCCCGACTGCTGGCGCCGTGCGACCTGCAATGCATCAAGGCCTGCGGTGTCACCTTCGCAGTCTCGGCTGTCGAAAGGGTCATCGAGGAGCGCGCGCGCGGCGACTCTGCCAAAGCTCAGGCAATTCGCGACGCACTCGGCTTGCGAGTCGGCGAAGACATCCGCTCGGTCCGTCCGGGATCAGCAAGCGCCGCGCGACTCAAGGACGCGCTGATCGCCGATGGCCTGTGGTCGCAGTATCTCGAAGTCGCCATCGGTCCCGACGCGGAAGTCTTCACCAAGGCGCCGGTGCTGTCGGCGGTCGGCTGGGGCGACTGGATCGGCGTGCGCAGCGAATCGCAGTGGAACAATCCGGAGCCGGAGGTCGTGCTGGCGTGCGACGCACGCGGCCGCATTCTCGGTGCCGCGCTCGGCAACGACGTGAATTTGCGCGACATCGAAGGCCGCAGCGCACTGCTGCTCGGCAAAGCCAAGGACAACAATGCCAGCTGCGCCATCGGACCTTTCATCCGTCTGTTCGACGAGCGCTTCAAGCTCGATGTCGTGCGTAGCACCGTCGTCGCGTTACAGGTACAAGGTGTCGACGACTATCGTCTCGAGGGCAGCAGCTCGATGTCGCTCATCAGCCGCGATCCGGCCGACCTCGTTCGACAGACGCTGGACCAGCACCACTATCCCGACGGGTTCATGCTGTTCCTGGGAACGATGTTCGCGCCGACCCAGGATCGCGAAGCTCCCGGACGCGGCTTCACTCACAAATCGGGCGACGTCGTGCGTGTCTCTTCGCCCGCACTGGGGACGCTCTTGAACAAGGTAACGACATCGCAGCAGGCACCGCCCTGGACGCTGGGAATCGCCGGGCTGATGCGCAGCCTGGCGCAACGTGGGTTGCTGCCGCACTCGCAGGAGGATCGATGAGCGCGCACACCGTCTATCCTTCGTTGCGCGACAAGCGTGTCGTCGTCACGGGCGGCGGCTCGAGCATCGGCGCGGCCATCGTCGAGCGTTTCGCGCAACAGGGCGCCCGCGTCGCGTACATCGACATCGCGGAGACGGAGTCGCGTGAGCTCGAACGGCGTCTCTCCGACAATCCGACGCCGCCGCGCTATTACCGCTGCGATCTGATGGATATCGCAGCAGTCCGCGAGTTGTTTCCACGCATCCGCAGTCAACTCGGTCCGATCGACGTGCTCATCAACAACGCCGCGAACGACGATCGGCACAACGTCGAGGAAGTCTCGCCGGCCTATTGGGACGAGCGCATCGCCGTCAACCTGCGCCACTACTTCTTCTGCGCGCAGGCCGTCGTCGCCGATATGAAAGCGGCGCGCGCCGGCACCATCGTCAATCTCGGCTCGGTCTCCTGGCACCTGGCGCTGCCGAACCTCGCGATCTATCAGACCGCCAAGGCGGGCATCGAAGGGCTGACGCGCGGCCTGGCGCGCGAGCTGGGCGTCTTCGGCATCCGCGTCAATTGCGTCGTACCCGGCGCGGTGCGCACGCCGCGACAGATGAAGCTGTGGTTCACGCCCGATGAGGAAGCGCGCACGATCGAACAGCAGTGTCTGAAAGTACGCGTCGAGCCGCACGACGTGGCCGCGATGGTCCTGTTCCTGTCATCGGACGACGCGCGCATGTGCACGGCGCACGAGTATTTCGTCGACGCCGGCTGGCGATGAACATCGAATGCGTTGCCCCGATCGCCGCGCGCCTCGGCGAAGGCCCGCTATGGTCGGCGCGCGAGCGAGCCGTCTGGTTCGTAGACATCAAAGGGCGCGGGATCCATCGCTACGATGAGGCCACGCGCACGACGCGCAGCTGGCAGACGCCGCAGGACGTCGGATTCATCGTCGCCGCAAGCGGCGGACGATTCATCTGCGGATTCAAGAGCGGGCTGCACCTGTTCGCGCCCGAGACAGGCAGCTTTCAATTGCTCACGCCGGTGGATGGCGATCGTCCGGGCAATCGCCTCAACGACGGACACGTCGACGCGGCGGGACGGCTGTGGTTCGGCACCATGGACGATGCAGAAGTCAGCCCCACGGGCGCGCTGTATCGCTTCGACGCCGCCGGGCTGCACCGCGCCGACGACGGCTATGTGATTACGAACGGACCGGCCACGAGTCCGGACGGACGAACGCTCTACCACATCGACACGCTGGAGCGCGTGATCTTCGCGTTCGATCTGGCGGCCGACGGCTCGCTGTCTGCGCGACGCGTCTTCGCCCGCGTGGCGGAGAAAGACGGTCATCCCGACGGACCCGTCGTCGATGCAACCGGATGCGTGTGGGTCGGGCTGTTCGGCGGCTGGGGCGTCAACCGCTATTCGCCGACTGGCGAGTTGCTCAGCAAGCTCTCGTTGCCAGTCGCGAACTGCACCAAGGCTGCATTCGGGGGTGCCGATCTGCGTACGTTGTACATCACGAGCGCCTGGAAAGGGCTCACTGCCGAGCAGCGCACGCAGCAGTCGCTCGCAGGCGGATTGTTCGCCGTGCGCGTGGACACCCCCGGTTTGCCGGCGAACGAAGTCGCGCGCTACGACTGAGCACCGCCGCCGATCAAGAGCGGTAGGTGACATTTTGTCTGAGTATTGAAATACTGCGCCATGGCAATCAGTCGGGCCGGGCGCTGGGCTGCAGCCCTCGCCACATTCGGCCTACCCGCCCTTTCCTTCGCTGCAGTGGAGACACGACGCGTGGACTTCGGCACGCTGCAAGACGGCACGCGCGTGGAAGCGGCTGAGCTGTCCAACAGCACCGGCATGTCGGTACGCATCATCGCGTTGGGCGCTGCGATCCAGTCGATCACCGTTCCAGATCGTGGCGGTGCGCGCGAGGACGTGGTGCTCGGCTACGACTCGCCGCGCGATTACGCGGCGAAGCGGCAATACTTCGGCGCAACCGTCGGCCGCTATGCAAATCGCATCGCGCACGGCAAGTTCACGCTCGACGGCCACCAGTACCAACTCGAGACGAACGACGGAACGAATCATCTGCACGGCGGGGTGCACGGGCTGGACACGGTGCTGTGGAAGTTCGACGAAGTGACGCGCGGCCCACCCGGGCGCGTCGTGCTCAGCCACGTGAGTCCGGACGGCGCCGGCGGCTACCCCGGCAACCTGACGATCACGGCCACGTACACGCTCAACGAGCGCAACGAGCTGGCGGTGGAGTACCGCGCGCGGACGGACAAGCCGACGATCGTGAATATCACCAATCACTCATTCTTCAACCTCGCCGGCAAAGGCGACGTGCTCGGTCATCGGCTCGGGCTGTTCGCCGACAGTTACACACCGGTCGATGCGACATTGATCCCGATCGGCGAGCGCCGCAGCGTTGCCGGAACTCCGTTCGACTTTCGGCAACCGCGCGCGATCGGCCAGTTCATTCGCGACGGGCGCGACGAACAACTCCGCATCGGCCGCGGCTACGATCATAACTTCCTGGTCTCAGGGACGCCGGGCCAGCTGCGCCCGGCAGCGTCGCTGGAAGATCCCGTGTCCGGCCGCGTCCTGGAAGTGCTCACCACTGCTCCGGGCGTGCAGTTCTACTCCGGCAATTTTCTCGACGGCACGGTCGTCGGCAAGGGCGGCCGCATCTATCGCCAGGGCGACGCGCTGTGCCTCGAGCCGCAGTTCTTCCCCGACACTCCCAACCACTCCGCTTTTCCCAGTGCGCGGCTCGATCCGGGTCGCGAGTACGTGAACACAATGGTCTTCCGCTTCTCGGTCTCACGCCATGACTGATCCTATGCCTGCACGGCGCCTGCGCTCGCGCGCCTGGTTCGACGATCCGGCCAACGCCGACATGACCGCCCTGTACCTGGAGCGCTACATGAACTTCGGCCTGTCGCTCGCGGAGCTGCAGTCGGGCAAGCCGATCATCGGCATCGCGCAGACCGGCAGCGATCTCGCGCCGTGCAATCGTCATCACCTCGTGCTCGCCGAGCGCGTGCGCGAAGGCGTGCGTGAAGCTGGCGGCATCGTGCTGGAGTTTCCGGTGCATCCGATTCAGGAGACCGGCAAGCGTCCGACCGCCGGCCTGGATCGCAACCTCGCTTACCTCGGGTTGGTGGAAGTGCTGTTCGGCTATCCGCTCGACGGCGTGGTGTTGACGATCGGCTGCGACAAGACCACGCCCGCGTGCCTGATGGCCGCCGCGACGGTGAATTTGCCGGCGATCGCGCTGTCGGTCGGTCCGATGCTGAATGGTTGGTACAACGGCGAGCGCACCGGATCGGGGACGATCGTGTGGCGCGCGCGCGAGCTGCTTGCCGCCGGCCAGATCGACTATCAGGGCTTCATCAAGCTCGTGGCGTCGTCGGCGCCCTCGACCGGTTACTGCAACACGATGGGCACGGCGACCACGATGAACAGCCTGGCCGAGGCGCTCGGCATGTCGCTGCCCGGCTCGGCAGCGATCCCGGCGCCGCTGCGCGATCGCCAGGAAGCGGCGTATCTCACGGGCAAGCAGATCGTCGAGATGGTCGCGGCCGACCGCAAGCCTTCCGACATTCTGACGCGCGAGGCGTTCATCAACGCGATCCGCGTCAACTCCGCGATCGGCGGCTCGACCAACGCACCGATTCATCTGAACGCTCTCGCACGCCACATCGGCGTCGAGCTGACGCTTGCCGACTGGCAGACCTACGGCCAGGACATCCCGCTGCTGGTGAATTTGCAGCCGGCCGGCGAGTACCTCGGCGAGGACTATTACCGCGCCGGCGGCGTGCCGGCCGTGATGTCCGAGCTCATGCGCCAGGGACTGATCGACGAAGCTGCGCTCACGGTGAACGGCCGCTCGATCGGCGAGAACTGCCGCGACGCGAGGATTCTCGACACGAAAGTAATCCGGCCGTTCGAGCAGCCGCTCAAGCAGAAGGCGGGCTTCACTGTCCTGCGCGGCAACTTGTTCGATGCCGCGATCATGAAGCTAAGCGTCATCTCCGACGAGTTCCGCGCGCGCTATCTCTCCAATCCTGCCGACCCGCTCGCGTTCGAGGGCCGCGTCGTCGTCTTCGACGGACCGGAGGACTATCACGCGCGCATCGACGATCACGCGCTCGGGATCGACGACCGGACCTTGCTGTTCATGCGCGGCGCCGGACCGCTCGGCTATCCCGGCGCCGCCGAAGTGGTCAACATGCGGCCGCCGGCGGTGCTCATAAAAGCCGGCATCCACCACTTGCCGTGCATTGGCGACGGGCGCCAGTCGGGTACTTCCGGCTCGCCGTCGATTCTCAACGCATCGCCCGAGGCTGCGGCCGGCGGCGGACTCGCGCTGTTGCGCACCGGCGACCGCGTGCGCATCGATTTGCAGCGCGGCGAAGCGAACATGCTCATCAGTGAGGAAGAGCTGCAGAAGCGGCGACGCGAGCTGGAGCAATCGGGCGGCTATCCGGTGCCGCCACATCAGACGCCGTGGCAGGAAATTCAGCGCGGCTGCGTGGGACAGCTCGATACGGGCGCAGTGCTGGAATCAGCGACGAAGTATCAGCGGCTGGCGCAGAAAATCGGCGCGCCAAGACACAACCACTGAGTAATTCTTCATAACGCCTGCATCGCAACCGCCGCGGAATCTACCCGCGCGACTGCATTTCGCAGTGGCAACCGAAACGGCTGCGCCGCGATTTCGATCACATCGCCGGCGCGCACTTGGATGCCGGCGGCGAACGACAAGGTCGCGGTGCCGAAGAAATGTACGTGCACGTCGCCGGGCCGGCGGAACAGCGCGTACTTGAAATGATGATGCTCGAGATTGCTCAGCGAGTGCGACATGTTCGCTTCGCCGGTGAGGAAAGGCTTCTCCCACAGCGTCCGACCTTCGCGCAGGATGCGGGAAGTGCCGCGCACGTCCGGCGGCAGCGTGCCGGTGAGCAACTCGGGGCCAAGCGCCGCGGGCCGCAGCTTCGAGTGCGCGAGCCACAAGTAGTTGGCGCGCTCCGTAACGTGATCCGAGAACTCGTTCGCCAGGCAATAGCCGAGCCGCCGCGGTCGGCCCTCGCTGTCGATGAGGTAGATGCCGGCAATCTCCGGCTCTTCGCTGCCGTCGAGCGCGAAATCGGGCGACGGAATCGCTGCGCCCGGCGCGACGATGCTCGAACCATCGCCTTTGTAGAACCATTCCGGCTGTACGCCAACTTCGCCGTCGCGCGGCTTGCCGCCCTCGACGCCGAGTAGAAACATCCGCATCGAATCCGTCGCGCTGCCCGCAGCGGCCGCGCGGTGCATCTTGTCGCGGCTCTCGGCGGAGCCGAGATGAGTCAGACCGGTGCCCGTGAGATGCAGGTGTGCGCTGTCGGGATGATCGATCGGCGCGAGGATCCGCAGATCGACTAGCGCCCGATCCAGATCGATGCGCTCAGCGGACGCGCGCTGCCGCGCCTCCGCTTCGAGCGTCGAGTCGCGCTCGATTGCCGACTGCGCGAGCTCGTATGTACTCGCGACGCCGTCGATGCGCCACGCATCGCCGCTCTCGTCTGCCGCCGCGACTACGCGGGCTCCCTCGGTAGAGCGCAATTGTACGAAGCGCAGGCTCATCGCTCGTTGCTTGCTCGACCTTCTCGATATGCGCCGTCGAACCGATGCGGCAACGACTGCACGGCATCGCGGCGCAGTGCTCGCGGGAGCAGCGCATCCGGAAAATCCTGATAACAGACCGGCCGCAGAAATCGCTCGATCGCCAGCGTGCCGACGGATGTGCTGCGCCCGTCGGAGGTCGCCGGGAATGGACCGCCATGGACCATCGCGTGCGCGACTTCGACGCCGGTCGGCCAGCCGTTGGCAATCAGCCGGCCGGCTTTGCGCTCGATGATGGGCAGCAAGCGCGCGGCCAACGCCTCATCTTGTGTTGTGAGATGCAGTGTCGCGGTCAGCTGCCCTTCCAGATGTTCGGCGACCGCGAGCATCTCCGATTCATCGGCGCAACGAACGATCACAGACGAGGCGCCGAACACCTCGTTCATCACGTCTGCATGCTGCAGCAGATCGCGTGCGCGGACCGAGAACAGTGCTGCACGCCCGCAGTTCTTGCCCTGCGACTCGGCGCCACGCGCCAACAGCGTCACCTTGTCGTGGCCGAGCAAATGTTGGACGCCCTTCTCATAGGCGGCGTGGATGCCGGAAGTCAGCATGACGCCGGGCGCCACCTGTCCCAGCGAGGCACCTGCCGAGGCGATGAACCGTTCGAGATTTGCGCCGTCGAGCGCAATCGCCAGGCCGGGGTTCGTGCAGAACTGGCCGACACCGAGCGTGAGCGAGGCGACGAATTCCTGGCCCAGTTTTTCGGCTCGATCCGCGAGCGCGGCGGGCAGCAGGAACACAGGATTGATGCTGCTCATCTCGGCATATACCGGAATCGGCTCGGGCCGTTCGCTCGCGATCTTCATCAATGCGAGGCCGCCGGCGCGCGACCCGGTGAAGCCCACGGCCTTCACGTGCGGATGTGCGACCAAGGCAGCACCCAACGCTCGCGAGTTGCCGTTGAGCAGCGCGAAAACGCCTGGCGGCAGATCGCACGCCTTCACCGCGGCCACCACCGCCTGCGCGACCAGATCGCTCGTGCCCGGATGCGCCGAGTGACCCTTGACGATCACCGGGCAGCCGGCCGCGAGCGCCGCTGCGGTGTCGCCCCCAGCCACCGAGAAAGCGAGCGGAAAATTGCTGGCGCCGAACACGACGACCGGACCCAGCGGCACCTTGCGTTGTCGCAGGTCCGAGCGCGGCAGAGGCTTGCGATCGGGCAGCGCCGGGTCCACCCGCAAGCCGAGCCAGCCGCCCTTGCGCAATTCGTCGGCAAACAATCGCAGCTGCCCCATCGTGCGGCCGCGCTCTCCCGTGAGGCGCGCGATCGGCAAGCCAGTTTCGGCATGTCCGCGTTCGAGCAATTCGTCGCCGAGCGCCAGGATCTGATCGGCAATCGTCTCCAGAAAGCGCGCCCGCGCATCCGGGTCCAGCTCGCGAAACGGATGGAACGCAGACCACGCCAACGCACACGCGCGCTCCACCTCGGCGTCGCCCGCTGAGCTGAAGGATGGCGGCATGGACTGGCCAGTCGTGGCGTTGACCGCTTGAAATGTCGCGGCTGTCGCGACCTGCGCGCCACCCATGAACAGTTTTCCTGACACTGACATCGACTATCTCCTCTTCCTTCGCGGGCGGCGTGCGCTGGCCGTATCGCGCAATGCTAGATCCAGCAGCGCAATCATTGCACGCTCTGCGGCAGCCGGGTTCTTTGAGCGCACCGCCTCGTATACTCGCGCGTGGTCGGGCACCGGATCGCGCGCCAACTGACGATGACGCTGTTTGAAGATTGTGGTCCAAGTCACCGCCGCCCCAATGCCGCTGATCAGCGAGGCGACGAATGCATTGCCGCTGGCACGCAGCAATGCCGCGTGAAAGCTCTGATCGGCGTCGCGTCCCGCCTCCACGGCGAGCGAATGCTCTCCCATGCCCTGCAGGGCCTGCGCCATCGCAGCCAGATCCGCCTCGGTCCGCCGCTCGGCCGCCAGCGCCGCAGCCTGCGGCTCGACGATCCGCCGCAGCTCGAACAGGCTTTTCACCATCCGGTCGTCCGGCTCGCGCTCGAAAATCCACGACAGCACGTCCGGGTCGAGCAGGTGCCAGCGCTCCGGCAAGCTGACCCGGGTGCCCACCTTCGGCCGCGACTCCACCAGGCCCTTGGCAGCGAGTATGCGCACCGCTTCCCGATAGGCCGTGCGCGAAACCTCCAGCCGATCGCTGGCGTCGATCTCGCCGTCGAGGATGTCTCCCGGACGAAAGCGCCCGGAGACGATGCGCACGCCCAGGTCGCGCGCGATGGTCCCGTGCAGGCGCAATGCCTTGGGGGATTTCTGCTTGCTGGCCATGGCCGCAATAATAACTTAGACAAATAGGACTGGCGCGCGGCGTTGATAACTTAGACAATTGCCTGCGGCGGAGCACGCGGCTCCAGCTACCAACAACCAAGAGGCCGCACTGCATGACCGGAACAGCCGTCACCTTCTCGTCGCTGGACTGGACCATCGTCGCGCTGTATTTCGTCGCCAATACGGCGATCTGCGTCTGGTGCGCGCTGATGAAGGAGCGGGACACCAGCGACTACTTCCTCGCCAGCCGCGGCGCCGGCTGGTTTCTGATCGGCTCGTCGATCTTCGCTTCCAATATCGGCGCCGAGCATCTCATCGGGCTGGCCGGCTCGGGCGCCGATTCGGGCATGGCGTTTGCGCATTGGGAGCTGCACTCCTATCTGGTGCTGGTGCTCGGCTGGGTGTTCGCGCCGTTCTACCTGCGCGCCAACATCTTCACGACGCCGGAATTTCTCGAGCGCCGCTACACGCCAGCGACGCGCACGGTCTTGTCGCTGATCTTCTTCGTCAGCTACATCCTCACCAAGGCGTCGGTCACGATCTTCGCCGGCGCGTTCGCGATCCAGACAATCCTGGGCTACCAGAGCGTGCAGTTGCCCCTGCTCGGCGAGGTGGACTTCTTCTGGTTTGCGGCGTTCTCGCTCGTGACCATCACGGGCATCTTCGTGATCCTCGGCGGCATGAAGTCGGTGCTGTGGACCGAGGCGATGCACGTGCCGGTTCTGCTCACCGGCTCGATAGTGTTGCTGCTCGTGGGCCTCACGCAGATCGGCGGCCTCGATGCCTTGCGTGCCGCCAACCCCGAGACCATTCACTTGTGGCGACCGCTCTCGACCACGCCCGAAACGCAAGGATTCCCCGGCTTTCTGTTCGACCCGAGCAGCACGCCATGGCTCGGCGTGCTGCTCACTTCACCGATCATCGGCCTGTGGTACTGGTGTACCGATCAATACATCGTGCAACGCGTGCTGACCGCCAAGAATCTCCGCGAGGCGCGCCGCGGCACCATGTTCGCCGGCTATCTGAAACTCGCTCCGGTATTCATCTTCCTGCTGCCCGGTATGATCGCCGTCGCGCTGTACAAGCAAGGCGCCCCCGGGTTCGAGTCGATCGGCGCCAATCCGCAGGGCGCGTTCCCGGTGCTGGTCTCGAACCTGCTTCCCGTCGGGCTGCGCGGGCTGGTGCTCGCGGGCATGCTGTCGGCGCTGATGAGCGCGCTCGCTTCGCTCTTCAACTCGACGGCAACGCTTTTCACGGTCGACTTCTACAAGCGCCTGCGGCCGCAGTCGAGCGAGCGACACCTGGTGTTCGTCGGCCGCCTCGCCACGGCAATCGTGATCCTGCTCGGCATGGCGTGGATTCCTTTCCTTCAGGATCTGGGTAAGGGCCAGCTCTATACCTATCTGCAGCTGGTGCAATCGCTGCTCGCGCCGTCGATTGCAGCGGTGTTCATGCTGGGCATCTTCTCCCGCGGCGTCACGCCCCACTCCGGCTTGATCGGCATCGCCACCGGATTCGTCGTCGGCATGTCGCGCCTGGTATTGCAGGCCACGCACGAGATGTACCACATCGAGTGGCCGGGCCTCGTGCAAGCGTTCGTCGACATCAACTGGCTGTACTTCAGCTTCCTGCTGTTCGCTTTCACCTGCGTGTTGATCTTCGCAGTCAGCGCGGTCACGCCGAAGGCGTCGCCCGAGCAGCTCGCGGGACTCACCTACGGGTCGGTCACAAAGGAACAGGACGCCGCCGATCGCGCGACCTTCGGCTTCTGGGAGATCTTCCACACCGGCGCGATCCTCGCGATCATCGCCGGGATCTACATCTACTTCTGGTAGCTGTCGAAGAACTTCAGCACTCGTTGTTCGACGAGCGCGTGTACCTGTGCGCGGTCGGTCCCTGCGCCGTCGCGACACGATTCGAGCGCGCGGCGGCCTTCATCAGTGCAATCGCTGCCGAAAGTGAAGTGGTTGGCATTGCCGGGCACTGTGAGCAACCGCGCGTCGGGAATGAACCGCGCGTAACGCAACGCGTTCGTAGCCGGCGGCGTAATGGCATCTTCCCTCGCGGTTACTATGAACACAGGCGTTGCGATGGCGTGCAGCGTGGATACGGTGAATGCGGGTCCAATCGCCGGCGCCATGGCAACGACTGCGCGAATACGCTCGTCTCGATATGAGCGCTTGGCGCGTGCGAGCGAGGCCTGCACGGCCGGATCATGCTTGCGAAGCTCCTCGATTTCCGCGATGGATTTCGCGATCAGCTGGCGCGGCTCGCAACTCGAGTCTCGGGCGGTGGTTGGCGACTGGCAGAACTTTGCGATTTCCTCCCCGCTGAACTGGCCGCCGGCGAGCATGATGACTGTCGCGCCGCCCGCGGAATGGCCCGCTGCGAATACGCGGCTCTTGTCGATGTGCGTGCCGAACTTCGGATCGGTGAGCATCTGGTCCAGCACCGCGCTCAGGTCGGCCGCGCGCTCCCACTGTGCCATGAAGCCCTGCGCGATCGGCCGCCCCTCCGCGCCCGTGTTGCCGTGATGATTCACGGCCGCGACGATGTAGCCGTGCTCTGCGAGAAATGCGCCAAGCCAGCCCAGCGCCAGGTTGACGCTCGTCGAGCCGTGCGACAGCAACACGATCGGGTAGCGCGGCGCTTGCTCGGACAGCGGTCCGGCCACGGCGAACTGCGATTGAACGAAGAATGGACGCCAGGCTGGATCGCCGGCCTGCGGCACGCTGAGTGGCGAGCCCGCCGCAGCGGGATACCAGACCACCGTGCTGAGCGGGCGATGGCCGGTGTTCTGCCAGTTGCTGCGGCTCGCATCGACGAACTCACGCGCTTCGAATCCGACCGGCGGCGGATCCGCCGCCCATGCAGGCCACGTTCCTCCGAGCGCGCAGGCGAAGAGCAGCAGCAAGCGAACAAGGCAAGGTGCCATGAACGTTTCCTCGAGCGTCTCTCTGTGATGCAGCTGCCGGCCGGCGAGTTTAATATCCCGCGCCGTGTCGCCGGAAATTGCTTGCATCGTCGGGCTGGTCGTCCTGTTCGTCCTCGGCACCGTATTGCCGGTCAACATGGGTGCGCTGGCATTCGTCATGGCCTTCGTCGTCGGCGGCCTGTTCGTCCACATGCCGGCCGCCGCCGTCCTGGCCGGCTTTCCAGGCGACCTGTTCGTCACGCTGGTCGGCATCACTTATCTCTTTGCGATCGCGCAGAACAACGGCACGATCGACTGGCTCGTCCGGCAGGCCGTCCGCTCGGTGCGCGGTCATGCAGCGGCCATTCCCTGGATGATGTTTCTGGTGACGGCGCTGCTCACGAGCGTCGGTGCAGTCAGTCCTGGCGCAGTTGCAATCATCGCGCCCGTCGCCCTGCGATTCGCGCAGCAATACCGCATCAGCCCGCTGCTGATGGGACTGATGGTGATTCACGGCGCACAGGGCGGCGGCTTCTCTCCCATGAGCATCTACGGCGGGATCACGAATCAGGTCGTGGCACGAGCGCAGCTGGACGGCAACGACATGCACCTGTTCCTCGCGAGCCTGATCTTCAACCTGCTGGTCGCTGTCGTCGTCTTCTTCGTGCTCGGCGGCAGAAGCTTGCTTGCACGCCCAGCTGTTCGAGTCGAGGCGACTGAAGCAAGCGAGGCAACTGCCAGCGCTGCGGGCGAAAAGCGGCTCACCTATCCGCAGGTGCTGACTCTCATCGGGTTGATCGCGCTCGGCGTCGGTGCACTGGTGTTCGAGCTCAACGTCGGGCTGGTGGCAATCACGATCGCGGTCGTGTTGACGATTGCGTTCCCCAAAGACCAGGCGCGCGCGGTCGAGCAGATCCACTGGTCGACAGTGCTGCTGATCTGCGGCGTCGTCACCTACATCGCGGTGCTGCAGAAGGGCGGCGCCGTAGCGTACGTCGGCGAGTCCGTGTCGAGCGCAGGTGCACCGCTCATCGGCGCGCTCCTGCTCTGCTACGTGGGCGGGATCGTTTCGGCATTCGCCTCGACGGTCGGAGTGCTCGGCGCCATCATTCCGCTGGCCGTGCCCTTGTTGCTGCTCGGTCAAGTCGACGCCGTGAGCGTCGTCGCCGCGCTGGCGATCTCATCCTCCATCGTCGATGTGAGCCCCTTCTCCACGAACGGTGCGCTGGTGCTCGCGAGCGCACACGGCATCGACCGGGAATCGCTGTATCGCCAGCTCCTGGCCTACAGCGCTGTGGTAGTAGCGCTCGCCCCGCTGCTTGCGTGGGCGGTGCTGGTGCTGCCGGCATCGACTCATTGAGGTTGCCTATCGAAAGCATCCAATCAATCGCATTCTATGTTGACGGCGCGGACTGTAGCCTCCGGGCACACCCTCAGATCTGGAGACGAGCATGTCCGGCGAGCGCAAGTGTCCGTTCAAGCATGGCAGCGGTCCCGCCAATCGCGACTGGTGGCCCAACCAGCTGCGGCTCGATCTCCTGCACCAGCATTCGACGAAGTCCGATCCGATGCACGGCGAGTTCGACTATGCCAAAGCCTTCGCGAGCCTCGACTATCCGGCGCTGAAGCGCGATCTCGCCGCGCTGATGACGGACTCGCAGGACTGGTGGCCGGCGGACTTCGGTCACTACGGGCCGCTCTTCATTCGCATGGCCTGGCACAGCGCCGGCACCTACCGCACCGGTGACGGGCGCGGCGGCGGCGGTCGCGGGCAGCAACGCTTCGCGCCGCTCAACAGTTGGCCGGACAACGCGAACCTCGACAAGGCTCGCCGCCTGCTGTGGCCGATCAAGCAGAAATACGGCAGCGCCATTTCCTGGGCCGACCTGATGATCCTCGCCGGCAACGTCGCGCTCGAGACGATGGGCTTCGAGACCTTCGGTTTCGGCGGCGGGCGGCCCGACGTGTGGGAGCCGGATCAGGACGTGTACTGGGGCCGCGAGACGACGTGGCTGGGCGGCGACCTGCGCTACTCGCATGGCTCGCCCGGAGTGGACAAGGCCGGCGCCGTGCTGGTCGCCGACGAAAAGGCCGACGGCGACGTGCACTCGCGCGACCTGGAGAACCCGCTCGCCGCCGTACAGATGGGCCTCATCTACGTGAACCCGGAAGGTCCGGACGGCAATCCCGACCCGCGCGCCGCGGCGAAGGACATTCGCGACACGTTCGGGCGCATGGCGATGAACGATGAAGAGACGGTCGCATTGATCGCAGGCGGTCATTCGTTCGGCAAGACGCACGGTGCTGCTGCCACCAGTCACGTCGGCGTCGAACCGGAAGCCGGCGATCTGCAAGCTCTGGGCTTCGGCTGGGGCAACAAGTTCGGCGCCGGCGCCGGCGCCGATGCCATCACCAGCGGACTGGAAGTCACCTGGACCACGACCCCGACGAAGTGGAGCAACAACTTTCTCCAGAATCTGTTCGGCTTCGAGTGGGAGCTCACCAAGAGCCCCGCCGGCGCTCATCAGTGGGTTGCCAAGGCAGCGGGCGCAACGATCCCGCACGCCTTCGACAAGACCCGCAAGCTCGTGCCGACCATGCTGACTACGGATCTTGCGCTGCGCTTCGATCCGGCTTACGAGAAAATCTCGCGTCGCTTCCTCGAGCATCCGGAGCAGTTTGCCGATGCGTTCGCCCGAGCGTGGTTCAAGCTCACGCATCGTGACATGGGTCCGCGCGCACGCTATCTCGGCCCGGAGATTCCGCAGGAAGAGCTGCTGTGGCAAGACCCGATTCCGGCAGTCGATCATGCGTTGATCGACGCGAACGACATCGCTCTGCTGAAGGCCAGCGTACTGGCCTCCGGCTTACCCATTTCGCAGCTCGTAGCCACTGCGTGGAGCGCTGCCTCCACCTTCCGCGGCTCCGACAAGCGCGGCGGCGCGAATGGTGCACGCATTCGTCTCGCGCCCCAGAAGGATTGGGCAGTGAATGAGCCGGCGCAACTTGCCAAGGTGCTGCAGACGCTCGGTGGAATTCAGAAGACGTTCAGCGCGCGAGGCAAGAAGGTCTCGCTCGCCGATCTGATCGTGCTGGCCGGCTGCGCCGGTGTCGAGCAGGGCGCCAGGAATGCAGGCTTCGACGTGCAGGTCCCGTTCGCGCCGGGACGCATGGACGCGTCGCAGGCGCAGACCGACGTCGAGTCCTTTGCAGTGCTAGAGCCGATCGCGGACGGTTTCCGCAATTACCAGAAGGCGAAATACGCCGTGCCGGCCGAGGCCCTGCTGATCGACCGCGCACAACTGCTGACGTTGACTGCTCCCGAGATGACAGTGCTCATCGGCGGCCTGCGCGTGCTCGGCGCCAACGTCGCACAATCCAAGCACGGCGTCTTGACGAAGCGACCGGAAGCACTGACCAACGACTTCTTCGTCAACCTGCTCGACATGGCTACGCAATGGCAGCCGACGTCGGACGCGAAGGACGTGTTCGAAGGGCGTGATCGCAAGACCGGCGCGGTGCGCTGGACCGCCACGCGTGTGGACCTGGTGTTCGGCTCGAACTCGCAGCTGCGGGCGGTGGCCGAGGTCTACGCGAGCGCCGATGCGCAACAGAAGTTCGTCGAGGATTTCGTAGCGGCCTGGAACAAGGTGATGAACCTGGACCGCTTCGACCTGAAGTGAGCTGCTACTGCGCGAGCGCCGCACCCAGCGAGCGATGGAAATGCACGATGGCGCTCTCGTAGCGGCCGAACACGAAGCTCTCGTTGGCGTTGCTGGGGAAGCCGCGCTGGATCGCGCTGACTATCGCGCGATCCTCGCTCGCGCCGATCTCGGTGAAATTCGCGTCGCGCGTCGCCGCTTCGAGCGCTTCAGCTGGGTCGCCGGTCCAGTTCGTCAGCGAATAGGCAACGACGTTGGTGCGATCGACGCTCAGCGGCTCGAGCACCAGCAGGTTGGTGTGATTCGAGAGCATCGTGATCAGCGCATTCGGGAAGATGTGATAGACGAAGGTCACGAAGCCCATGACGCGCCGCTCGGCCGGCGGCACGGCCGCGAGCTTCTCGATGCGGCGGAACGGGTACGTCACGCGACTGTGCGGGCCGACGTGCTCGATGACGTTAAGATTGTCGAAGCCGTACGGGAAGAAAGTTTCCGGATGCGTGACCCGGATGTGGTAACCCTCGAGGAAGCCCTCGAGCACGATCTTCCAGTTCGCCTCGGTAACGCGCGCGCTGCTGGCGTAGAGTCGTTGATCCTTGCCGATGAGCTCGGGCAGACCGGCCAGCGGGGCTGGCGCTCCAGTCGGCGCTTGCGAAACGAAGACCATCCCATGGCTCTCGACAGCACGCAGCGGCACGAGACCATGATCTTGTTTGTCGAGCCCCGGGAAGCCCTCCGCATGCGGAACGTGTCGCAGCCGTCCATCCAGCTCATAAGTCCACCCGTGATAAGGGCAGACGAATGCATTCGCACATCCGCTGTCCGCCGCGATGCGCATGCCGCGATGACGACAGACGTTGTGAAAAGCTCGCACCACGCCATCGCGACCGCGCACGACTACGATCGGTGTGCCCGCCGCTTCGCGAGCGATGAATGACCCGGGCTCGGAAAGCGCAGCGGACGGACAGAATGCAGCAAACGAACGCCGCAGCACCTTGTCGATCTCGGCCTGGAAACGCTGCTGCGAGCGATAGTTTTCCACGGGCTCGCGCCACAACTCATCGCCGCTGTCGGTACTCCGGTTGGCGATGTGCGACAGGACCCGCTCGGTGATTTCGTGATCGTTGAGTAGCGCGGCCATGCCGCGCATTGTGCCCCGAACCAGATCGTGACGCACGTCACAGCTCCGGTCGTCGGTGGAATTTACGGCCGGCCGACGACTCGTCAGCCGCCTGCGAGCAGAGCCTTGTTCCTTATCCTGTTCCTGTCAGCGGCGTAGCTTTTGCAGAGTGGTACGGGTCGATTAAATCCTCACCTGGAGCAGCAGATAAAATGAAGCGACTTTTCGGGCTCACCACGGCGCTGATGCTGGGACTGGGCCTCGCCCAACCTTCCTGGGCCATCATGATTACCGAAGGTCCCAACAACGGGACCAACGTGGGCAGCGTGGATACGTTGCTCGATACCGCGCAACTCAAGAACTCGGGCGGCGCGGAGCTCGCCTGGCTCCAGGGTCTGCTGCCCGGTGCCACGATCCTTCCGCAGGATCAGGACGTCACCTACTACGACACCAACCAGGCGAACGTCTACGCGTTCCTGCTCGACCCGGCCGCGGACTACTTCATGATCAAGAACGCGACCTGGCACGCGTTGTTCGCGAACAATGCGTCGAACGCCTGGGCGGTGTTCAACGCCTCTCTGCTGCCATCGGGGATGAATCTGGGCGGCGACCGGTTCACGATCAGTCATGTCAGGGCGATCAATCCGACCACGACGAACGTGCCTGAGCCGGGTTCGTTGGCGCTGTTCGGCCTGGGTATGTTGGGCCTGACGCTCGCACGGCGTCGCAACCGGGCCTGAAGAACCGGCGCTAAGCTGCGTCGGCGTCGGACTTCGCCAGTGGGAACTCCAGATGGAAGGTAGTTCCCACGTTCTCTTCGGACTCGAAGCTGATGCGGCCGGACATCTGCTCGGTCAGGTGCTTGGCGATCGCCATCCCCAGGCCTGTGCCGCCGCGGCTGCGCCCATCGGACGTGTCTGCCTGCGAGAACCTCTCGAACAGCTTGCTGCGGAACGCTAGCGGAATGCCGCAGCCGTGGTCGATCACGCTGATGCGACAGCGGCCGTCGCGTGCGTTCACGTCGACTTCGACGCGGCCGCCGCTGCGCGAGAACTTGGCCGCGTTCGACAACAGGTTCGCCATGATCTGGTGAAAGCGGCCGTCGTCGACGCGGATCAGCGAGCCGGGAGCCCGCTGCCGCGCCTCGATGACCACGCCCAGACGCTCCGCGTAGTAGCGGCTCGCGGTGATGCAGCGGTCGATCAAATCATCGACAACGCAGGGCCGCAGGTCGAAGCGCATCTTGCCGGACGAGGCTTTCTCGAAATCGAGAATGTCGTTGATCAGCTGCGCGAGCCGATCGCCGTTGGTGCGGGCCATTTCCAGCAGGCGCGCCAGCGCCGGGTCGGGGTTGCCGAACTTGCCGCTGGCAGCGAGGCCGATTGAGCCGAGCATCGCCGTCAGCGGCGTGCGCAGCTCATGGTTGATGGTCGCGATGAACTCGTTCTGGATCTGCTCCACGCGCTTGCGGGCCGAGATATCGCGCGTGTTGCTGACCCAGCCGAAAGAGCCGCCGCGGCCGGAGCCGCGCAGCGGTCGCGAGATGGTCTCCACCCAGACGTAGCGGCCGTCGCGATGGCGCATGCGGAACGAGCCCGCGAGCATTTCGCGGCCCTTGCGCAACAGCTCGATGCCGGTCGAGTACAGCGCCGCGTCGTCCGGATGCACATACTCGACACCGCTGCGTCCGATCAGCTCGCCGGGCGACCAGCCGAACATCTCGGTGACGGATGGCGAGAGGTACACCCACGCGCCGCGTTCGTCGGTCACGGTGATGATGTCGATCGAGTTCACGGCGATGATGCGGAAGCGCTCTTCGCTCTCGGCCATCTCGTGCAGGAGGCGCCGTTGATGCGCAACCACGGCGCAGACCGGGTAGCACGTCAGGATCAGCGCCGCGATGAGCAGCTGCAACGCCAGGATCTGCTCGGGTTCCTCGATGGTCGTGAACGGTCCCTGGCCCGCAAGGGTGAAGGCGAACGCGATAGCGGTGACGATGAAAATCGCCGCGGAGGTCCCTGCGTAGCCCAGTCGAAACGCTATCAGCAGCACCGGCGGGATCACCAGGAACAGCAGCGGAAACCAGCTCTGCGCGCACACTGCGAGGGTGGTCGCGATTGCGAGCAGGAACGTCGCCGCGACCGTCCGCCAGCTCGCATCGCGGGTTGTCTGGCGCAATTCCGCCGGCTGCAGACCAAATGCCAGCGGCAGAACCACAGCCATGCCGAGCGCATCCGAAGCCCACCACGGGACGAACGTGGTCGTGAACTCGGCAGCCACGGTGGCGTTCAAAACCAGCGCAGCCAGCGCCGCCGCGACCGCCGGCGCGATGACGACGGCATAGAAGAAGAAGCGCAGCAGAACCCTGGGATCGCCGAGCGCCGACATGCTGGTCAGCGAGCGTCGCAGCACCCACACGACGATCACGACTTCGACGGAGTTCGCCACCGAGAAGCCGATGGCCGTGTCCGCGGTATTCCCGGCGAGGGAGTTCACGACCACGTTTGCGACGAAGCAGGCGCCGAGTGTCCAGCGCCAGTCCGCGTTAGCCCGCAGCAGCAGGATGGCGGCGAGCAGGCCATTGGACGGCCAGATGGCTGCGACCGGTCCCAACTCACGCTTCAGAGCGATGCCCAGCCAGGCCGCGGCGGCGAACAGCACGGCGATGCCGAGGGCGAAACCCACGTCCTTCGCACGTCGGGACCGGGCCGGCACCTGAGTGGCAGGGTACATAACTGCCGCAGGATCCTGAACAACCCGGGCGAATCGTGCAAGTCGAGCCCGATCCCGTCCCGTTCAGGTACATTTGCCCACCAGGAACCTGCCCGTCCGCCAACGAAAAGACGAACCGATCGGGAGACGAAGCATGCGAGCGATTACTGCACGGCTGAGCGTGATGATGTTCCTGCAGTTCTTCATCTGGGGCTGCTGGTTCGTCACGCTGGGAACGTTCCTGGCGGCCAACTTTCAGGCGACCGGCGCCCAGACCGGGCTCGCCTTCTCCACGCAGTCCTGGGGCGCGATCATCGCGCCGTTCATCATCGGGCTGATCGCCGACCGCTATTTCAATGCCGAGCGGATCCTCGCGGTGCTGCACCTGATCGGCGCGGTGCTGATGTACCAGATGTTCCGGGCGCAGGACTTCACGCAGTTCTACCCGTACGTTCTCGCCTACATGATCGCGTACATGCCGACACTGGCCTTGGTGAACTCGATCTCGTTTCGCCAGCTCACGGATCCGTCACGGCAGTTCTCGCTGGTGCGCGTGTGGGGCACGATCGGCTGGATCGTCGCCGGGCTCGTGATCAGCTTCGTGTTCCACTGGGATTCGCAGCAGTCGGTCGCCAGCGGCGCGCTGCGCAACACGTTCATGATGGGCGCGGTGATGTCGCTGCTGCTGGCCATCTTCAGTCTGACCTTGCCGGCCACGCCGCCGATGGATACGGGCGCGGGCGGTTTCTCATTGCGCGCGGCTCTCGGGCTCGATGCGCTCAAGCTGCTGCGCGATCGCAACTTCGCCGTGTTCTTCCTCTCTTCGGTGCTGATCTGCATTCCCCTCGCCTTCTACTATCAGAATGCCAGCCCGTTCCTGACGGAGATCGGCACCAGCAATGCCACCGGCAAGTTGACGATCGGTCAGATGTCGGAAGTCGGCTTCATGCTGCTGTTGCCCGTGTTCCTGCTGCGCTTCGGCATCAAGAAGACGCTGCTCGTCGGCATGCTGGCCTGGGCGGTTCGCTACGCGCTGTTCGCGTATGGCGGGCCGGCGAACATCGCGACACTGCTGATCCTCGGCATCGCCTTGCACGGCATCTGTTACGACTTCTTCTTCGTCTCGGGCCAGATCTACACCGACTCGAAAGCCGGCACGCACTACCGCAGCGCTGCGCAGGGCATGATCACGCTCGCGACGTATGGAGTCGGCATGCTGGTCGGATTCTCGGCCGCCGGCGCGATCGCCGATCGTTTCAACGTCAACGGCCAGCACGACTGGTTTCAGATCTGGATCTACCCGGCCGCGTTCGCCGCGCTCATCATGATCCTGTTCGCGCTGCTGTTCCGGAACGAAGCGATCACGTACGAGTCGCGCCGCTAGCGCCGGCGAACCGCCGTCGATATTCGCGCGGCGTCGTGTCGAGCCGGCGGACGAAGGTGCGCTGAAGCGCATCGACCGAGCCGAAGCCGCATTCGCGCGCGAGCCTGGCGATCTGCCAGTCGGTCTCCTCGAGCAGCGAGCGCGCGCGATCGAGCCGCGCGGATTCGATGAAGACAGCCGGCGATTCGCCAGTCGCCTTGCGGAAGTGGCGCGTCAAGCTGCGCTCGCTCATGTTCGCGCGCGTCGCGAGCGCCGGCAGCGTCAAGTCCGCCGCTGGATTCTCGACGATCCAGTTCAGCAGCTCGCGCAGGCGATGCGATGCATGCGCTTGCGCCGCCAGCGTCGCGCTGAACTGCGACTGTCCGCCCGAGCGTCTCAGGAAAATGACCAGATGCCGCGCCACGCTCAGAGCGAGCCGCGCGCCGAGGTCGGACTCGACCAGCGCCAACGCAAGGTCCATGGCGGCAGTGATGCCGGCGGAGGTGTACAAGGCTCCGTCCTCGACGTAGATCGCATCGGGAATGACGTCCGCGGTCGGAAACATCGCAGCTAGCGTCGTGCACGAATCCCAATGCGTCGTCACGCGACGTCCGTCGATCAAGCCGGCGGCGCCCAGTAGGAAGGCGCCCGTGCAGACGCTGCCATAGCGTCGTGCGCGCTGCGAAAGCTTGCGCAGTTGATCGAGCGTTGCGGCCTCCTTCGCGACGCCGCGCAAGCCGGCCTCGTTGCCACCGACGATCAGCAGCGTGTCGACAGGCCGGGGCACGTCCGCCAAGGCAACGGTCCCAGCGATGCAGAGGCCTGAATTGCAGCGGATCTCTCCGCCGAGCGGCGATGCGATGACGATCCGATAGTGCACCACGCCGCTACGGATGTTCGCGAGGTTGAACACCTCCAGCGGGCCGCTGACATCCAGCGACTGGCATCCGTCATAAGCGAACAGAACGACGGTGCGCGCGCGGCGCGGCGAACGTGAGCGTGCGGGCGGCATGGTTGGCCGGATTTGCGGCTTTTGTGTCTCTCGGACAGGGCGCCCGGATCATAGCATTCAGCCATGAAGCAGTACGCCCTCGTCGTAGTCGCCGTGCTCGCGGCACTCGTAGCGCCGTCAACGCCGGCCGCCGGCCCGCGGCCCAAGCCTGTGATCGCGGTGATTGCCGACAACCAGGGCACGGAAGTGACGGATTTCCTCGTGCCCTTCGCCGTCATCGCGGACTCCAATCTGGCCGAGGTTCATGCCGTGGCGCTGCACGAGGGTCCCGTCATGCTCCATCCCTCGGGGACCGCCGTCGATCTGCCGCAGACGACCGCTTCGTTCGCCGCGCTCTACCCTGATGGCGCGGACTTCGTGATCGTGCCGGCGATGCACATGCCGGACAATCCCGCCCTCGCCCGCTGGCTGCGCGACCAGCAGGCGCACGGCGCGACTCTGATGAGCGTTTGCGACGGCGCGAAAGTTCTCGCATCTGCCGGACTGCTGGAAGGTCACACGGCCACCGGTCACTGGTATGCGCTAAAGGATTTGCGGCGCGACTATCCGCAAACACAGTGGCGCAACGATCGGCGCTACATATTCGACGGCAACATCGTCACGACATCGGGAGTGTCGGCATCGCTGCCCGCGACGTTGGCACTGCTCGAGCACATCGCCGGACGCGAGCCGGTCGAGGCATACGCGCGGCAACTTGGTATCGATGGTTGGACGCCGGATCATGACGGCGCGAGCTTTACGCTCTCGGGCCGCGCGATGCGGACTGCAGCGTTCAATTGGCTGGCCTTCTGGAAACACGAGCGAGTCGCGCTGACGGCTCCCGAAGGTGTCGAGGAAGCGCAGCTCGCGTTCGTGCTCGATGCATATGCGCGCACCTACCGATCGAGCATCGCGCTGCAAGGTTCGCAGCCGCAGGTGCGAAGCAAGCACGGGCTGTCGTTCCACTCGGCCCCGACATCGGCACGGGAGCTCGACGCGGCGATTTTGCAGCAGCCGGTCGGAAGAGCGCTCGACGCCGTACTTGAGCAGATCGGGCGCGAGCAAGGATTGGCTACAGCGGACTTCGTCGCCTTGCAGCTCGAATACCCACGCAACTGAGGTTCAGTTGCGCGGCGGGACGATGCGGCTGCCGAGGTACGTCAGCGGCACGAGGGACAAGAGAAAAGTCAGGTGATACCAGAGGGGAAACTTGTCCCAGAGCATCACATGCTGAGGGATGAATGCGACCAGCAGGAGTACGCCAGGAATCAGCCTGGCGACTGCGGATCGCGTGATGAGAGCGGTCACCAGTCCTGCTGCGAGCGTCGCGAGTGCCCCGATCGAAAGCCGCGCGAGCATCATCGGCAACGTGAAATTCATGGTCTCCGCGACTGCTGCGTAGGCAGGCCATGAGGTGCGCATGATGAAGCCGAGGGTGGCCGCAACCAGCAACCAGGCCACCAGTCCCGCCACGACGCCGAGAATGTTTCTTGTCATGACGCTATCCCCTGGGACGACGGCGAAGTCTAGCAACGGCTGGGGAGCGCGAGTCTTGGACAAATCGGAACTGCGAGCTGGACCCGTCGACTAGCGAACGCGCGCTGGAATCGACGTAAATCCGCGAAATCGTGCGCGTCTGCCACGCACCGGTTGACCGGAAAGCTGCAACTCCGGGAATCGCGCGACCGCGCGAGCGATTGCGACCCGACCTTCCAGGCGCGCAACCGCCATTCCGGCGCACGCGTGCGCGCCGGCGGCGAATGCGAGATGGCGGTTCGGTTGTCGCGCGATGTCGAAGCGGTCTGGATCGGCAAACTCCTCCGGATCGCGATTCGCGGCACCGATGCACAGCGTCAGATATGCGCCGGGCTCGAGCACGACGTCGCGCACGACAGTGCGCTCGACGACGAGCCGGTTGCCGAGCTGATTCGAGCTTTCGTAGCGCAGGCACTCCTCGACTGCAGTAGCGATCAGCTGCGGCTGCTCCCGCAATTGCTGGAGCGAGTCGGGATGCGTCAGCAGCAGCCGCAGGCCGTTGCCGATGAGATTCGTGGTCGTCTCGTGCCCGGCATTGAGCAGGAACACGCAGTTCTGCGCGAGCTCCGTTTCCGTCAGCTGATCGTCGCCGAGCAGGCGCGTGAGCAGATCGTCGTCGCCGCCAGGATGCTGGCGCCGGTGCGCGATCAACTCGCGCAGATACGCGCAGAATTCCGTCACCGCGCGATTGCCTGCGGCGAGCTGGTCGGTCGTCAGCACCGGCTCCAGTGCGCCGAGGATTGCGAGCGACCAGCCTCGCAGCGGACCTCGATCTTCGCGCGGCACTCGCAACAAGTTGCCGATCACCTCGACCGGCACAGCGGCCGCGTAGTCGGAGATGAGATCGACGTCGCGCTGCGCGTCCATGCGATCCAGCAGCCCATCGACGAGTGCGATTACGTCAGGCTCCATGGCCTTGAGCACGTGCGGCGTCAACGCGCCGACGATCTGTCGCCGCACGCGCGTGTGATACGGCGCATCGTTGAACACCAGGCTCGTCGTGTGGTGTTCATACAGAGGCGAACCCACGCCGAATTTCGGTGCAAACGCCTGCTTCTTGTCGGAGCTGAAAGCCGTGCGGTCGCGGTAGATGCGATCGAGGTCGGCGTAGCGGCTGAGAAAATATGTGCCGTCCGGACATCGATGCACGGGATCGAAGTTGCGCAGCGCTGCGTAGACGGGATAGGGATTTTCGTAGAACGCGGCATCGAGCCTGTTCGGATCGAAGGCCGCCGCCAGCGCGCGGTGCTCGCCTTCGCTCATCCGGTCAAACGCTCCAGCAGGTCGACGATCGATTCCGGCTTTTCCACCTGTGCGTTGTGTCCGCAGTCCGCGATGTCGACCACATCCGATGCATGCGTACGCAGCTCCGCTGTCGACACCATCGAATCCCGCTCGCCGCGTGCGAGGATCACACGCGTTCGCGCGCTCCTCGCAAGTGAATCAAACGGTGCGCCCGCGACACCGAAGGTCCGCGGATCCTGCGACAACCGCCACCCCTCCTCGCCCTTCACCACGCCGCGCGCGATCCACTCATCGGTCGGCGCCACTGCCGCCTCGAGGCCGGACGCGCGTCGATAGCGAGCCCACGCCTCCTCCGCTGTCGCATACCAGCGCACCGGTCGACTCGCGATCTCGCGCGAGCCCTGCAGATCCGCTTCCGACCACGTGACCTTCGGCCCGATGCCGAGAACGCCGGTGACCTCGACGCCGAACCAGCGGCTCGCGAGTGCGAGCGCGATGTATGCGCCGAGCGAATGACCGATCACGAACAGCTCCCGCGCATCGCGGACCAGCTCGGCGACTTCGGCAGCATGGCCACCGACGGTGTATTGACGTTGCCAGCCCGAGCCGCCGTGACCGCTGAGATCGGGCGCGACCCAGCGGCCCAGCGCGCGTTGCTCGATCACTCGTCGCACGCCGCTCCAAACCGCGGCCGTCGCGCCGAGGCCGTGCAACAGCAGGAAGACTCGCGAGCCGCTGCCGCCGCTTTCACACCAGGTCATTCCACTTCTCCTCCTCCGTTGTGGCTATATTGGCAGCAACTGGCAAAGAGAGACAGAACGTGGCCACCGTCGCATTCATCGGACTCGGCAACATGGGCCGCGGCATGGCGAATCGCCTGCTGCAGGCCGGTCATGAGCTGCGCGTGTACAACCGTACCGCCTCCAAAGCGACCGAGCTCGAACGCGCCGGCGCTCAGCGCTGCCTCACGCCCCGCGAGGCATGCGCGGATGCCGAAGCGGTCTTCGCGATGACCGCGGACGACACTTCCTCTCGTTCAGTCTGGTCGGGACCCGATGGCGCACTGGCTGCACGGCTCGCGCCGCGAGCGCTTGCAATCGAATGCTCGACTCTCTCGCACAACTGGGTGATGCAGCTCGCGGTGGAAGCGCGAGCGCGCAATCTTCGTTATCTCGATGCGCCCGTCACTGGACTTGCCGAGGCTGCGGCGGCCGGCGCGCTGACGCTGCTGGTCGGCGCCGATCCGGACGACCTCGAATCAGCTCGTCCGCTGCTGAACGTGATCTCCAACCGCATCCTGCATTTCGGCGCTGTCGGCTCCGGGACCGCGTACAAACTGATCGTCAACTTGATGGGTGCGGTTCAGATCGCATCGCTCGCGGAGGGCATGGCCCTCGCCGAGCGCGCCGGCCTCGATCTGGATATGGTCGCGAACGCTATCAGCACCGGTCAGGCCGCAAGTCCGCAGGTCGTGCGCAATGCGCGTCGGATGGTCGCCGATGATCACGATCGAGACGTCGTGTTCACCCCGGTCTTGCGGCTGAAGGACACCGATTACGCACTCCAGTTGGCTCGCGGGCTGGGAATCGGCGCGCCTTTTGGACGCGTGGCGGCGAGACAGCTGCAACAGCTGATCGAGCTGGGCCATGCCGGCGTCAACGAGAGCAAGATCATCGAGGTCGCGCGGCATCAGCAGGCCGAAGCTTGAGGTGGCTTAAGGGAATGAAGTTCTACATCAATGGCTGCGCCGGTTGCCACGGCGACGGCAAACAGCGCAGCACCTGGGGCACGACGTCGTTCTTTCCGCGCGTGCCGCAGTTCGGCACGCGTGCGCCGTCGCGGCCGGATTGGCAGATCTTCTGGATCGCCGGTGATGCGCCATAACGCAGCCGCAGTGACTTAACACCTGTACGTTTCGCTTGCGGGAAACGCTGGCGCGCTGCGTGACATTTTTTACGGTCGAAAAATGTGTGACGTGGGTCCGGCTGCCCGCGAGCGCTCCCTGCGTAGATTGTCAACGTCGAACGGCGCAGTTCGCGCCGACACCGATCCGGCATCGCGACAAACTGGGAGTTCACGCATGACCAATCCGTACGACACGGCTAGCGAGCGCATGTCCGTGCTGCCGCCGAGCCTGAAATTCAAGGGCGAGCTGTCCGCCGAGGAAGACCTGCTGATCCAGGGGACCGTGGAGGGAACGATCCATCACACGCAGCGCGTGACAGTGTGCGAAGAAGGCAAAGTCAAAGCGAACATTCGCGCGCAGATCATCAAAGTCGAAGGCGCCGTCGAAGGCGACCTGCACGCCGACCGCTCGGTCTTCGTCGCCGAGTCGGGCAACCTGCGCGGCAACATCCACGCGCCGTCCGTGTCGCTGGTCGAAGGCTCGCACTTCAACGGCACGATCGACATGGACATGAAGAAGGGTGACGGCGAGACCAGGAAGAGCGGCCAGCCCGCTGCTAAATCGAACAACCGTGGACAATGAAATGGAGATCTCTCATGCGTAACTTCGGATTCGAGGAGCGCCAGGAGCCGGTCGCGCAGCGGACGTTCGGCGGCGCGCCGAGCACACAGGCGCCCGCACAGGCGGCGGCAGCCCCGACTCGCAGCGTCGCGGTGCTCGGCCCCACGCTGCGGTTCAAGGGCGAGCTCAGTGCCGACGAGGATTTCATCCTGCAGGGCCGGATCGAAGGCTCGATCAATCACACGCAAAGCGTGACGATCGGCAACGAGGGCGTCGTCCAAGGCAACATCCACGCGCGCGTCATCGTCATCGACGGCTCGGTCGAAGGCGACCTGCACGGCAGCGAGTCCGTCGTCGTCAATGCGACGGGGCGCGTTGCCGGCAACATCTTCGCGCCGCGCGTCGGACTCATCGACGGTGCGCTCTTCAACGGTCGCATCGATATGGGTGCGCGCCAAAGCACCGCGGCGAAGCCGCCTGGAGTGCCTGTGCAGCCAGGTGTGGCGCTCTCTGCCGAGCAGACCGAGCGCATCCTGGGCTCGAAGCAGTAGCGATGGGGAGAGAATGCGCGCGCTGCTAGCGGCGCGCGCAGCTCCTCGCGTAGCTTTCGGTGGTGTGGTCGATGACCACTCCGGATCGCTCTTCATTCGACGCACGTGCTCACAGACTCCGGCGAACAGCTCGGCAACGTCCACCTTTTCTTCGCGCTCGATCCGACTTTGAGATCATTGTGAGCGGAAAGGCTATGACCGTCGTACCAGGAAAGCGCAGTGCCGGATCCTTTCCGTACTCGTCTTCCACCGTAACCCACTCCATTTGAAGTTCTTCAGCTAGTGCATCGCCCAGGGCGACACCTAAGCACTGCAACTTCACCACCTCCGACTTCTCAATCCAGCCCGCATCACCGCCAGCAGGGCGATCAACCCGAGGACGATAGCCTGTGTTCTATCCATGTGGCTACGCGCGGCTACTCATCGGCGCGCTTCCCGCCACACCATCACCGCAAGCCCCGCGGCGACCAGGCATGCGATTGAGCTCGCCCACAGCGGAATATTGATGCCGTTGACGACGACTGGCCAACCAAGGACGAGGCGCAGCAATTGCGCCAGTGCGACCAGCGCGAATACCACCGCTGCTATGGCACTGAATGGTTTCATGTTGGGTCTCCTGGACACGACGCACTATCGACACCAGATGCTTCGAGGATTGGGTGCGAATTTCGCGCACGTTAGTGCCGACGGTGGCGGCGGTACCGCACAACCGCAACTACTGCCCCGACGCAAACGAGCACAAGGAATACTAAGATCCAACCGGCCGCGTCCCAGTCGACAGAGAAGATGAAATCGGTATGCGACTCGGGAAGGTTTTGGAGCTTGGGCATCGTGGATCCTACCGTCCGCTGCAACGGTTGTTATGCGGCACATCAGGTGACACATAGCCGAGCCCGACCAGATCACCTGGGCGCTACCTCTGGACTCTGGGGTTGCGCACCGAGCTGCGTCATGAGGCCAAAGAAATCGGAGATGAACCGAGCCTGCGTGATCTTCCCATGTTCGACCGTCAGCAGGTCGAACCCGGACCACTTCACGCGTTTCCCAGTCGCCGGGATACCTTCAAATTCCCCTCGATGCGTTCCCTCTGCCGTGTACCAGACACC
>DATNFA010000066.1:0-56532 GCA_035606615.1 Steroidobacteraceae bacterium
CACAAGGTCAACCTGCCCTCCGGCGGCTCGATCGTCATCGATCCGACCGAGGCGCTGGTGTCGATCGACATCAACTCGGCGCGCGCGACGCGCGGCAGCGATATCGAAACCACTGCGCTCAACACCAACCTGGAAGCGGCCGACGAGATCGCCCGTCAGCTGCGGCTGCGCGACCTCGGCGGCCTGATCGTCATCGACTTCATCGACATGGAGTCGCAGAAAAACCAGCGCGCCGTCGAAGACCGGCTGCGCGACGCCGTGCGCCAGGACCGCGCGCGTATTCAGATCGGGCGTCTCTCGCGCTTCGGTCTGCTGGAGCTGTCGCGCCAGCGCTTGCGGCCTTCGATCGGCGAGTCGACCAGCATCGCCTGCCCGCGCTGCAGCGGCATGGGCACGATCCGCAGCGTCGATTCACTCGCACTCGCGCTGTTGCGGCTCATCGGCGAAGAAGCGCGCAAGGACCGTACGGTCAAGGTCATCGCGCAACTGCCGGTCGAGGTCGCCACTTACCTGATGAACGAGAAGCGCGACTGGCTCAACGGCATCGAGACCAAGAGCGGCGCGCAGGTCGTGCTGGTTCCGAACAAGTACATGGAGACGCCGACGTACGAGATCCGCCGCGTGCGCGACGATGAGGCCGGGCTGCCCGAGAACAGCACCATCAGCCACCAGATCCCGGTTGTTCCGCAGCCGGCGCCGAACGATGGCGTGAAACAACAGGACGCTCCTGCGCCGCCGACTCCGGCAGTGGTCTCGTCCAGCATCGCCAGCATTCCGCCGCCGCCGACCATCGCGATGGAGACGACAATCGCACCGGTCAATCCGCCGGCGCCGGCCGAGCAGATCGGCATCTTCGTGCGCTTCTGGCGGTTCTTCTTCGGCGGTGCCGGCACGGCGCCCAAGCCGGAAGCGCCGGTGCAGCGCGAACCGAGCCGGCCGTCGCACGACGGACGACGCGACCGACACGAAAGTCGTCACGGACGGGATCGCGATCGCGACCGGCACGGTCGTCATCCGCGCGATCGGGATCGTGATCGCAGCCGCGGCGGGCGGCCTGATCACAAGGACAAGGCAGCGTCCGGCGATGGACGGCGTGAAGGACGTGATGGACAACGTCACGAGCGCAAGCCGCGCGAACATTCGGACGGCGCACGCGCAGAAGGCGGGCAACGCGGCGGCCACTCGCAGCAGCGCGAGCGCCCTCCGCAACAGCAGCAACAGCAGCAACAGCAGCAACAGCAGCAGCCGCCACAGCAGCAGCCAGCAGCGGCGGCAGCGAAGCCTGAAGCGGCCGCGCCGCAGTCCGTAGAGTCTGGACGCAATGAGCGTACGGACCGTGGGGATCGCGGGGAGCGTGGCGAGCGCCGCGGTCGTCGCGGACGTCGCCGCCGCGGCGGCCGGGGACGCGGTCCCGAAGGTGCTGCCGATGCCGGTGCAGGTAACAACACCGAGGCTCGCGCAGAATCCACTGGTGGCGACACGCAGCACAGCTTCGATTTGGCAGCACCACGCGAGCCCGCTGCTGAGCCGTCGCCGCCGTCTCCGCCGCCGCCCAAGGCAGAGCGCAGCGACTCCGCAGGAGATGCGGGACACGGGGATTCCAAGTACACGGTGTGGTCCGGGGGTCCGACGCCGAGCAGCGGCTCGTGGGGCGGCGGGTCGGGTCGGCGCGAAGAGTAAAAGGATGTCGGGCTGAAGCCCGACCTATCGGGCGCCAAGCAAGTCAGGTTTTAACTCGAGACAGCAGCTCCCTCAGCAATCCCTCGGCAGCTTCTTCGAGCAGGTCCAGCACCTGCTCGAAGCCCTGCGGTCCGCCGTAATACGGGTCCGGCACCGCGCGCAGTGTCGCGTCCGGCCCGAACTCCATCATCAAGCGGATGCGCTCGTGGCGCGGCGCAGGCGCGCGCCGGCGCAGCTCGCGCAGGTTCTGCTCGTCCATCGCCAGGATCAGATCGAAGTAGTCGAAATCGCTCGCGCGCACCGTGCGCGCACGCAGCGCTGACAGATCTATTCCGCGCCGGCGCGCAGCTGCGATGGCACGATCGTCGGGCGGCTCGCCGACGTGATAGTCGTGCGTTCCGGCGGAGTCGACCTCGATCGACAATTGCGGCGCGCGCTGCGCGAGCAGGCTGCGAAACACGCCCTCCGCGCTCGGCGAGCGACAAATGTTGCCCATGCAGACGAACAAGATGCGCATGCCGCGATTATTGCAGGGATCATTGCCCGTATCACCGATCTACGGGCTCACCGATTTGGGAAAGAATTGCCCGCAGCCCTCACCTGGAGATCCCCTATGAACGCCCGCAGGAGCTTGGTCGCGCTGGTCGCATGCTGCGCGGCGTTCGTCGCAGGTTGTGCGAGCTTGCAGGGCAATGATCCGCTGCAAGTAACCGTTGCCGGCATCGAGCCATTGGAGGGTGAGGGCATGGAGCTGCGCCTGCTGGTCAAGCTGCGGGTGCAGAATCCGAACGACGCGCCGATCGAGTATCGCGGGGTCGCACTGGAGATGAACGTGCAAGGGAAAACGTTCGCCAGCGGCGTGAGCGACAGCAGCGGCACCGTGCTGGGGTTCAACGAAGCAGTCATCGCCGTTCCAGTCACGATCTCGGCGTTTCGCATGGTGCGCCAGGCAATCGGCATGGCGACTGACCAGGGCGCGCGCAAGATCACCTACGAGATGAAAGGCAAGCTCAGCGGCTCGCTGTTCGCGACCAAGCGATTCGCGACCAAGGGGGACTTCGAGCTGCCGGCGCCCGGAACGACACCGACGTCTCAGTGAGCTACTTCAGCGCACCGGCAAGCATGCTCTGCACAGTCGGGCCGCCGAGCTTGCCGAGGTAGTTGGTCACCAGCGGCGTGAACTTGGCAACCGTTTCCGCATTCATGCCGAGTGTCCCCAACGCGCCGTTCAGTCCCTGCAGATTCTTCAGCGGCCCGGTCACGGCTCCGAGTTTCTTCGCGCTGTCCACGTATCCCGAGGCGCCCGGCACCAACGACGCGATCTTGTCGAAGTCGCCTTTCGCGAGCTTCTCCTGCAGCAGCGTCAGGTACGAGCCGACGCCGCCGCGCGCCTGGTTCTCGGTCACGCCGAGCTGACTGGTCAACGCGCCGAGCAACGGGTTCTTCGTCGCCGAAGTCAGGCTCTCCAGGGACGGCGTCTGCGCGTGAGCGAGAAGAGGCAAGAAGCCTAGTGCGGCGAGAAGGGTTCGTCGTTGCATGGCAAAGCTCCTGCATCAGGGCCGGTGCAGGAGTATTGCGCTGCTGATCCTCGACTCCCATCCGCATTGGGGGCGGGCTTCAGGCTGCTCGGGATGACCCTTAGACATAAATGCCGATGTCCGCGCCGCCTGAACCTGCCGTACAAAACGCTCCGCTCTTGCAGGTTCGCGCTGGATGAGCCGGCGCGCATAACGAGAATGAAGAAACCAGTGCATGGCTTCGCGGAAGGCGACCGCGTGCGCGCGACTCGGCGGCCGCAATTTCCGCAAGGTACCGTCGTCAAGCTGATGGACGAGGGCTTTCTGCTCGTGCGCTGGGATGGCGACGTCCTGGAGACCGCGCACTACTCCGAGCTGGAAAAGGTTCCCGATTAAGGTCGCGCAGTCAGCGATGCGCGCACGCGTGCGGCGTCGCCTTCGGTGTCGACGCCTGCAGGCGGCGGCACCACTGCGATGCCGACGACGAGCCGCATGCCGGCCTGCAACGCGCGCAGCTGCTCCAGCTTTTCCGTGACTTCCAGATCGCTCGGCGGCATTGCAGTCAGCGTGCGCAGCGCATCGACGCGGTACGCATAAATCCCGAGATGCCGTTGCGCGCCGAGAATGCTCGTCTGACTCGCGAGCCCATGCGCAGCACCGTCGCGATGCCACGGGATCGGCGCGCGACTGAAGTACAGCGCAACACTGCCGCGGCCGGTGACGACCTTGACGACATTCGGATCGAGGAACTCGTGCACGCTCGTGATCGGCGTGCACAGCGTCGCGATCTCCGCATCTGCGTGGCGATCGAGGAGCGAGGCGACCTGGTCGATCAGCTGCGGCGGCAACTGCGGCTCGTCGCCCTGCACGTTCACGACGACCGTGCGGCCGTCCCAGCCGCGCGCCTGCGCGACCTCGGCGATCCGATCGGTGCCCGACAAGTGATCGGCGCGCGTCATCACGGCCAGCGAGCGTCCCGGCGCGCGCGGATCGCTGGACGCAGCTGCGATGCGCGCATCGTCCGTCGCCACCAGCACCTCGTCGGCCCTGCTGCGGCACGCAGCATCGATGACCCACTGGATCATCGGACGTCCGCCGAGATCGAGCAGCGGCTTGGCCGGCAGGCGCGTCGAGGCGTAGCGGGCCGGGATGACGACTTTGAATCCCATGTCGCCCGTTCAGTCCCGCAGCAGCGGATCCATGGGCTCGAGCACGCGCGCTTCCTCTTCCAGCATCACCGGAATGCCGTCGCGAATGGGATAGGCGAGCCGGTCGGCGCGGCACACCAGCAGCTGCTGCACTTTCGAGTACTGCAACGGCCCTTTGCACAGCGGGCAGGCGAGGATATCGAGCAGCTTCGTGTCCATGAGTGTCATCCGATTCGATCGAGCATGGCCTGCACCGCCGCGGCATCCTGCTCGCTCACCATGACATCCATGCGCACGGCCCAATGCCGCTGATCGGCGAGAGGCAAGGATTTTACTGCGTCCTTTTCCGTCATCAGCACCGGCAATGCATCGGGAAAGCTGATGTCCGCGGCCGTGAGGCGAGCATGATCCGGGAGTGCGTGAGGCGCAACCTCGATGCCGAGCTGCTGCAGGGCTGCGAAGAATTGCTGCGGATGGCCGATGCCGGCGACCGCGTGCACCCGGTTGCCCTTGAACGCTTCGAGCGGACGCGTCTCGCCGCCGACCAGCGCCCACGCTTCGGACAGCCGCGCCCAGACCTGGATGGTCGCGGGAACGGGCGTCAGCGGACGAGCGGACCCATCGCGCCACGACACCACGCGCAAGTCCGCCTGGGTGAGGCGGCTGACAGGCTCACGCAGAGGTCCGGCCGGCAGCAGACGGCGATTGCCGACGCCGCGGCGCCCGTCGATGACGACGATCTCCCGATCGCGCGCGAGGCGATAGTGCTGCAATCCGTCGTCCGACAGAACGATCTCGGCGCCGCGCTCGATTGCACGCCGCGCAGCCGCCACGCGATCCGGACCGGCAACCACGATTGCGCCCGTGCGCCTTGCCAGCAGCACTGCTTCGTCGCCGACTTCATCAGGTGCGGAATCGCCGCTGACGTCGCGCGGCCAGTGCGACGAAGTACCGCCATAGCCGCGCAGCACGATCCCTACTCGCACGCCCTTCGCCTGCAGCCGTGTCGCGAGCCAGATAGTGAACGGCGTCTTGCCGGTGCCACCGACCGTCACGTTGCCGATCACGACGACAGGCCGCCCGACGCGAACGCGTCGGAGCAGACCGAGGCGATACGCAGCGCGCCTGCACGCGACGAGCGCGCCGAACAACCACGACAGCGGCAGCAGGATCAACGAGAGCCATTGTGCGTGCCGGTCGTACCAGACACGCTGCAGGAACGAATCCGCTGAGGCGCTCACGCTGCGAACTGCAGCCGATGCAGCATCGCGTACTGTCCGTTGTGCGCCAGCAGCTCGGCGTGCGTGCCGCTCTCCACGATACGGCCGCCATCCATGACGACGATACGGTCGGCCTTCTCCACGGTCGATAAGCGGTGCGCGATGACCAGCGTGGTGCGGTTGTGCATCAGCTGTTCGAGTGCCGCCTGGATGATGCGCTCGGACTCCGTATCGAGCGCCGAGGTAGCCTCGTCGAGAATCAGGATTGGAGCGTTCTTGAGCAGCGCACGTGCGATCGAGATGCGTTGCCGCTGGCCGCCGGAGAGCAGCACACCGCGGTCGCCCACCACCGTGTCGAGACCAGCTGGCAGGGCCTGCGCGAATTCCATGACATGTGCGGCGCGCGCCGCCTCTTCTATCGCTTCCGGTGAGGTGTTGCGACCGAACGCGATGTTCGCGCGGATGGTGTCGTTGAACAGCACGACATCCTGACTGACCAGCGCGACTTGCTCGCGCAAGCTGGTGAGCTCGTACTCGCGCACGTCGTGACCGTCGACGCGCACCGAGCCGTCGTTCACGTCGTAGAACCGCGGCAAGAGATTCACTACCGTCGATTTGCCGCTGCCGGTCTTGCCGACGATTGCAAGCACTTGCCCCTGCGCGACGCGCAGGGTGAGGTCATGCAAGGTAATGCCCTTGCCGACCGGGTAGGAAAAGGACACCCGATCGAACTCGATCTCTCCGCGGACGCGCTGCGCGACGAGCGTGCCGCCGGCAGGCTCGGCCGGCTCGTCGAGCAGCTCGAAGATGCCCTGCCCCGCGGCGATGCCCTGTTGCATGGGGCCCGCCACGGCGACCAGGCTGCGCAGCGGCTGACTGATGTTCACCAGGGCGACCAGGAAGCCCATCAGCTCGCCCATCGTCTTGCGCCCGTGAACCACGTCTGCGATCGCAATCGACAGCACGACGGCCGAGCCGAGCGCCATCACCAGCTGCACGACCGGATTGGACAGGCCCTTGGTGAGCACCAGGCGCATGAACGACTTGCGATTGTGCTCGTTGACGGCCTCGAACTGCGCGTTCTGATAGCCCTGCGCGTTGTAGACCTTGACGACCCGCGGCGCGTCGAGCGTTTCCTTGGCGACGCGCGTGATGTCGCCCATCGAGTCCTGGATGCGCCGGCTGTAGCGACGGAACTTGCGATTGATGATGGTGACCAGCCACCCCACCACCGGACCCATCGTGATGGCGATCGCCGCCAGGCGCGCATTCATGTAGAACAGGTAGCCGATCGAGAGAATCACGGTCAGTGCCTCGCGCACGGCGACCACGACCGAATCGGTCGCAGCCTGACCGACCTGCTCGGTGTTGTAGGTCAGCCGCGACAGCAGCACGCTGCTGGAATTTCGATCGTAGTAGCCGATCGGCAGCTGCATCATGCGCTCGAAGATCTGCGAGCGCAGCCGCTTCACCACGTGACGGCCGACGTGGCCCATGCAGTAGGTCTGCACGAAATCGCCCAGGCCGCGCAGGATGAACAAGCCGATCAGCGCGAGCGGCAGGATGATGATCGTATCCGGGTCGCGCTCCGCCATGATGTCGCCGAACTTCTTCGCGAACGCCGCGAAGGCAGCCATGCTGGCGGCGAACAGCGCGGCGCCGAGCAGGCCGAGCACGAACATTCCCTGATGCGGCCGCACGTAGCTCAGCAGGCGGCGATAGGTCTGCCACGCCCCAGGCGCGAGCACCGACTTCGTAGGGCGATCGGGAGCGTTCATGCGGACCGGGAGGCGCCGTTCAGTTCGCGGCTGGCGTGCCGCTGCTGTCGTTCACGGTCGCGATGCTGATGGCGCGAAAGCCGAGGCGTCCGAGCACGTCCATGGCGGTCACGACCGACTGGTGCGTCGAGCGCGCGTCGGCGCGAATCGTAACCGGCACATCGCGCGCCTCGCCCGCCACTTTCGCGACGGCGGCCGACAGCGTCGCCGGACTGGTATTGATCAGCGTCTGGCCGTTGACCCGATATTCGCCCGAGGCCGTGACGCCGACTTCGATCGGATCGCGCTTCTGCCCGGCCACGGGCTCCTTGCTGGCCTGCGGCAGCTGCAGCTCGATGCGCGAGTCGTCCACGAACTTGGTCGACAGCATGAAGAAGATCAGCAGCAGCAATATCACGTCGACGAGCGAGATGACGTTCAGCTCGGGATCTTCGTGATCGCGCGAGCGCAGCCTCATGCGGCGGCGCCTCGCGATCCGGCGTGGGCACCCGTTTGCATGCGGACGCCGGGCTGCTGCTCGATCGCCTGAACCAGCTTGATCGCTTCCTTTTCCATCGCCACGACCAGCCTTTCGACCCGGCCGCGCAGCAGCCGATAGCAGATCGTCGCCGGGATCGCTACCGCCAGGCCGGCCGCCGTACAGATCAGCGCCTCGGCGATGCCGCCGGCGAGCGCCGTCGGGTTGCCGACGCCGGCGGTCGTGATGGCGTTGAACGTGCGGATCATGCCCGTCACCGTGCCGAGCAGTCCCATCAGCGGCGACAGCGAGGCAATCATGCCGAGCGTGCCGATGAAGCGTTCGAGCTCGTGCACGACGTGGCGCCCGCTGTCCTCGATCGCCTCCTTGAGGATCGCGCGGTCGCGGTGGCGGTTGGCAAGTCCGGCGGCGAGCACCTTGCCAAGCGGCGAGTTCTGCTCGAGCGCCGCGATGTGCTTGTCCTGGATCTGCCCCTGCTCGACCCAACGCCACACCTTGTCGGTGAGCTCCGCGGGCAGAACGCGCTTCGACTGCAGCGTCCACAGACGCTCCAGAATGATGGCGGCAGCGACGATGGAGGCGAGGATGATCGGCCCCATCATGGGACCGCCGGCTTTCACGATTTCGAACATGAGTGTGCGACGTGAATGTCTGGAGTGGGCCTCGTTATTAGCGCGGCATAGTAACAGATAGCGGCGTGGCGCCAGTCAGCGATGCCAGTAGCGCCGCCTCGTCTGCCGATACTCGCGCGCGAGCGGCGGACGGCCGGCGCTCAACGTGATCTCGATCGCGCCGCTGTCGGCGGTCGTGAGCACGCGCGCGCCGGCGGCACGCCAGCGTTCGGCGACTTCCGGGCGCGGCAACCCCCAGCGATTGCGATATCCGGCCGAGACCAGCGCGAGCGCGGGATGTGCCGCAGCCACGAACCGCGCTGTCGAAGACGTGAGGCTGCCGTGATGAGGCACGGCGACGACTGAGGCGCGTGGCAGCCCGCCGTCCACGATTTCCGACTCCGCGACCGCTTCCACGTCGCCCGCGAGCAGCGCACTGCCTGCGGTGCTGTGGATCAGCAGAACACAGGAGGAATCGTTGTCGCTGGCGCGAGCCGAGCGCGCCGGATGCAGCATCTCGAACTGCACTCCGTCCCAGATCCAGCGTTGTCCGCGGCGGCATGGCGTGCGCGGCTGGGCGAGAGGCGCGACCGACGGTCCCGCCAGCACGCTGGTGACTGGCACGCCGCCGAGCACGCTGTTCGCTCCGCCGCGATGGTCGAGGTCGCCGTGACTGACGACCAGCGCATCGACCTGCCGCACGCCGTAGTAGCGCAGGTAGGGCAGCACCGCGAGCTCGCCGGCATCGCGGCCCGCTGGGAACGCCGGGCCCGCGTCGTATACGAGCACATGAGCTTGCGTGCGCACGACGACGGCGAGCCCCTGCCCCACATCCAGCATCGCCACCTCGAAATTACCGACAGCCGGGCCGTGGCTGCGGTGAAGTGCCACGGGCAGGCATAGCAGGACTCCCGCTAATCGCGTCGGCCAGATGCCGGGCGCCACGAGCAGCAGAACCCCGAGAACCATCGCAGCGAACGCAGGGAGCGGCGGCTGCGGGAAGTGCCACAGAGCCAACGGGCACTCGGCCAGCCATTGCAACAGCGGCCAAGTCCACTGCATGACGTGCACCGGCAGCGCGAGCAGCCATTCGCCAGCGGGCAGCCATAGCGAAGCCGCACACGCACCGAGGAGCACCGTGGGCACGAGCACAAGCGTGAACAGCGGAATGGCGATGACATTCGCGACAGGCGAGAGCAACGACACGCTGCCGAACGCAGTGAGCAGTAACGGAACGAGGCCGATCGTGACTGCGAGCTGCACGCGCGCGAATGCAGCGATTGGCCCGTCACGGCGCACGCGTCCAGCGACGGCCAGCAGGATGACTGCGACTGCGCCGAACGACAGCCACGCGCCGGGAGCGAGCGGAGCAAACGGATCGAGCAACAAGACGCCGATGAGCGACAGACCGAGCGCTTGCGTAACAGCGAGCTGACGCCGATACCAGCGACTGGCGAAATAGATGACGAGCATCAGCAGCGTGCGCTGCGTAGGCACCGAGAGCCCCGCGAGCATCGAATAGAGCAGCGCCGCCGTGGCACCAGCGATGACTTGGCCGTGCATTGCGCTCCAGCGACGTGCCTGCGCAGACCGAATCCGTACGATCCCACCGCCGAGCGCCGCTGCCAGCGCTGCGACCATGCTGATGTGCAGGCCGGAAATCGCCATCAAATGAGTGGTGCCGGTGGCTGCAAACACGCGCCATTGCTCCGGCGTCATCGCCTGCGTATCGCCGACGGCCAACCCCTGCAGAACGCCGAGCATGTGCGGGTCGCGCACCGCCTCGCGAAGGCGCTCGGAGATCCAGCCGCGCGCACGAGTCACCGCGTAGTGCAACGACGGGCGCGCAAGCAGCAGGTCGCGTGCGTCGTCACGCACGTAGCCCGTCGCGCCAATGCCGTCGCGGAACAGATGTGCCTCGTGATCAGCCCCGCCCGGATTCGCGAAACCGTTGCGACGTTTGAGCCGCACGACCAGCTGCCACAGCTCACCGGCGCCTGGCGCGCGTGCGGCGCGGTACCACACGAGACGAATCCGCGGCGGGACACCGCCGCGCGGTTCCGCAACGTCGAGCAGAAATTGCGAATCTCCAGCCGCCGGCTGTGGAAGCGATGCGACGTAACCGCGCACCACCAAGTCCTGCCCTTCCAGGGCCGAGGGGAGATCGCCAGCGGTGCGTGCAGCGGCGCTCAGCCACGTCCAGGCCAGGCCCGCCAGCAGGGCCGCGACGAGCTTGAATCTCCCGACGAGCGCCAGCGCGGCGGCTGCAACCAGCAAACCGATCGCGCCGTGCCACGCAGGCAGCCAGGCGAGGCAGTGGATGCAGCACGCCCCGAACAGAAATGCGAGCGCAACTCGCCCCATGCGGACCTCCCTGTCTGAGATACTTCGCCTCTTATGCCGAGACGATTGTTCAAGACCCTGACCCGCCAGCGACAGCGCTGGAAGCAGCGCTGGTTCATGCGCCCGTTCCGCCTGCTGCTCGAGCACCCTGCCTACTGGTCGTTGAATCGCCGCAGCGTGACGCTCTCATTCGCGATCGGGCTGTTCATCTCCTTCGTGCCGCTGCCGGTGCACATCATCGTGGCGACTGCAACGACTCTGCTGCTGCGGCTGAACGTGCCGGCCGCGATCGCGGGCACTTTCCTCGCCAACCCGCTGACGCTCGTGCCGATGTACATCTCCGCGTATTGGGTCGGTTGTCACCTGCTCGGCATCGGCTTCCACAACATCGCCTTCGAGCTGAGCTGGAGCTGGCTCTCGACTGCGCTGATCCCGATCTGGAAACCGTTCCTGCTCGGCTGCCTGATCCTCGGTATCGGCGCGGCCGTCGCCGGCTACATCACGCTCGGCGGCATCTGGCACCTGAGCCTGGTGCTGAGATATCACAAGCGCAAGGAAATCAGCGCGCGCAGAGAGTCGGCGATAGGAAAGAAATGAGGCCTGGCAGTTCGCTGTAGGTCGGGCTTCAGCCCGACTCCGACAACCTTCCATCCTGCAGCGTCAACGTCCGTTGCATCTTCGTCGCGAGCTCCGACGCGTGCGTAACGATCACCAGCGCCGTCTGCAGCTCGCGATTCAACTCCAGCATCAGCTCGAACACCTGCCGCGCGTTGGCACCGTCCAGGTTGCCAGTCGGCTCGTCCGCGAGCACGACAGCCGGCTGAGTAACCAGTGCGCGTGCGACAGCCGCTCGCTGCCGCTCGCCGCCCGACAATTGCCCGGGCCGATGATCGAGACGTGCCGCGAGCCCGACTCGCTCCAGCAGCGCGCTGGCTCGCGCCCGCGCCTCCGGCACCGGCATGCGTCGAATCAACAGCGGCATCGCCACGTTCTCCAGCGCGGTGAATTCCGGCAGCAGATGATGGAACTGATACACGAAGCCCATCGCGCGATTGCGCAACTGGCCGCGCTCCGCATCGGAGAGCCGGTTGATCTCCTTGCCGACGATCGTCACCGCTCCCGCAGTGGGCAGATCGAGACCGCCCAGCAGCTGCAGTAACGTGGTCTTGCCCGAGCCGGACGCGCCGACGATCGCGATGCGCTCGCCCGCGGCGATTTCCAGGTCGACACCGTTCAGCACCTCGACGCGCGCGTCGCCCTGCTCGAAGTGCTTCGTCAATCCGCTGCAAGTCAGAACGAGATTCGGCATGAGGTTTATTCGTGTCGCAGCGATTGGGCCGGCTGCGTCCGCGCCGCGCGCCAGGAGGGATAGAGAGTGGAGAGACAGCACAGCCCGAACGCGGTCAGGCTGATCTGCAGCACGTCGCTCCATTCCACGCGCGCCGGCAGGTCGGTGATGAAGTACACCTTCGCGTCGAGAAAGTGCAGCCCGAGCACGGCTTCGAGCCCGTGGATCAGCGCTTCGAGGTTGACCGAGATCAGCACTCCGAGCAGCACGCCGCTGAGCGTGCCGATCACGCCGATGGCGACGCCCTGCGTGACGAAGATCGACAGGATGCTGCGCGGCGCGGCGCCGACGGTGCGCAGGATCGCGATATCCGCTTGCTTGTCCTTCACCACCATGACCAGCGTGGACACGATGTTGAAGGCCGCCACGGCCACGACCAGCAGCAGAATGACGAACAGCGCCGACTTCGTCAGCTGGATGGAGCGGAAGAACGTCGCATGCTTGCGGCTCCAGTCGTCGACGTAGTACCCGCCGCCCAGAGCGACAGCCAACTCACGCACTACGCGCGGCGCCGCGAACATGTCGGCGAGCCGCAGTCGCAGGCCCGTCACGTCCTCGCCCATGCGATACAGCAGCGCTGCATCGGCGAGGTGAACGTACGCGAGATTGCGGTCGTACTCGTACATGCCGGCGCGAAACAGGCCGACGACCTTGAAGGTACGCATGCGCGGCATCACACCCACGGGCGTAATGGTTCGCAGCGAGGTCACGATGCGGACGCGCTCGCCCATGCCGACACCGAGCGCCTTCGCGAGCTCCTCGCCGAGCACGATGCCGTATTCGCCGGGCTTCATCGCAGCGAACGAGCCCGCCGTAACCTTGCTCGAGATAATGGTGACCTGCTGCTCGTCCTCCGGCAGCACGCCGGTCACGAGGGCGCCACTGCTCTTGTCGCCGGTGATCAGCAGCGCCTGATCCTCGATGAACGGCGCGGCACCGAGCACTGCAGGGTTGTCGCGAATCCGCGCAGCCGCGTCTTGCCAGTCACCCATGCGCGACCCCAGCGCGCTGATGGTCGCGTGCGCCGTCAGGCTCAGGATGCGGTCGCGCACTTCGCGCTCGAAGCCGTTCATCACCGACAGCACGACGATGAGCACCGCGACGCCGATCGCGACGCCCGCCATCGAGATCGTCGAGATGAAGGAGACGAAGCGGTTGCCGCGGCTGGAGCGCAGGTAGCGCCGTCCGATCAGGAGCTCGTACTTCATTCGTAGCGCAGCGCTTCGGCCGGCTCGGTCGCCGCGCCGCGCAATGCCGGGTAGATGGTGGCCAGCACCGTGAGTATCAGTGCGGTCACCGTGATGCCGACGACCTGCTGCCACTCCACATCCGAAGGCACTTGCGAGATCACGAAGACCGTCGGGTCGAAAACGTGCATGCCGGTGAGGCCTTCCAGGAACGGCACGATCGTGCCGACGTTGAGAGCGAGCGCCAGCCCGAGCGCCAGGCCGAGCAGCGCGCCGAACCAGCCGATGATCATGCCCTGAGTCATGAACACGCCGACGATGCCGCGCGGCGTGATGCCGACGGTACGCAGGATCGCGATGTCCGTGCGCTTCTCGTTCACGACCATCACCAGCGCCGCGACGGTGTTGAAGGCGGCGACCGCGACGATCAGCATCAGGATCAGCGTCATCATGGTCTTCTCGATGCGGATCGCGCGGAAGTAGCTGGCGTTCTCGATCGACCAATCGCTCGTTTGCAAGCCCGGCCCGAGCGACGCGGCGATCTCCTGCACACGCGCCGGCGCGGCGAAGATGTCCGTGAACTTCAGCCGCAGTCCGCCGGGCACGCCGCCGTTGCCGACGATCGCCGCGGCATCTTTCAGGTTCACGAACGCCAGCACGTTGTCGTGCTCCTGCGCGCCGACCTCGAACACGCCGCTCACCGTGAACGTCTGGATGCGCGGCTGCAGGTCGATGCCGGCGATCGCGCCCTCGCCTGCTTTGCCGGTGCTGACGGGCACGAGCACGGTGATCTCGTCGCCGACGCGAGCGTCCAGCGCGTAAGCGAGGCCCGCACCGAGCACGATGTGCCGCTTGTCCGGTTGCAGATCCTCCAACTTGCCGACATTCATGTGCGCGCCAATCTCGGAGACCTGCGGCTCGATCTGCGGCTCGATGCCGCGGATCAGCGCGCCGCGCAGATCCTCGCCGCGGCCGAGCATGCCCTGCATATCGAGATAGGGCGCGACACCCTCGACGTCGGGCTGCTGGCGAATACGCTCGGCCAGCGTCTGCCAATCGCGCATGCGATCGGGCGCAGCAGAGATCGTCGCGTGCGACGTGAGACTCAACAGCCGCCCGCGCACTTCGTTCCCGAGGCCGTTCATGACCGAGATGATGGTGATGAGCGCAGCGACGCCGACGCAGATGCCTAGCATCGAGATCCAGCTGATGAAGGAGACGAAGAAGCCGCGGCTGCGGCTCACGACGTAACGCAGGCCCACGTAAACGGGCACCGGATGAAACATAAGGCCGGCAAGGCTACTGCAGTGGACCGGGAAATGTGAACTACGACAACAAATCGGGGTGCCGTGCTTGGGCTTTATGTAATGCCTGCATTAGAGTCGGGCGTCGCATTCACGAGGACGATCCATGCGTTGCACATCCTGGCTGGTGTCCGTTGCTGCCGCGCTGGCCCTGGCCGGCTCGGCCCTCGCAGACGAGCTCAAGGTGCCCGCGCCCGAGGGCGGCGCCAACACGCCCAGCAGCGGCATGTCGATGGACAGCGTCGAAGCGAAATACGGCGCTCCGACCCGGCGCGTGGCCCCCGTCGGCGGCGCCTCCGCGCAGCAACCGCCGATCACGCGCTGGGAGTACCCGGGCTTCACGGTGTACTTCGAGAACAGCCGCGTGATTCATACGGTCGTGACCCCTGGCTGATGAAGGAGTCGGGCTTTAGCCCGACTCTCCTTTCCTGACGTTCCTGCCCGGCTCTTGCTCCTAGAGCCCTCCGCCCCCACCTGCTAACCTCGCCACCCTCTTCGGGGACGCCTGTCGGCGTCGTTCCGAGTGCTTTCGTTTTGGAGCGCTGTTTGACCGAGCACGATCGTCCTCTGCTGCCCAGCAAGGCCCAGCTGCACGTGCGCTGGGGCCAGCTGTACGGCTCAGCCACGTCGCTGTGGCTGGCCGAGGCTGCGCGCAAGGCATCCGGGCCGCTGCTGGTCATCGCGCCCGATGCGCGCCAGGCGAGCCGCATGGAAGACGAGCTGCGGTTCTTCTGCGAGCCCGGCAGCTATATCGAACATTTCCCGGCGTGGGAGACGCTGCCCTACGACCTGTTCTCGCCGCATCCGGACATCGTGTCGCAGCGGTTGCGCATGTTGTCGACGCTGCCGCGTCTCGCCAAAGGGATCGTGGTCGTCGATCTCGAAACAGCACTGCAACGCCTGCCGCCGCAGACCTATGTCGACGGCCACGCTTTCGATCTCAGCGTCGGCGAAGTGCTGGACCTTGCGGCGTTCCGCGATCGCCTGAGCGGCGCGGGCTACGTCGCCAGCTCGCAGGTGATGGCGCCGGGCGAGTTCGCAGTGCGCGGTTCGATCATCGACCTGTTTCCGATGGGCAGCCCCGCTCCCTATCGCATCGACCTGTTCGACGACGAGGTCGAAACCATTCGCGTGTTCGATCCGGAGACGCAGCGCTCCGGCGAGCGCGCGCAAGCGCTGCGTCTGCTGCCCGCCCGCGAATTCCCGCTGACCGCCGACGGCATCCAGAACTTCAAGCGCCGCTTCCGCAATCGCTTTCCCGGCGACCTCACGCGCATGGCGCTCTATCGCGACATCGCCGAGGGCGCGCCGCCGCCGGGCATCGAGTACTACCTGCCGCTGTTCTTCGACGCGACCGCGACGCTGTTCGATTACCTGCCCGGTAACACAATCGTCGCAGTGGAAACGGACGAGCAAGGCGCAGCCGCGCAGGTGTTCGCGGAGATCGCGAGCCGTCACGAGCAGCGCGGACACGATGCCGAGCGCCCGATTCTCGAGCCCGCTGAAGTGTTCACGCCGGTCGACGAGCTGGTCCAGCGGCTGAGCACGTTGCGTCGGATCGAGCTGTCGCGCGTCGAGCTCGATCCGCTGACGCAGTCCCTGCCCTATCAGAACTTCGTGACGCGCGCGCCGCCGGCCTTGCGCATCGATCCGCACGCCGACGAGCCGGCGCGAGAGCTGGCGCGCTTTCTCAACGACTTCCAGGGCCGCGTGCTGATTGCGGCCGAATCGGCCGGCCGCCGCGAAATGCTGCTGGACATCCTGCAACATCGCAACGTGCGGCCGCAGCTCGTCGACAGCTGGCCCGCCTTCGTCGAGGGCGGCGCTCAGCTCGGTATTACCGTCTCGTCGCTCGCGACGGGGCTGGTGCTCACCGAGCCGCCGCTCGCACTGATCGCGGAGGAGCAGCTGTTCGGCGAGCGCGCTCGTCAGGAACGCAGGCGCCGCCGCGCCGAGCGCGATCCCGAGAAAATCATTCGCGACCTGACGGACCTGCGGCCCGGCTCGCCGGTCGTGCACGAGGACTACGGCGTCGGCCGCTTCGTCAGCCTGGCGACGCTCGATGTCGGCGGGTTGAAGAACGAGTTCCTGCTGCTCGAATACGCGGACGGCGACAAGCTGTACGTGCCGGTGCACGCGCTCGATCTCGTCAGCCGTTATACCGGCGCGCCCGCGGAAACTGCGCCGCTGCACAAGCTCGGCACGGATACCTGGGAAAAGGCCAAGCGCAAAGCCGCGCAGCGCATCCACGACACCGCCGCCGAGCTGCTCGATTTGTACTCGCGCCGCGCCGCGCGCCAGGGCGAGCAATTGACGGCGAACGAAGCCGAGCTGCGCACGTTCGAGGCTGCGTTCCCGTTCGAGGAAACGCCGGACCAGTCGCAGGCGATCGAGCAGGTGATCGCCGATCTGGCCGCCGGCAAGCCGATGGACCGCGTCGTGTGCGGCGACGTCGGCTTCGGCAAGACCGAGGTCGCGCTGCGCGCTGCGTTCGTCACCGTTTCCGCCGGCAAGCAAGTCGCGGTGCTGGTGCCGACGACGCTGCTGGCGCAGCAGCACTACCAGACTTTCGCCGATCGCTTCGCCGACTGGCCCGTGAAGGTCGAAGCGCTGTCGCGCTTTCGCAGCGGGCGCGAAGTCGAGCAAGTGTTGCAGAGTCTCGAATCCGGCCAGACCGACATCGTGATCGGCACGCATCGCCTGTTGCAGAGCGGAGTGAAGTTCGGCCGGCTCGGCCTGCTGATCATCGACGAGGAGCACCGCTTCGGCGTCAAGGACAAGGAGAAGCTCAAGCAACTGCGGGCCGAGGTGGATGTGCTGACTCTCACCGCCACGCCGATCCCTCGCACGCTGAACATGGCGATGGGCGGCCTGCGCGAGTTGTCGCTGATCACGACGCCGCCGGCGGCGCGCCTGTCCATCAAGACGTTCGTCTCGCAATGGGATTCCGCGACGATCCGCGAGGCGTGCCTGCGCGAGATCCGCCGCGGCGGCCAGATCTATTACGTGCACAACAGCGTCGACACGATCGAGCGCACTGCGCGCGCGGTTGCCGAGCTGGTGCCCGAAGCGCGCATCGCCGTCGGCCACGGCCAGATGCGCGAACGCGAGCTGGAGCAGGTCATGCTCGACTTCTATCACCAGCGCAGCAACCTGCTGGTGTGCACGACGATCGTCGAGAGCGGCATCGACGTGCCGTCCGCCAACACCATCATCATCGATCGCGCCGACAAGCTCGGCCTCGCGCAGCTGCATCAGTTGCGCGGCCGGGTCGGCCGCTCGCACCACCAGGCCTATGCGTACCTGCTGACGCCGCCGCGCAATGCGATGACCGCCGACGCTGCGAAGCGCCTGGAAGCGATCGAGTCGCTCGAAGATCTCGGCGCCGGCTTCACGCTCGCGACGCACGACCTGGAGATTCGCGGCGCCGGCGAGCTGCTCGGCGAAGAGCAAAGCGGCCAGATCCAGGAGATCGGCTACGCGCTCTACATGGAAATGCTCGAGCGCGCGGTCAACGCGCTCAAGTCCGGCAAGATCCCGCAGCTCGATCAGCCGCTGCATCAGGGTCCGGAAGTGGATCTGCACGTCGCCTCGCTCCTGCCGGACAGCTATCTGCCGGACGTGCACCTGCGACTGGTGCTGTACAAGCGCATCGCGGCCGCGGCGAGCGACGAGGAATTGCGCGAGCTGCAGGTGGAGATGATCGATCGCTTCGGCCTGTTGCCGGAGCCGGCCAAGAACCTGTTCCGCATTGCCGGTTACAAGCAGGCGGCGCGCGCGCTCGGCCTGCGCAAGATCGATGTGGGCCCGGGCGGCGGCTCGGTGACGTTCGAGCGCGACACGCGCGTCGAGCCCGCCACGCTGATCCGCTATGTGCAGCAGAATTCGCGCACGCACCGGCTGGAAGGCGGCACGAAATTGCGCTTCACCGCGAAACTCGAGCAGGACGAGCAGCGTTTCGCTGCGGTCGAGCAGCTGCTCGAGGACCTGAAGAAACCCGCTGCTGCTAAACTGCGCCGATGAAACAGCTCATCTCGATCGCCTTGCTGGGCGTCGCCACGCTGACTGCATCCGCTCAGCAAGCGACGCCGGTGCTGCAGAACTACGACGTCGAGCTGCTGATCTTTCGCACGCTGAATCCGAATGCGTCGCCGGAAGAATGGAGCATGGAAGCCGCTGCCGCCGGCCAGCGGCTGGCGATCCCCGAGGACGAGCCCTCGCCGTTCGCTGCGCCGGAGCCGGCGCCGACGACGACAGCAACGTTCCCGGCGCTGGGACCGGCAAAGTTCAAGCTCACGGCAATCGCCGACACCTTGAAACGCAGCCGCAACTATCAGCCGCTCGCGCATTTCGGCTGGACGCAGCCGGGCTATCCGCGCGGCGATGCGAAGTACCTGCCGATCAATTCGATGGTGCCCGCGGGCTCGGGATTGCAGGGCCAGGTCGCGCTGTCGCGCGGCAGGTATCTGCACCTGACGCTGGATCTCGTGTACGACGCACCGGGCGCGGCGGGAGAGTCGACGCAGCGCTTCGTGCTGCGGCAGAGCCGCCGGATGCGCAGCAACGAGCGGCACTATATGGATTCGCCGAGGTTCGGCGTGGTCGCGATCGTCACGCCGAGCACCGGGGCATGAGAAAGAGAAGAGTCGGGCTAAAGCCCGACCTACAGGTTTCTACCCGAGGTCGCTGGTAACTGACTTGTAGGTCGGGCTTTAGCCCGACTCTTCATCTCAGTCGCATTCACGGCTGACGACGCGGTTCTTCCCGAGCTCTTTCGCGTCTTTCAGCGCGCGCAGCGCCGACTCATATGCGCGCGTCGGATTCGCATCGTGCGGCGGGACCAGCGACACGACGCCGGCGCTCGCGGTGACGAAGCGCGACACCGATGAGCGCGGATGATGAATCGCGAGATCGCGCACGCGCGCGAGCACTGCCTCGGCCAGCTTCGACGCCTGGCCCAGGTCGAGCCCGGTGGTCAATGCCGCAATCTGATCCTCGTCGAACCGGCCGCACAGATCGCTGGCGCGACGGAAGCAGCCGGCGATGACCCGCGCGATGCGGCGGAAGGATTGATCGGCGCCCGGGCGCCCGAACACGTCGCGATACTGCGAGTAGCAGTCGAGATCGAACACCAGGAAGCTCAGGCGGCGCGACTCGCGCTGCGCCAGCCCCCAGTCGCGCTTCACCAGCTCTTCGAAGTAAGTCCGCCGCAGCAGCCCCGTGAGCTTGTCGTCGCGCAGGTAGGCCAGCATGGTCTGCGTACTCATCGACGGATCGCGGGCATCCTTCGGGTCGAGCCGCAGGCGGTCGCCGCCCTCGCGATGGAAGCTCGCGAAGTGCGTGACCCGGCCCTCCTGATCGCGCAGGGGGACGAGCGTGACCTCGTTCCAGAACATGGTCCCGTCGCGCCGGTAATTCCGCAGTGTGGTCGTGCAGGGGGTGCCTTCCTGCAGGGCTGCCCGGATCCGCGCCAGCCCCTCCTGATCGTGGTCCTCGGCCTGCAGGAACCGCAGGTTCCGGCCGCGCAGGGCCGCGGCCTCATGGCCGGTCAGCTGCTCCATCGCAGCATTGGCGTAGACGACCTGCCATTCGCCCGACCGGGCCTCGCAGATCGCGATACCTTCCGGGGCGGCAGCCGCCAGGGCCTGAAACAGGCCGGCAGATACGGTTGGGTCCACGCTCATATCACTGTAAGCAATCATGAATTCAGCTTCAGATCGGGCCGCTCCATGGAGCCTCTGACGGCGCTTTCGCAGGCCTGCCATTCGGCCGACGCGCGCAGCGCGAGCCGCGTCGGGCCGGGCTTGCCGTGCAGGCGCACCATCCGAACCTGGCTCAGAGGATCGCCGCTTCCCCGCAAAGAATCGATGACTTGCAGCACACCTTGACGATCGTTGCACAGGGAAAGGACATCGCAGCCGGCCGTCAGGGCAGCCGCAGCCCGGTGCGCCATGTCGCCAACGACCGCTGCCCCCTTCATCGACAGATCGTCGGTAAAAATAGCCCCGTCGAACCCCAGATTGGCGCGCAGCTCCTGCTGGATCCAGCGTGAGGAAAACCCTGCAGGCAGGTTGTCGACGTCCTCGAAGATCACGTGGGCCGCCATCACGGCAGCCAGGCCGTTGCCGATCAGTCGGCGGTATGGATAGAGGTCCTCATCCAGGTCGGCCAGGGGGCGGCGGTCTACCGGCATGGCCACATGCGAGTCCGGGACCACGGCGCCGTGGCCGGGGAAGTGCTTGGCGGTCGCCACCATCCCCGCCTCGCGCATGCCGCCGGCGAAGGCGATCGCGAGCTCGGCTACGACCTGCGGGTCGCGATGAAACGCCCGGTCACCGATGACGGTGCTGACGCCGTAGTCGAGATCCACGCAAGGGGCGAAGCTCATGTCGATTGCCACCGCGCGCAGTTCGGCCGCCATCAACCAGCCGCACTGCCGGGCCAGCTGCTTGCCTGCGGCAGGGTCGAGATCGTATTCGCGGCCGAAGGTGCGCATCGGCGGCAGCACGGTGAATCCTTTGCGGAAGCGCTGCACGCGCCCGCCTTCGTGATCGACCGTGACGAGCAGCGGCGGCGTGCGCGCTGCGCGGATATCCGCGACCAGGCGCTCGAGCTGCTCGATGCTCTCGAAGTTGCGCGTGAAGAGGATGACCGCGCCGACCAGCGGATGCTGCAGCAGGTCGCGATCCTCTTCGGTGAGAGTCGTGCCCTGCACGTCGATCATCAGAGGACCCAGTGTCATGGCGGTACCGCTACTTTCGCGTGAATAGTGCCGCCGATTCGACGTGTGCAGTATGCGGAAACATGTCCATCACGCCGGCGGCAGCCAGCGTAAAGCCGTGCTCGTGTACGAGGATGCCCGCATCGCGCGCCAGGCTCCCGGGGTGACAGGAGATGTACAGCACGGTCTTCGCGCCGCAACGCGCAACGATCGGCAGCACTTCGAGCGCGCCGGCCCGTGGCGGATCCAGCAGCACCTTGTCGTAGGGTCGCCGCGCCCACACAGAATCCACGGCTGATGGTTGAGCCAGATCGCCGCACACGAACTCGATGTTGTCGATGCCGTTCAGCGCTGCGTTACCTCGCGCGCGAGCGACCAATCCTGCATCGCCTTCGACACCGACCACATGCGCACCGCTGCGCGCGAGCGGCAGCGAGAAATTGCCGAGGCCGCAAAACAGGTCGAGCAGCTGCTCGCCCGGCGCGGGTGCAAGCAGCTCGACGGCGCGTGCGACCATCTGAGCATTGAGCTCGCCGTTGACCTGCACGAAGTCGTTCGGCTGAAAGCGCACGGTCACGTCGAACTGCGGCAGCCGATATTCCAGCGGCGTGACTTCGCTCAGGGGCGCAATCGTTTCGTAGCCGCCGGGCTGGATGTAGATCTGCACGTGGTGCTCGCGCGCGAACTTCAGCAGCAGCTCGCGATCCGCAGCAGTCAGCTCTTCCAGCACGCGCACGACGAGAGCGACTGCATTGTCCGCGACAGCGACTTCGATCTGCGGCACGCGGTTACGCACGCTCAACGCCGTCAGCAGCAGCGACAGCGGTTCAACCAATGAATCGACAGGCGGCAGCAGCACCTCGCACCGCTTCACGTCCGCGATGTACGTCGTACTGCGCTCGCGGAAGCCGAGCACGGTGCGTTCTTTCTTTGGCACCCAGCGCGCCGCGAGGCGCGCACGGCGACGGTAGTTCCAGACACTGCCCTGCAATAGCGGCAGAGTTTCCGCTGGCGTGACCTTGCCGATGCGAGTCAGCGCCTCGTGCAGTTGCCGCTGCTTGAATTCCAGCTGACGTACCGGCGCCAGATGCTGGAGCACGCAGCCGCCGCACACGCCGAAATGCGCGCAGCGCGGCTCGACGCGATCGGCCGCGGGTTCGAGCACGCGCTCCAGGCGGCCTTCATCGAAGTTGCGGCCGCGCTTCAGACGCAGCCATTCGACGCGTTCGCCCGGCAGCGCGTCGTCGATGAACACGGTCTTGCCGTCGACGCGCGCGACGCCGCGCCCGTCGTGGGCGAGATCGATGATCTCTGCGGTTTCGACGCGGCGGTCGGGCCGCGTGCGCGCTCTGGCGTTCAACAGTGCGGTTCCTGCCACGCGGCGAGAAATTCCTGAAAATGCGGCTTCGCCTGCTGCGTCAGCACCTCGCGCACGCGCGCGACTTCGACGCGATATTCCTCGGGCAGCAGCCGGCCGCGCATCATCTCGAAGCGCAGGAAGATCAGGTACGTGTTGAGCACGTCCGTCTCGCAGTAGTTGCGAATGACCTCGATCTGCCCGTCCAGATAGGCATCCCAGACCTTCTCGCCGCTCATGCCGAGCTTGCCCGGCAGCCCGAGCAGCACTGCTGCGCCCTCCAGGCTAACGCGCGCGCGCCCCTGGTAGCTGGACAGCACGTCCATTAGATCCAGATGCCGCGAGTGATAGCGGCTGAGATAGTTGTTGAAGCGGAACGCCTGGTCGACATCGCCCGCTTCCCAATAGCGCGGCGCCACGATGCCATGACGCAAGGCGCGGTAATGCAGCACCGGCAGGTCGAAGCCGCCGCCGTTCCAGGACACCAGGTCCGGCGTGAACTTTTCGATGCCGTCGAAGAAGCGCTGGATCAGCTCCGCTTCCGGCGCATCGGGCTCGCCGAGCGACCAGATGCGGAAGCTGTCGCGCGTGCGCATTGCGACCGAGATCGTAACCACGCGCTGCTGCTCGAGCGACAGGAACTCGCTGCCGGACTCCTCGCGGCGCTTCGCCTGCATGACGTAGCCGACCTGCTTGTCGCTGAGGTCGTGCAGCCCGTAGACGCGCCGCCCGAGCTCCACGTCGGGAACGGTCTCGATATCGAAGACGAATACGGCCATGGCCCAATGAATCCTGAACTACTTCCTCATCAGAACGGCGACGGCGACGATCAGCCCGGCCTCGTCCGTCAGCGTCACGTGGCCCTCGCCGATGCCGAGCTGCTCGCACATGTGACGGCCGCGCTCCGACCAGATGATCTCCGGCTTGCCCCACGCATTCGACACCACGCCGCTGTCGCGAATCCACATGCCGTGCGCGAAGCCTGTGCCCATTGCCTTGACGATCGCTTCCTTGGCGGCGAAGCGCATCGCGAGGAAGCGCACCGGCCGCTGGTAGCGGTGGAATGCTGCCAGCTCGGCTGGCAGCAGCAGCCGCTCGGCGAATCGCTCGCCGAACTTCTCATGCACCAGCCGGACACGTTCCTGCTGGACCACGTCCGTGCCGATCCCGAAGATCATGCGCCGGCGCTCGGCGAGCGCGCTTCGATCATCAGCCGCTTCATCTCCGCCACTGCGCGTGCCATGCCGTCGAGCAGCGAGCGCCCGACGATTGCATGACCGATGTTCAACTCGACAATTTCCCGGATCGCGGCAATCGGCTGTACGTTGTGATAGTTCATGCCGTGCCCGGCATGCACGATCAACCCGAGACTGCTCGCGTGCCGCGCGGCGTCGCGGAGGCGCTGGAGCTCGCGCGCTTGCCGTTCGCCGCGTGCATCGGCGTAAGCGCCGGTGTGCAGCTCCACTGCAGGCGCACCGATGCGGACTGCCGCGTCGAGTTGCGCCGGATCTGGGTCGACAAACAGCGAGACACGGATGCCGGCATCGGCGAGTCGCCGACACACGGGCACGAGAGCCGTGACCTGCGAAGCTGCGTCCAGGCCGCCCTCCGTCGTCACCTCGGTGCGACGCTCAGGGACCAGGCAACAGTCTGCCGGACGCACCTCGCAGGCGATTCGGACCATTTCGTCGGTCGCCGCCATCTCGAAATTGAGCCGGGTCTGCAGCGTTTCGCGCGCGACACGGATATCGCGGTCCTGGATATGCCGGCGATCCTCGCGCAGATGCATCGTGATGTTGTCAGCACCTGCCTGCTCGGCGATCAGCGCGGCAAAAACGGGGTCCGGATAGGTGGCGCGCCGCGCCTGGCGCAGCGTGGCGACGTGGTCGACGTTGACTCCGAGATGCAGCATGAGCCGGATTGTACAAGAGTCGGGCTAGAAGCCTGCCGCGCAGGGATGCGCTAATGCCGCGGGCGCAGGATGCGCTGGAGCGGCCGACCTACAGCGCGCTAGTCACGCCGCCGCCTGAGGGCCAACATCACCTCGCGCGTGTTGAGTTCTTTGCCGTCCAGACAGCGATCCAGTGCGGCGCGCAGCAGCGTGCGTGCCTCGGCGCAGACAGCCGCATCCGCGAAATCCTCGCGCGCGACGGCGAGCAGCGTTCGTCCGGAAAAGATGTCGACGCCTTCCGCGACGCCTTCGATGCGCGTCGCCCCCTGGTCGAAGCGATATCGATAGGCATAACGCTGTTCGAGCGGGCGCTCGCTGCCGACCTCGCGCTCCAGGGCGAGCCCGTAGCCGAGCGCGTCCAGCAGCCGCTTTTCGAACAAGCGCAGCGGGCGCACGCCTTCCGCATCGACCTTGAGAGCCTCGAGCGTGCCGCCGTACAACGCGAAAACGTCGGGGTGGCCGTCGTGGCGCGCGAACAGCTTCAGCAACAGCTCGTTCAAGTAGAAGCCGCTGACGAGACGGTCCGGCGGGAGCGCGGCGACGGAGCCGTCGAACTCCGCGGCGGTCAGCTGGCCGGCTTCGCCTTTGCCGCTCCAGGAAACCAGCAGCCGGTTGAAGGGCTGCAGGATCGAAGTCAGAGCGGTGCCCGCCTTGCGCGCGCTGCGCGCGCCGCGGGCGAACACCGAGACGCGACCGTAGTCGCGCGTGAACAATTCGAGGATCCGGCTGGTGTCGCGATAGGGTCGATGATGCAGCACGTAAGCCGGCTGCAGCTGCACCTTCCGCGGTTCGCTCACGTCTCGTAGCCCAGCTGGCGCAGGGCGAGCTCGTTATCGGACCAGTTCTCCTTCACCTTCACCCACAGCTCCAGGTGCACCGGGCGCTTGAACCGCTCCACCATTTCCAGTCGCGCCGCGCGGCCGACCTCTTTGAGCTGCTCGCCGCCGTTGCCGATGACTATCGCCTTCTGGCCGCTGCGCTCGACCCAGATCACGGCATTGATCAGCAGCCGTCCGTCTTCTTCCTTGAACTGCTCGAGGACGACGGTGAGGCCGTATGGCAGCTCCTGCCGCAGGCGCAGGGTCAGCTTCTCGCGCACGATCTCCGCCGCCTGGAATTGGTCGGAGCGGTCGGTCAGCTGGTTTTCGGGAAAATGCGGCGGCGACTCCGGCAGGTAGCGGGTGATCGTCGCCGGCAGCTGCTCGATGTTGCTGCCCTTCAGCGCCGACAGCGGCACGATCTCGACGAAGCTGGCGCGCCGCCCGACCTCCTCGATGAACGGCAGCAGCCGTTCTTTCGGGAACACCTTGTCGGCTTTGTTGAGCAGCAGAATGATCGGGCGGTCCTGCTTGACCAGCTCATCGAGCACGCGCTGATCCTCGTCGGTCCAGCGCAACGCCTCCACGACGAACAGGTTCACGTCCGCGTCCTGCAACGATGCCAGCGCCGCACGGTTCATGTGACGGTTCATCGCGCGCCGCGCGCCCGCGTGCAGGCCGGGCGTGTCGACGAAGATCACCTGCGCCTCGGGCCGCGTCAGGATGCCGAGGATGCGGTGGCGGGTGGTTTGCGGCTTCGGGCTGACGATGCTGATCTTGCTGCCGAGCAGCGCATTCAGCAGCGTCGACTTGCCGACGTTCGGCCGCCCGACGATCGCCGCAAATCCGCAGCGATGCCCTGCCGCCGGCTCCTGGTTCACCGCTGTTCTCCCGATAAAGTCTGCATGAGTGCGTTGAGGATCAATTGCGCGGCCGCTTGCTCGGCGCGCCGCCGGCTCGGGCCGCTCGCGACCACGCGCAAGCCGAGGCTATCGACCGAGCAGCGCACCTGGAACAACTGATTGTGCGCTTCGCCGGAGGTCGATTCGACTGCATAGCTCGGCAGAGGCAGGCCGCGGGCTTGCAGTGTTTCCTGCAAACGGGTCTTGGGATCCTTGAGTTCCGCGGCGCTCGGCAGCCGGTCCAGGCGCGGCACGAACAGGCGCTCGATCACCCGCTGCGCCGCTTCGAAACCGCCGTCGAGGTAGATCGCGCCGAACAGCGCCTCCAGCGCATCCGCCAGGATCGATTTGCGGCGGAAACCGCCGGATTTCAACTCGCCGGAGCCGAGCCGCAGCTGGTCGCCGAGCTCGATCTCGGCGGCGACGACCGCCAGCGCCTCGCCGCTGACCAGGCTCGCGCGGAAGCGCGACAGCTCGCCCTCGTCGGCTGCGCCGAACTCGCGAAACACCAGCATGGCGACCACGCAGTTGAGCACTGCATCGCCCAGGAACTCCAGGCGCTCGTTGTGCTGGCCGCCGGCGCTGCGATGGGTCAGGGCCGCTTCGAGCAGCGCCGGATCGCGGCACTCGTAGCCGAGCGCATCAAGCAACCATTCTCGTGCCGTCTTCAAGGGTGCGCTGGCGCACGTCAGTTGCCGATGTCGCCGCCGCCGACCGGGACGGTCTTGTCGAAGTCCGCGACCAGCGAAACGTTGGCGACGAACGGCGTCTCGGCCCGGTACCAAGCGCGCATCGTGAGACCTTTGCCCCCTCTCTTGATCTCGATATCCTTCGGCTGGATGCTGTGAATGTCTTCGACGGTCCAGCGACGGTCGAGCGAAACGCGCAGCTCCTCGACGTTGCGCGTGCCCGCATGCTCTTTGGCGGTCTGCTCGAGCGCGCGCACGACGGCCATGTATTCGAAGAACAGCGGCGTCAAGCGGATCCCGGCATACAGGGCAAAGCCGAGGATCGCGACGATCGTCAAGATGCCGAGTAAGGTGGCCCCGCGCTGGCGAGAACGCATAGTCAAGCTCCCGATGCTGTAGGTAGCGGTTTTCACTGCCGCCTGTCTGTCATAAGAAAGCAGCGGCGTCCAGCGGCTATTCCTCACTATCCGCCATCCGTCGCTGCTATCCGCTTGCCTGCTGGCTCAGTGGATCGGATCGCCGATCCGGCTCCAGATCGGCGCGTCCGGCAGATCCCAATTCAGCCAGATGCGCACCGCCTTGCCGACCAGGTTGCCCTCGGGGACGAAGCCGACGTCGGAGTAGCGGCTGTCCTGGCTGTTGTCGCGGTTGTCGCCCATGAAGAAGTAGTGGCCCTCCGGCACGACCTGGTCGTAGTCGCGCGACGGGCGGTTGTTCTGGAACAGCACCCGGTGCTCGGCCTTGCCGAGTTGCTCGGTGCCGATGCGCGCGTTCGCGTTGCGCGCGGCGGACTGGCCCCGCCCTTCGTAAATGCCGTCGACGCGCACCGGCATGGCCTCGCCGTTGACGAACACGTGGTCGTCCTGCACGACGATGTGATCGCCGGGCAGGCCGATCAGCCGCTTGATGTAATTGGTCGCCGGGTCGGTCGGCTTGCGGAACACGATCACGTCGCCGCGCTGCGGTGAGCCGATCGCGACCACCTTGGTGTTGAGCACCGGCAGGCGCAAACCGTAGGCGTACTTGTTGACGAAGATGAAATCGCCGTCGAGCAGCGTGGGCATCATCGAGTCGGAAGGAATACGGAACGGCTCGAACAGGAACGAGCGGATCAGCAGCACGATGAGGATCACCGGGAAGAACGAGCGCGCGTACTCCACGACGATCGGCTCGCGGACGTTCTCGGGCGCGCCGCTCTTGTCCGTCGTTGGGGCAGGCGGCGGCGCTGCCGCCAGACGCTGCGGCTTGAACAGCCAGCTGTCGAGGCCCCAGATGACGCCGGTCAGCGCCGTGGCCGCGACCAGGATGAACGAGAAATCGAAAATCATGCTTATTTTTCCTTGCCGACCTGCAACACCGCGAGGAACGCTTCCTGCGGGATCTCGACGGAGCCGAGCTGCTTCATGCGCTTCTTGCCTTCTTTCTGCTTCTCGAGGAGCTTGCGCTTGCGCGTGATGTCGCCGCCGTAGCACTTGGCCGTGACATTCTTGCGCAACGCCTTGACCGTGGCACGCGCGATGATGTGGCTGCCGATCGCCGCCTGCACCGCGACCTCGAACATCTGCCGCGGAATCAGCTCCTGCATCTTGTCGACCAGCTCGCGGCCGCGGTGATAGGCGTTGTCGCGGTGGACGATCATCGACAGCGCGTCGACGACGTCGCCGTTGATCAGCACGTCGAGCCGCTCGACCGGCGCGCTCTCGAAGCGGTTGAACTCGTAGTCGAACGACGCATAGCCGCGGCTCACCGACTTGAGGCGGTCGAAGAAGTCCAGCACGACTTCGGCCAGCGGCAGCTCGTACTGCAGCGACACCTGGTTGCCGACGTAGTGCATCTTGGTCTGCTTGCCGCGCTTGTCGTTGCACAGCTTGAGCACCGCACCGACGTGCTCCGGCGGCAGCAGGATGTTGGCCGTGATGATCGGCTCGCGGATATCGGAGATCTCGTTGCTGGCCGGCAGCTTCGCCGGGTTGTCGACGTACACGACGGTGCCGTCGGTGCGCTCGATTTCGTAGATGACGGTCGGCGCGCTGGTCACCAGCGTCAGGTTGTACTCGCGCTCCAGCCGCTCCTGCACGATGTCCATGTGCAACAGCCCGAGAAAGCCGCAGCGGAAGCCGAAGCCGAGCGCGGTCGAGACTTCCGGCTCGTAATGCAGCGCCGAGTCGTTGAGCTTGAGCTTGGCGAGCGCGTCGCGGAACGACTCGTAGTCCTCCGACTTGACCGGGAACAACCCGGCGAACACGCGCGGCTGCACTTTCTTGAAGCCGGCGAGCGGCTCGCTGGCAGGCCGTGCGTCGAGAGTGATCGTGTCGCCGACCGGGGCGCCGTCGATCTCCTTGATGCCCGCGATGACGAAGCCGACCTCGCCGGTTTCGAGCGTCTCGCTGGCGAGCGACTTCGGCGTGAAGCGGCCGAGCTTGTCGACCTGGTGCGCGCGGCCCGTCGACCAGACGCGGATCTTCGCGCCGGTCTTGAGCGAGCCGTTCATCACCCGCACCAGCGAGACCACGCCGACATAGTTGTCGAACCAGGAGTCGATGATCAGTGCCTGCAGCGGCCCATCGGGGTCGCCGCGCGGCGCCGGGATGCGTGCGACCAGCTGTTCGAGCAGCTCCGGCACGTTCTCGCCGGTCTTGGCACTGACGCGCAGTGCGTCGTGCGCCTCGATACCGATGATCTCCTCGATCTCCTTGATGACCTTCGGCGGGTCCGCCGACGGCAGGTCGATCTTGTTGAGCACCGGCAGGACTTCGAGCCCCTGCTCGATCGCCGTGTAGCAGTTCGCCACGCTCTGCGCCTCGACGCCCTGGGCCGCGTCCACCACCAGCAAGGCGCCTTCGCAGGCTGCCAGCGAGCGGGACACTTCGTAGGAGAAATCGACGTGCCCGGGCGTGTCGATCATGTTCAGCTGATAGGTTTCGCCATCGCGGGCGCGATAGCGCAGCGACACGCTTTGCGCCTTGATCGTGATGCCGCGCTCCCGCTCCAGGTCCATGGAGTCCAGCACCTGCGCTTCCATCTCGCGCTCTTCCAACCCGCCGCACAGCTGGATGAAACGGTCGGCCAGCGTGGACTTGCCGTGATCGATGTGCGCGATGATGGAAAAGTTGCGGATCAGCTTCATCAGGGGGCCGGGGGGCTTTGCGGCGGCGGCGGATTATAGCGGGTAGGTGACCTGTAGGTCGGGCTTTAGCCCGACTCTGCTTCTGGCACGGATGGTCGGGCTAAAGCCCGACCTACAAATAGGCTCGCACGCGCTCGACATCCAATCTGTAGGCACAGACGAATTCGCCATCAGCCAGCAGGACCGGAATGCGCGTGCCGTATTTCCGTTCCAGCTCGGGATCGCCCTCGATGTCCACGACCTGTACGGCTGCCGCTGCCTGCGAACCGAGCAGCTCGGCCAGCTCCTCCAGCATGTGCTCGCACAGGCTGCAGCCGGCGCGGCTGTAAACCGTCCACTGGGGCATCGGGCGGGGACCTGTTACTAGCGCTGCTCGCGGGCGATCGGCGCGAGCGCGGCTTCTTCCTTGGTCACGGCCTCGGCGATTGCCTCGACCGTTGCGGCCGGCACTTCGCCGACAGCAGTGACTTGATGACCGTCCAGGTCGCGCGAGTACGCGAAGGCGGCGCCGACCTTGGCAAGACCGCGCATTGCTTCAGTCTGCGGCGAACGCGGCTCGATGAAGACCGACACCGACGCGAGCCCGTCCGACAGTACGAGGTGCCGCACCGGCACGTTCGAGCCCGCGATGACCTGCAAGCGCCAGGTCGTCAGGCGGAAACCGGACGGGACCCGCACCACGCTCCAGCCGAGCTGCACGTTGGCCAGACGCGGCTCCTGCGCATCCTGGCGCACCCAGCGGAAACCCTCGCCGGTCACACCCGGCTTCACCGCATCGGCGGCAATGCGCTCGCGGAAATTCAGCTCGGCGAACACGATCTGCTCGATGACGTTGCCGTTGCGATCGCACAGCTGCGACATCAGCGGCATCGCAGTCTCATCGTCGAGCCAGAGGCGATAACCGTAGCGGTACTGGTCGCGCGGCTGCACCAGGATCACCTGCGTGCGGCGGCCCAGCGCCTTCTTGAAGGCTCCGCGCTCGATGCTGTAATGGGCTTCGAGCTGCTCGTTGTAGATCGGCACCGTCGCCATCAGCGTGCGGTCGTCGGTGCGTTTTTCGACCACCACCAGGCGACGGTCGGGCAGATACGCCTGCACTTCGTCCTGGTTGCGAATGATCTCGCGGCCGCCGTCGACCGAGATCAGCCGCTCGGTAACCTTGCCCTTCTCGACCCGGTGGATGATCCGAAACGTCTCGGTGCGCGAGTTGCGCACGTGCAGATAGCGGCCATCGTAATTGCGCGTGGCGAGCGACTCGGACATCCGCTCGAGCCACTCGCGCGCGGCACGGTCCGCCGCATCGGCCGAGCTCATCACCGTGAGCGCGACGGCGGCCAGGGCGACGGAGTATTTCAGGAAGGCCATCGAGGTCTTATTGCGACTGTGACGGCTGCAACTGCTTGGGTGGCTGAGTCTCGTCGTCCTTGATCGCGACGTCGGGGTCGCTGTCGTCTTCCGCCAGCACGCCGGTCAGGACCGAGCGGCGGGCAAGCGGCGAAGAGTATTCGCTGTGTGCCACGACGTAGTTCGTAAGACGCGTCGCCGGCACGAAGGCCGACTGCGAAGTCGAACCGGGCGTCGGCACGATGTAGCTCGCGGCCTCGTCGTCGTTCTGGGCGACGATTGACGTCGGCGCCGCTGCGGGCTGATTCGCCGCGACCGGGCCCGGCGCAACGCCGGCGCGCTGGACCGCGAAAATCGCCACCGCGGCGACCGTTGCCGCCACGCCGATTCCCGCCACCGGCCGCAGGCCGCGGATCAGCGCCGGGGGTATGCGCACGCGTCGACGCGCGGCCGCAGGTTCCTGTTCGACGGCCGCCAGCACCTTATCCGCGAAGGAGCGCGAAGCGACGACCGGCCTGGCTTCGCGCAGAGCCTCGCCGATCGCGGTGTAACGGCCGAGGGCCGCGCGCAATTCGGGATTGCGCTCCAGGCGCTTCAGCAACAGGTCGAGCTCTGCCGGAGGAAGTTCGCCGTCCAGGCAGGCCGAGAGCTGTTCGTTCACCGCATCGGTCATGTGTTCATTCATCCCGTCACATTCGACTAAGACTGCACAACATTGCCAGCATCCATGCTCGCCTTTCAACGCGCCGTCCGGGCGCGGCTCGCAATTTCACAATTTCTGCCGCCCCAGATTCAGTCCAGCAGCGGCTTCAGCTTCTTGTCGATCGCCTCGCGCGCCCGGAATATCCGGGAACGCACGGTACCGACCGGACAATCCATCGCCTCCGCAATCTCCTCGTACGACAAACCCTCCAGCTCCCGCAGGACGATCGCCGTCCGCAAATCCTCCGGCAGCTGCTCCATCGCCTTCTCGACCACGCTGCGGATCTCTTCGGTGAGCAGCACCCCTTCCGGGGTATCGCCCTCCTTGAGCCGCGCGTGACGGTCGTACTGCTCGGGATCCTGCAGATCCAGATCGAAGTCGACCGGCCGCCGGCGATTCGACACCAGCGCATTCTTCGCCGTGTTGATCGCAATGCGATACAGCCACGTGTAGAACGCACTGTCACCCCGGAACGAAGCGAGCGCCCGGTAGGCCTTGAGGAAGGCCTCCTGCGCCACGTCTTCCGCTTCCGCGGCATCGGAAACGAACCGGCTCACCAGCTTCAGCACGCGGTGCTGGTACTTGCGCACCAGCAGGTCGAAGGCGGACTTGTCGCCCGCCTGGACACGCTCGACGAGCTGCTGGTCGGAGTCGTCCTGCGTCATCGAGCGGCGCCCTCGCCGGCTGCTCGGATAGACTGACCGCCCCGCGGAAAGTTCGCGGAACTACGGCACATTTTCGCGACCTCGCGACGCCGTTCGAGAGCCGTTCTCATCGCGCCGGGACGTCGGGCAACGCCCGCTCCAGAGCCTGGATTTGCAGGCGGACGCGCAGGGTCCGTAACTGCCCTGCAGGCATATCGTCATCGACGAGCAACATCGAGCGGGGTCGGCCGGAAAGAGTCTTCCAGCGCAGCCAGACGGCGCTGCCAGCCAGCCGGGTGGCGCCAGAAAGCTCTGCAGGAATTGCCGACCTGTGACGGTCGTCCAGGGACCAGCGGCCGTCGCCAAGCCAGTGCACACGGACGATTCGATGCCTGGAGCCAATCCATCCGGCACGCCACAGCCCGCACGCTACGGCACCGACTGCAGCCACCGCTGGCCACTGCGTCCACGACGGCGCGGCGCCGAGCAGCACGACCGTACAACTGACGGCGGCAAGCACGAGCCACGCTGCGAGCGCTTCTGCGCGTCGCCCGTTGACCTCAAGCGTCAGAGTCGGTGAGTTTCGCGATGACATGAACCCAGTGTGGATCGGCCGGTACCTGCCGCCGCATTACGAACGCGAGCAGCTCAGGGTCCGGCAGGTCCAGCAGCGCTGCGAATGCCTGTTGTTCGGCGGCCGGGGCGGAAGGATAGCGTTCCCGGAGGTATCGTTCGAGCAGAACGTCCAGCTCGCGCATGCCGCGCCGGCAGCGCCAGCGGAGCATGGCGGTGCTCAATGGCGTCTTTCCGCGATCTTCTTCTTGATCTCCGCGATCGCCTTGGCCGGGTTCAGGTCCTTCGGGCAGGCCTCGGTGCAGTTCATGATCGTGTGGCAGCGGTACAGGCGGAACGGGTCTTCGAGCTCGTCGAGGCGCTCGCCGGTCGCCTCGTCGCGGGTGTCGACGATCCAGCGATACGCGGCCAGCAGCGCTGCCGGGCCGAGGTAGCGGTCGCTGTTCCACCAGTAACTCGGGCATGAGGTCGAGCAGCAGGCGCACAGGATGCACGCCGCCGGGCGGTCGATCTTTTCCTGATCCTCTTTCGATTGCAGCCGCTCGCGATCCGGCGGCGCCGGGGTGCGCGTTTGCAGCCAGGGTTTCACCGAGGCGTACTGTGCGTAGAAGTCGGTCAGGTCCGGCACCAGGTCCTTGATCACCGGCATGTGCGGCAGCGGATAGATCTTGATCGTGCCGCGGATGTCGTCGTTCGCGCGCGTGCACGCCAGCGTGTTCAGGCCGTCGATGTTCATCGCGCACGAGCCGCAGATCCCCTCGCGGCACGAGCGGCGGAACGTCAGCGTCGGATCGATCTCGTTCTTGATCTTGATCAGGGCGTCGAGAACCATCGGGCCGCAGCTCGCCATGTCGACTTCATAGGTGTCGACGCGCGGGTTCTCGCCCGACTCCGGGTCGAAGCGGTAGATCTTGAAGGCGCGCACCTGCTGCGCGCCGGCCGGCGCTTTGAACAGCTTGCCGGGGCGGATCTTGGAGTTGGCGGGCAGGCGGAATTGCGCCATTTCAGTAGGTCCTGGCTTTCGGCGGAATCGGCTCGACGTCGCTGGTCAGCGTGTTCATGTGCACGGGGCGATAGTCGATGCGCACCGCGCCGCGCGCATCGACCCACGAGAGCGTGTGCTTCATCCAGTTCGTGTCGTCGCGCTCCGGGAAGTCCTCGCGCGCATGCGCGCCCCGGCTCTCCTTGCGATTCGCCGCCGACTGAATCGTCGCGGCGGCCTGGGCCAGCAGATTGTCCAGCTCGAGTGTCTCGATCAGGTCGGTATTCCAGATCAGCGAGCGGTCGCTCACGCTGACGTCGGCGAAGGACGCGATCACGTCGGCGAGCTTGTGCACGCCCTCCTGCAGCGAGTCGCCGGTGCGGAACACTGCGGCGTGGGTCTGCATCACGCGCTGCATGTTGAGGCGGATCTGCGCGGTGCTGGTCTGGCCCTTGGCATTGCGCAGCCGATCGATGCGGCTCACGGCGAGATCGCCCGCGTCCTTAGCGAACGGCCGATGCTGCGTGCCCGGCTTGAGTGTAGCCGCGCAATGCCGTGCGGCTTCGCGGCCGAACACTACGAGATCGAGCAACGAGTTCGACCCGAGACGGTTCGCGCCGTGCACGGAGACGCACGCAGCTTCGCCGACCGCCATCAGACCCGGCACGACGCTTTCCGGATTCCCGTTCTTCAGCGTGACAACTTCGCCCTGCACGTTCGCGGGAACGCCGCCCATGTTGTAGTGAACGGTCGGCAGCACCGGGATCGGCTGCTTGGTTACGTCGACACCGGCGAAAATCTTCGCGGTCTCGGCGATGCCGGGCAGGCGCTCGTGGATCACCTCTGCGCCCAGATGCTCCAGATGCAGGAAGATGTGGTCCTTGTGCTCGCCGACGCCGCGCCCTTCGCGGATCTCGATGGTCATGGCGCGGCTGACGACGTCGCGCGATGCCAGATCCTTGGCGTTCGGCGCGTAGCGCTCCATGAAGCGCTCGCCGTTCGAATTGCGCAGGATGCCGCCCTCGCCGCGCACGCCTTCAGTGATCAGACAGCCCGCGCCGTAGATGCCGGTCGGATGGAACTGCACGAACTCCATGTCCTGCAGCGGCAAGCCGGCGCGCAACACCATGCCGCCGCCGTCGCCGGTGCACGTGTGCGCCGAGGTGCACGAGAAGTAAGCGCGGCCGTAGCCGCCCGTCGCGAGGATCGTCTGATGTGCGCGGAACCGATGCAGCGTGCCATCGGCCATGTCGATGGCGACGACGCCGCGGCATTCGCCGTTCTCCATGATGAGGTCGATGGCGAAGTACTCGACGAAGAACTGCGCCTGGTGGCGCAGCGCCTGCTGATACAAGGTGTGCAGCATCGCATGGCCGGTGCGATCAGCGGCGGCGGCGGTGCGATGTGCCGGCGGACCTTGGCCGAATTTCGTGGTCATGCCGCCGAACGGCCGCTGATAAATGCGCCCGTCGTCGGTGCGCGAGAACGGCAAGCCGTAGTGCTCGAGCTCGATCACCGCATTCGGCGCTTCCTTGCACATGAACTCGATCGCGTCCTGATCGCCGAGCCAGTCCGATCCCTTGACGGTGTCGTACATGTGCCAGCGCCAGTCGTCCTCGCCCATGTTGCCGAGCGCGGCGCTGATGCCGCCTTGCGCAGCGACGGTGTGACTGCGCGTCGGGAAAACCTTGGTGATGCACGCGGTCGACAACCCGGAGTGCGCCAGACCGAACGTCGCGCGCAGGCCCGCGCCGCCGGCGCCGACCACGACGACGTCGTAGCTGTGATCGATGAACTTGTACTCGCTCATCCTGCACCGCCTGGCGCGCCGAACGCGATGCGCAGCACCGCGAAGATTGCGAGAGCGGCAACCGCCCAATGCGCGAAGGTGAGCAGCAGCATCGTCCCGATCTTCAGGCCGTGATGATGAACATAGTCCTCGACGACCACCTGCACGCCCAGCAGCGAGTGATAAACGAGGGTGGCGATGAGCAGCAGGAGCAGCACCGCGTTGACGGGTCCCGCGATCCACGCGATGACGGCTTCGTATTCGAAATTCGCCATGCGCAGCAGTGAGGCCACGAACCACAACCCGAGCAGCAGCAACGCGACCGACGTGACACGCTGCGACCACCAGTGCGAGACACCTTCCTTCGCGGCGCCGAGTCCGAGCACGCGGCCAATCGGGCTGCGCAGGCTCATGCAGCACCTCCCGCGTTGCGCATGATGAGCAGCCAGAACAACGCCGTGCAGACGATCGCGCCGAGGAACACGATCCAGCCGCTCACGCGCGCAGCCTTGCGTTCCAACCCTTGGCCTGTGTCCCACGTCATGTGCCGCGCGCCGTTCAACAGGTGATAGAAGAATGCGAACGAGAAGCCGATCAGCAGGATGCGCACCACGGGATGTGCGAAGAAATCGCGGGCAGTTTGGTAAGCGTCGTGGCCGCTCGCCGCGGCGACCAGCCAGTAAGCGAACAGCAGCAGGCCGACCGACAACGCGCAGCCGGTCACGCGATGCAGGATCGACAGCGCCATCGTGTACTGCCAGCGGTACACGGTGAGAAACGGCGACAGCGGCCGTTTGCGAGTACTAGAAGTAGCCAAGCCGACCCCCACGGTCAGAAATCGATGCAGCGACCGTTCTTCTCCCAATCGCCGTAGCGCGTGGGATCGAGACCGCCGCGGCCGCCGTGCTCGCGCGGCGCTGCGGCTTTGGGCGGCGGCGCCGCTGGAACCTCGGATACGGCATGGTCGGCCAACTCATTCGTATTTGTGGTCGGCAGCGATCCGGACGATGATTGCGTGCCCTGCGACATAGCGGCGTGGGGCAAGTGTGCCAGAAGCACTTTTGAGGCGGAACCTCGCCTCGTTAGTTTGTCGCGAGGCTTGACTTCGGATTTCGCGAACGGATGAGTTTCCTGTGACTACCTCCTTGGGCACGCTGCTGGTGAGCGGTGCGGACGCCCGCGCCTTCCTGCAGGGCCAGCTGAGCGCCGACATCGATGCGCTCACGCCTGCACGTGCCCTGCTGGCGTCCTGCAATTCTGCGCAAGGTCGCGTGCAAGCCGTGCTGTGGCTGGTCGAGCGCAACGATGGGATCGCGCTGCTCCTGCCCGCGTCGCTGACGGAACGCATCGCCGTGCGGCTGCGGAAATACGTGTTGCGGTCGAAGGTGCGGATCGACGCGTTGCCGGCTGCCGTCGATGTCACCGAACCGCCTGCGTATCGCGAGCGCGATTGGCGGCTCGCCGGCATTCGCGCGGGCCTGCCGCAGGTGTACCCGGAAACGTACGAGACGTTCGTCGCGCAGATGCTCAACCTCGATGTGCTCGGCGGCGTCCATTTCGAGAAAGGCTGCTACACGGGCCAGGAAATCATCGCGCGCACGCACTTCCGCGGCGCGATCAAGCGCCGGATGTTCCGCTTCGAGTGTGCGTCCCCGCCGCCGGTCCCTGGCACGCGAGTGCTTGCGGGTGAGCAGCACGCGGGCGATGTGGTCGATGCGGCAGCGACAGAAGCAGGATGCGAGTTGCTGGCGGTGATCACGCTCGCTCAGGCGGACGCGGCGCTGGAGCTCGAATCGAACCGCGGCGCCTCATTGCGACGTCTGTCGATGCCGTATGCCGTCGCTGCAGAGTCAGGCTGAAGCCTGACTTCCTCATTCCGGCCGCATGTGCGGGAACAGCAGCACATCCCGGATCGACGGCGAGTTCGTCAGCAGCATCACCAGCCGATCGATGCCCACGCCGAGGCCCGCCGCCGGCGGCATGCCGTATTCCAGCGCGCGGATGTAATCGGCGTCGTACTGCATCGCCTCCAGGTCGCCGGCCTGCTTGCGGGCCAGCTGATCCTTGAAGCGCGCTGCCTGATCCTCGGGATCGTTCAACTCCGAGAAGCCGTTCGCAATCTCGCGCCCGCCGACGAAGAACTCGAACCGATCCGTGATGAAGGGATCCGAATCGTTGCGGCGTGCCAGCGGCGAGACTTCCGCGGGGTACGCATACACGAACGTCGGTTGCAGCAGCCGATGCTCGGCCGTCTTCTCGAACATGTCGAACTGCAGCTTGCCGGCGCCGTCACCCGGCAGGTACGCGATGCCGAGGCGATCGCAGTAGCCGCGCAAGTATTCGACCTCGCGCAGCCGCGCGCGCTCGATGCCAGGGTTGAAGTGCACGAGCAGGTCCTCGATCGTCACGCGGCGGAACGGCTGCGCAAAGTCGTACACCTCGCCCTGGTACTCGACGCGCCGCGAGCCGACCACGGCATCGCACAGCCCCTGGCACATGCGCTCCACCAGACTCATGAAGTCGCTGAAGTCCGCGTACGCCTGGTACAGCTCCAGCATCGTGAATTCGGGGTTGTGGCGGGTCGAGATGCCTTCGTTGCGGAAGTTGCGGTTGATCTCGTACACGCGCTCGAAGCCGCCGACCAGCAGCCGCTTCAGGAACAGCTCGGGCGCGATGCGCAGGTAAAGCTGCATGTCCAGCGCGTTGTGATGCGTGACGAACGGCCGCGCCACCGCGCCGCCGGCGATGGTCTGCATCATCGGCGTCTCGACTTCTAGGAAGTCCAGCGCGTCGAGGTAGTCGCGCAGGTACTTGATGATGCGCGTGCGCGTCTTGAACACCTGCGCGCTCTGCGGGCTGACGATCAGGTCGACGTAGCGCTGGCGATAGCGGATCTCCTGATCGGCGAGACCGTGCCACTTGTCCGGCAGCGGGCGCAGCGACTTGGTCAGCAGGCGCAGCTTGTCGGCGCGCACCGAGAGCTCGCCGGTCTTGGTCTTGAACAGCGCGCCCTCGACGCCGATGACATCGCCGACGTCCCAGCTCTTGAACTCGTCGTAGCTCGCGCCAAGCGGCTCGCTTTGCGCGAACACCTGGATCTGCCCGGTGCGGTCCGCGATCTTCGCGAAGCTCGCCTTGCCCATGACGCGCTTGGCGAGCATGCGGCCGCCGACCTTCACGCGGATCGTGTTCTTGTCGAACCACTCCGGCGGGCGATCGCCGTACGCCGTGAGCAACTGGTCCGCCAGCGCGTCGCGCCGGAAGTCGTTCGGAAACGCCACGCCCCCGGCAGACGTCGTGCGCAGCTTCTCGAGCTTGGCCCGCCGTTCGGCGATCAACTTGTTTTCGTCGTCCGACATCACAACCCCTGCTTGAGACTCGCTTCCAGGAACTGATCCAGATCGCCGTCGAGCACCCGCGTGGTATCGCCGATCTCGATGTTGGTGCGCAGATCCTTGATGCGCGACTGGTCCAGCACGTACGAGCGGATCTGGTTGCCCCAGCTCACGTCCGACTTGTTGTCCTCGAGCACCTTGGCTGCGGCGTTGCGCTTGTTCACTTCCAGCTCGTACAGCTTCGCCTTCAGCTGCTTCCACGCCTTGTCGCGATTCTTATGCTGGCTGCGCTCGTTCTGGCACGCGACGACGATGCCGGTCGGGACATGCGTGAGGCGGACCGCCGACTCCGTCTTGTTGACGTGCTGACCGCCGGCGCCGCTCGAGCGATAGACGTCGGTGCGCACGTCCGCCGGGTTGATCTGGATATCGATGTCGTCATCGATCTCCGGCGAGACGAATACGGACGCGAACGACGTGTGCCGGCGCGCATTCGAATCGAACGGCGACTTGCGCACCAGCCGATGCACGCCAGTTTCGGTGCGCAGCCAGCCGTACGCGTAGTCGCCGGTGAAGTTGACGCTCGCGCCCTTGATGCCGGCGACTTCGCCGTTGCTGATGTCGACCACCTCGGTCTTGAAGCCGTGCTGCTCGCCCCAGCGCAGATACATGCGCAGCAGCATCTGCGCCCAATCCTGCGCCTCGGTGCCGCCCGCTCCCGCCTGAATGTCGAGGAACGCGCTGTGCGAGTCCATCTGGCCCGGAAACATGCGCTTGAATTCGAGCTGCTTGACGTCGCGATCGAGCGCCGCGAGATCGCGCTCGACGGCTTGCGCCGTCGACTCGTCGCTCTCCTCGACGGCCATGTTCAACAACTCGCCGGCGTCCTTCAGGCCGTTGCCGACGCGATCGAGCGTGCTCACGACCTGCTCCAGGCGGGCGCGTTCGCGCCCCAGCTCCTGGGCCTTGTCGGGCGTGTTCCAGATCGCGGGGTCTTCCAGCTCCCGGCTTACCTCGGTGAGCCGCTCGCTCTTGAGGTCGTACTCAAAGGAACCTCCTCAGCGCTTCGCTGCGCTCGGTGAGGTCTTCGAGAGAACGGCGGATTTGATTGATTTCCATAGCGGAGGTGAAAAGTTGCGAGCGGCGGATGGTAGCACGCTGTAGGTCGGGCTTTAGCCCGACAACACCCTTAAATACTCCACCACCAGCTGCACCTTCTCCAGCCCGTTGTACTGATTCACATCGAGCCGATACGCCAGCTCGACACGCGCCGCCGGCTGCACATCCGGCGCGTCAGCATCGTCGAAGTGCCGGAACGCGATCGCTTCGCACAGGCAGCCGTCGCCGTCCTGCAGCTCCAGCTTGAGATGCCGCTCGCCGATGACGCGCGTGGCACGCACCTCGAAACAGTCGTCGAAGACCGGCTCGGGAAACGCCTGACCCCAGGGCCCGGCGGACTGCAACAGCCGCACGATATCGATCGTGCGCTCGCGGCCGCTGAGCGCGCCGTCCGAGTGCACGACGCCGACCGCGTCCTCGACCGTCATCCAGCGGCGCACCTCGGCGTCGAACGCGGCGCGGAACTCGTCGAGCGCCGCAGCGCGCAACGTGAGTCCCGCCGCCATCGCGTGCCCGCCAAATTTGTCGACGAGATCGGGATGTCGAACGGTGACCGCATCGAGCACGTCGCGTATGTGCACGCCGTCGACCGAACGCGCCGAGCCCTTCAGCGTGGTTGCATCCGCCCGCGCCAACGCGATCACGGGCCGATGCACGCGGTCTTTGACACGCGATGCCACGAGCCCGACCACACCCTGGTGCCACGTTTCGTCGAACAAGCACAGACCGAGCGGCAACAGCGGATCCTCCGCGCGCATGTCCGCGATCGCGAGCATCGCCTCCTGCTGCATCTGCAGCTCGAGCTCGCGCCGATCGTGATTCAGTTGCGCGAGCCGCGCCGCGAGACCCCGTGCGGCGTCGAGGTCGTCGGCCAACAGGCACTGGATGCCGATCGTCATGTCGTCGAGCCGGCCGGCGGCATTCAGCCGCGGCCCGATCTGATAGCCGAGATCGGACGCGAGCGTCGCCGCCGGCACGCGATTCGCCGCTTCCAGCAACGCGCGCAGCCCGGCGCAGCAGCGGCCCGCACGGATCCGTCTCAGTCCTTGATGGACGAGCACGCGGTTGTTGCGATCCAGCGGCACGAGATCCGCGACCGTGCCGAGCGCCACCAGGTCGAGCAGGTCCGCGACCGGTGCGTCGCCCGCGTGCAGACCGCGCGTCTGCATCTCGCGCGTCAGCGCTGCCATCAAGTAGAACGCGACGCCGACTCCGGCGAGCGCCTTGCTCGGGAACGAATTGCCGGGCGCGTTCGGATTGACGAGTGCTGTCGCGTTCGGCAGCGTCGGCGGCGCCAGATGATGATCGGTGATCAACGTGTCGATGCCGAGCGCACGGGCCTCATCGACACCCGCATGGCTGGAAACGCCGTTGTCGACCGTGACGATCAGCGCCGGCTTGTTCTGGGCGGCCAGGCGCACGATCTCCGGTGTCAGGCCATAGCCGTACTGAAAGCGATTCGGCACCAGGAAATCGACCGCTGCGAAACCAAGCCGACGCAGCTGCCGCACCACCAGCGCGGTGCTGGTCGCACCGTCAGCATCGAAATCGCCGATCACGACGATCGCGCTGCGCTTGGCGAAGTGAGCGCACAACAACTCCACCCCCGCGGGGATGCCATCGAGGCGGCCGACCGGGACGAGTTGACTCAGGCCGAGGTCGAGCTCGCTCGCGAGGCGCACGCCGCGCGTCGCGTACAAGCGCCGCAACAACGGATGCAGGTCGCCCGCAAGCGCATTGCCGTCAACGTCGCCGCGGCGACGGATCGTACGATTCAGCATGCCCACTCCGCCGGTGCACGCTGACCGCGCCAGAACTTCAGCAGCGAGGGCCGCGCGACCGTGACGGCGCAGCTGTCCACCACGATTTCCAATCGCGCGAGCGCGCCGGCGGCCAGCGCGCGAGCCAACGGCGCGATCCATGCTGCTTCGAGCGCGTCCAAATCGTCCGCGGCGACGACGGCGACCGCGCGCGAGCGCAGCCTCGCAAGCAGAGCTTGCGCATGCGGCGGAGCGGCAGTCACATCGCCATCGTTCAAACGATAGATTCCTCGCAAGTACAGATCGTCACCGAAAGCCTGCGGCAAAGCGTAGCGCTGCAGGTCGCGAAGTTCTCCGGGCCCATGAAACCACACGGCGTTGATCTCCGGCACGCCGCGCCGCGCGCGCTCGATGTTGACGGGATGCTCGTGCAACAACATCTGCAGCTCGGTCATGAGACGACGCAGCCCGGGCGCCGCGCCGCCCCGCGGCATGGCCTGCTCCAGCGGAGTTGCGGCGGCAGTCTCGGGTGTTGCGGCCTGCACATCCAGCGCGCGGTCGCTGCGCGCTAGCCAATCGCCTCGGGACGTCGTTACCAGCTGCATTCCGGTAGCCCGCAGATGCGCGCCGATCGTCGGCTCCAACTCCGCCAGCTCGGCGCGCGCAACGCCGGTCGAACCGTGCAACACCACAGCTGTCAGCCGATCGAGCCCGGCAACGAAATGCATCGGTTGCAGATGCAGCCAGAAGTCGCGCGCGGGTTCGGCGATGTCGCCCGTGCGCGTGACAGCGGCGCTCGGATACCGCGCGTGGTCTTCGATCCCGAGCGCATCCAGCAACGCGATCTGCCACACGCGCAGTCCGTCGCTTGGCGGCGGCAGCGCGCGAATCGAGCCGCGACCGCCGAGCCGCGCCAGGTGCGGCCAGCGCGAGCTGCGTTCGGCGATCGCCTGACGCCATGCCGGCGCGATCTCAGGTGCGATCAGCGTGAGAGCTTTGGTCATTCGCGCTATCGTAAGACGAATGAGATTGACGGATGACAGAACCGGCAGCGTGCTGCTCGTGCGTTCGTACGCGCCCGGCGAGGTACGCGTCGCGGACTCGGTGCTGCAGCGAAGCTTCCTGATCAGCGCGGAGCGGCTGGTCGAGGACTGGCGCCCGCAAACGCTCGACGAGCTGACCGAAGCGGATCTCGAGCCGGTGTTCGCGCTGCAGCCGGAGATCGTCGTGCTCGGCTCCGGACCGCGGCAACGCTTTCCCGAGCCGCGACTGCTCGCCGCGATCATGACGCGCGGCATCGGCTGCGAAGTGATGGACACGGGAGCCGCCTGTCGCACGTATAACGTCCTCGTGAGCGAGGGGCGTCGTGCGGTGGCTGCGTTGCTGTTGAAGTAAGACTCCCGGCTGGATAGCCGGGAGAAGACGCGAGGGACTGAAGTTCGTTCGACCAACTCGTCGTTACGTGCTCTAAAAAGAGCCTCGCGCCGACGAAATATTCTTGTTGTTGTGCTTTTGTTCTTCTTCGCGCTGTTTCCTCGAATCCCCCTCCGCCCCCGCGTCTTCTACCGGTAACCCTGCGGTGCGTCGCCAAGCGACGACATTGGGCGCGGATGTTAGACACGAGATAGTGCAGAGCGCAACTACTGTTCAGTAGCGGCGCACGCTAGCAATCTTCGGGCCAGACTCAGTCAACGCACTCAGTCCACACGCTTCGGTAAGAACGTTAGTGGATTCCCTGGCGTGCCGTTGATCCGAATCTCGAAATACAGCATCGCCTCGCCATTCGGCCCGGGACCCATCGTCGCAATCCTCTGCCCGGCGACGACCGCATCGCCCTCGCGAACCGCCACCGACTTCGTGTGCCCGTACGCGCTCAGATAGGTTTGGTTGTGCTTGAGGATCACCAGCTGCCCATACCCGAGCAGCCCCGAGCCCGTATACACGACGTTGCCGGCCGCAGCGGCACGAATATCCTCGCCGAGCTGTCCGCTCACGGTGAGCCCCTGTCCGCCGTTGGGCCGCGTAGTGAGCGTCGCTGTGCCGCCGCTAACGGGCCACTGCCATTGCACCGGCGGCGCACTCGGCGCCGGCGTGGTCTGCCTTGCAGGAGAACCGGGAGCAGGACGCGTCGACGCCTGCGACCCGCGCGATGGATACAACTTCAGCACCTGACCGGGATGAATCACATAATCGCGACCGACTCCGTTCCAGCGCGCAAGGTCCTGCCAGTCCAGTTTATGGCGCCAGGCGATCGCGTAGAGGGTGTCGCCGCGCTTTACGGTATAGGTCGTCGCGCGTTCAGGATGCGACGCGCAGCCGGACAACAGCGCCAGGATCAGCAGCGAAAAGCGGATGGCGGATAGTCGGAGCAGAAGCGCGCGTCCTCATGTTGTGCCTTTCAACAAGGGCACGAAACTGACCTGGCCGAGCATCTCCTTGTGCAGCTCGTCCCCTCGCCGCGTCAGCCGCAGCAGTTGCTGGCGGCCTTCCGGTCCCACTGGCGCGATCAGCCGGCCGCCGGGCGCGAGCTGCTGGAACAGCACCTCCGGAATCGCCAGCGGCGCGGCCGCCATCAGGATGCCGTCGTACGGCCCATGCGCCGGCCAGCCCTGAAAGCCGTCGCCATGACGCAAATGAACGTTGCGAATGCCGAGTTCCTTGAACCGCGAGCGCGCGCGCTCCAGCAAGGCGCTGATGCGCTCGATGCTGTAAATGAAACGCACCAGCGGCGCGAGCACGGCGGTCTGGTAACCGCAACCGGTGCCGATCTCCAGCACCTTGCCGGGCGTGCCGCCTTCCAGCATCGCCTCGCTCATCTTCGCAACCACGAACGGCTGCGAGATCGTCTGGCCATGACCGATCGGCAGCGCTGTGTCCTCGTACGCGCGCGTCGCAAGCGCTTCGTCGACGAACAAGTGACGCGGCACGTTGCGAATCTGGTCGAGCACCTGCGCGTTGTTGATGCCCTGCTCGCGCAGCCGCTGAATGAGCCGCTCGCGCGTGCGCGCGGAAGTCATGCCGATGCCGGCGCGATTCCCCGGCTTGTCGCCGCCACTGCCAGTCATGGATGGCGGACTCACGATGCTCTTCCCTGCAGCCACGCGCGCATATCCTCCAGCATCGAATGCCGCGTCAGGTCGATCTGCAGCGGCGTCACCGACACGTAATTGTTCGCGACCGCGTGGAAGTCGGTGCCTGGCCCGGCGTCCTGACCGACGCCCGCCGGCCCGACCCAATACACAGGGCGGCCGCGCGGATCTTCCGCCGCGATGATACGTTCCGAGCGATGACGGAAACCGAGACGCGTCGCCTGGTAGCCCTTGAGCGCCTCGTACGGCACGTCAGGCACGTTGACGTTGAGGATGGTCGCTTGATGCAACGGCGCACGCTGTACGCGCAGCACGAGCTCGGTGGCGACACGCGCCGCTGTCGCGAAGTGCCGGCCGGAGTCAGGCTGCAACACGAGCGACAGCGCGATCGCCGGCAACCCGAGGAAGCGCCCTTCGATCGCGGCAGCCACGGTGCCGGAGTAGAGAACGTCGTCGCCGAGATTCGGGCCGTCGTTGATGCCGGAGACGACCATGTCATGCTCTTCTTCGAACAGGCCCGAGATCGCGAGATGCACGCAGTCGGTCGGCGTGCCGTTGAGCACGTAGTACTTGCGCTCGGCGAACGGCAGCACGCGCAGCGGCATGTCGAGCGTGAGCGAATTGCTGGCGCCGCTGCGGTTGCGGTCCGGCGCGACGACCGTGATCTCCGCCAGCTGCGCCAGGGCGTCGCTGAGCGCGGTGAGCCCGTCGGCGCGGTAGCCGTCGTCGTTGCTGATGAGAATCTTCACTGCGGGAAACTATACTTTAAAAGGATCAACGCCGGAGCGAACCAGTGAGCGACGACGAAGACCGCGAGGCCCGCGCCTTTCGCGAAGCGATGCGGGACGTGCGACGCCTGACGCGCGGCGGCAAGGCGGAGCGCGTGGCACCGAAGCCGCCGGCGAAGGCGCGCTTCACGCGCGCCGATCAGGTCGAAGTGCTGCGCGAGAGCCTGCAGCCGCCGCCGGACGAAGCAGTGCTTGCCACCGGCGACGAGTTGAGCTTCCGCCGCCCGCACATTTCCGAAGCGGTCCTGACGCGGCTGCGTCGCGGCGCTTATGTAGTTGACAGCGAGATCGATCTGCACGGTATGACGGGCGCCGAAGCGAAGGCGGCGTTGCGCGGATTCATCGCGGAATGCGTCGACCATCGGCTGCGGTGCGTGCGCGTCGTGCACGGCAAAGGTCGCCGCTCCGGCCCGCGCGGGCCGGTGTTGAAGAACGTCGTCAACCACTGGCTGCAGCGCGCCGACGACGTGCTGGCATTCGGCTCGGCGCGCGCCGTCGATGGCGGCAGCGGCGCGATTTATGTGCTGCTGAAAGGGAAGTGACATCGTCACTCTTCCGCTTCCGGCGTGTCCTGGGCGAACGCATTCTCCAGCAACTCGTGCAGCACCGCCGTCGCGAACGCGCCGCGGAACAAACGAAAGCGCAGCTGCACGACTTCGCCCTCGATCGCCCACGCGAGTCGGTCGACACGAATGCGCAACGCGCGCCGTTCCGCCTCCAGCCCTGCCTTGCTGAGGCCGCGCGCGAGGACGTCGTGATGCGCGACAACCTCCGCTTCGAGCGCAGGCACCGGCCGGTCCGATTCGCGTCCCCACAGCGGACCGGTCGGATGAATATCGAGCCCGGCGCACCGCTCTTCGAGCGCGGCATCGACGGCTTCGGCAACGAAGACGCTGCCGCTGCCGTCGAGGTTGACGATCTCGCCCGGTAGCAGCCGGTTCCACGTTCCATCGCTCACCCGGCGTGCGACGACGGAGTTGAAGATTGCGGCACGAGCGGCCGACAAGGCGAAGCCACGCTGCCAACGATCGGTGGGCGCGACACCGTCAGAGAACCACGCGAGGGCCGTGCGCAAGTTGCCCGCGTCCCGGCCGAACCTTTGCGGACCGAAGTAGCTCGGCACGCCTGCCGCTGCAATGGCCTGCAGTCGCTGCTCCAATACCTGCGGATCGCCGCTGAAGCCGCGCAAGGTGATCTTGAAGTCGTTGCCCTTGAGTGCCCCGCGCTTAAGCTTGCGTCGATGACGCGCCGCTGCGATCACTTCGAAGCCCTCGCCGCCGACGCCGACCCACGACTCGCCAAGCGCCGACCGGGCCGGCACCGTGAACGATTGCTCGGCCACTGCGTCGCGGTCCTTCAGTCCTGCGAAGCCCACGTCGCGCGGATCGATCTTCGCGAGTCGCGCGAGCTGTCTGGCAATCCACAGTGTGTTCGCGCCGCGCTTGCGCACCTTCAGCAGCAGATGGTCGCCGGCGCCGTCGGCCTCCCAGCCGAGCCACTCCTGCACGAGAAAGTCCTCGGGCGTGGCGCGCAGCTGCGCGCGACCTGCCGGTCCGCCGTGCGCGCACGGCAGCGCCGCCATCTCTTCGAATACGGTCACGGAGCTTGTATTCCCGTCGTCTGCTCGATCAGCACGATCGCCTGGCACGCCAGGCCTTCGCCGCGGCCGATGTAACCGAGCCCTTCGGTGGTCGTTGCCTTGACGTTGACGCGCGCGGCGTCCAGGCCCAGGTCGCTGCCGATGTTCGCGCGCATCGCATCCCGGTGACGCCCGAGGCGCGGCCGTTCCGCGATCACCGTCGCATCGACGTTGACGACCCGATAACCGCGATCCTGCAGCAGCAGCCGCACGTGGCGCAGGAACGTGCGGCTGTCGGCGCCGCGCCAGCGCGGATCGCTGTCCGGGAAATGCATGCCGATGTCGCCGAGTCCGGCGGCGCCGAGCAGCGCATCGCAGATCGCGTGCAGCAGCACGTCGCCATCCGAGTGCGCGAGTACGCCGTGCGAATGCGGCACGCGCTCGCCGCCGAGCATCACGTGATCGCCGCTCGTGAAAGCGTGCACGTCGTATCCCTGGCCCATGCGCAGACTGGTGCTCATGCTCCGCACCATGATGCCAGCACCCGTGCGGCGCGTTCGACGTCTTCGGGCAACGTGATCTTGATGTTGTCGGGATCGCCGCGGACCAGTCGCGGTTGCAATCCGAGCGCCTCGACGGCCTGCGCTTCGTCCGTCGGCGCGGCACCGGAGTCGCTCACAGCCCCCAACGCCCGATCGAGAACGCCGTACCGGAACATCTGCGGCGTCAGCGCGCGCCACAGCGACTCGCGGGAAACCGTCGCCTGCACGCGATCGTTCGCATCGGAGCGCTTGAGGGTATCGACGACCGGAGCGGCGAGCAGCCCGCCCACGCCGTCGTCAGCGAGCTCGTCGATCAAGCGGCCCAGGTCGGTGGCCCGCAAGCACGGGCGCGCCGCGTCGTGCACCAGGACCCAGTCGTCGTCGTTGGCGAGCGCAACGAGCGCGCGCAGGCCGGCGCGCACCGAGTCGACGCGCTCGGTGCCGCCAATCGCAGTCGAGATCCTGGGATGCCGCGCCAGCGGCAGTTCGGACCAATGACGATCCTGCTCCGCCAGCACGACGACGATGCGCTCGCAGTCGGAACGTTCGAGGAACGGCGCGAGCGCCCATTCGATGACGCTGCGGCCGGCGAGCTGCAAATATTGTTTGGGCTGGCCCGAAGCGGCCATCCGCCGCGAGCTGCCCGCCGCCGGCACGATGACCCAGCGCTTACTGTGCCTCGGCACGGGTCGCGTCCTCAGGCGACACGACCTGGTAGAACGTCTCGCTCTTGCCGACCATCCCCAGGTCCGTACGGGCGCGCTCTTCGATAGCCGTCGTGCCCTTCTTCAGGTCCTGCACTTCGGCCGCGAGCGTACGGTTGCGCTCGCGCAGGCGCGCGTTCTGTTCCTGCTGCGCGGAGATCTCCGCATGCAGCCGCGTGACCTCGCGCACGCTGCCGTCGCCGAACCACAGCCGGTACTGGAGCAGTACCAGCAGGATCAGCAGACCGGCGGCGATGAATTTCATGCTGTCAGCACGAGATGCTGGGCAGCGGCACGGGGAACGCCTCGGCGCCCGCGTAGCGCGCCTCGGCTCCCAGCTCCGCTTCGATCCGCAGCAGCTGGTTGTACTTGGCGATGCGATCGGAGCGCGACATCGAGCCGGTCTTGATCTGCGTCGCGCTGGTCGCGACCGCGATGTCAGCTATGGTGGCGTCCTCTGTTTCGCCCGAGCGATGCGACACGACCGATGCATACGCTGCACGCGTCGCCATGTCGATGGCCGCGAGCGTCTCGGTCAGCGTGCCGATCTGGTTCACCTTGATGAGGATCGCGTTCGCGATCTTCTTCTGGATGCCCTCCTGCAGGATCTTCGTGTTGGTCACGAACAGGTCGTCGCCGACCAGCTGCACGCGCTTGCCGAGGCGCTGCGTGAGTCCGGCCCAGCCGTCCCAGTCGTTCTCGGCCATGCCGTCCTCGACCGTCACGATCGGATAGCGCCCGACCAGGCCCTCGAGGTAGTCCGCGAACTGCGCGGACGTGAACTTGCGATGCTCGGATTCGAGCTCGTAGATGCCGCCCGAGTAGAACTCGGTGCTCGCCACGTCGAGGCCGAGGAAGATCTGGCGCCCGGCCTTGTAACCGGCGCGATCGATTGCCTCGAGAATCGTTTCCAAAGCCGCTTCGTTGGATGGCAGGTCCGGTGCGAAGCCGCCTTCGTCGCCCACTGCCGTCGACAGCTTGCGCTCGTGCAGGACCTTCTTGAGCGTGTGGAAGATCTCTGCGCCGTAACGCAGCGCCTCCGAGAGCGACGGCGCGCCCACCGGCAGGATCATGAATTCCTGGATGTCGACGCTGTTGTCCGCGTGTGCGCCGCCGTTGATGATGTTCATCATCGGCACCGGCAGAGTCTTCGGGCCAGGGCCGCCCAGGTAGCGATACAGCGGCTGTTTGCTATCGATCGCGGCGGCCTTCGCCGTTGCGAGCGACACGGCGAGCAGCGCATTGGCACCGAGCCGCGCCTTCGTCTCCGTGCCGTCGAGGGCTATCATCGTCTTGTCGATCTCCGCCTGCGCGCTCGGGTTCTTGCCGAGCAGCGCCTTGCGAATCTCGCCGTTCACGTGCCCGACTGCCTTGGTCACGCCCTTGCCGAGATAGCGATGCTTGTCGCCATCGCGCAGCTCGATGGCCTCGCGCGCACCGGTCGAGGCACCGGACGGAACGGCAGCGCGGCCGAGCACGCCGGAATCGAGGATCACGTCGGCCTCCACGGTCGGGTTGCCGCGCGAGTCGATGATCTCGCGGCCGCGGATGTCGACGATCTTGCTCATAGCAGACTTTCCTCGAACGGACGGGATTTGACGGCGCGGTCCAGCTCGGCGAGCGTCGTCAGCAGCGGCTCCATGCGCGCGAGCGGCCACGCATTCGGCCCGTCGGACAGCGCCTTGTCCGGATCCGGATGCGTTTCCATGAAGACTCCGGAGACACCGGCGGCCACTGCGGCACGCGCAAGAACCGGCACGAACTCGCGCTGGCCACCGGATGCGGTGCCCTTGCCGCCCGGCAATTGCACCGAATGCGTAGCGTCGAACACGACCGGGGCACCGGTCGCGCGCATCACCGACAGCGAGCGCATGTCGGAGACCAGGTTGTTGTAGCCGAAGCTGAAGCCGCGCTCGCACACCATGATCTGCTCGTTGCCGGTCGAGCGCGCCTTGTCGACCACGTTCTGCATTTCCCACGGCGACAGGAACTGGCCCTTCTTGATGTTCACGGGCCGCTGCTGCGAGCAGACATTGAGGATGAAGTTCGTCTGCCGCGCCAGGAAAGCCGGCGTCTGCAGTACGTCGACCACCGAGGCAACCTCGGCCAGCGGCGTATCTTCGTGGACGTCGGTCAGCACGGGCAGGCCAAGCTGCCGCTTCACCTCGGACAGGATGCGCAGGCCCTCCTCCATGCCCGGCCCGCGATAGCTCTTCTGCGAAGAGCGGTTCGCCTTGTCGAACGAGGATTTGAAGATGAAAGGAATGCCGAGCCGCGCGGTCAACTCCTTGAGCTTGCCGGCGGTATCGAGGACCAGTCCTTCGCTTTCGACAACACAGGGCCCCGCGATGAGAAATAGCGGCTGGTCGGGGCCGACGGTGAAATTGATCAGCTTCACGCGCTTTGAGCGACCGGCATCTGCTCCTGCCTGTACGCCCGCGCCGCCTTCACGAACCCCGTGAACAGCGGATGGCCGTCGCGCGGCGTCGAGCGGAACTCCGGGTGGAACTGGCTGGCGACGAAGAACGGGTGCGTCGGCAGCTCGATCATCTCGACCAGGCCGTCGCGCGAGAAACCGGAGAAGCGCAGCCCTGCATTCATCATCTTCTGCAGGTAGCGGTTGTTGAACTCGTAACGGTGGCGGTGGCGCTCCTGGATCAGGTCCGAGCCGTAGATCTGGTGCGAGCGCGAGCCGTGCGACAGCCGCACTTCCTGCGCGCCCAGCCGCATCGTGCCGCCCAGCTCCGATTTCTCGGTGCGCTGCTCGACCGTGCCCTTCTCGTCCTGCCACTCGGAGATCAGCGCGATCACCGGGTGCGGCGCCGAGCGGTTGAACTCGGTGGAATGCGCGCCGTGCAGATTCGCGACGCTGCGCGCGTATTCGATGATCGCCAGCTGCATGCCGAGGCAGATGCCCAGGTACGGGATGCGGTTCTCGCGGGCGTACTGGATCGCCTGAATCTTGCCTTCGATGCCGCGCTCGCCGAAGCCGCCCGGTACCAGGATCGCGTCGACGCCGTCGAGCAGGCTCGTGCCGTGTTTTTCGACGTCGGTGGCCTCGACGAACTGGATCTTGACGCGCGTGCGGGTGCGCACGCCGGCGTGGATCAGCGCTTCCGTCAGCGAGATGTACGAGTCGCGCAGGTTCACGTACTTGCCGACCATCGCGATCGTCACCGTCGTGTCCGGGTTGGTCTTGGCCGCGACCACCTGACGCCACTCGGACAGATCGGCTGGCGGCACGTCGAGCCGCAGCTTGTCGACCACGATGTCGTCGAGCCCTTCCTCGTGCAGCAGCATCGGGATCTTGTACAGGTCGTCGGCGTCGACGGCGGAAATCACCGCGCGCTCCTCGACGTTCGTGAACAGCGCGATCTTGCGCCGCTGCTCGTCCGGCACCTTGGTCTGCGCGCGGCACAGCAGGATGTCCGGCTGAATACCGATCGAGCGCAGCTCCTTCACCGAGTGCTGCGTCGGCTTGGTCTTGATCTCGCCGGAGCTCGGGATGTACGGGATCAGCGTCAGGTGCATGTAGAGCACGTTATTGTGCCCAAGCTCGACGCCCATCTGGCGAATCGCTTCGAGGAACGGCAGCGACTCGATGTCGCCGACCGTGCCGCCGATCTCGACCATGCACACGTCCGCGTCGCCGGCGCCCATGCGGATGCAGTGCTTGATCTCGTCGGTGATGTGCGGGATGACCTGGACTGTTGCGCCCAGGTAGTCGCCGCGGCGCTCCTTGGCGATGACGCGCTCGTAGATGCGTCCGGTCGTGAAATTGCTGTTGCGCGACGTGGTGGTGCGGACGAAGCGCTCGTAGTGGCCGAGGTCGAGGTCGGTCTCGGTGCCGTCGGTGGTGACGAACACTTCGCCGTGCTGGAACGGACTCATGGTGCCGGGATCCACGTTGATGTACGGATCCAGCTTCACCATGCTGACCTTGAGGCCGCGCGCTTCGAGGATGGCGCCCAATGAGGCTGCCGCGATGCCTTTCCCGAGCGAGGAAACGACACCGCCGGTCACACAGATATAACGCGTCATCTTGAGCACCGTCGCGTGAGAGAGTTGAACCGATGACCGTGAACGCTGGCGCGTCATCACCAGTCATCACGACGGGCGGACAGTGTATCGGAAAGAGTTACCAGCGACCAGCGGTTGATGACCCGTAGGTCGGGCTTTAGCCCGACTCCTTCGCCGCCATCAACTGTGGTCTCTCCTCCCACACGATGCGGAGCGCTTCCTCACTGTCGCGCGCGGCGAACTCCTCCGCGATCCACAGATCGCCGACGGCGACGAGTTGCTCGCCGGCGTAGATCAGCGGCACTCGATCGCGCCACCACGGCAGCACTCCGGCGTCCTGCAGGAGCTTCTTCAGCTTGCGGTGATGCGCAGCGCCCGCCGGCTGCAGCTCCTCGCCGCCACGACGGAAGTGGACCTGCAGGGCTCCCCGCACTCGCGCCGCCGCCAGTCCGCCGAGTGCATCGCGCTGCGCCCGCAGGCGACCGAGCTGAGCTGGCAGTTCAAGCACTTGCGAGACATTCCACGGCAGCGGGTCAGCCGGCTCGAACTCCGGACGCTGGCGCATGCAGTACAGCAGTCCGCGGTGACGCCGCACCTCCACGTCGTCCCACTCGACGCACGGCAACCGATCCTCGCGCGCGATCAGCAGGTCGCGCTCGATCGTCGCGAGCTTGCGAGTCGATGGCACGCGCATGCCGTGCTGGCGGATCCAGTGACGCAGCACGTTGCGTCGGCGCGCCGGCGCCAGGCCCGCGAGCTGCGTCATGCTCAGACAGGAACCGATCGCGATGGATCCGAGATCGGCGGCGGCGAGCACGTCGAGCAGCCTGCCCGCTTCGCGCAGGTGCGCCGTGGAGCGCGTTGCGCTCTGAGCAACCGCGGGCCAGCGCTCGCGCAACGCCGGCAGCACGCGATGGCGCAGAAAATTGCGATCGAAGCCGGTGTTCGCGTTCGAGGGATCCTCGAGCCACTGCAGCTGCTCGGTCCGCGCCCACTCTTCGAGCTCGGCGCGGGAGAATTCCAGCAGGGGCCGCGCGAGCCAGCCGCCGCCGAAAATCTGGACCGACGGCACGCCGCTCAAGCCGCGCAGTCCGGCACCGCGCATCAGCGCCAACAGCATCGTCTCGAGCTGATCGTCGGCGTGATGGGCTGTGAGCAGCACTTCGTTCGGCTTGAGGATTTGCCTGAGGGCGGCGTAGCGCGCATCGCGCGCCGCTGCCTCGGGGCTCAGCTCAGGATCCGCGGAGACGCTGACGACCAGCGGAACGAATTCGATCTGCAGCGACTGCGCGACTCGGCCACAGCGCTCGCTCCAACTCCCGGAATCCGGTTGCAGCTGATGATCGACGTGCGCCGCGCGCATGCGGTAGTTCGAACGATCGACCAAAGCACGAGCCAGACCGTGCAACAGGACCGTCGAATCGAGCCCGCCGCTGAACGCGACACACAGCTCGGCGCTGGTGCGGGGTACCAGGCTTTCAACGCAGGCGAGCAGTGCCGAGGGCGAGAACACTATCCCTCGCTGTACACCCCGTAGTTGCGCAGGCGCTCCTGCCGCTTCTCCACGACCTGGTCCAGCGACAGGGCCTGCAGCTCGCCCAGGTGCCGCAGCAACGCATCCTTGACCGTGTCCGCCATCACCTGCGGATCGCGATGCGCGCCGCCGAGCGGCTCCTTGACGACTTCATCGACGATGCCCAGCTTGGCGATGCGCTCGGCGCTCACACCCATCGCTTCCGCGGCCAGGTCTTTCTTGTCGGCGCTGCGCCAGAGAATGCCGGCGCAGCCTTCCGGCGAAATCACGGAGTAGATGCTGTACTGGAGCATCAGCAGCCGGTCGCCGACACCGATCGCCAGCGCGCCGCCCGAGCCGCCTTCGCCGATGACGATGCTGACGATCGGCGTGCGCAGCGTCGACATCTCGAACAGGTTGCGCGCGATCGCCTCACTCTGGCCGCGCTCTTCGGCACCGACGCCGGGATAGGCGCCGGAGGTATCGATGAACGTGATCAGCGGCAGCTGGAAGCGCTCGGCCATGCGCATCAGGCGCAGCGCCTTGCGATAGCCCTCCGGCTTCGGCATGCCGTAGTTGCGGCGAACGCGCTCCTTGGTATCGCGCCCCTTCTGCTGGCCGACGATCATCACCGGCATCCCATCGAGCCGCGCCGGCCCGCCGACGATGGCGTGATCGTCCGAGTACATGCGATCGCCGTGCAGCTCCTGGAAATCCGTGAAGATCGCGCCGACATAGTCGAGCGTATACGGCCGCTGCGGATGCCGCGCCAGCTGCGCGATCTGCCACTGCGTGAGGTTCGAGAAAATGCTGGTCGTCAGCGCCCGGCTCTTGGCCCGCAGGCGCGCGATCTCGTCGGCGATGTTCACCTCGGCATCGCTCGACACGAACTTCAGCTCGTCGATCTTCGCCTCCAATTCGGCGATCGGCGCTTCGAAGTCCAGGAAATTCATGGCCATAGTGGGCGGTCGGATCCGACACGAAAAAGAGCGCCGAACATAGCGGGCGGAGCACGGAAGGGCAAGGAGCGCTAACCTCTCGCCTGCATGCACCCCCTCTTCGAAATCCGCCGCGACCCCGGTAGCGGCGAGCAATACCTGCAGACTCCACTCACTGGCCGCGCACTGCTCGACCAGCCCCTCCTCAACAAGGGCAGCGCGTTCCCCGAGGACGAGCGCCGCGAGCTCGGCCTGAACGGATTGCTGCCGCCGGGCGTGTCCACGCCCGAGGTGCAGCTCGCGCGCATCTACGGCAACTATCGCCAGAAGACGTCCAACCTCGAACGCTACATCCACCTGGTGTCGCTGCAGGATCGCAACGAGACCGCGTTCTACCGGCTGCTCAGCGAGCACCTGGTCGAGATGATGCCGATCATCTACACCCCGGTGGTCGGGGAGGCGTGCCAGGCCTATAGCCGCATCTACCGCCGGCCGCGCGGGCTGTACATTTCGTATCCGCAGCGCGACGCGATCGACACGGCGCTCGCGAATCTCGGGCCGCAGGACATCGGCATCGTGGTCGTCACCGACGGCGAGCGCATCCTCGGGCTGGGCGATCTCGGTATCGGCGGCATGGGCATCCCGATCGGCAAGCTGTCGCTGTACACGGTGTGCGCCGGCATCCATCCGGCGTCGACGCTGCCGGTCATTCTCGATGTCGGCACCAACAACCAGGAGCTGCTGAACGATCCGCTGTATGTCGGCTGGCGCCACGAGCGCATTCGCGGCGCCGAGTACGACGCATTCGTTGAAGCCTTCGTGGTTGCGCTGGGCAAGCGCTTTCCGCGCGTGCTGTTGCAGTGGGAAGACTTCGCCCGGCACAACGCCGCGCGATTGCTGGAGCGCTATCGCGATCGACTCTGCTCGTTCA
>DATNFA010000067.1:0-11470 GCA_035606615.1 Steroidobacteraceae bacterium
CCTTCGTAATGGTGTCCGATGAACTGGCCGATCCAGGCCACAACGAACAACCCCAGGCAGAGGATCCATAACGGCCACGGCAGAGTCTGCAACCACACCAGGCATCCGAGCACCGCGGCCGCGAACAGCACCATGCCGAGCGCGAGCGACCACGATATCGCCACGTAGTACACCACGGCTCCGACCAGCAGAACCGTGCCCCAGTTCAACAACGGCGACACGGCGCGCAACGCTTGCGGCACCGGCAAATACCACAGCAGGCCGACCATGCTGACGACGATGATCGGCACGCAAATCCAGTGCAGCAGCTTGTTCGCAGGGTTGCGATGGCTCGCGCCGTACTCATCGAGCCATTGATTCACGGTGCGCATGGCCGCGTACGCTACGCTGCGGCGAAAGGCCGGACAAGGCGCTATCATTCCAGGCCGCCGAGGAGAGCCTTATGTCTGCCATTGCCCACACGCCCCAAGCGACTGTCGCCGCCGAGCTCGACCCGCTCGATCTCTACAACGTCCGCAGCATGCTCAGCGACGAGGAGCGCCTCGTTCAGGATTCGGTCGGCAAGTTCGTCGACGACCAGGTGATCCCGATCGTGGGCGAGTGCTTCGAGGAGGAGCGCTTTCCGCGCGAGCTGATTCCCGCGGTCGCAGAGCTGGGGCTGCTCGGCAGCTCGATTCACGGTTACGGCTGCGCCGGCCTGAACGCAGTTTCATACGGGCTGATCTGCCAGGAGCTCGAGCGCGGCGATTCGGGTTTACGCAGCTTCGTTTCGGTGCAATCGAGCCTGTGCATGTATCCGATCTACGCCTTCGGCAGCGAGGAGCAGAAGCAGAAGTGGCTGCCGCGCATGGCGCGCGGCGAAGTCATCGGTTGCTTCGGGCTCACCGAGCCGCACGGCGGCTCCGATCCCGCGAACATGAAGACGGTGGCACGCCGCCAGGGTAAGGACTGGGTGCTGAACGGCGCGAAGATGTGGATCACCAACGGCTCGATCGCGGATCTGGCGATCGTCTGGGCGAAGACCGAGGAAGGCATCAAGGGCTTCCTGGTCGAGAAGAGCTTCAAAGGCTTCACGACCAACGTCATCAAGCACAAGATGAGCTTGCGCGCCTCAGTAACGTCCAGCCTGTTCTTCGACAACGTCGTCGTGCCGGAGCAGAACGTGCTGCCGAACGTCTCGGGACTGAAAGGCCCGCTGTCGTGTCTCACGCAGGCGCGTTACGGCATCAGCTGGGGCGTGACTGGCGCAGCGCAGGCCTGTCTCGCGCAAGTGATCGACTACACGAAGTCGCGCATGATGTTCGGCAAGCCGCTCGCTGCAACGCAGGCCGTGCAGATTCGACTCGCCGAGATGGCGAGGAAGATCACGACGTCGCAGCTGCTGTCGCTGCAGCTCGGTCGCCTGAAGGATGCGGGGCAGATGCAGCCGACGCAGGTCTCGATGGCGAAATGGCACAACACGCGCGGCGCGATCGAAGTGGCGCGCGATGCGCGCGATCTGCTCGGTGGCGCTGGGATCAGCGTCGAGTACGTGCCGATCCGGCACGCGCTGAATCTGGAAAGCGTGATCACGTACGAGGGAACGGAGACCGTGCATCAGCTAACGGTCGGACGTGCCCTCACCGGTATCAACGCTTTCTGAGCGCTCGCCCGCGTGCGCGATCCGCACGCGCGGCGGCGAAATACGCGCTTCGAGGCGCGCTGACGCGTCCCAGCACAGGACCAACGTCAGCAGCGAAAGCCACGCCCAAGTAACCTCCCGCCGCCGCTGCCCGCGATCAGGTCCCGAAACCGCCGTATTCTGTAGAACGCGCATGGAGGCTATTTCAGGCCAGCGGTGCGGATCGACGGCGCATGACGGGCGTCAGGCTCGGGGCAGATTGTGATCAATCGTGGCGCACATTCCGCGCGCATCCGGCGGCGCTACACTGTGTGCCCATGAAGAAAGTCATCGCCATCGTCGAAGACGAGCCCGCGATCCGCGACAACTACGCGGCGGCGTTTCAGCGTCACGGCTATTCCGTGCGTACCTACGGTGAGCGCAAGGAGGCGATCGAAGCGTTCCGCGGGCGGCTGCCGGATCTCGCCGTGATCGACGTCGGTTTGCGCGACGAGCCGGAAGGCGGCTTCGAGCTGTGTCGTGAGCTGCGCTCGCTGTCGGCCGAGCTGCCGATCATCTTTCTCACCGCGCGCGACAGCGAGCTCGATGCGGTGTCGGGCTTGCGCCTCGGCGCCGACGACTACTTGACCAAGGATCTGAGCCTCTCGCATCTCATGGCGCGCGTGACCGCGCTGTTCCGCCGCATCGATGCGCTCACGCAGCCGTCGAATCGCGACCAGATCGTGACGCGCGGCACATTGCTGATCGACACTGCACGGCTGCACGCGACATGGCAGGAAAAGCCGCTCGGCCTTACGCTCACCGAGTTCTGGATCGTGCACGCGCTCGCGAAGAATCCCGGCCACGTCAAGAACCGGCAGCAGCTCATGGACGCTGCCAATGTCGTGCTCGACGACAACACGATCACGTCGCACGTGAAGCGCATCCGCCGCAAGTTCCAGGCGATCGACCAGTCCTTCGACAGCATCGAGACGATGTACGGAATGGGGTACCGGTGGAAGGAATAGATGTCCCTTCGCACCAAGCTGCTCCTGCTGAGTCTTCTCACGCTGATCCTGCCTTGGGCGGGCTGGCAGTACGCGCAGCAGATGGAAACGACACTGCGGCGCGCGCAGGAAGACGCGCTGCTGACGACTGCACAGGTGCTCAGCCGGGTCGTCGCGAGCGAGCCCGAGCTGCTGTATCGCGTTCCTGATCTGCGGCGTGACTTCGATCCGGCACGCGGCGACCTGTTCGCACCGCTCCTCATGACGCGCCCGCTGCTCGACGGCTTCGCGGACGAGTGGCCGCAGCCTGCGCGTGCGGTGCCGGGCTTCGATAACGCCAGTCCGGGCGCGGAAGGCGCCGAGCCCAAGGTGCGCGTCGGCGTGTATGGACGATCGATGCACTTGTACGTCGAAGTCACGGCGCCAGCGGTGCACTACGAGGTTCCGACTCGCGACGAGCTGCCGCCGGCAGCCGGAGCCGATCGCGTGATCGTGCTGATCCACGATGAGTTCGGCCACGAGCGCGCCTGGTCGATCAGCGCAATCGCGCCTGGGCCGCTGCTGGTGCGCGTGTGCGAGGTCGGCGCTCCCTGGAAACTGTCCGCAGATGAAGTGCCGTACGTCGAAGGCACGTGGCGCGAGACTGGCAAGGGCTATGCGATCGAGCTGCGTGCGCCGCTCAATCTCTTCGGGACGCAACTCGCTGTACAGGCGCTCGACGCCAAGGATGCGATCGTCGCGCAGACGCGCGGGCTCGCGTGGATTCACACCGGCTCAGAAGCATTGAAGCAGCGGCTCGAGCAGTACGCGCCGGATGGCGTGCGCATCTCGGTAGTCGACACGCACGGCTGGCTGCTCGCGCGTGCGGGCTCGATCGCGGTCGCGACTCCGACGCAATATCCCGGCCTGCGGCGCGATGACGAGGGCTTCACGCGCTCGATCTATCGCGTGCTGTTCTCCAGCGACGCGGCGCGTGCCGTGCCCTATGGGCTTCCGTACGGAATGTGGGGCGCGCCAGTCGATACGGCGCGCGCCGGCAAGCGCAGCGCGATCTGGTTCGAGAAATCCGGCGGCGAGCCTTCGCTCGTGCGGGCCGCCATGCCGATTCCTTACGGCGAGCAGAATCTCGGCGCGCTCGTCGTCGAGCAAGCCGGCGAGCAGCTGGTCCAGGTGCGCGAAATCGCGCTGACGCGCCTGCTGAATCTCACGATGGTCGCGACGCTGTTCGTCATCGTCGTGACGATCGTGTTCGCGGCGCGCTTGTCGCTGCGCATCCGTCGATTGAGCCGCGCGGCGAGCACCGCTCTCACGGCCGAAGGCAGGATCGAGCCGCACATTCCCGACACGAAGGCGCGCGACGAGCTCGGCGCACTCGCGCGCAGCTACGATACGTTGCTCGGCCGCCTGCAGGAGTACACGAATTATCTGCAGACGCTCGGCACGAAGCTGTCGCACGAGCTGCGCACGCCGCTGACGATCGTCAGCTCGTCGCTCGACAACCTGAGCTCGGAGGAAAAACTGCCGGAGCCGTCGCAGAGCTACATCGAGCGCGCACGCAGCGGCACGAACCGCATGCACGCGATTCTCACCGCGCTCAGCGAGGCGACGCGCGTCGAGCAGATCATCGAGCACACCGAGCGCGTGCGCTTCGATCTGCGCGAGCTGATCCAGAACATGGGCCAGGCGTACCGGCAGACGTTCGTGCAGCATCGCGTCGAGACGCAGCTTCCCGCAGAGCCGTGCCTGATCGAAGGCTCGCCCGACCTGATCGCGCAACTGCTCGACAAGCTCATGGACAACGCGAGCGACTTCACGCCCAAGGGTGGACCGATCGCGATAGAACTGGCCCGCGGGCCGCGCTCGTGCACGCTGACCGTGCGCAACGAGGGCCCGCTCCTGCCGCCGCAACTGGACAACCGCCTGTTCGAATCGCTGGTCACCAGCCGCAGCAGTGTGAACGGCAAACCGCATCTCGGGCTCGGCCTGTACATCGTGCGGCTGATCGCCGACTTCCATCGCGGCACCGTCAACGCGACCAACCTGCCCGACGACACCGGCGTGGCGGTCAGCCTCGAGCTTCCGCTGAGCGGACGTTGAAGGAAGATCAAAACCGTCGACGATCTTTACAACCGTACCGCGACCCGCGCGCGATGTGGCGTCGCATCGTCGCCACACCGCAGCCTAAATCCTTGTTTCCAGGCTGGCGAAATGCCGCAGGCACGCCACTTGCTCCTTTGTATGCAATCGGAATCGCCCGACGCGATTCGAGGCAGAGAAGCGGGGATGGCAACCGCGAAGGGGAAGAGGGACGAAACACAGCGCCAGGGAAGCGCCGCTGGATCTTTCGTATCTGGCGTTAGGGGTCTGAAGGGTTGGAGCGACAGAGCAACGTTTCCTTTTTAGCCACGCTACCCAACAACTCGAAGAAATCGTCGGCCTGGAAACGAAGAGCCCCGCAACATGCGGGGCTCTTTTTTTTCTATTTCTGCTTCCAGGCTCCGGATTCATCCTGATACCACCACCCCGCCGGCGCCTTGCTCGCCCAGCGCTCGGCGAACGTCGTGCGGATGTCGGCCTCCCATTCCGAGTGGCCGTTGGCGGCGGCGATCTCGCGGTACAGGTTCGTGCGGTCGGCGTTTTCCTCGGCGACCAGCTTGCGCACGCTATTGCGCTCCGGCAACGGCACGAGATTCTGGTCGCGCACCTGCACGAGGCCGTCGCGCGTCAGGCCGATCGAGCCGGCGTCGTAGTACTTCTTCAGCTGCGCGTGGCGCGCTTCCATCGATTGCGTCAGCTGCCGGATCGCCGGTGTGTCGACATTGAGATTGGCCTGCGCGTGCGCCGGCGAGACGATGAAGTCCAGCACCGACGCGGCGGCAGCCAGCAGCATTCGTTGCCCAGCTGTGTCGCGCAACGCCGTCTGCTTGTTGTCCTCGCGCTTGGTCTCGGACTCCGACGATTTGTCGCCGCCCCAGACGTCTTCGATGATCTTGTCGGCGGCCTTTTCCGCCGCCGCGGCCGGGAAATAGACGTTGATCGTCACGCAGGCCGACAGGGCGAGGCAGCACGCGATCAGTTTCAGCGAAGCATGGCGCAGCATCGTGGGCTCCTTGGCAACCAGCGGTGAATGCTACCTGACGGATGGAGTCAGGCTGAAGCCTGACAACTACTTGACGGTTGGGCCACCTGATTTCGTCGCGGCGATCAGCTGCTGCACCAGCCGCGGCCAGTCGACGCGCCGCGAGCTGCCGATGACGTCGATGCGCGGCAAGCCTTTGCCCTTGACCAGGTAGTAGCCGCCATTCGGTGCAGGCGCGACCCCGGTCATCGCACAGACGTCGTTCTCGAGCCGGCAGGACAGGCCCAGCTGGTCGTAGTTGAAGTCGTCGAAGAAGCGCAGGAAGCCGCTCGACAGCGCGGCGGTCACGCCGGCGCCGCCGCCGCCGATGCTGCCGATATTCTCGACCGCGCGCTGACTGATCCGATGCTTCGAGCGATCGCCCGGCGGCGTGTACAGCCGGGCGTCGAACGCGACCGGCGCCCAATTGAACAGCCGCAGGCCATCGACGCGGCCGGACAAACGCCCGGTGATGCGGCCGAAAGAGAACGCGCCGGTCATCAGCTCCAGATCCAGGTTGTCGAACGCGACGTTGGCGGAAAAGCGCGGCCACTTGCCAAACGGCTCCTGCAACAGCACGTCGCTGAGCGCGACATTGCCATCGAACACTTGCGCGCTCAGCGTCGTGCCGAGCGTCACGACGCCCTCGCGCATGCGCAGCTTGGAAATCGTGCCGCCGACGCGGCCGCCGAACTCGGGCCAGCCGAAGGTCCGGCACAGCTGCTTGACGTCGATCGGCTCCAGCGTCGCATCGACCATGAACGCGACGCTCGGCAGACCCGCGTTGCGAATGCGCAGACTCTCCAGCGCCAGCGCGCCGTCGAGCAGCGGGATGCGCGTCGGCTGCAGCAGCCTGAATTGTCGAGCGCTGCTGTTGAATCTCAGCTCGCTCGCGCCGAGCGCGAGTCCAAGCAGCGTTCCGCCGCTCCAGCGCAGTATCGAGTCTTCGCTCTGCTGCTGCGGATCGGCGCGCCAATGCACTGCACCTGCCAATGACTGCAGCGCGACGGTCCGCGCACCGGCGTCGAAGGTGAGATCGTCGAGAGCGAGGTCGACGCGCGTCGGAGTGCCGTCGACCATCTCGATGTCGCCCGCGATCTTTCCCGCCGTCTGCATCGCCTTGAAATTCGTATCGAGCAACAGCGGCTGCAGGTAGCTCTCATACGCGCCGGGAAATTCGAGCGCTGCGCGGTGCAACGTCAGCGAGCGCAGCGGTTGCTCGTTCATGAAGTCGAGAGTGGCGCTGCCGCTGGCTTGCGCGACCTGCGTGTGGTCGAGAGTGAAGCGATCGAGTGTCAGCTCGCGACTGCCGCGCAGCTTTCCGGCAGCACTTGCACGCACCGCGTGTGCACCGAAATCGAGAAAGATCGGCTGCGCATACGCCTGGCCTTGCGAAGAACTGACGTCGACATTGAACTGCCAGTCGCTGCCGCTTTGCCGCGCGCTGCCACGCACGCGCGCGCTCAACTTGTCGGTCGCGAGAGTGCCGCTTTCGTTGTTGAACGTGACGCCGGCGAGCGAGATGTCGAACGTCCAGGCGTCGCCGCGCAGCGAACCCGCCACTTTCGCCGTGCCGTCGCCCAGTTTGATTCCGCTCACCGCGGCTTCGAGCGATCCGTCGCTACGACCATAGACTAGCCTTGCTGTCAGCGACTGCGCACCGATCAGCGGCCACTTGGCCGCGACGCGCGCACGCTCACAGGCGATCACACGAGCGGAGAGTTGCAGGCGCGGGCACTCGATACGGACGTTGCGTAATTCTTGCGTGACGGCATTCAGCTTCAGCCGTCCGATCGTCGCGCTGACGCGATCCGGCAAGTGCCAGTCGATCGCGATGTTCTCGGCACTCCAGCCGTCCCCGCCGACCTGTGCGATCGTCAGGCTGGCATCGTCGACTGCGTTCACGAGTCCCGCGGCGGCAAGCGCCAGCGCCGCAGCAGCGAAAGCAACCGACCTAGGCAAGGCGTTGGAGGTCAAAGCAGTACAGCACGCTGCAACTGTATCCCGAACTCTTTGGCCGCGCGCAAGTCTCCTTTACCCTGATGACCGTGCAACGCCGTCCAACAACTGTCAGTCGCTACCTTCGCCTGTTCTGCGTGCTGCTGCTCGCGGCCAGCGCGGCCGGTTGCGCGAAGCTCATGTACAACCGGCTCGACACGCTCGCGGCCTGGTACATCGGGGATCTGGTCTCGCTCGACGATCAGCAGCGCTCGGACCTGCGCGCCTGGCTGGGCCAGACATTGGAATGGCATCGAGCATCCGAGCTGGGCCGTTACGCGACCTTCCTGCGTGAGTTCTCGACGCAGATCGCGCAACCCTCGGGCCGCGATACATTCCAGCGTGCCTTCGATCGTGTCGAAGGATTCTTCGGCGACTTCACTGCACAGACCGCGCCGCAGGCGACTCGCCTGCTGCTGGAGCTGACGCCTGCACAGGTCGAGGAGCTCCTGACGAATCTGGAAGAGAAATCCAACGAACGCTCGGAGGACGAGCGCGACGCGATCCGCGACGGCAAGTGGCAGGCCAAGCAGATCAAGAGCACGCAGCGCCAGCTGAAGCGCTGGACCGGCGCGATTAGCGACGAACAGAAGCGTCTGGTCGACGAGACGATGCAGCACCTCCAGCCGACGACACTAGAATGGCTCGAAAGCCAACAGCATTGGCGCGCAGCATTGCGGGACGCTTTTAGCAACCGTGACACGGCAGAGAAGCGTATCCTCGCGCTGCTGCGCGATCCCGACTCGCAGTGGACCGAGCAGTACAAGACGAAAGAGGCGAGCAATCGCGAGCAGTTCCTGTCGCTGCTGGCAGCGCTCGACGCGTCGCTGACAACTGCGCAGCGCGAACGCATGCAGCACGAGCTGACGAACCTGGCAGAACGATTAGAAGCATTGACGGAGGAGTGACCATGCGACGCTTATTTTTGCTGGCGCCCTATCTGATGATTGGCCTGGCGGTCGCCGCTTGCGGCAGCAAATCGCACGAGGAAGCCAAGGCGCCCGAAGCGCCGCCGCCGGAGGCGGCAGCAGCTGCAGCACCCGCGCCCGCTGCTGACACAGCAGCCATCGAGGCTTCGATCGCCAATGCCGAGCGCTCGAAGGAAGACAAAGACCAGGATGTGTGGCGCCGCCCGGCCGAGGTACTGACATTCATGGAGCTGCGGCCCGGCCTGCACGCCCTCGACTACTTCGCGGCCTCCGGCTACTACACCGAGCTGATGTCGCGCGTCGTCGGCGCCGACGGCAAAGTGGTCGCGTACAACAATCCCGAGTATCGGAAGTTCTCGGAAGACGGCCCGACCAAGCGTTACGGCAACAACCGCCTGCCGAACGTCGTGGAAGTCACGACGCCGGTCGATGCCGTGACGCTCGATCCTGCGTCGCTGGACGCAGTGCTGTTCATGCAGAGCTATCACGACCTGTACTGGCGGCCGAAGGATGGCTCGTGGCCGCAGACCGATGCTGCCAAAGCGCTGGCGCAGCTCGTGCCGGCATTGAAGCCGGGCGCGGTGGTGGTCGTGGTCGATCACGTCGCGAACGCGGGCGGCGAGCCGACGCAGACGGTCACCGACATGCATCGCATCGACCCGGCGATCCTCAAGCGCGACTTCGAAGCCGCGGGCCTGAAGTTCGACAGCGAAAGCCAGGTGTTCGCCAACCCGGCCGACGATCACAAGAAGAAAGTGTTCGACGAGTCGATCCGCCACAAGACGGATCAGGTGATGTACAAGTTCAAGAAGACCTAATCTTCTTCCACCGTCTTGAACGCCTTCATCAGCTCCTGCTGCTTGCGCGCCGGGACCGGGTCGTAGTGGCTCAGCTCCATGGTGTAGGTGCCTTCGCCGCCGGTCAGTGACTTCACGCGCGCCTGATAGTCCGTGAGCTCCGCCAGCGGTACCAGGGCGCTGATGCGCGTGCGCAGGCCGGCGAGCGATTGCGTCCCGCTGACGCGCCCGCGGCGTGTGGCGAGATCGCCGGTGATGTCGCCGGTCGCGCCGCTCGGCGTCGTTACTTCGATGCGCACGACTGGTTCCAGCACGATCGGGCCGGCCTCGCGGAAACCGTTGAGGAAGGCCCGCCGCCCGGCGGAGACGAACGCGACTTCCTTCGAATCTACTGCGTGATACTTGCCGTCGTAGACGATGACGCGCAGGTCCTGCAGCGGAAATCCCGCGATCGCACCTTCGGTCAGGATCTGACGCACGCCCTTCTCGACCGCAGGAATGAACTGCGAAGGAATCGCGCCGCCGACCACTTCGTCGACGAACTCGAATCCCTGGCCGCGCTCGAGCGGCTCGACTCGCAGATACACCTCGCCGAACTGGCCCGCGCCGCCGGTCTGCTTCTTGTGACGATGGTGGCCTGGCGCCGGGCGCGTGATCGTCTCTTTGTATGGAATGCTCGGCACGTGCGTCTTGCAGCGTACGCCGTAGCGCTCGCCCATGCGCTGGAGCATCACGCGCAGGTGCAGGTCGCCCATCCCGTACAGCACGGTCTCGTTCATGCTCGCGTGGTGCTCGACGCGCACGCACGGATCCTCCGCGACGAGCTTGTGCAAGGCGTCCGAAAGCTTCTGCTCCTCGCCACGCTTCTCCGGCTCGATCGCCAGACCCGCCATCGCTGGCGGAAAGGTGATCGACTTCAGGTGATAGTGATCCTCGTCGTGCGAGTCGTGCAGCACTGCGTCGAAATGCAGCTCGTCGACTTTCGCCACGGCGCAGATGTCGCCGGGAATCGCGCGCGAAATTTCGCCGTGCTCCTTGCCCTGCAGCTGATACAGATGCGCGACCTTGAACGGCTTGCGCGCGTCGCCGACGAACAGCTGCGAGCCGGTGCGCACCGTGCCCTGGTGCACGCGGAACACGCCGAGCCGGCCGACGAACGGATCGATGGTGATCTTGAACACGTGCGCGATCACGTGACGCTCCGGATCCGGCGTCACTTGCACGCGCTCCGCTTGAGCTCCTTCGCCCTTGAGGAACGGCGGCGGGTTGCCTTCCAGCGGGTTCGGCATCAGCCGCGCGAACACCTCCAGCAGCTCCTTGACGCCGGCGCCGGTGTCGGCGGAGACGAAGCACACGGGAATGAGGTGCCCCTCGCGGAGCGCCTGCTCAAAAGGGTCGTGCAATTGCTCCGGCGTCAGCTCCTCGCCCTGCTCGAGGTACAGCGCCATCAGTTGCTCGTCGATCTCGACCACCTGGTCGATGATCTCGGTGTGCGCGGCAGCCACCGTGGAGAAGTCGGGCTTCGCGTCGCCGGGCTTGAAGAAACAGTCGACGACTTTGGTGCCGCGCTCGGCCGGCAGGTTCAGCGGCAGGCATTCGCGGCCGAACGTTTCGCGCAGGTCCGCGAGCACCTGCTCCGTCCGCGCGTCTTTGCTGTCGATCTTGTTGATGACGATGAGCCGGCACAGCTCGCGATCGCGCGCGAACTCCATCATGCGTTGCGTGACCGGCTCGATGCCGTTGACCGCGCTGACGACGATCGCCGCAGTCTCCACCGCCTCGAGCACGCTCAGCGCGCGGCCCGCGAAGTCCGGGTAGCCCGGCGTGTCGATCAGATTCACCCGGCACGCGCCGACGTCGAGATGCACCATGGCGGCGTCGAGCGAATGGCGCAGCTCCTGCTCCTGCGGGTCGAAGTCGCACACGGTGGTGCCGCGCTCGAGGCTACCGCGGCTGCGGATCGCGCCGGACTCGGTGAGCAGGCTCTCGGCCAGCAGCGTCTTGCCGGCCCCCGCCTGCCC
>DATNFA010000068.1:0-27538 GCA_035606615.1 Steroidobacteraceae bacterium
ACGACCGGCTTGGCGCCGAGCGTGATCTGGCGGAAGACGTCTTCGAGCCTGCCGCTCGGCGCGCGCTTCGCCAGCGCCTGCGGCGTCTCGTCCGCGAGGATGCGGCCCGCGGCGATGATGATCGCGCGATTGCACACAGCATCGACCTCTTCGAGGATGTGCGTCGAGATCACGATGATCTTGTCCTTGCTCATCGCGCTGATCAGCGCGCGCACCTCGTGCTTCTGGTTCGGATCCAGGCCGTCGGTCGGCTCGTCGAGGATCAGCACTTGCGGGTCGTGCACCAGCGCCTGCGCCAGCCCGACGCGTCGCCGGTAACCCTTCGAGAGGGTCTCGATGACCTGCTCGAGCACGCTCGCGAGGCCGAGCCGTGCGATGACGTCATCGAGCCGCGAGCGGCGGTGGTCGCCGGTCAGGCCGCGCACGTCGGCGATGAATTCGAGAAACGCGCGCACCGACATTTCGCCGTAGCTGGGCGCACCCTCGGGCAAGTAGCCCATGCAGGACTTCGCGGCGAGCGGCGCTGACTGTACGTCGTGGCCGCAGACGCGCACCGTCCCGGAGGTCGGAGCGAGGAAGCCGGTGATCATCTTCATCGTGGTCGATTTGCCGGCGCCGTTCGGGCCGAGGAAGCCGAGCACCTCGCCGGCTCGTACGTCGAAGGAGACGTCATCGACGGCGGTGAGCTCGCCGTAGCGTTTCGACAAATGGCTGATCTCGATCATGGTGTTCCCGGAAGTTGATCGGTTCCAAACAAACGTCGCGCAGGACGACTCTCGCGGCTCTTTGGTTTTATCGCCGCACTGGCGGCGGAGCGGCACCGGTTTGCGATCGGTGTGCGAGAGGGCGGCGATTCTCGTTCAGCGAAGTTTTCCTTTTCAAGCCGGCGCGGCCGCTTCCCCGGCAAAGTGAACAAACCTTAATAGCCTCATGCCAATTTCTTCGCAAAAATCCGCAAATTGCAACCTTAGTGTAATGATGTTGCAGGGCAGCATCAGGTATATTTGGCACCGCAAAATCGGTACGCGGATGCCTTGATTCGATCGCGTCGCCGGCTTTGAACCGAATGCTGCTCGCCACGCTCTTAGCGAGGTGAGTCTCGAATCCCCCTGACTGGCCGGGCGACTGCGAAGTCCCCGGCCTTTTTTTCGAGTCACCTTCGACGTCATCCTTCGACGCCAGCCTTGGCCTCGATCTCGCTGCGGTTCGCGCGCAGCACCTTGCGTATCTCTGCCGCTGGTGGCCGCTCGGCGATGCGTTCGATCAGCTCTGCCAGCTCATGCCACGACTTGCCCCACTTCAGCAGGCGAATCGCGTCCGCGATGATCTTGACGCGCACGTCCGCGGACACTGACGTAGCGACGTTCTTCGCAGCGGCTGCTGCCGGGCGAGCTGGCGCTGGGGCTGCTGCTCGCGCAGGGGATTTCGCACCGTCGGTGCGCTTGGCAGGCGGTGTCGGCGCCGGCGCGGGTGCCGGAGTCGTGCGCGCGGGCGCCGGTGTGATCGCTGGCGTGATCGCCTTGATTCGCGGCATCTCGCGGGTCGTGTCGTCTCCCGACGGTCGCGGCTTCGGCGCGGGCACAGGCCGCGGCGGCTGCACGACCTCGACAGTCGCCGTCGTGGATGACACGGGCTCGGTGCGCGACGGATCCGCGAGCGGCACGAAGCGCTGGATGTGCTGAATACCGACCAGGTTCGCCAGGAACGCCATCAGCTCCAGCGACTCCGAGAACTTGCCGTCGCCCATCGCCTGGCGCGTCTCGCAGTGTGCCTTGAGCTCGAGAATTTTCTGGCGCGCGACCTCCAGCACCCAGCGCGTCGGCCGGTCATGCTTCGGCCAGGCCTGCACTCGCGCATAGGCGGCATCGCTCAGCTCGACGTACTTGAGATGGAGGTCGATGCTGGCGAGCCATTTGTCGATCAGCTCGGTGATCCGTCGATCGGCAGGTGTCATGCCATGCAGGCTCCCGGTGCGGTGCGCGCATTATGCACATGCAGCCGCTGATAAGAATCGTGAAGCTCGACCTCGCAATGCAAGCGTGCGCCGGCGCATGGCGATAGTGCTAACCTCTGGCGCCAAATGGCGCTTTCCACAGCGCCCACGGGGAGCGGACATGAACGCGAAGATCTCGAGTGGAATCGTCCAGGCAACGATGGTGGGTGGCGCGCTGCTCGCATGCTCGGCTCTGCACGCCGCGCCGGGTAACTGGTCGCCGCCACGGACCCCCGACGGCAAGCCGGTGATCGCGGGCGTCTGGTCGAATGCATCGGTGACGAATCTGACGCGCCCGGCCGGCGTGACCAAGCTGGTCGTGACCAAGGAGGAAGCCGAGGCGCTCGTCAAGGCGAATCCGTTCCAACGTCTGATCGAAGCGGACAACGGGCCCTCCGATCTCAACGACAACCTGCTCGAAGACAAGAATGCCGATCGCGGCTACAACGCCTTCTGGGTCGACCCGGGCAACTTCCTTGCGAGCATCAACGGCGAGTACCGCACGTCGTGGATCGTCGAGCCGGCCAACGGCCAGATGCCGCTGTCCGACGCCGGCCGCGCGCTTCTGAAACAGGCGCGCGAGAAGCGCGACGCCAACCTGTACCAGGGCCCGGAGGCGTTGCCGCTGCCGGAGCGCTGCCTCATCGCATTTAGCGGCGCGAGCGGGCCCGGCATGCTCAACCCGATGTACAACAACAATTACCAGATCGTGCAGACGCCGGATTCGTTGCTGATCCTCGTCGAGATGGTGCACGACGCGCGCATCATCCCGATCTCGAAGGACAAGGCGACAGCGCAGGCTGCGCACAAGCCGGCGGCGCTCAACAAATGGTTCGGCGATCCGGTCGGCTGGTGGGAAGGCGACACGCTGGTGGTCGAGACGACGCACGTGAATCGCCAGCAGGCGGCGCAGGGACCGATCTATCTGACCGATCAGGGCAAGGTGACGGAGCGCTTCACCCGCGCTTCGCCCGACCAGCTCAACTACGAGTTCACCGTCGAAGATCCGGCGTATTACTCGCAACCCTGGCGCGCGGAGATGAGCTTCAACGTGCGCAAGGAAAACATGTACGAATACGCCTGCCACGAGGGCAACTACGCGATGGAAGGCATTCTCCGCGGCGCGCGCAACCAGGAAGCGCAGGGCATCAAGCCCTCGCAGGGCCCGGGCATCTTCGGCACGCCGATTCCGGAGAAGAAGAACAAGGGCGGGTTGTAATTGCGGACGCGGCGGCGCTCGCCTCCTAGCTGGGCGCCGCTCGCTTGCCTCGTCGTCCTGCTCGGCGGCTGCGGCCAGAAGCAGACCGCCGCGGAACTGCTGCCGCAAGCTGAAGCGCGTCTTGCGGCCAACGACGCTGCCGGCGCGCAAAGTCTGCTGCTCGAAGCGCTCGCTCGAACCCCGAACGATCCGCGCCTGCACATCGCGCTCGCGCGTGCCGACCTGGCGCTGGGCAATCCAGTAACGGCTCAAGGCTCGCTGGAGCGCGCAATGCAGCTCGGCGCCCCGAAGGAAGAAGTTGTCGGCGACCTTGCGCGTGTGCTGCTCGCTGCCGGAGAGCAGCGGCGCGTGATCGATCTGGTCGGTGACGTCGGACAGTGGCCGCAGAACCGTCGTTTGGAACTGGCGCTCAGCAAGGCCGAAGCCGCATTGGCGCTGCCCAGCTCAGATCCGCGTGAGCTCACGAAGAGCTTCGCGAACGTGTTCCGATTGCGTTCGACTGCACAGGCCGACGGGGCGATGACCGATCTCGCTTGGTTCGACCGCTACACAGCGGCTTTGCGTGGCAAGCACGCCAGAGTCGAAGCCGGCTATCAGCACTTCGCTTGCAACCGCGAGCCCGAGGCAACTGAGAAGGCGCCGTCGACCGATGCGCCGCTGCCGCCGTCGGGCCGCCGCGTGCTCAGGGTCGGACCGCAGCAGCAGCTGCGGCGTCCGAGCGACGCGGCGCGGGTCGCGCGCGACAACGATCTCATCGAAATCGAGGCGGGCAGGTACGTCGGCGACGTCGCGTTCTGGACGCAGAACGGGCTGTTGCTGCGCGGAGTGAACGGGCGCCCGCACCTCGACTCGCAGGGACACACAGCGCAGGAGCAGGGGATCTGGGTCTTCCGCGGCAACGACATCGCCGTGGAGAACATCGAATTCTCGGGCGCGCGCTCGCGCACTCGTAACGGCTCCGGCATCCGCTTCTTCGGCCGCAACCTCACCGTGCGCGACAGCTACTTCCACGACAACGAGGACGGCGTGCTGACCTGGAACGAGCCCGATGGCGACATCCTCATCGAGCGCAGCGTGTTCGCGCGCAACGGCGCTGGCGACGGCCAGTCGCACAACATCTACGTCGGCCGGGTGCGCAGCTTCACGCTGCGCTTCAGCCATTCGCACGATTCGATCAGCGGTCACGAAGTGAAGAGCCGCGCGCGCAGCAACCGCATCGAATACAACCGGCTCACCGACGAGAACGACGGCAATTCGAGCTATCTCATCGATCTGCCCGAAGGCGGCTTCGCCTACGTGCTCGGCAACGTGCTGGAGAAAGGTGCGCGGGCCGAGAACCCGAATGCGATCGCGTTCGCTTCCGAGAACCGCGGCGTGCAGGACGGCGGGCTGTGGGTGATCAATAACAGCTTCTACAACCGCTACCTCGAGTCGACGTTCGTGGCCAACCGCAGCAAGGCCGAAGCGCTGGTCGTGAACAATGTGCTCGCAGGAGCGCCAGCAGCCGTGCTCGATGGCCCCGGCGCCCAGCACAACAATTTTGGCCGGCCGGGGGCCGGCCAGGCCGATCCGGCCGCGTACAACTTTCAGCTGACGACCGATTCGCCGCTGATCGACCTGGCTGCGGACCCCGGCACCGCTGGCTCTATGCCGCTGTGGCCGCAGTTCGAGTACGTGCATCCGGCCTCGGGACGCGCGCGGCAGCGAGTCGCCGCGCTCGACGTCGGCGCGTACGAGTTCTGCGGATGGTGACTGCGGCCGTGCGGGAAAGAGATGGCGCTCCCACGGGGATTCGAACCCCGGTTTAAGCCTTGAGAGGGCTCCGTCCTAGGCCTCTAGACGATGGGAGCGCACGGGCCGGCCTGGTCGTTGCAAACGCGGCCGGTAAAAGGACGCGGTATTATACGGACCGCCCCTTCTGGCTCAAGCGGCACGCGCTATTGAACGATAACAATCATGCACCCATCCATCCGGCTGGCGGTCCGCGGGTGGTCGCGCGCAACGAGCATCCGATCTCGCGCGCGAATATTTCCTCCAACGCGCTGAAAGTGCTCTACCGGCTCCGCGACGCCGGCTTCCAGGCATTTCTAGTGGGCGGCGCCGTGCGCGACCTGCTGCTCGGCCTGCACCCGAAGGACTTCGATATCGCGACCAACGCGCATCCGGACCAGGTCAAGCAGCTGTTCCGCAACTGCCGGCTGATCGGGCGCCGCTTCCATCTCGCGCATGTGCGCTTCGGCTACGAGATCATCGAAGTCGCGACGTTTCGGGCCGCGCACACGCCGATCGACGAGGACAACAGCGTCGACGAAGGCGGCCATCGCGTGCTCGACGAGCGCGGCCGCATCCTGCGCGACAACCTGTACGGCACGATCGAGGAAGACGTCTGGCGCCGCGACTTCACCGCCAACGCGCTGTACTACAACATCGAGGACTTCTCGGTGTGGGATTACGTCGGCGGCGTCGAGGATGCGCGGCAACGAATCCTGCGCATGATCGGCGATCCCGAGACGCGCTATCGCGAAGATCCGGTGCGCATGCTGCGTGCGGTGCGCTTCGCGGCGAAGCTCGACTTCGAGATCCATGCGGACACCGCAGCGCCGATTCCGAAGCTCGCGTGGATGCTCGACGGCGTGCCGCCGGCGCGCTTGTTCGATGAAGTGAACAAGATCTTTCTGGCTGGCAGCGCGCAGGCTGCGTTCGAGTTGCTCGAACGCTTGCAACTGCTGGAACACTTGTTTCCGGATCTTGCGAGCGCGTTGCAGGATGCGCCGGCCGGCGGCAGTGCGCGCGAGCTGGTGCGGCTCGGATTGCAGGGCACCGACGAACGCGTGCGCGAGGAAAAATCGGTCACGCCGACTTTCCTGTTTGCGATCCTGATGTGGCCGGCGGTGCAGCGTGCATATAGCAAGCTGGCGCGCGGCAACGACGGAGATCCGCAGCAACTTCTTGAAGCCTGCGATCAGGTGACAGCGCGCCAGCAGGCTCGTGTCGCCATTCCGAAGCGTTTCACCTTGCCGTTGCGCGAGCTCGTGGGTCTGCAACCGCGCTTCGAGCGGCGCGAGGGGCGCCGGGCGCTGCGCTTGCTGAATCATCCGCGCTTCCGCGCGGCCTACGACTTCCTGGTCTTGCGTGCCGCTGCCGGCGAAGCCGATGCGGAGCTCGCGAAATGGTGGACCGACATTCAATCGGCTTCGGCCGATGAGCGCATCGCGCGCGTGGAGAGTGAGGGACCGGTCCCGGGCGGTGCCGCTGACGGGCCGCGTCGTCGCCGCCGCCGTCGCCGACGTAGACCGCCCGCCGCGTCGTGAGCGCGGCGCTGTGGATGCCGGCGTACGTCGCGCTCGGCAGCAATCTCGACGATCCGCCGCGCCAGATCGCCGCCGCGTTCGAACGACTCGCGGCTCTCGAAGGCTGCCGGCTGGTCGCGCGCTCGCGGCTGTATCGAACCGCGCCGCTCGGCCCGCAAGATCAGCCTGAGTTCGTCAATGCCGCAGCGGGATTGCTCACCGTGCTCGAGGCACGCGAGTTGTTGCGAGCGTTACAGGGCATCGAGATCGGCCTCGGGCGCGCGCAGCCGGCTGTGCGTTGGGGCCCGCGACGGATCGATCTCGACCTGCTGCTGCTCGACGACGTGCGGATGTCGGAGCCGGACCTGACGATTCCGCATCCCGGCCTGACTCGACGCAATTTCGTCCTGTATCCTTTGCGGGATATCGCGCCCGAGCTGCTCGTCCCCGGAGAGGGACGGGTCGAAACGCTGGCGGCGCGCGCGGGGTCTGAAGGCCTCGCACTCCTTGAATAAATCGTCAAATTGAATCTTTTGGGCGCTCGATCCACGTGACAGACAAAGTCGCCACTGCCCCGCATCGTTTCATCGCCGTCGAAGGGCCGATCGGCGTCGGCAAGACCAGCCTCGCCCGGCGCCTGGCGCGCAGCTTCGGCAGCGAGCTGGTGCTGGAGCAGGCGGACGAAAATCCATTTCTGGAGCGCTTCTACCGCAACCCGCGCTCGGCGGCGCTGCAGACGCAGTTGTTCTTCCTGTTCCAGCGCACGCGGCAGCTGGAGGACATCCGCCAGCACGACCTGTTCGAGACCGTGCGCGTCGCCGATTACCTGCTCGACAAGGATCGGCTGTTCGCGCAGCTCACGCTCGACGAGGAGGAGCTGGCGCTGTACGAGCAGGTGTATGCGCGTCTCGCGGTCGATGCGCCGGCTCCCGACCTGGTGATCTATCTGCAGGCGCCCGTCGACGTGTTGCTGGAACGGATCGAGCGGCGCGGGATCCGCTACGAGCAGCAGATCGAGCGGACATATCTGGAGAAACTGCAGGAGGCGTACGCCCGGTTTTTCCACGACTATCACGCCTCGCCGCTGCTGATCGTGAACGCGGCCCAGGCGGACTACGTGAGCAACGAGGGCGACTACAACCAGCTGCTGGAGCAGGTCCGGCGCATCCGCCGCGGCCGCCAGTACTACAACCCGTTGAAGAGTGCAGTCTGATATTCTGCCGCCCGATCTCCAGTCGTTCCCGGCTCACTACCCCGAGTCATGTACAAGCACCTGCAAGAGCGCTACGCGCCGCGGCCGCCGGTCAACGTCTCCACCCTCATGAAGATGAAGGCGGATGGCGAGAAGATCGCCTGCATCACCGCCTACGACTCCAGCTTCGCGACGCTGGTCGATGACGCCGGCATCGATCTCGTGCTGGTCGGCGATTCGCTCGGCATGGTGATCCAGGGTCACGACACGACCGTGCCGGTGACTCTGCAGGACATCATTTACCACTGCCGCGCGGTCGCGAAGGGGCTGTACCGCCCGTTCCTGATGGCCGACATGCCGTTCATGACGTATCACTCGCGCGAGCAGGCGCTCGACAACGCGGTGCGCTTGATGCAGGAAGGCGGCGCGAAGATGGTCAAGCTCGAAGGCGGAGCGGGCCAGATCGAGATCGTCGAATTCCTCGCGGGCAAGGACATTGCGGTGTGCGCGCACCTCGGGCTGAAGCCGCAATCGGTGCACAAGGTCGGCGGCTTTCGCGTGCAGGGGCGCGAGGAAGCGGCGGCCGAACAGATGACGCGCGATGCGCTTGCGCTCGAGAACGCCGGTGCCGACATCGTGCTGCTCGAATGCATTCCGGCATCGCTCGGCGCCTCGATCACCAAGGAGCTGCGCGTGCCGGTGATCGGCATCGGCGCCGGACCCGACACAGACGGGCAGATCCTGGTGCTCTACGACGTCCTCGACGTCACCGCCGGGCGCAAGCCGAAATTCTCGAAGAACTTCATGGCCGGGCACGACAGCGCGCTCGAAGCCGTGAAGGCCTACACGCAGGCCGTGAAGACGCGGGAGTATCCAGCTCCCGAGCATTGCTTCTAATGCAATCTGCTGTTCGACCGAGCGAACTGCGAGCGCTCGTGGCTGCCTGGCGGCGCAACGGCGAGCGCATCGCGTTCGTGCCGACGATGGGCAACCTGCACGCGGGTCACGGCAGTCTCGTCGGCCGCGCCTCGCAGCTCGCGGATCGCGTGATCGTCAGCATCTTCGTCAATCCGCTGCAGTTCGGGCCGAACGAAGACTTCGCCGCATACCCGCGCACGCCGCAGGAAGATAGGCGGGTGCTCGAGTCGCTGGACGTCGATCTGCTGTTCGCGCCCGAAGTCGCCGACATCTATCCGCGCGGGCAGGAGTCGACGGCGCGGGTGCACCTGCCGGTGATCGAGGACATCCTGTGCGGCGCATTCCGGCCCGGTCACTTCATGGGCGTCGCCACCGTCGTGACCAAGCTGCTGAACATCGTGCAGCCGGACGTCGCGGTGTTCGGCGAAAAGGATTATCAGCAGCTCTTGATCATCCGGCGCGCCACGCTCGATCTGTGCATGCCGGTGGAGATCGTCGGCGTGCCGACGACACGCGAGCCCGACGGCCTCGCGATGAGCTCGCGCAATCGTTATTTGTCGGCCGAGGAACGCGCCGTCGCGCCTGCGATCTACGCGGAGCTCGAGCGTGCGCGCGTCGCGCTCGAGTCGGGTTCGAACGATTTCGCGGGGATCGCGCGCCAGGGCGCCGAGGCGCTGCGCAGGGCAGGATTTCGTCCGGATTATTTCGAGATCAGGGATGCGGCGACGCTGGAAGAAGCGGGTGAGCAGTCGGGAGAGCTGGTGGTGCTCACGGCGGCACGGATTGGCCGCGCACGCCTGATCGACAATGTGAGAGCGAGAAGAAGTCAGGCTAAAGCCTGACATCTTCATGCTGTTCCAGCGCCCACTCCACATGCTCACGCACCAGCGCTGACGGTTCATCCTTCCGCGACGCGAGCGCTTGCATCACTTCATCCGTCGTCGGCGCATTACCCAGCGCGACCGCGATATTCCGCAGCCAGCACTCATATCCGATCCGGCGAATCGCACTGCCTGCCGTGCGCGCCAGAAATTCCTCTTCGCTCCACGCGAACAGCTCCACCAGCTTCGCATCGTCCAGTCCGTGACGCGGCGTGAAGTCGCGCTCAGCTGCAACGCGCGCGAACTTGTTCCACGGGCACACCAGCTGGCAGTCGTCGCAACCGTAAATGCGATTGCCCAGCGCCTTGCGGAACTCGAGCGGAATCGCCGTGCGCAGCTCGATCGTGAGATACGAAATGCAGCGCGTCGCGTCCAGCTCGTACGGTGCGACGATCGCGCCGGTCGGACAGACATCGATACACGCGCGGCACGTGCCGCAGTGATTCGTCGCCGGTACGTCCACCGGCAACGGCAAGTCGGTGAGGATCTCGCCGAGAAAGAACCACGAGCCGGCTTTGGCGTGCAGCAAGTTGGTGTGCTTGCCGATCCAGCCGAGGCCGGCGTCGCGCGCGAACGCCTTCTCCAGAATGGGACCGCTATCGACGAACACGCGGTGCGAGCGCGAGGCGCTGTGTGCGCGAATCTTTTCCGCGAGTTGCGCGAGCCGGTTGCGCAAAACTTTGTGGTAGTCGCGACCGAGTGCGTAGCGCGACACATAGCCGCGCTCGGCATCGGCCAGCACGTCGTCGGCATCGCGTGCTTGCGGCGGCAGATAGTCCATGCGCGCCGCGATGACACGCAGCGTTCCCGGAATCACTTCCTGGGGCCGCGCGCGCCGGCGGCCATGCCGCTCCATGTAGTCCATCGCGCCGTGGCGGCCTTGTTCCAGCCAGCGCATCAGCCGCTCTTCGTCCGCAGCGATCTCGACGCCGGCAATGCCGACTTGCTGGAAGCCGAGCTCGCGGCCCCACTCACGGATCGAGCCTGCCAGCTCCTCGAGCGATCGATCGGGCGTTTCGTGGCTCATGCGCGCGGCAGTATACGTTTTGGTAGGCTTCGGCCATGAGCAGTTTGCCCGTCGCAGTTCACACCGCGGCCCAGGTGCGTGCGCTGGACCGGCACGCAATCGACGATCTGCAGATTCCTTCCTACACGCTGATGACTCGCGCTGGCGAAGCCGCGCTCGGCGCGCTGCGCAGCTGCTGGCCGTCGGCGCAGCGTATTGCAGTCGTCTGCGGCCCGGGCAACAACGGCGGCGATGGTTACGTGCTGGCGCGGCTGGCGAGGGAACAGCGCCTCGAAGTCGTCGCGGTCGGTTTGCATGAGCCGGCACGATTGCAAGGCGACGCGCGCCGCGCGTATGACGATTTCCTCGCGGCGGGCGGCACGGTCGGCAGCTGGCACGCGGACTGTCTGCGCGGAATGGATGTCATCGTCGATGCAATCTTCGGCGTCGGCTTGTCGCGGCCCGTTGACGGCGTCGCAGCCGAGGCGATTGCAGCGATCAATCACAGTGATGCGCGCGTGCTCGCGCTGGACATTCCCAGCGGCCTGCACGCCGACACGGGCGAGATTCTCGGCGACGCCGTGCGCGCCGAGCGGACGGTCACGTTCCTCGGGCTGAAGCTCGGGTTTTATCTGGGCGAGGGACCGAACTGCGTCGGCGTCGTCATGTTCGATGGTCTCGAACTACCAGCGCAGGCACTCGCGTATGTCGAAGCGACGGCGCTGCGTATCGACGAGCCGGAGGTTGCCGAACTTCTGCCGCCGCGTCGTCGAACGGCACACAAGGGTCAGCAGGGCAGCGTGCTCGTGATCGGCGGCAACATCGGCATGCCCGGCGCTGCGCGTATGGCCGGCGAGGCAGCGCTGCGTGCAGGCGCGGGGCTCGTGACTATCGCGACTCGCAACGAGAACGTCGCCGCCATCGTCGGCGCACGACCGGAGCTCATGTGCCGCGGCGTCAACAGCGCGGAGGAGCTGACCGCGCTGATCGCGCGCGCCGATGTGCTCGCGCTCGGTCCGGGCCTCGGACAGGACGAATGGGCGCAGGCGATGTTCGAGACGGCACTCGCCAAGGATCGACGCGTCGTCGTCGACGCGGATGCGCTGAGTCTGCTGGCGCAGTCGCCACGCAAGAATGCACACTGGATTCTGACGCCGCATCCCGGCGAAGCCGCGCGTCTCATCGGCAAGACCACTGCCGAAGTGCAGCACGATCGTCTTGGCGCAGCGAGAGAAATCGCCGCGCGCTACGGTGGTACCGTCGTGCTCAAGGGAGCGGGTACCTTGGTCCTCGGCGACGAGGGCCTGCCTGCAATCTGCGACCGCGGCAATCCCGGCATGGCTTCGGCGGGGATGGGTGACGTGCTCACAGGAGTCATCGCGGGAATCGTGGCGCAGAAGGCGGAGCTTGCCGCCGCCGCGCGCGTCGGCGTCCTGGTCCATGCTCTCGCGGGCGACATGGCCGCGCGCCGCGGCGAGCGCGGCTTGCTCGCGACGGATCTGCTTGCGTACTTGCCGACGTGCGTCAATCCACATCAGCGCTCGTGAACGTCGCAACGGCCGACGACATGCGCGCACTCGGGCGCGCGCTGGGCAATGCTTTGCGCACGGCTGGCGGCGGTGCGCTCGTGATTGGCATCGAAGGCGAGCTCGGCGCTGGCAAGACCACACTGGTCGCAGGCGTCCTGGCAAGTCTTGGCGTTGCTGGCGCGATCCGCAGTCCGACCTACACGTTGATCGAGCCGTACGACGCAGCCGGGCTGCAGCTCTACCACATCGATCTGTACCGCCTGAGCGGCGCGCGCGAGGTGGAAGCGCTGGGAATCCGCGATCTGCTCGATGCGCGGTCAGTGCTGCTGATCGAATGGCCGTCGCGCGGAGCGGGTGCGCTGCCGACGGAGGATCTCAGCATATCGATCGAGTACCAGGGCGCCGCTGTTCAAGATGGAGCGCAGCGCAGGTTGCTCGCCGCGCGGTCGCATTCGTCCGCCGGGGACAAGCTGCTGGAGCAAATCCTTGCAGCGACCTCCGAATAAAGGTCGCTATCCTCATAATTTGATTGAAAACTTCGTCCCGGCCGCGGTAGATTATCGGGCACCATGCAGCGGCTGGCTTCACGCGTATCCATCCTGGCCCTTGGCTGCCTCGCGCTGCTGCTCGCCGCATTCGCTCACGCTGCATCCCAAGTCACCGTAAAAGACGTGCGTCTCTGGGCCGGTCCGGATGGCACGCGACTCGTCTTCGATCTTTCCGCGCCGGTCGAGCACAGCGTGCTGACGCTGCAGAACCCCGACCGCGTGGTCATCGATATCAGTGACGCTCGCGTCGACATCGCCAGCCAGTTGCCCGAAGGGCAGGGCTTCGTGAAGCAGCTGCGCGTCGGGCCGCAGGGCCGCAGGGACGTGCGCTTCGTCATCGACCTGTCCTCGCCGGCGTCGCCGAACAGTTTCAGCGTCGCGCCCTCCGGCAGTTATGGCCATCGCCTGGTAGTCGATCTCAATGCCATCGCTTCGAGCGCGCCGCCCGTCGTGGTGAAGTCCGCCGACGACGCGCACGGTCGTGACGTTATCGTCGCAATCGATGCCGGACACGGCGGCGTCGATCCAGGCTCGATCGGCAAGGCCGGCACGCGCGAGAAGCACGTGACGCTCGCCATCGCGCGACGCTTGAAGGAGCGGATCGATCGCGAGCCCGGCATGCGTGCCGTGCTCACGCGCGACAGCGATTACTTCGTCGAGCTGCGCGACCGCATCGTGCGCGCCAGGCGCCAGCAAGCCGACATGTTCGTTTCGGTGCACGCCGATTCGTACCGCAATCGTTCCGTCGTCGGCTCGTCCGTGTATGTGCTCTCGGCGCGCGGCGCCAGCGACGAATCGGCGCGCTGGCTGGCGGATCGCGAGAACGCGGCCGACCTGGTCGGCGGGGTCTCGCTCGACGACAAGGACAGCGTGCTGGCGTCCGTGCTGCTCGACCTGTCGCAGGGTGCGAGCATGAGCGCGAGCTTCGCTGCCGCACAGAAGGTCATGGACGAGCTGGATCGCATCGGCAACGTCACGCGTCGCGGCGTGAAGAGCGCGGGCTTCCTGGTGCTGAAGTCCCCCGACATCCCGTCGATCCTGGTCGAGACGGCCTTCATCTCGAATCCGACCGAGGAAGCGCGCCTCGGCAGCGGCAAGCACCAGCAGCGCCTCGCGGAAGCGATCTTCCAGGGCGTGCGCGGCTACTTCTACGCAAATCCGCCGCCGGGCACGCTCGTCGCCCAGCTGCGCGCCCAACCGCGCGACCCGGCGGTCGTCGCGAACGCCAAGGGCGACGGCGGCACCTCGGGGACGACGCAGTAGCTCGGTCTGTTATTCTGCGCGCGGCTTTTTTCTCCCGCCGCGCTTATGCCGATCCGCGTCCTGCCCGAACAACTCATCCATCAGATCGCTGCGGGCGAGGTCATCGAGCGCCCCGCCTCCGTGCTGAAAGAGCTGATCGAGAACAGCATCGATGCCGGCGCGCGCCGCATCGAGATCGAGATCGAGGAGGGCGGCGTGCGTTTGTGCCGCGTGCATGATGACGGCGGCGGGATCGATCGCGACGAGCTGGTCCTCGCCCTGGCGCGGCACGCGACCAGCAAGATCACCACCATCGGCGATCTGGAGCGCGTCGGCACGCTCGGGTTCCGCGGCGAAGCGTTGCCGAGCATTGCTTCCGTATCGCGCATGCGATTGGTCTCGCGCAGCGCACAGGCCGCGCACGCGTACGCGATCGATGCCGACAACGGCGAAGTCAGCTCACCCGCGCCGGCGGCGCATCCCGTCGGAACGACCGTCGAGGTGCGCGACTTGTTCTTCAACGTACCCGCGCGCCGCAAATTCCTGCGAGCCGAACGGACGGAGACGCAGCACATCGCGCGCATGGTCGAGCGCCTGGCGCTCTCCCGCTTCGAGATTGCTTTCTCGCTCGCCGCCGCCCGGCGTTCGCTCGCCGATTTCCCGGCCGCTGTATCTCGCATCGAGCGCGAGCGTCGCGTCGCGCAGGTGGTCGGCGATGAATTCATCGCGAACGCGCTGTACGTCGAGCACGAGTCCGCGGGGTGTCGTCTCACCGGATGGTTGTGTCAGCCGACTTACGCGTGCGTCTAGTCTGATCTGCAACACTTCTATCTCAATGGCCGCATGCTGCGCGACCGGCTGGTCGCGAGCGCGATCCGGCTCGGCTATCGCGACGTGATGTTCCACGGGCGCCATGCGGCGTTCGTGCTGTTCATGGAGATCGACCCGACTCAGGTCGACGTGAATGCGCATCCCGCGAAGCTCGAAGTGCGCTTTCGCGATGGGCGGCACGTGCACGATTTCCTGTTTCGCTCGGTCGAGCGCGTGATGCGCGACACGTATGCCGGTGCGCCGGGCGCGGCGCCACCGCCCACTGATGCCGATTCGTTGCTGCCGCCGGCAAGCCAGGTGCCGATGCCGTCCCGCGGGATTCCCCGCGACTCGCTGGGCGCGGGTCGCTTGGTCATGTGGCCGGCGAAAGGCCATTCGTCTTTCGGCCTGAACGTCTCCGAACCGCCGCCGCGGGCTTACACGCACGCCGCGGTTGCGCGCGAGGCTGCCGGTTCGGTTTCGACACCGGTCGATTCGCAGGTGCCGCCGCTGGGTTTTGCGCTCGCTCAGCTCCACGGGATCTACATCCTGTCGCAGGCGCCGGACGGACTGATCCTCGTCGACATGCACGCTGCCCACGAACGTACGACATATGAACGAATGAAGGCCGCCCTCGACGCTGGTCCGATCGCCAGCCAGCCCCTGCTCGTGCCGGTAGCCATTTCAGTAGCCGCTGCAGAAGCCGATTTGTTCGAAGAGCACGCCGCGACGCTCGCTCGCGCCGGACTCGAAGTCGTGCGCTCGGGCCCGGTGAGTGTGCAGGTGCGTGCGGTGCCTGCGTTCCTCGCGCCGATGGATCTCGAGGAGCTGGTGCGCAGAATCGGCGCCGATCTGTCCGCCGATGGCGCGACGCGCGGCATCGAAGAGGCGTTGAACGAAGTGCTCGGCACGATGGCCTGCCACGGCGCCGTGCGCGCGCATCGTAATCTCACCGTGCCCGAGATGAATGCACTGTTGCGCGAGATGGAGCGCACGGTACGCAGCGATCAGTGCAATCACGGTCGCCCGACCTGGACGTACGTGAGTCTCGGCGACCTCGATCGGATGTTCCTGCGCGGTCGATGAGTGTCGCCGGTCCGCGCCGCTCGCCGCCGATCCCGCTGATCCTGGGGCCGACCGGCGCGGGCAAGACCGATGTCGCGCTGCGCCTGGCCGAGCGTCACAACCTCGAGATCGTCAGCGTCGACTCCGCGATGGTCTATCGCGGCATGGACATCGGCACCGGCAAGCCGGCGCCGGAAGTGCTGCGTCGGCATCCGCATCACCTGGTCGACATTCTCGATCCGTTGCAGGCTTACTCGGCGGGACAGTTCGTGCGCGACGCGCGGCAGGCGATCGATGGCATCCGCGCCCGCGGCAAGCTGCCTCTGCTGGTCGGGGGCACGATGCTCTACTTCCGTGCATTGCGCCGTGGATTGGCGGATATGCCGGCGGCGGATCCCGAGGTGCGGGCGGCCATCGACACCGAAGCTGCGCTACGCGGCTGGCCGGCGATGCACGCCGAGCTCGCGGCGCTCGATCCCACTTCCGCGAGGCGCATCCAACCGAACGATGCGCAACGTATTCAACGTGCGCTCGAAGTGCATCGCCTGACCGGCAAGACACTGAGCGAGCTGCATGCTGCGCAATCGACCGATGCAGATCTGACGTTTGCTGCGTACGCGTGGGTGCCGGGCGATCGCGAGCGGCTGTACGCCGCGATCGAACAGCGGTTCCGCGCGATGATGCATGCGGGCTTGCTTACGGAAGTTCGCAAGCTCTACGCGCGCGGCGATCTGCACGCCGACTTGCCCGCGATACGCTCGGTCGGCTACCGCCAGTTGTGGGAACATTTGAGCGGGCGAGACACTTTGGATTCTGCAATACAGCGCGCAATTTTCGCGACGCGACATCTGGCGCGACGGCAGTTGATCTGGCTACGCTCCGAGCCTGACATTCAGTGGCTCGACGCTCTTGAATCCAGCGCCGCCGACCACATGGAGCACGCGATAACGCAACTGCAGTAGAGCAACTCACATTCATAGTGGGCTCCGTATTAGACGAAAGGCGGCTTCGACCGAGTCATCGCTGTGTTAGACTGCGGCACTGCAACGAGGCGCCGGGAGCGGTGCCGACCGCTGTCGGTGCGCATGGAAGCAGCGAGCCGGCGGCGCCCAAACCAAGAATTCAAAGTGATAACAAGGAGATAAATGATGGCCAGAGGGCAATCATTACAGGACCCGTTCCTGAATACCCTGCGCAAGGAGCGTGTACCTGTCTCCATTTACCTGGTGAATGGCATCAAGCTGCAGGGCCAGATCGATTCGTTCGACCAGTTCGTGGTCCTGCTGAAGAACAGCGTCAGTCAGATGGTCTACAAGCACGCGATTTCCACTGTCGTGCCGGCGCGAGCGATTCGCTTGCCGGCGGGCGAGGAAGAAGGCGCGGAGTCGGCCGTCACCACAGAATGAACGACGTTGTTTGAACGTCCCCGCAGCGGCGAACGTGCTCTCCTGGTGCGCATTGGGCTGGGAGGTCCTCCCGGCAAAGACGAGCTGAGCGAGTTCGAGGCGCTGGCGCGCTCGGCCGGCGCCGATGTGCTGCGCGTGGTCACCGGCACGCGGCGCGCGCCGGATCCGCGGCTGTTCATCGGCAGCGGCAAGGCGGACGAGATCAGCGGGCTGGTGGCTGAAACCGGCGCCGATCTGGTGCTGTTCGATCACCAGCTCTCGCCGAGCCAGGAACGCAATCTCGAGGCACTGCTCAAGTGTCGCGTGCTCGATCGCACCGGGCTGATTCTCGACATCTTCGCGCAGCGCGCGCGCAGCTTCGAAGGCCAGCTGCAAGTCGAGCTCGCCCAGCTGAAGCACCTGGCGACGCGACTGGTGCGAGGCTGGACTCACCTCGAGCGGCAAAAGGGCGGCATCGGCTTGCGCGGTCCCGGCGAAACACAGCTGGAAACCGACCGCCGCCTGCTCGCCACTCGCATCAAGACGCTCAACGCACGTCTCGACAAAGTCGTCACGCAGCGCGAGACCACGCGCCGCGAGCGCAAGCGCGCGGAGATTCCGACGGTCGCGCTCGTCGGCTATACGAACGCCGGCAAGTCGACCCTGTTCAACAGGTTGACCGGTGCGGGTGCCTACGCCGCCAATCAGTTGTTCGCGACTCTCGATCCGACTGTGCGCCGACTGGAGTTGCCGGATGCGCGGTTCGCGTTGCTCGCCGACACCGTCGGGTTCGTGCGCGACCTGCCGCACGAGCTGGTTGCGGCATTCCGCTCGACGCTGCAGGAAGCGCGCGAGGCGAGTCTGCTCCTGCACGTCATCGATGCAGCCGATCCCAATCGCGCCGAGCGCATCGCGCAGGTCAACAGCGTGCTCAGCGAAGTTGGCGCGGGCTCGCTGCCGCAGATCGAAGTATTCAACAAGACCGATCTCGTCGGCGAGCCGCCGCGAGTCGAGACCGGCGAGCTCGGCAACGTGCGGCGCGTGTGGTTGTCCGCGCAGGCCGGCGACGGTACCGAGTCCCTGGTCGATGCGATCGGCGAATTCCTGGGGCCGGAGATCGTGCACCGGCACATCGTGCTCAAGCCGGAAGAGGGCCGGGCGCGTGCGCGGTTCTTCGCCGCTGGCGCGGTGCTCGCAGAGCAGGCGTTGCCCGGCGGGGGCGTGGACCTGGAGGTCTCGATGCCGCGGCAGGCGTTCGAGAACCTGTGCCGCCACGAGGGTTTGACGCCCGATCTGGTGCCCTCCGCCGCGAAAACTTGTGCCCACCCTGAGCCATTCCTAGAATCGCGCGGCCCTGCGTCGTTGGCATCCTGATTCCAAAGCGGCGCGCAGGTTGCGTCAGCCGAGCCCGTTTTGAGCTTCGCCCGATTACCATTCCGACTTTCTCTAAGAGCGACCGACCCGACATGGCCTGGAACGAACCCGGCGGCAATCCCGGCAAACGCAACCCCTGGGGCAGCAATAAACCGGAGCAGGGACCGCCCGATCTCGACGAGGTGATCCGCAACCTGCAGCGCCGTCTGAGCGCGCTGTTCGGCGGCGGCACCGGCGGACGCAGCACCGGCGGCGGCGCGCCCGGACGCAGCTTCGGGCTCGGCACGATCGTGCTCGCGCTCGCGACGATCTGGGCATTCACCGGCCTGTACCGGGTCGACGCCGCGGAGCGCGGCATCATCCTGCGCTTCGGCCGGCATGTGGACACGACGCTCCCCGGCCTGCACTGGCACATGCCGTGGCCGATCGAAACCAAGCAGATCGTCAACACGGCCGCGATCCAGAGCTTCACCGAGCAGACCCGCATGCTGACGTCCGACGAGAATCTCGTCGACATCAACATGGAAGTGCAGTTCCGCTCGGCCAACGCGCTCGATTTCGCCTTCAACGTTTACAAGCCGGAGGACACGCTCAAGGAAGTGAGCGAGAGCGCGATCCGCGAGGTGATTGGCCGCAGCAGGCTCGACAGCGTGCTCGAGTCGGGCCGCCTGGACATCGTGGTGCGCACCCAGGAGCTGATCCAGCGGACGCTCGATGCGTACAAGACCGGCTTGGAGGTGACCGCGGTCAACCTGCAGGACGTGCGCGTGCCGAACGAGGTCGCGCCCGCGCAGGCGGACGCCATCAAGGCGCGCGAAGACCGCGAGGGCAAGTCGCTCGCGGCGCAGGCCTATTCGAACGATCTCGTCCCACGTGCGCGCGGTTTCGCCGCGCGGCAGGTGCTGGACGCGCAGGCCTATAAGGCCAAGAAGGTCGCGGACGCCGAAGGCGAGGCCGATCGTTTCAGTAAGCTGTTGGCGGAGTACGAGCGTGCGCCCGGCGTGACGCGCGAACGCCTGTACATCGAGACGATCGAGCGCGTGCTGAGGTCCAGCCGCAAGGTGCTGCTGGACACGAAGGGCGACGGCGGCAATCTCGTCTACCTGCCGATCGACAAGTTGCTCGAGCAGGGCCGGCGCGTGCAGCGCGCGGAGCCCGAGGCAACTGTGACGATCGAAGGCACGACTACGACCGCTCCGGACACCAGCGATCGCCGCCAACGGGGGACGCGCTAATGGCCAACCGTGGATTTCTGTCGCTCGGCGCGCTGATCGTCGCTGTGCTGATGCTGTCGATGTCGACATTCACCGTGCGCGAGACCGAGCTCGCCATGAAGCTGCGCTTCGGCGAGATCGTCCGCGCCGATTACAAGCCCGGGCTGCACTTCAAGGCGCCGTTCTATCACGAGGTGCACAAGTTCGAGCGTCGCATCACGACCCGCAACTACCCCTCCGAGCAGTTCCTGACGAGCGAAGGCAAGATCCTGCGCATCGACTTCTATATCAAGTGGCGCATTGCCGACGTGTCCAGGTACTACATCGGCACCGGCGGCAGCGAGGACATCGCGGCCGTGCGTCTCGGCTCCATCGTCAAGGATGGCATCAAGGGCGTGATCGCGCGCCGCACGATCCAGCAGGTCGTGGCCGCTGAGCGCACCGAGTTCACCGGCGAGATTCTCAAGTCTGCGGAATCCAAGGTTGCCGAGCTCGGCGTGCAGCTGGTCGACGTGCGCGTCAAGAAGATCGATCTGCCCGAGGAAGTGAGCGAATCCGTGTTCAGCCGCATGCGCCAGGACTTCGACCGGCAGGCGAAGCAGCTGCGCGCCGAAGGCGACGAGAACGCGGAGAAGCTGCGCGCCGAAGCGGATCGCCAGAAGACCGAGATCCAGGCGAACGCCTATCGCGAGTCGGAGATGATCAAGGGCGAGGGCGATGCCCGCTCCGCCGAGATCTACGCGCGCGCCTACTCGCGCAACGCGGAGTTCTATTCGTTCTATCGGAGCCTGCAGGCTTACGATAAATCGATCGGCACCGACAACGACGTGCTGGTGATCGGGCCCGACAGCGAGTTCTTCAAATACCTGAAGCGTGCTGAGCGCCGTTGAGCGCCCAGCAATGAGTTGACGTGAGCTGGTCGGATCTGCTTGCGGCTTTGGCGCTGTATCTGGTGCTGGAAGGCATCCTGCCGTTTCTCAATCCACAGGCGATGAAGCGCGTGCTGACGGCGATGGCGACTTTTTCCGACCGGCGGCTGCGGCTGTGGGGGCTGGCGAGCATGGCGGCCGGCGTGCTGCTGCTCTATTTTGTTCGACGCTGACGGGTGAGATTGCAGGTGAGCAAGACGATGATTCGCAACGTGGTCGTGATCGGCGCTCAGTGGGGCGACGAAGGTAAAGGCAAGATCGTCGATCTGCTGACCGACCGCGTTGCCGGCGTGGTGCGCTTCCAGGGCGGTCACAACGCCGGCCACACGCTGGTCATCAACGGCAAGAAGACGGTGCTGCGCCTGATCCCCTCGGGCATCCTCCACGAAGGCGTGATGTGCTTCATCGGCAACGGCGTGGTGCTGTCGCCGAAGGCTTTGTTCGAAGAGATGGCCGAGCTGGAGCGCGCGGGCATCGAAGTGCCGCGGCGCCTGCGGATCTCGGAAGCCTGCCCGCTGATTCTGCCGCATCACATTGCGCTCGACCGCGCGCGTGAAGCCGCGATGGGCGAGGCGAAGATCGGCACCACGGGTCGCGGCATCGGCCCGGCGTACGAGGACAAGGTCGCGCGGCGGGCGATCCGGGTGCAGGACCTGTTCGCGCGCGAGCGTTTCGCCGCCAAGCTCGGCGAAGTGCTCGACTATCACAACTTCGTGCTGCGCCACTACTTCAAGGCGCCGACGATCGACTTCCAGGAAACGCTCGATGAGGCGCTGCAGCTCGGCGAGCGCCTGCAGCCGATGACCGCCGACGTTTCGGCGGAAGTGAATGCGCTGATTCGCGCGGGCAAGCGGCTGCTGTTCGAAGGTGCGCAGGCTGCGCTGCTCGATATCGATCACGGCACATATCCGTTCGTCACATCGAGCAATTGCGTGGCGGGGCAGGCGTCGGCTGGCGCGGGCGTCGGTCCGCAGCAATTGCACTACGTGCTCGGTGTCGCGAAGGCGTACGCGACTCGCGTGGGCAGCGGCCCATTCCCGACGGAGCTCGACGATGAAGTCGGCGAGCGGCTGCGCGTGCGCGGCAACGAGTACGGCTCAGTGACGGGCCGGCCGCGGCGCTGCGGCTGGTTCGACGCGGCGGGTCTGCGGCGCGTGGTCGAGATCAACGGCATCACGGGGCTGTGCATCACCAAGCTCGATGTGCTCGACGGCCTCGACACAGTGCGGGTCGCGGTCGGCTACAAAGTGCGCGGCGAGCGGCGCGATCTGTTGCCGGTCGGCGCCGATGCGGCGTCGATCTGCGCGCCGATCTACGAGGAATTGCCGGGCTGGCAGGAGAGCACCGAAGGCGTGAAGACGTTCGAGGATCTGCCGAAGAACGCGCAGGCGTATCTGCGGCGGCTCGAAGTGCTGGTCGGCGCGCCGATCGCGATCATCTCGACCGGGCCGGACCGGCTCGAGACGATCATCCTGCAACATCCCTTCGATTAGCGTTTGCGAGCCAACGTCAGCCCATCACCGACGGGCAGCAGACTCAGATCGATGCGCTCGTCGCGATGCAGCTTGTCGTTGAGCGCGCGCAACGCGACGGTGTTCGGCTCGCGCTCGTTCGGGTTCGCGACGGCACCCGACCACAGCGTGTTGTCGAGCGCCATCAGGCCGCCCGGCCGCAACAGCTTCAGCAGCAGCTCGTAATAAGTGTCGTACGCCGGCTTGTCCGCATCGACGAATGCGAAGTCGTAGCGACCCGCTTCGCCAGCTGCGAGCAGTTGCTCCAGCGTGCGCACCGCCGGTTGCAGCTTCAGCTCGATCTTGTGCTCGACTCCAGCATCACGCCAGAAGCGGCGAGCGATCGCCGTCCACTTCTCGCTCACATCGCATGCAACGATGCGGCCGTCTTCGGGCAGCGCGAGCGCGACTGCCAGGCTCGAATAGCCGGTGAACACGCCGACTTCGATGCAGCGCTGCGCGCCGACGAGCTTCGCGAGCAGCGCCATCAGCTGTCCCTGCTCGGGCCCGATCTGCATCTGCGCTTCCGGAAGCGACGCAGTCGCGGCGCGCAAGCGGGCGAGCACTTCGGCCTCGCGCACCGAGTGCTCGACCAGATAGCGATGAATATCGTCGCTGATAGTGAGGCGGCGGTCCGTCATCTCGAATGTCTCAGGTGTGCGGCACGCGTACCAGCGACTTGAAGCCGCCATAGATCATCCGCTTGGCATCGAACGGCATGAGCTTGGCGTCCATCATCCCGGCCAGGCGCGGGTCGGCGATGACCTTGGCGTTGACCTGATCGCGGTGCGCTCGTGACTTGAACACGATCCAGGCGAACAGCACCGTCTCGCCGGACTTCAGCCGCACGCTGCGCGGGAACGAGGCGACCTTGCCGGCCTTCACGTCGTCGGCAACGCATTCCCAGTAATCCATCGCGCCGTGCTCGCGCCAGATCTTGCCGGCCTTGGTGGCGAGGCGGCGATAGGTCTTGAGGTTTCGCTTCGGCAGCGGCAGCACGAAGCCATCCACGTAAGGCATGCGGCTCTCCCGGAGTGCTGCCCGGATTCTAGCAATGCGACTAGGGCTGGGGCGGATCGGCCGTGTCGCTGTCGTCGTTGCCTTCGCTCTTGATGTCGGGCGGCGGCTCGTTCTGGTCCGGCTCCGGCTGCGGTGCCGCGGCACGCTCCTGCTCTTGCTCACGGACCCGCCGCTCGCACTCGGTGCGGTCGGCGCCGGTCAACTTCTGACAGGGAGAGTCCGCGGGACTCGGGTCGGCCGCGTGCACTGCCCAGGCGCTGGCGATGCAGCTGGCCAGCGCTCCGATCATGCTCAGGCGCAGGCTGAGACGTCGAACGATCATGACTCCTCAACGACCTGCGGCGGCGGCGGTTCCCCGATATGTCACGGTCCTCCCCCTGCGATCTGGCGCCGTTTGCGGATATGCCCCGCTGGCCCTGGCCACTGTCCAAACAGGCTCTTCCGCTGCGCCGCGTAATCGTCTACAACTCACCGGTCTGCTTTGTCCCCGGGTGCCTGCGTGGAGCTGCTCGAACGCGAACAATGTTTCGCCGATCTGAACGATTGGCTGACGAGCTCGGTCGAGCAGGGCGGGTGCGTCACCCTGGTGCACGGTGAAGCCGGCATCGGCAAGACCGCCCTGCTGCAGGAGTTCTCGCGTCAGCAGCGGGCTGCCCCGCGCGTGCTCTGGGGAGCGTGCGACGCCTTGTTCACACCGCGGCCGCTCGCGCCGCTGCACGACATCGCGCGCCAGACGCAGGGCAAGCTTCTCGCCGCCGTCAATGCCGAGACGAGCCGCGATGCCATCTTCACCGCCGCGCTGGACGAGCTCGAGCACGGGCCGCCGGCGCTGGTCGTGTTCGAGGACTGCCACTGGGCCGACGAAGCGACCTTCGACCTGCTCAAGTTCCTCGGGCGCCGCATGCAGCGCACGCGCTCGATGCTGGTGATGACCTATCGCACGGACGAAGTCGGCTCGCGTCATCCGTGTCGTTTCGTGATCGGCGACCTGCCGTGCTCGATCGTGCGCCGGTTGCCGCTGCAACCGCTGTCGGAGGTCGCGGTCGCGAAGCTGGCGAAGCAGGCGGGACGCTCGTCGCACGAGCTGTATCACACCACTGGCGGTAATCCGTTCTTCGTCACCGAGGTGCTTGCGACCGGCGCCGAATCGATTCCGTCGAATGCGCGCGACGTCGTGCTCGCACGAATGGCGAAGTTGTGCCCGAGCGCACGCGCGATCGCCGAGCTCGTCAGCATCGTTCCTGGCAAAGCCGAGGCGTGGCTGCTCGAGCAAGCGGGCGTACATGACGAAGCAGGCATCGAGAGCTGCCTGGGCATCGGCATGGTGCGCGACGATTCGGGCTCGCTCGCGTACCGCCATGACATCGCGAGGCGCGCGCTCGAAGACTCGCTGTCGCAGTCACAGCAGCAGAGTCTGCACGCCAAGGTTCTCGCAATCCTGAAAACCCGGCCCGGTATCGCGCCCGCACGGCTGGCGCACCACGCCGACGGTGCGAGGAACGGGGCTGAAGTGTTGCGTCTCGCTCCTGCCGCGGCGGCGCATGCGGCGGCGGTCGGCGCGCATCGCGAGTCGGTGTCGCACTACGAGGCGGCGCTGCGCTATGCGGACAACATTCCGCCCGCGGAGCGCGCGCAATTCCTCGAACAATTGTCGTACGAGTGTTACTTGATCGATCAGGTGGAGCGCGCGATCGAATCGCGCCGCGAAGCACTCGAGATCTGGCGCGCGCAGGGCGCACGCAAGCAGGAAGGCGATGCGCTGCGCTGGCTGTCACGCCTCAGCTGGCTGGAAGGTCGTCGCGCCGAAGCCGACGAATACGGTGCCGCGGCCGTCGCCGCGCTCGAATCGCTGCCACCGGGCCCGGAGCTCGCGATGGCGTACAGCAATCGCGCGCAGCTCGACATGCTGGCCGCGGACGCCGACTCGGCACTGCAATGGGCGCAGCGGACGCTGCAGCTCGCGGAGCAAGCCGGCTACGACGAGATTTCCTGCCATGCGCTCAACAATCTCGGTACCGCGCGGCTGATCGCCGGCGACGATGCGGGTTGGGATGATTTGACTCGCAGCCTGACGCTCGCGCTCGCACGAGGGTTCCAGGAGCACGCCGCGCGCGCGTACACGAACCTTGCAGCGATGGCCATCCAGCGCAAGCAATACAGCGCCGGGGCGCGCTATCTCAGCGAAGGACTCACGTATTGCGAGCGACACGATCTCGACTCGTGGCGCTTCTACATGATGGCGTGGCGCGGCCGCGCGCGCTTTGAGCAGGGCGACTGGCTCAGCGCCGCCGAGGACGCGCAGTCGATCGTCTCGGAAGCCGGCAGCGCACCGATCGCGCGCATCCCGGCACTCACGATTCTGGCGCACTTGCGCATTCGCCGCGGCGATCCGGACGTGACCACGCCGTTCGAGGAAGCGCGCACGCTCGCCGCTCGGACGATGGAAATGCAGCGGCTCAGCGGCGTCGCGCTGGCTGCGGCGGACGAGGCCTGGATCGCGGGCGACCGCGAACGCATCGCGCGGGAAGTGCAGCCGGTGTATGACCGCGCGTCGACGCGCGGCGATTTGTGGATGAAAGGCGAGCTCGCGTTGTGGCTGTGGCGTGCCGGTGCGTTCGTGAAGCCGCCGACCGATATCGCAGAACCGTATGCGCTGGAGATTTCCGGCGACTGGCGCGGCGCCGCTCAGGCATGGCAGGCGCTGGGCTGTCCGTACGAGCAGGCAAATGCCCTGGCATCGGGCGGCGGCGAGCAGCAGCAACTCGAAGCGCTCACGATCCTGGAACGGCTCGGTACGACGGCAGCAGCCAATGCATTGCGCCGCCGGATGCGCGAACAGGGCATGCGTCGCATCCCGCACGGCTCACGCACTTCGACCCGCACGAATACGCATGGACTGACGAAGCGCGAAGCGGAGATTTTCGAGCTGCTGGCGCAGGGCCTGCGCAACTCGGCGATCGCGAAGCGGCTGTTCGTCACGACCAAGACGGTCGATCATCACGTCTCGGCGATTTTCACGAAGCTCGGTGTGTCCTCGCGCGCCGAGGCGATCGCGCTGGCGAGCAAGAAGCCGGCGGAGTCAGGCTGAAGCCTGACTCCGCACAACCTCATTTCGGCAGCAACGTGACCGGCACTTCCATGACGCTGTCCACCGGCAGCTTGTTCAGCTCCGCGGCCTTGCGCACTGCCGCCTCGCTCGGACCTTCGTAGACGCAGAACGTCTTGGTCTTGTCCGCGTTGGCGTACGACTGGATCCACTTCACGCCCACCGAGGCGTTGTTGCTGTTGACCTTCGCCTTGGTTGCGGCATCCAGGCCTTCGAGCGCGCCGGCAGGAAAAGTGCGCTCGATCAGATAACGGTGCACCTTGGCACCCGACTGTGCGTCCGCGGCCGGCTTGGCGGGCTCACCCGCAAAGGCGCTGGCGAACAGCAGGCAGCCCAGTACTGCGATCAGCTTCTTCATTGCAATCTCCGATAGTGACGATGGGTCCCGCCGCTCGCTCACACGAAATAGAAGTACGGATCGAGCACACGCACCTCGGTGATCTGCTGGACCGGCAGCTTGTTGCAGGCTGCGGCGCGGCGGATCGCCTCCGGCGTGGGCGCGTCGTAGATACAGAACGTGCGCTTGCGATCGGGTGTCGCGTAGGAATGGACCCAGGTGACCCCATATTCGGCATTGCGCTCGATGACCTTGCGGCATGCATCCGCGCCGGCTTCGTTCATGGGAATGTCGAGGCCGTCGGGGAACTCTCGTTCGACGAGATAGCGAGGCATTGAGCGTTACTCCAGAAGGATCGCCCGGTCATTCCGAGCGGGAAGCATCGTGCCAGCGCGGGGTACCGCGCCGAATCGGAAGGCCTACCCAATTTGCAGGGCTAGCTTACCTAGATTGGTGCCGGTGGGATCGGGTGTGCATACTGCGCGGCGCCAGAGGGGCCGCGGGCAGGAAAGGAAGCTGGTGCCCAGGAGAGGACTCGAACCTCCACGGATCGCTCCACTGGTACCTGAAACCAGCGCGTCTACCAATTCCGCCACCTGGGCAAGGATGGGAATCTCGCCCGGGGTCCCGGACGAGGCGCGCAATCTACCGGTGGTATTCCGGGGTGTCAACAAAACGGCAAGTAGATGAAGTCAACGAAGAAAACAACCAAGAAAGCACAGAAGAGCGGCGCGCATTCGGCGCGCTCGCAAGCGCCGGCCGCCGAGGCCCGCGTGGTGAATACATTGCGTGAAGCCGGACGACCGCTCACGTTCGACGAGCTGGCGGCGCGCATCGGCGGCGATGGCAAGGCCACACGGCGGCTCCTGCATTCGCAGCTGGACGAGCTGCTGCAAGCCGGCGAGATCATTCGCAACCGGCGCGGCGAATACATGCTGCGCGAGCGTGTGCCGCAGCTGGTCGTCGGTA
>DATNFA010000069.1:0-28084 GCA_035606615.1 Steroidobacteraceae bacterium
CTGACCTACGCATGGAACGTGTCGTGGGGTGTGCTGCTGCCGCATCTGCGCACCGACTTCGTGCGCGAGTTCGAGGATCAGGTCGAAGTGTTCGGCGTGCGATTCGCCGCGGATCCGTTCGACGCCGGCAGCAATCCGACACCGCCGATCCTGGTGGAAACGGACAATCCGGACCGCTCGTACTGGCGGCTCGCGGCCGGCTTCTCGGCGCAGTTCAAGCACGGCGTCTCGGGCTATATCGAGTATCAGCGGCTGCAGAGTTACCAGCTGATCGACTTCCAGGACGTGAGCTTCGGCCTGCGCTTCCAGCGCAGCTTCTAATACAGGAGCGACGATGAAGGTGCTGATCGCAACGCCGTTGCACGATGGGCGCGCGGAGCGCGACTTCATCAACGGCCTGCTGCAGTGTCACGGCCTGTATTACGCGTGGGCGTGCGTCGAAGGTCAGGCGAACATCTCGCTGGCGCGCGACATGCTCGCCGGTCAGTTCCTCGCCAGCGATTGCACGACGCTCGTGATGATCGACGGCGATATCGGCTTCGGCCGTGGCGATCTCGAAACGCTGCTGCGCTCCCCGCACGGCGTGACCAGCGGCATGTACCCGCGCAAGCGTGACCAGGGCGGTTGGGTGTTCGAGCCCCAGGATGCGACCGTCGAGCGCCAGATCGCTGCGGGCAAGCCGTTTGCCGTGCGGCACGCCGGCGCAGGCTTCCTCAAGGTCGAACGCCGCGTGCTCACCGACCTGACGCGTGCCGGCAACGTCGCGGCCTATCGCGGAGCGGATGGACAGACCACGCACCACTTCTTTCGCAGCTGCGTGGTCGACGGCGAGTTCCTGTCCGAGGACTATTCCTTCTGCGAGCTCGCCGCGAAGGCGGGCCACCCGGTACACGTCGATCCGCGTATCCGCTTGCGTCACATCGGACGCCGCGTTTACTGAGCAGCTCCGACCTCGCGCGCGAAGAACATCCCTGCTTCCCGCAGCGAGCTGCGGCCTTCCGGCACCCAGCGCTGGAACAGCTGCCAGACATGCGGGACGGCTGGCCAGATCTTGATCTGTGTCTTCACGCCAGCCTTTTGCGCTCGTTCTGCGAGCCGCCGCGAATCGTCCAGCAATGTTTCGTCGGCACCGACGTGGATCAACAACGGCGGCAGGCCCTGCAATTCCGCATACAGCGGCGATGCGAGGGGTGCGCGGCGATCGCGATCGCCCAGGTAGTACTGCGCCGCGCGGCCGAACGACTCACTGTCGAACATCGCGCAGCGTTCGCTGTTGGTGCGCGCGGATTCGCCCGTCGCGGCCAGGTCGACGAACGGCGAGAACAACGCAGCTGCGGCCGGCAATGGCATCCCGCGTTCGCGCAGCGACAACATCAACGCCATGCTGAGCCCGCCGCCCGCTGAGTCACCCGCGACGACGAGCTGCTGAGGTGAATGCGTCTCGAGCAAGCCTCGATAAGCGGCGACGGCATCTTCGAGCCCCGCCGGAAATGGATTCTCCGGCGCGAGCCGATAGTCCGGCGCAAACGTCTTGAACCCGGCAATCGCGAACGAAGCAGTGACCGCGCGATACGTCTGAGGCGTGCAGGCGAAGTAGCCACCGCCGTGCAGGTAGAGAAGCGTCGCGACTGTCGGCACGCCGTCGGCGGTCATCCACTCTCCGGCGATGCCTCCCACAGTGGCGGCAGTTGCTTGCGCGCCGCGCGGCGCGGGCATCGGCGACCCGCCGCTCATCACTTTGCGAGCCGCAAAAGCGTCCGGCGTCCGCGCCAATCGCGGCTTGAACCAGTGCCGCAACACGAAGCTCGTTGTTCTTGCCTGCCAGCTCGCCATCCGCAACTCCTCCTGGTCGACTATACGGCCAATCGGAACTGCGTGCGAAGATCCGCCAATGACACTCGAATATCGAATGCTGGGCGCCGGCGACGCCGCCGTACTCGACCGGGTTGCAGCCGATCTCTTCGACGGCCCGGTCCAGGCGGCGCTGGCGCAGGAATTCCTCGGCGACGATCGACATCACCTCGCGGTGGCTATCGATGCGGGCATCGTCGTCGGCTTCGCTTCAGGCGTGCACTACGTGCATCCAGACAAGCCGGCCGAGTTGTGGATCAACGAAGTCGCCGTCGCGCCGACGCATCTGCGGCAGGGCATTGCCCAGTCCCTGCTTCGCATGCTGTTCGATGCGGGGCGCGCGCTCGGCTGTACCCAGGCATGGGTACTGACGGATCGAGACAACACCGCAGCGATGCGGCTCTACGCCTCGGTCGGTGGCGACCCAGGCACGCGCGAGCACGTCATGTTCGATTTCCGGCTCGGAAAAAAAAGCCGCACACCGAAGTGTGCGGCTTAGAAGGGGCCGCGGTGCACGGGGAGCCCGCGGCGCCGGGAGTTATCGCACGACCGGATGTGCCTCCAGGAACTTGTCCATCTCCGAGGCCGACGGCGCCGTGTTGTCGTCGATGCTGCGGACGAAGTCGAGCACGTCCTTGACCTGTTGCGCGGTCAGCACGGTGCTGATCGTCGGCCCGCCCTTCACCAGCGTGTGCTTCGCCATGACCTGCTCCAGCGTCTGGGCCGAGCCGTCGTGGAAGTACGGCGCCGACATGCTCAGACCGAGGAGCGAGGGCGAGTTGAAGCCCGCACCGCCGAATGCGCCGAAGCCTTGCGTGGACTGCCCGGCGACGGCCGCCGCGCCGCGGATCTCCAGTGGGCCTGCTTTGAGGAAAGTGCCCACGTCGTCGAGGATGTTCACCTTGACTGCATCCCGCGTGATCGACAGCAGCTGCGGTCCGTTGACTGCAAGCGCCGGGTCGAACGGCTTGACGCCCGGAGTACCGGTGACCGGAGGATCCAGCTCGAAGAAGCCGGCGCCGATCGGATTGCGCGGGAAGGTCGCCACCAGACCGTTGCCGGCGTCCCCGAACAGGAACGCTTGCGTGACCTGGCTCTTGCTCCACTTCGCACCGCCGTGGCACGACGCGCAGTTCGCGTCGAACACCGCACGACCGGCCGCTTCGTTAGCCAGGTCGGGAACGATCGGCGCGCGGATCGTCGTCGCCCACTCCTGCAAGGCGTCGAGTGAGTCGCTGATGCCGAACACCGGACCGTGGTTGAACACCAACGCTGAGCGATCGCCGGTCGCGGTTTCCTTCGCGAAGCCGGTACCGCCCTGAATGCCGATGGCGTTCTGGTTGAAGTCCGTGTTCGAGCCGCGCACCGCGCTCCAGTTCAGCGCGCGCTGATCCTTCAGCCGGCTGGCGACGTCAGGCACGTCGTGCGTGAACATGCCTTCGAGCGGGATCGTCTGGCGCGGACCGGTCTCGAAGATCCACGTGACGTTGTCGCTATGACCATCCTCGTGACACGAGGAGCAGCTCGACCACGCGTTGTCCGATGCCTTGCCGCGGTGCTGCAGCGGGACGATGTTGCGCAGCTCCGTGTCGAATACGCCGCTGTCCGGCACGCCGAGCGCCGTGAAGAACACCAGCTTGCCGACGAGATTCCGATGCTCCTGAGTGCCGAGCGCCGGTGGTTTGCTGGACTCCATGTCGCGAGCGAGAACCACGTTGTTGGTCAGGTCGAGCGCGGTCACCGACATGTTCAGCTCGTTGTCGGTGTAGGCGCGCGTGCCATCGTTACTCATCACGATGCCGGTCGGCATGTTGCCGGTCTGCAGGCGCTTCGCTTTCTGCGGCGCGCCGGTGTCGAGGATGTTGAGCTTGCCGTTGGCGTCGAGACCGGCGCGCAGCACATAGTTGCCGCCCCGGCTGACGAACAGGAAGTTGCGACCGCCGCGGTCTGCGTCGACCGCCACGAGATCGTTCAGGAACAGCTTGTCCAGCGTCGCCCGCGGGTCGCCGACCACGGTCTCCTTCCCGACCTGCGCGTTCAGATTCAGCGACAGTGCCTTGTCCTCCGCGCCGGCGTTGCCGACCGTACGATCCACGACGCCGACCAGGCCCTGCACGTTGACGTTGAATCTGACCGGCGGCTCGGGCGAAGCACCGACGTTCGGCACGTACAGGTGCCGGCCGCGGATCAGCGCCGCGTACAGCATGTTCGGATAGACCAGCTGCGGCACGGCGGCGAGCTTCGTGAGATCGTTGGGATCGCCGACGCAGAACGTCGGATTCGCCAGATCGTCCGTCAGGCCGTTGTCCGTTCCGTCCTTGCCGCTATTGAAGAAGATCAATGGCGGGGTATTCGGAACAATCACCGTGCCTTCGATCTGGTCGCGGCTTTCCTGACAGAACTGGCGACGGTCCGCCTTGAAGCCGGAGTCGAACGGCGCCAGCGCGATCTGCGCGGCCTGCGCAGTGCCGTCGACGGCGGCGCCGACTGTGAACGTGTCGATGACGCCCTGCTTCGAATCGTCGAAGCCGTCCGGCCGCGCCGGATCGATCACCTCGCCGAACATGCGCGTCACGAACACCCGCTCGTCGCGATCGTTCCTGTCGCCGTCGTTGCTGATGGCGATCGCCTGCGGATTGCCGCCGGTCTTGACCGAGCCGACGACGGCGAGCGTATCGAGGTTGATCACCGTCACCTGGCCGATCGTGAAGTTGGCGACGAACGCAAACTTGCCGTTCGGCGTGATCGCGATCCCGCGCGGCTCGACGCCGACGCTGATCGGCTGACCGACCACCGCCGGCTTCGCCGCGGTCAGATCGATGATCGACACCGAGCCCTCGATGGTATTGGTCACCAGCGCGCGCTTGTTGTCGGGAGTGATCGCTACGTAGCGCGGCTCCTTGCCGACTGCCACTTCGACGGGCGGCTCGTTGACATCGGCGCCATTGGCATCTCTGACCCGGAACACGGACGCCGAGGCCTTCTGCCTGTTCACGACGACCAGCCGCGTGTCATCGCTCGTCAGTGCGATCGAGCTCGAGCGGCTCTGGCGAAACAGCTCGCTGAAGTCGATCAAGGCTGCCTTCGCATCACCGAGCTGACGGTTCAGTGCAGTGAGCAGCGCGACGATCACCGGATCTGCGGCGAATGCGGCAGCAGTCTGGTTGAAGTTGACGGTCTTGCCGCCCGCTATCGCGTTCGCGACTGCAGTGTTGGCCGCTGCGTCGATCTTCACGCCATTGGTGGGATCGCCGTCCGCATCGAGCGCGCGGAGCAGCACGAGGATGTTGCCGAGCACCTGGTCCTGATCGTTCTGCACTTCCTTGAGATCCTGCAGGCCGATCGGCGCGACGCCGCCATTCACGGCAGTCGGCGTAACGGTGCCGATGGTCAGCTTGTTCGCGCCCGTGCCGACGAACAGCCGCACGTCCTGACCGCTCGCAAACTTGAACTTGCCGGCGGCGTCGGTGGCCGCGTCGTTGGCGCCGTTGCTGCTGACACCGAGACCGTCGAAGCGCTCCAACACGAATTGCGCGTCGGCGAGCGTTACGGGCGGCGGTGGTGGCGGGTTGTTGTTGCCGCCTCCGCCGTAGCCGCCGCCTCCGCCGCAAGCAGCGAGCGTTGCAGCTACCGCGATCGACAGCAGGGATCTCGTCAGGGTGTTCACAGCGATTGCCTCCTCGATTCAGGGCCAGGTGATCGATGGAACACAAAATGCCCGTGCGGCGTGCGCACGGGCAGTGCGCTGCGACGGAAGCGCGGACTAACGTTGGTGAGTCGTCGAATCCCTCCGCAGCTCAGAACCTTTGCTGCGGAAGGTAGTTTTGCGCGGAAATTTCAGGCTGCGCCGGCGCAGCCTTGCGGTTTCAGCACTCGTTGCGTGGACGCCGGATATTTCACGAGCTTCTCAGCCGGGCGCCGCGGCCGGGCGACGAGCTCGCCGCCGCAGTTCGGACACTTGCCCTTCAGTACAGTTGTCACACACGCGACGCAGAACGTGCACTCGAAGGAGCAGATGAGCGCCTCGGTCGAGTCCGGCGGCAGATCTCTGTCGCAACATTCGCAATTAGGACGTAGCTGTAGCATGGCTTTACCCCAGGACCGCCGCTCGACGTGCGAGACTTTCCGCGGGCCAGACATTCTTGCTGCTGTAGTACTCGGGCACGGCGTGCGCGTCGGGCGGCAGCACGACCCACGGTTGCTTCGATGAAGTGAAAATGTGGATGTCGGGCGGACAGCGATCCGGCTGGTCGAGCGTGCCGACGCGAATGAAGCGGACCACATCGCCGCTGCCGCCGTAGTTGCTCCACAGCGCGATCCTGCACACCGGGCAACGTGCGACTCTCTGTCCTTTGCCGCTGTTGGACGGTGTGTCGATCACCTCCGGCTGACCTTGCAGCAACTCGACCCGATTGCTCTCGATCAGTGCGTTGAGCGCGAACGATGCGCCGGTCTCGCGCTGGCACCAGCGGCAATGGCAGCAATGCACGAACATCGGCTTGCTGGTCATCCGATAGCGCACCGCGCGGCACGTGCAACCGCCCTCGTAGTGGTCACTCATCATGCTTCCTCAGATTTGTTGTTCTACTCGCAGGATGCCGCCGAGCGTCGCGATGGCAAACAACGCGACGGTGGCGCCGTCGCCGAGCAGCTCCAGCAGCGTCAGCACCTGCCCGGCAATTGCCGGATCGCGAACCTGCCGCTCGACCAGTTTCCGCGCAATCATGAGCGCGATCTGCACGCCGACGCCCCACAGCATCAAGGTGCGGGTCGGCGGAAAAAATGTGAACGCGAGCACGCCGTAACCGATCAGGGCCGATCTGAGCGCCCCGTAGGACAGGGTTCGAGCCCGTGTTTCGGACATATGTTGCCTTGCTCCTCGCCCAAGCCGACCTGGTTCACACATTTTGCCGCAGCGGGATCTCCAGCCGCGAGCCGTTCCGCCGATATTCGTACCTGACGGCCCCCCGAGTCTTGTCTTTTATTGCTGTGCCGTCAGCCAGGCCCATGTCGCACCCATGTCGCGCAATCGCAGGTCGCACAGCCGGGGCAGCCATGTGGCTGCTGACCGCGGCCTGTGTGCTGTTCGCGATTGCACGGCCGGCGCAGGCGTTAGATCCCCACCTGACCGTCAGTCAGTACGTGTTCGACAACTGGCAGATCCAGCAGGGTCTGCCGCAGAACTCGGTCGAAGCTCTCGCGCGCACGCCGGATGGGTACCTGTGGCTGGCGTCTCACGAGGGACTCGTACGCTTCGATGGCGTGCGCTTCAGCGTTTTCGATCGCAGCAACACGCCGCAACTGCGCTCGCGCGTCATCACCAAGCTCCATGTCGATGCTGATGGGCGCCTGTGGATCGGCACGCGCGTCGGCGTACTGACCTTCGCCCACGGACAATTCAAAGCCTGCGACGAGCCGGGCCTGAGCGATGGCTACATTCGCGCCATCGTCTCCGGCAACGACGGTCACGTCTGGGTCGGCACCGACCGGGCGCTGTTCGAAATTGGTGGCACGGGCGTGCGCTCTTACGGACGCGAGCAAGGGCTCGCGGACACCGCGATTCGCGCACTACAGGTGGGCAACAACGGCTCGGTGTGGGCCGCCACGAATATCGGCGGCTTGTATCGCCGCTCAGGGGAACGCTTCGAGAAAGTCCATGTCGCCGACAGCGCCGGAAGCGACGCGGTGCGTGCGATATTCGAAGACGACGACGGCGCTCTCTGGATCGGCACCGAAGACGGCCGGCTGTTCCGCGGCCGCGATGGTCAATTCGAACCCTATGCCGGCGCGCAGAACCTCGGCGCTGCAGTGAGTGCGATCCTGCGCGATCGTGATAGCAACCTCTGGGTCGCCACGACCGGCGCGGGCCTGCTGCGCCTGGGAGACGGCGAGCCGAGTTGGCTCGACATGCGCGAGCGCACCAGCAACGACATTCGTGCATTGGTGGAAGATCCCGAAGGCAGCCTGTGGCTCGGCACCTTCGGCGCCGGCCTCGAGCGTCTGCACACGGGCAAGTTCATCCCGTACGGTCCGGCCGAAGGCTTGCCCGGCAGTCTCACGTGGAGCGTGGCGCCGGGTCGCGACGGAAGCCTGTGGTTCGGCACCGATGCCGGGCTCACGCACTACTCCCAGGGCAAGTTCGAGTACCTGTCACCGCGGCTCGGGCTGAAAGACGTGCGCGTGCGCGCCGTGCTCGAAGACCGCTCCGGCGCAATCTGGTTCGGCACGCAGGGCCGCGGCGCCTATCGATTGCAGGGCGGTCGGCTGACCCGGTTCAGCACGGCAGAAGGCCTGAGCGGCGACTCGGTAAAGGCGATCGCGCAGGATCACACCGGCCGCGTCTGGATCGGCACGAACATCGGCATGGACATGGTCGTCAACGGTCGCCTCGTGCCGGCTCCCGCGGCGCTGCGAGGGATCGGCTCCTTCATGACAAGCCTCGTATACGAGGACCGACGCGGCCGCATGTGGATCGCGACTGATGCGTTCGGGCTGCTGCTGCTCGAAGGCGACGAACTGCATCGGTATGGCGTTGCCGACGGCTTGCCGAGCCCGCGCATCGTGTCGATCCACGAAGACGAGAGCGGCGCGCTGTGGTTCGGCACGCTCGAAGGGCTCGTCTACTATCGCGATGGGCGCTTCGTCTCGCTGGCGCAGGCTGCGCCGGCGCTGCGCGAAAACATGCTGCAGGTCGTGGAAGACGCACGCGGCTCGTTGTGGCTCGCGACCAATCGCGGCCTGTTCGCCGTCGCACGCAAAGAGCTCGAAATGCTGGTGGCGCGCCCAGGCTCGTCCGCGCCGCACGTCCGTGCGTATCACATTGCTGACGGCTTGCGGACCAGCGAATTCGCTGGCGGCAACACTCGCGCGGGTTATCGGGCGACCGACGGCACGCTGTGGCTGCCGAGCATCCGCGGCATCGTGCGCGTGGATCCGGGCCGCATCCGCACCAATGAGCTCGCGCCTCCGGTGGTCCTCGAAAGCGTCATCGCGGACGGGCAAGCGCTCGATCTGAATGGCGAGCTGCGCGCGCCGCCGGGCAGCGCGAGCTGGGAATTTCATTACGCAGCGATGAGCATGCTCGCGCCGGAGCGCGTGCGCTTCCGTTACAAGCTCGAAGGCTACGAGGCCGACTGGGTCGAAGCGAACACGCGTCGCACCGCGTACTACACCGGTCTGCCGCCGGGCAAGTACGTGTTCCGCGTCATCGCCAGCAACGACGACGACGTCTGGAACGAGATCGGTGCCGCGCAATCGTTCGAGCTGCTGCCGCACTTCTACGAGACGGCGTGGTTCAAGGTCGTCTGCATCGTGCCGGTGCTGCTGCTCGGGTTCCTGATCTTCCGTCTGCGCGAGCAACAGCTGCAGCGGCGCTCGCGCGAGCTGAAAGTTCTGATCGAAGAGCGCACCCGGGACCTCGCCCATGCCAAGGAAGCCGCCGAGCAGGCGACGCGCGCGAAGTCGCAGTTCCTCGCCAACATGAGTCACGAGATCCGCACCCCGATGAACGGCGTCATCGGCATGACGGAGCTGGTGCTCGACACGAAACTGGACCCGGCCCAGCGCGAGTACGTCGAGACGATTCGCGACAGCGCGTCCTCGCTCCTGCGCATCATCAACGACATCCTCGACTTCTCGAAAGTCGAAGCCGGCAAGCTGGACCTGGAACGCGCGCCGCTGGACCTGCGTGCCTTGATCCAGGACGCAGTGCGCCTCGTGAGCGTCCCTGCGCAAGCCAAGGGCGTGCCGGTGCGCGCGGTCATCGATCCGCGTCTGCCCGCCTACATCCTGGGCGACGCCGCGCGGATCCGGCAGATCCTGGTCAATCTCGGCGGCAACGCTGCGAAGTTCACCGAGCGCGGCGAAATCACGGTCGACGTGCGCGTGGTGAATCGCCGCGATCCGGATCTGACCGTACGCATCGCGGTGTGCGATACCGGCATCGGCATCGCGCCGGAACGGCGCGCGGTGCTGTTCAACACGTTCACGCAGGTCGACGCGTCGACCACTCGTCGCTACGGCGGAACGGGCCTCGGCTTGTCCATCGTCAAGCGGCTCGCCGAGCTGATGGGCGGCACCGTCGGCGTCGAGAGCATCCCGGGGATGGGCTCGACGTTCTGGTTCACGATCGCGACGTCGATGACCCAGGACGCGGCATTCAGCGACTTCTCGCCGGCTGAGGCCGAGGCGGTCGCCAGCGAAGCGGCGGTCGTCGCGGAGAATCCGCTGCCGGCACTGGTCCTAACACCGCCGCCGGCAGTTCCCGATCGCCGGCCGCGCATCCTTCTGGCGGAAGACAACGTCGTCAACCAGAAGGTCGCCTCGCGCGTGCTGGAGAAGGAGGGCTTCGTCGTCGACGTCGCCCAGGACGGCCGCCAGGCGGTCGAAGCCTGGCGTCGCGGCACGTACGATTTGATCCTGATGGATTGCCAGATGCCGCAACTCGACGGCTATGAGGCCACGCGCGAAATCCGCCGCGAGGAGCGCGAATCGGGCGGAGCGAGCCGCGTCCCGATCATCGCGTTGACGGCACACGCCATGAAGGGCGCCGCAGAAGACTGTCGCCGCGCCGGGATGGACGATTACCTGACCAAGCCGCTGGATCGTGAGCAGTTGAAGCGGTGCTTGAGCCAACATCTCGGCGAGAAGCGGCTGGCGGTCGGCGGTTAGCGTTACTTCGTGATCTTGGTCAGTTGTTCGAGCGCCTGGCGCTTGTACTCCGGAGAGTGGCCCTCGTAATAACGGTCGATCAGCCGCCGAGCGATCTCGACCTTGACGGTGCGCGCGTTATCGGGCAGCTCGATCTCGCTCTGATCGAACACCAGCACGACTTTGAACAGATGCTCCAGTTGCGGCTCGGGGACCGCGCGATCCGCTTCGAGCAGCGCGCCGATGCTGCGATAGATGCGTGTCGCGTAGGTCTTGGCGATGTTCGCGGCGATCGAGCGATGGCTCGCGTCCTTGCCCGACATCACGTCGTCCAGCAGAGCGATGCCCTGCTCCAGTTCCGCCAGCCCCGCGGCCGATCGATAGCTCGCTTCGCCGCGCGCCAGGTGCTCGCGCGCGGTAAACAGCTCACGAGGCTCGGTCATGACGCTTTGCGCCTTCGCATGCGACGCCAACCCCACACGGCCGCAACGAGCAACAGCACCACACCCGTCGCCATCGCCAACAGATTGCGCTTCGGGTTGGTGACGACGTAATTGGGGTGGGAGGCGTAGAAGCCGTTGAAGTCTGCCAGCGCCGCGGGCAGGCCGAGCACGTCCGCCTTCGTCAGCGCCAGCGCGCGCTCGTTCGGATGATGCTGCGAACCGCCCGGAAACAGCTCGCCCTTGGCGTCGAGCTCGATGTGAGCGCCGAGCACGTGGCTGACCGGCCGATCGCCGAGAAAGGTGACCAGCCGCTGTGCGCTCGCCCGATACGCGCCGAGGTCGTCGACCATCAGGCGTCCCGGCAACAGGAAATCGCCGGTCAACAGCAGCGCCGTTCGATCGTCGTAGAAGATCACGTGTGCAGGCTGATGGCCGGGAGCCGCGATCACTTCGACCGTGCGGCCGCCGAGCGCGAGATGCGCGACGCCTTCGGGCCATTGCGGCAAGTTGAGCGTCGTGCGCAACTCCTCGACTTCCGGCGGCACGACGATGACTCCGGGGACGACTTTGAATTGCGCGTCCGCGGCGCGGTGATCGCCGTGCCCGTGGCTGTGCAGAACCAGCAGCGGAATCTTTGCGTCGCCCTTGGCGGGCAGCAGATCCATGACTGTCTTCACCAGCGGCATCTGCGCCGAGTCTTCCGTGGCGCCGGTATCGACCAGCAGCGCTTCGTCATCGCCGATCAGCAAGTACAGCAACGGAGCTTCGAAGTCCGAGCAGAAGCTTTCGCGCAGGATGTAAGTCTGCGGCTCGTATTGGTGAACCTGGATGGGCGCCATCGTCGCTTTCGCGCAGTCTTCGGCGCCTTCGTTCCACTGCACGTCGAGCAATCCCGGCACCGGGTCGCCCCACGAACGTGCCACCTGTAACAGCATGAGCACGAGCAGTCCGACGAGTTTGTTCTTCATCTTTTCTTCCTGTCGATCGTCAACCAGGCCACTGCTGCGCTCAACGCCGCGAGTGCGGCCGCGATCAGCGACACGACCTTGAAGCTACGCACGAACGACTCGTGCAACGCGCGTTCCAGAACCGGCCGCTCGGCGCGGGCGACGTTCTTCGGTACCGCTGCCTCGGCCAACTTCTGGACTTCCCCCCGCAGCGCCGATCTTACTTCGGGCGCGGGCTGCAGACGATCCAGACGGTGGTCCAGGGCGCGTCCGAACACGCCGACCGCAATCGATCCCAGCAATGCGACTGCAAGCATGCCGGCCACGCGCGCGGTGGCATTGTTGATGCCCGATGCAACGCCAGCGTAACGATCTTCTGCTCCACGCATGACCGTAGTCGTCAACGGCGCGACGCTGACTGCCATGCCGAAGCCGAGAATGGCCATCGGCGGAAAGAACGTCGCCCAATAGGACCCGCCGATGCCGGGCACAGCGAACAGCGCCAGTCCCACCGCCGCTATCGTCGGGCCGACGATCAACAAGCGTCGCGGTCCGTAGCGCTCGATCAGCCCGCCGGACCAGCGCGACAGCAACCCCATGATCAGGCTCAGCGGCAGGAACGCGGCGCCGGCCGCGGCGGCGGGATATCCCTGGATGCGAATCAGATTGAAGGGAAGAAAGAACATCGCGCCGCTGAGCGCGAAGTAGAGCAGCAACGTGATCGCGTTGGCGCCGGCGAAGTCGGAATCGCGGAACAGCTGCAGCGGCATCATGGGCGAGCGTGTACGCCCTTCGAACCAGAGGAACGCTGCAAGCACGGCGGCGCCAATCACCATAGCGGCAATCACTCGTGCATCGGCCCAGTCGGCCTCCGACGCCAGCGTCAACCCATACGCGAGGCATCCCAAGCAGGCGACAGCCAGCACCGCGCCGAGCCAGTCGATCTTCTGGGCGTCACGGTTGCGGCTCTCGGGCATGTGCCACAGCGTGATCGCGAGCGCGATCGCCGCGACTGGGACGTTGATGAAGAAGATCGCGCGCCACGACACCGAATCGGTCAGCCATCCGCCGAGCACCGGGCCGAGTGCAGTCGTGAGTGCCGAAGCGCCGGCCCAGGTGCCGATCGCTCGCCCGCGCTCCTTCTCCGGAAACGCGGCACTGATGATCGCGAGGCTGGTCGGTACGAGCAGCGCTCCTCCGACACCTTGCAACGCTCGAGCTGCTATCAACGCAGCCGCATTCGGCGCAAGGCCGCACGCGACGGAAGCCGCCGTGAAGACGAGCACGCCGATGATGAATATCCGTCGCCGTCCGAAGCGGTCGCCGGATGCGCCGCCGATCAGAATCAACGCACCGAGCAGCAGCATGTAGGCGTTGACGATCCATTGCACCTGGCTGACGGGCGCAGCGAGGTCGGACTGAATCGCGGGCAGAGCAACGGACACGACGGAGCCATCGATGAACGCGGTGCTCGATCCAAGGATCGTCGCCGCCAGAACCCAGGGCCTGGAGCGCTCGGCGCAGACCTCGCTGCTCATTCGTCCGGCGTCTTCGAAGCAGCGCTGGTCGGCATGGGAAGAGTCTACGTCCAATCGTGACGGCCCAGTTAACTGCGGTTCAGGAGCGCGGGCGCAGAATTCACCGACGTACGGTCCGCGGACAGGAAAAAAAGGAACACTGCCATGCGAATTCACTCGATTGTCGGGTTGTTGATGCTCGGCCTGCTCGCGGGATGCGCCACCAGCAGCACCAACATGTACGGGCGCAACGATGCCGGCAGGCCATGGATCGTTCAGGAAGCGACCGTCAAGCAGATCACCGAAGCAACGATCGAGGGCAAGGAAGACGGCCAGATCGGCACGTACGGCGGTGGTCTGATCGGCTATTCGCTCGGTGCTACGGTCGGTGGCGGGGCCGGCTCGGCAATCGCGGGCGCCGTCGGTGCGGTCGCCGGCGCGATCGTCGGGCAGAAGGCCGAGAAAAAGGCCACGGAGAAGCGCGCCTGGGAGATTCTGGTCGAGCTGGAAGGCGGCGCAGAAACACTCGCCATCGTGCAACCGGCCGATCAGAATTTCAGTACCGGCGAGAAGGTTCGTGTCTACACGCGCTCGGACGGCGCGGCACGCGTCGCCAAACTCTAGCTCACGCTTCGAGCAGCTTTTGCAATTTCAGGAGGGCCGCCTTCCACGCGGCCCGCTCGCGATCCACGTCGCTGCGCTTGGCGAGCTTGTTCACCTGAACGGCGATCTGCGCCTTGCCGCCCTCCTTCGCGTAAAACCCGACCTCCAGTCGCGCGCCGCCGTTCCAGGTGCCGCGGAAATATTTGTTTTTGGTTTGCGACGACACCTCGAGCTCGCCTTTCGGCAACCACTCTTTGCGCTTGGCCGCGCTAGCCGTCGCTGCGTAAAGCGCGGATACCGTCGTCGCAATCGTCTTCGAGGCTGACACGGAAAAGCCGGTTGCGGTCTGATGACGCACGCGCATGCCGCGCGCCAGCTCGTACTCCACAGTCACCATCTGCGACCACCAGCCGGGCACGCCGTGCTTCTCGTGCAACAGTCGCGCGATTTGCGGATGCTTGAGTCTTGCGGCGCCTGCCTTGTCGAGCGCGCCGAACCAACCGGCCCAGTCCTTGCCGGTCTTGGCCTTGACCGCCGCGTCGCTCATGCCGGGGATGTATTCCTGGGTGTCGAGAGGCATGTTCAGGGTCCGCTGGTGGTGAGTGCGCCGCATTCTAGACTGCATTCACGCACTTTTGGCCAATGTCCCGGGCACGCACTCGGCGCATGATCGGCCGCATGTCAGACCATGTGCAGGCGCAGGAAGCGTCAGTTGCCCAGTTCTTCGTGGACGGGCACGTCTGCTTCGTCATCCCGGAAAGCGCTTCGAAGACAGCGCAGGGCGTTCGCATCGTCGGCTCGGTGATGCTCGGGAGACGTCGTTACGCGATCTGCTCGAACCAACCCGACCCGCACGCCGCGCCGGCCGACGTGCTGACCTCGCGCGAGTTGCAGATCGCGGTTTTGATTGCGCAGGGATTCGACAAGAAGTCCATCGGTCGCCGTCTCGGCATCAGCTCGCTCACGGTGAGCACGCATCTCGCGCATGTCTACTTGAAGCTCGGCATTGCCAGTCGCGCCACGCTCGCTGCTCGGATCGCAGGCACGGTTGCGTTGCATAGACGAGCGGCCAATCCGGTGCGGACGGCCGATCAGGTTTTACCTACGACGTAGTCGACGGATCCGTTACGGATTGATCCGAGGGACGCGCAACTCGCTCGCCAAGACGTTGTGATGCTCAACGTGCAACGGCCGATGCACGAGGTAGCGATCGTCTTCAGGATAGTAGCGAGCCAGCTCCGGCGTCGCACCGGCGAACGCACGAATCGCGTCCATCGACTCCCACCAGCTGATCGTGGTCACTTCGGTCTCGCCGTTTCCCAACTCACGTAACAGCATCTGGAATCCCAGATTGCCGGGCGTCTTGGCGTAGTCCTCGAGGCCGGTGCCGGCGATGTAAGCCACGTATTCGTCTTGCTGGGGAGTGCGGATGCGGCCGGTCCATTTGCGGAGGATGACGGAGGGTGAGGTCATGGAAGTTCACTCGACGACTTGATGATGCCTGGGCATTTCGGCGGTGAAGCGTGACACAGCGCCGCGAGCCAAGCCATGTGTGGAGGAAAGAGCGACGTGATGGCCCGTCGGCAGTGGCCTGGCCATCGAAGGGCTACGCGCTGCCCTGCGCGAGCGCAAGGCTTCACCCGCGCAGATCGCACGCTATGCCAACGAGGCCGGCATCTGGAAAGTGATGGAGCCGTATGTCGCAGCACTGACGCATGACTAGGAAGCCACAGAACATTGGCGCGCCAGTTTGCGCAAGGCTGTTGAATCTCGCGCGCGATCGGGCACAACCCTTCGATCTGCTTCTTACGCGCTAGTTTCTCTACTGGATATCCACACAGGTGGTGCGGTACCGTCGGGCGTGGATCTCACCAAGCCCGCCCATCTTCATTCGCTTGCCGAGGCTCTCGATTGCCTCGACTTCGGCGCGAGCTGCAATGATTGCAAGAAAGGCGCTCACCGCCTGGACGCGAAGCAACTTCTAAAACGACTAAGGCCGAACATCCTTGTTCAGGATATCCGCTTGCGCCTGCGTTGTTCAAAGTGCGGCGACAAAAACGTGATGCTAACGACTCTCTGGAAAGGAGCGACGATGTCAGAGCGGATGCTGGAGCATTGGAAGTAGAGAGGGATCGAAGCGCTGCTCGCTTTCACGCATCGTCCGTTACGCGGTACGTCTCGTGCCATCCCTCGCCGCGCTTCGTCCCTGCTGTTGAATACGAAACGCAGTGGCAAGCGGGTCTCACTGACCGCCCGCACTGTGACTTCCGTGCGGGCGGCTCCGTTACCGTCTAATTCTTTGATGCGCTCACCGCCTGCTCGTGTTTGGGTCTGACGCTGCGGGATCAGGTTGTTCCGCCTTCGGCTTTTGGATCGGCTTCAGGCGCGGCAGAACACTGAGGTTCAGAAAGTAGCTTTTTGCGGTCGGGTCGAAGAGAAGCTGCCAGACATATGCCTGATCCCCACCTTCGCCGAACTTGCTCGCCGTTTCCTTTGAGAGTTGGTTCAAGGTACGTGACAGGATGTCGCGCGCTGGCTCGTTCGTGCCTCCTTCGGCGACTTGCGCATTCGCCAGAGCGGACTCGGGCGCCATCCCAACCGCTACCCGGACCCTGCCTGCAGACAGCGCACTACAGATCGCATCCACCATTTCTGTTCCAGAGCGAGGCCGCAATGCCAGGGTGATCGGAGTATCGAGTACCGATCGAGTCGCTACCCAGGCACCCCCTGATCCCCTGACCATCACAGGTACGACGTGGAAGGCGTCGCCTTGTTGGATCAACTCGAATTGCGATCCACCGCCGCTAGCTATCCATGTGTCGAGCACCTTGCGAACCAGTGCAGCAGGGTTGTCTGGTTTCCCTGTCGAGGTCGAAAGTGAGTAGCTCAGCTGTATCGCACCTCCACGGGGGATGAGCACCCTCTGACCTGGCTTCAGTGGGCTACGGCTCGCGGCAGCAGTAACGTCTTTCAAGTCGCCTTCAAATGCATATGCAGGATCCTCGTAGGTGATCACGATCCCATGCCGCTGACTAAGCACTTCGACGGCTTTCGCTACAGGCCGGGGATCTGAAATCGAGAGTTGCTGTTCGCTGCTGCCAATGTCAGCTGCGAACGATCCAGTCCATGCGACAAGCCACAGCAACGCGGTCCCGACCTTGGAAGAATTCGTGCGCCACATCAGCATCTCCTTATGAGTAAGCTCAAAACCCTACGTTCAAACAGACTGCCTGCGTCACGGCCAAGTTCGTTGCGCCATCACACCGTCGCGCGTAACTTGTACGGTCGTGGCCGTTATCACCAAGTCTATCGAGTGCGTTTCGTAGGTAAGGTCGGCGGCGACGCCATTGCATCGGATTTTCATTACCTGCGGGATATGGGCTGAGCAAGGCACTCGGTTCTGGGATCTGTAGTAGCTGACAACATCCGTACGCCAGCCGACCGTATCTGACCCGACGAGTGTGTTCGTTTCATCGACGAGCCACGTGCCATTCCCAACCGCTGTGAACGCGGGAAATGGATCTCCCTGGCGCCAACAGGAATCTGAGCCACCGCTTCCAGTCTCATACACCACACGACCACCAAAATTCTCAGCACCTGAAAGCGTGACGCGCCAATTTTGCATTGTGTCGCCGCCAATGAGGGGATTCCACCCTATAGGCGTATTCGACTCTCCGCTCGGACTGCTACAGGGCTTCTTCCAGGTGGTTACCGGTCCGGAGGCTCCGCGGCTATTGACCCAATTGCCTTGTCCCGTGTTACAGCCCGGCGAATTCAGAGTGATGGTGTAGGTGACGCTTGCTGCACATATGCCATCGTCGCTTCCGGATGGATTCGTGGCGATCAGCTGGAAGGTTGGCCCCCCGCCTTGTCTCGTACCACTCACCGGCCAGGGTTTGTATATGCAAAAGTTGTGTGACTGAAATTGAGCCCCAGTGATCTGCGTGGGGCTTTGCTGCTGGAGCGGCCACTGATAGAGATAATTATCTTTCCAGCTTCCTGCGATGCTCGCGCAGAACCCTGACTGCTGCGCTCCACAAATCCCAATCGGCAGAACGACACCGACCGCCATTGCCGCTACGCGGCGACGTAGCAACGCCTTGCTTGATCCATCCATGAGCGCACCCTCTCTGTTGGCGAGTTGTGTTTCCGCCGATGCAATGGGAAACGTCCCCGAATGCGCGGCGGGGTTTGAGCCTGCTCCTGCTCGTCTTCAATGCAAAATACGAAATGCGCAGCTGCTGCGTCTCAGTGGGCCGCGGGACAGTGTTGGTGTTTGGTCGCGAGGACCGGAATGTCGCGACGTTACTTGGCTGGCGGACGCTCCCAGCCGTCGTGGAATCCTGCCCGCTTCATCTTCAGCCATAGACGGCTACGCCGACCTTCCTGGCCGTAAAAGACCGAGCGCAAGCAGGCTCAAGGGGGGAGCTGAGGCATGAATCGCCGCGATCCTCTACGCATATGTACAGAAGTGGCTGCTTCCAACTTGCCGGCCTTCCGTGCGAAGCCGCACCGACGCGCGAGCGGTGATCTGGGACGCTATCACCGCAACGTACGTAAACGCTTAACGAACCCAGGAGCGACGACATGGAAACTAGAAATCTTGCTGCAACGATCGATTCGAAAGCCATAAATGTGAGTGGTGAAGCCTACGTGCCCAACTCGAATACGACGGCTTCGTTGGTTCGGACAGAGCCACAGGGAATCAATACGAAAATACTTTTGTTAGATCTGAAGACGTCTCGGGGGCAAGGCGGCGGTGCGGAAGTGTTCACATGGGTCTCAATTGCCTACGACGAAGCCGCGACAAAAGGCCAATTCAATCAAGTATCGCTTCTGTCTAGCGATGGACCTCCCGCCACAGTTGACGTCCGGGAAGCGGCTTGAGTGTAGATGGAGACTAGTTTTATCTGGCGCGATCGGGACTTAGTTCACCGATGTGATCTCAACAGGCCATTAGATACTGCGTAGTGAAGGTAAGGGATTGGCTGCGCGTTTGCACTCGTCCGAGCAGCCGTCGAAACATGTGTCAGGGAGGTTCGCATGCGAACGCATCAAGGTGCCCCGCTTGGCACTCGCCTCGGCAGCTAGCATTCAGGTCAACATCCGCGAGTTCATCAATCGGAACTGCCCGGCTTGAGCTTCAATTGAGGAACCAAATCATGGACAGTTTGGGCCGATCCTTATCTCTTGCTCTATTCTTCGCATCGTCGCTATCCGTGGTGGCATTCGGCGCATCGGCGCAGGATGCGGTGCCCCCACGCTTCTGGATTGTCACCAACAACGGCGTCGATGATACGACGTGCGGTACGCAGGCCTCACCTTGTCGCTCGATCACCCGGGCGATCGTCAATGCGAGCGCGGGTGACTGGATTCAAGTGGGTCCCGGCCGCTATGGGGATCTGGACGAGAACGGCTTTCTGACGGGCGTTGGAGAGGAAAGCGGAGCCTGCGGCGCCGCTATATGTGTAAACAAGACCCTGAATATCGTGTCGCGCGAAGGCGCGGTCCGGACAGTCATCGACCTGACCAACGTCCAATCGCCGAGAAACGCCCTGATCATCCGTGCAGACGATGTCGTCTTCGGTAGATCTAACCGCGGCTTCACCGTGCGCGGCGCACCCAATGTTGGAGTCGAGGTAGAAGGCTCAAGAATATCGATCGTCGACAACATAGCTATCGGCAATGAAGCCGCCGGCTTTGCTCTGCAAGCGGGTGTTCCTAACGATTGCCACCTCTTCGGCAACCAGGCGATCGACAACGGTTCAGGTTTTTTTGTGGTCGGGGATGGCCATCTGCTCGAGTTTAACGTTGCGCTCTCCAACAGGGGGGCTGGATTCGTCCTTGCGGGCCACGGCCAACGCTTTTACGACAACCAGTCAATCGGCAATGGCGGCGGGATCGACGTCAACGGAGGTGGTGATGTGCGCATCGTGCACAACGCATTCATTGGCAACCTTCAACAGGGGCTGAAGGTCTTGAATCAAACCTTTGGCCTTGCAGTAGTGCAGAACAACTTCTTCGGCAATGGCACGAGATTCGATGCGGCGAATCTCGGGCTCCTTGCAGACCCGGGCCCGCGAGTTAACGCCACGAACAACTTCTGGGGCGCCGCGACCGGCCCGGGACCCGACCCGGCCGATCAGGTCACGGGCGACGTCAGATTCGTGCCGTTCGCGACGAAGCCTTTCACAATGCGGTCATTAAATGACGTGAGGTGAACTTCTGCTGGATACAGGAGGCTTCGCGCTTCGCGGCTAGGGTGCAATTTCCCTGCCGTCACGCATGTTCCCGGCTTTTTGGGCGCTCCCAGCCGTCATGAAATCCTGGCTGCTTTGCCTTCAGCCACAGTCGGCTCCTGCCGGCAACATATGGCGAGTCTGCCCGCTTCCCAACTACGCCTTCCATACCGACCGAGGCTGCAATTTTGAACATCTCGATGCCCTCCGCTTCGAGGTGTTCAATGTACTTGAGCTGCGGATCATCCACAGGAATCAGCTTGCCCAAGCGATCCTTGCGTTCCAGCAGTGGCAGCTCACGCAGATCGCGCCCATTTTGGAAGAGCAGATCAAACACGCAGTAGGTGACTAGATCGCCGCCTTTGAGACGAACCCGGCCGCGCATCCGGTCGAACTGCGGGACGCCACGCTGATCTAGCAAACAGATCTCGCCGTCCAGAACGAACGAGCCGCGTAGTTCTTGCAGCGCTAGTATCGTCTCTGGAAACCAAGTCGTCGCGTTCTTCTTCTGTCGCGTGAGCAGCTGGCTCTTGCTCGCGAGCATCCTGTAGCCGTCGTACTTAAATTCGAAGATCCATTCAGGCCCTGAGAACGGCTGGAAGTCCGTCGCGAGCATAAGCTCGATCGAGCTAAGGGCGGGCTCCCTCACGGTCGTGCCCTTGGCTGCACTTCCTTTGCGTATTTGGATTTTGGGAAGAGCCGACGCGCTTCGATATTCAGCCAGTCGGCTATTTCGCCGAACTCACGCCGCGGAAACGCGCGCTCGCTCAATCGCGGGCCGCGGCCGATCCACGCAGTAACGCCGCCATCCCAATCAGCTTCTACAACCACATTGATTTCGCTGTCGTACAGCTGCTCGATGACGTGCCACGGATTCATAGTGACCGACCAACGTCTGATAACGCGGTCGGTCACGGGAGGTTCCTGAATTGGAATAATGATGCGGCGCGCAGCTGAGGGAGCGAAGCGCAGCTCCTTCCAACTCACGTAACAGCATCTGGAATCCCAGATTGCCGGGCGTCTTGGCGTAGTCCTCGATGCCGGTGCCGGCGATGTAGGCGACGTATTCGTCTTGCTGGGCCGTGCGGATGCGGCCGGTCCATTTGCGGAGGATGACTGAGGGTGAGGTCATGGGACTTCACTCGTGGACTTACGGAGACTGGTCATGTCGGCGAGAGTTGGCGCCCCCGGCCGGAGTTGAACCGACGACCTACCGCTTAGGAGGCGGTCGCTCTATCCACTGAGCTACGGGGGCGTTTGTTGATTTGATGCGCGGCGCCGGGCGGCATATTACCACTCGCTCTCCGTTTTTCCGCGCTGCGATACGGTCGAAAGCCCTACGACTTATGCTCACGTGACCGCGAGCAACTCCTCAGTACACTGCGCGTCCGCTATGAAGACCCTCGGCGTCATCTCGGACACGCACGGACTGCTTCGCTGGGAAGCTGAGGCCGCGCTCGCTGGTGTCGATCACATCATTCACGCCGGCGACGTCGGTACGCCGGAAATTCTCGAGCGACTGCGGCGGATCGCGCCGGTCACCGCAGTCCGGGGCAATAACGACAAAGGCCCGTGGGCCGATCCGCTTCCCGCCACGGCAATCGTCGACATCTGCGGTCAACGGCTCTACGTCGTCCACGACATCGCGAAGCTCGACGTCGATCCGGTCGTGGATGGCATCGCGGCGATCATTGCCGGTCATTCGCATAAGCCGGCCGTGTCGGAAAAGGACGGCGTTCTGTTTCTGAATCCTGGTAGCGCCGGGCCGCGCCGCTTCAACCTCCCGGTCACCATCGCGAAGCTCATTGTCGGCGAAGGCGCGATTCGCGCCGAGCTCTGCAACCTGCAGATCAAGTCGCCCTTGAGTCGCGCTCAGTAACCGCGCTGTCGATCCACGACTCCGCTCACGGCTTCGCCGCGTTCCAGGCGTCGGACTTTCTCAGCAACTTGCTGCGCCGAAGGACCTATCACGGTGATCGCCGATATGTGCGGCGTGACGCGCACCTTGGGATGCGACCACAGCGGGTGATCCTGCGGCAGCGGTTCCTGACGAAAGACATCGAGAGCTGCGCCCGCCAGGTGACCGCTGTTGAGCAGCTCCAGCAAGTCCTCTTCCACCATCAACCCACCGCGCGCCACGTTGATGGCGTACGACGACGCTGGTAACAGTGCGAGCGTCTCGCGGTTGAAGCGATCCTGAGTCGCCGGCGTCAGCGGCGCGATGATGATCAGCACACGCGACGCGCGCATGAATGCGGCAAAGTCCCCTGCCCCACGCTGCTCCGCGTACGACCGGATACCCGGATGCTCGTGCGCTGAGCGCGCGAATCCATTCACAGTGAATCCGAGCGCCCGGAATGCGGCGGCGACCTGCAACCCGAGCACACCTAACCCGAACACTCCGATCGGCCAATCGGCTGGATCGTTTGCCGGCAGCAGCTGTTTCCACACTCGCGCACGCTGCTGCTCGTCGTACTCGCTGCGTCGGCGCAACCAATGGAGCACGGAGTAGACACAGTAGTCCGCCATCTGCGCGCCCATGCCCGCGTCTTCGAGACGAATGACCGGGATGGACGTCGGCATGTCCGCACTGCTGAGCAGCTTCTCGACGCCGGCACCCGTGCAGAAGAACGCTTTCAGCCGCTCGTGCTGATCGAAGAACTCCTTCCCGGGCGCGGCCCACGCGATCGCGTAGTCGGCACTCCCTGCCCGACCCTGGCCCCAGATATCGATTTCTGCTTCAGGCAGCTCGCGCGCCAGCGCATCGCGCCAGCGCTGGCAGGAAGCCGGGTTGTGATGGGCGACGGTAATGCGCATGCGCCGTGAGCATATTAGCGCCGCCCACAGATGCACAATGCCGTATTCGGCAGACGGATCCGATGGCCGACGCGGTACGGCTCGATCGCGTCCGCCATCGCGCGCTTGAGCCGCTGAACGTCGGCGACCGACAGCGTCGCCTTCGCCTGCTCCACTGGTGCCGACATATCGCTGACGATCTGCCAGTGCACCTCCGCCGACTCCACTTCGAAGACGACTTCAGCCGATAGAATCGTGAGCTCGCTGAAGCCCGCCTGCCGCAACACGGATTCGAACTCGGCTACTGGCGCGAGCCGGAACGGTCCGGGCGCACCGGCGCGCGGTGTCGGCCGCGGCACGAACTGCGAGACCGCCTGGTTGATCGTCATGAAGAAAGCGTTCTTCCCGGGCTCGTCCCACGCGGAGAACGCGAAGCGTCCGTTCGGCTTGAGCACGCGCCGCAGCTCGCTCGCGGCCTGGACCGGATCGGAGCAGAACATCAGTCCTTCCTTGCAAGTCACCGCGTCGAAAGACTCGTCGCCGAAGTCGAGCGCGAGCAGATCCATCGGTCGATGCTCGATGTTCGCGATGCCGGCGGAGCGTGCAATGCGCATGGCAGCGGCGAGCATCACGGGTGAAGAGTCGATCGCGACGACTTTGCCGCCCGGGTGCACGCGCTCGGCGAGAGCCAGAGATGGAAGTCCCGTGCCGCACGCTGCGTCGAGAATGACCTTCCGCGGCATCGCGCTGCTGGCGTCGCAGAACCAGCGCGTCAGCGAAGCGAACACGACGGCGTTCCAGTCGTGCCACTTCTCCCAGCCGCTGCGATGAATGTTGTCTCCCGTCACCGGGCGCGGATCATGACACGAGATGCGCAGCGTTTCGGAGCACGTTCGGATGAAAATCGCTGATCTCGACGATGAGCGCAGCGACAGTGCGCGTCGATGCAGCGATTACAACTCTCGCTGCGGAGATGATGGCGGTGTCGTGAGCATGAAGTTGTTCGCTGTCGACGGTCAGTCCGCTTTCCAGTGCGAACAACACGATCGTGTTGCCGGCGGCAGCTTCGATGCTCGCTTGCTTCCCGAACGACTCGCATCGGACGGCGTGGTGCGCGCGTCCACGACGAGTCATGACGTTGAAGTCGAGTGTCGTGCTGCCTGCAACGGTCGCATGAATTGCACGCTCGCCTTCGAACGTGACAGGCCCGTGACGCACGAGATCGATTCGACGATCCGCATCGTGCAGCGTCATCGCGCCGCTGAGCAGGACGAGCGTGCGGTCCACGCCGTCGAAGCGCGAGAACGGCCCGTCGCGATCGACTTGAGCGAGGCTCAAGCGCCAGTCGAAGTCATCGAACGAAGCGCCCGGCGGCGACGCGATGATGTCGCGCGTCGTGCCGCCGCCGTTCTTCCAGGGGCGCGTGGGGTAGTCGGCATTGCGGAGGATGCGGAGCATTCCCCACCGAGACTACCAGAGCTGCGCGACCCGTCCGAGATGAACGTGGCGAGGCGCGCCCGTCAGCTCTTCTTCGATTCCTTCGCCAGCTGCGCCTGCTGCAGCATCAGCCGTAACATCTGCAGCCGCCGCAAACGCCGAGCCGCCGCATCGTCCTCCACCGCAGTGGCCCCATTGGCCGGCGCAGAGTAGAAGAAGAAGGAGAAGTCCTCCGGTCGCGCTGCTCCGGAACCCGCGACGGAAGAAAAAAGCTGCTGGGTCCGCGGCGCCTGCCACACGGCTTCGTGCGCCTCACGCGCGCGCGCCAAAACGGTCTGCTGTCGGGCGTTGCGATCGACCGTGTCCAGCCACTCCACCATCTCGGGTGTGGCTCGATCATCAATCGAACGATCAGGCTTTTTCATGTCCATCTCCTTGAGGCCAACACGTTGCATCGGGTCGGCTCAAAGGATGGCGATCAAGGCGGGCCGGAACTGTCAACCGGTTGACACAAGGACAGGACCTCGACGACCTCGACCGGCTGGGACTTGCCCTTGACCAGCATGGTGGCCGTGCGGCCGAGCGCGAAGGACGGGCCGAGCTGCGCTGAAATGTCGCGGGAAACCAGGATCGTGGCCTGCATCTCGCGCGTCAGCGCTTCGACGCGGCTGGCCAGGTTGACAGCGTCGCCGACCACCCCGTACTCGATGCGGTTGTCCGGGCCGATCAGCCCCGCGACGACCGCACCCGTGTGAATACCGACGCCGATTTCCAGCGGGCCGATGCCCTGCTGCGCCAAGGTCTCGTTCAGGCCCTGCAGTCGGCTCACGATGCCGAGCGCAGCGCGCACGGCTCGTTCCGGGTGATCCGGATATGGCTGCGGCGCGCCGAACAATGCCATGACGCCGTCGCCGAGGAATTGCTTGACGACGCCGCCCTCAGCTTCGACGGCTGCGACCACTTCGGTGAAGAACTGATTGAGGAGACGCAGCAGCACGGCCGGATCGAGCCGCTCGCTCAAACTGGTGAAGCCGCGAATGTCCTGGAACAGGATGCTGACGTCGCGGCGTTCGCCTTGCAGCGGCACGCGTCCCGTGAGCACTGCCTCTGCCACGTCGTGCGAGACGAAGCGGCCGAAGGTGTCGCGGATGAGCTCGCGCTCTTCGAGTCCGTCGACCATTTCGTTGAACGACTTCGCAATGAAGCCGAGCTCGTCGTGCCGCTCGATGCGCGAGCGGTACTGTAGGTTGCCGCGCAAGACTTCACGCATGCCGGCGACCAGCCCTTGCAGTGGTGCGATGATCCCGCCAGCAAGGCCGACGCCGATCAGCAATGCTCCGAGCAGGCCAACCGTACCGATGATGACAATCCGCCGCTGCAGAGCGCGCAGCGGCGCCAGTGCTTCGTCGTACGACCGTTGCATCAGAGCGAAGAGCGGCTGCGTCAGATGCGAGTCGACCGGCACGATCAACGACTGGAATCGCTCGTCCGCCGCCGTGAAGGTCGACGTCGTACGCGTGCGGCTGCCGAGCAGCGTCGCTCGCGCCCCCGGCGACGGAATAGCATCGGCTCGCCTGTTCCCCAACCACGAGGATGCGTAGACACGTTCGCGAGTCAGGAAGGACACGTCGGTTCCCGTCGAACCCTTGAGTCGCCCTGCCAGCCTGTCGTCGACCGCTTCGCCGAGCAGCATGAAGCCGATCACGTCGGGCGCGAACACGGGCACAGCGACCAACTGGAACAACTGCCCGTCGATCTCTGCGATGCCGGTCGCGGGCTCCTCCGTTTCGATTGCTTCCTTCAGCGGCGAGAAGTCCTCGATGCCGTTGCCGCTGCGATCCTTCTCCGAAGACGCCACGAGTACCGTGCCGATCTCGTCGGTGATCCAGAACAGGTCGACACCGATCCGTTCCTGCCAACTCTGCGCCGCAGATGCCAGCGTCGCCGGCTCGTAAGTCGAGGGATCGAAATGCGTCGCGACGGCGCTCTTGAGCGCGAAGTCGCCGGCCAGCAGGATGGAGTTCGTCTGGAGCCGCGCGCCGCGCTCCTTCAGCAGGGCCGCGAACACTTCGCCGGTCGTCAGCAGCTCACGATCCAGCGTGCGCTCGGCCTCGCGCGAGACGACGATCTGCGTGAAGCCGAGCGTCGCTAGCAGCACGGCGATGATGAGCGACGAAAATGCAATGAAGATCTTGGTGCGGAGGCGAGCGCGCCCCCACCACTTCATTCGTCCCACCGCGCGCCGCGTGTCGCCGGGCGTGAACGGGCTGGCGCGAGCGAGAGCTTGAAGGTCAGCTGCGAATCCTGATCGGCGATCGTGACGTGCTGTGCGAGGTCTTCGGTCTTGTCACGGCTCTGCGCGTGCCATGCGGTGATCGTGTATGTGCCCGCGCCGAGACTGGGCAGGCTGAACGTTCCGTCTTCCTTGGTTACGGCGAAATGATCGTTCGGCAGCACCAGAATGACCGCCGACATCCAGTCGTGGATGTTGCAGCCGATCTTGACGACACCCGGCTTGTCGAACAGCACCGGCGGCGCGTCCTCGCCCTTGTACAGCGGCAGCTCGAAGCGCTTCGGCCGCGAAAACGAGTACACGTGATGCCGGATCTGGTCGCGATTCGGAAACCGCACCTGCGTGCCGACGGCGATCGGCAGCATCTCCGGCACGAACGTCTTGTTGAACTGATCCATGATCGCCGTCGACGCTGCCGCTGCCGGCTGCAACGAGGCCGGTTCCTGCACGAACACGACTGCGTTCGCAATCGGCTTGCCGTCCTGGCCGAGCACCTGGCCGGCGACCGTGCGGGCAGCCGCGTTCGACGCGAGTGCCGCCATGCCGAGAGCCGCGAGCAGAACTTTGAATGCTTGCATCAGTAGCGGAACCGGTAACTCAGCTGCCAACCGTCGTGCGAGCGTTCGCTCGGCGTGCTACCCGGGCGCGTGCTGTCGAGCCAAGTGTACTCGACGGCAATCCGGTGCCGCAGACCCCACTCCAATGAATACGCCGCCGTGATCCCGTCGCCCCGCTCTGCTGTCGAGTTGCCGCCGTCGAGATCGCCGAGATGAAACTCGTCGTAGCGCACTGTCGCGCGCTGCGAGCGATGATGAAATGAAATCAGCGCGTAGAAGGCGCGCAACGAACTGTCATTGGTCGTGTCGCGGACCAGCGCCGTGCCGTCCAGGTACTGCACGACGACGTCGAGATTCGACAGCGGATGCAGGACCGCACCGATCGTCGTGAAGTGCGTGTTCCAGGAGCCGTCGGCGTTCTGATCGCCGCGGTTGTCGAAGTAGCCGACTTTGATTGCGCCACGTTCGCGAGGATCGCTGATGGTGACCAGCGCGTACGCAGCGGGTCGATCGTCGCGCTCGTCGAAGATGTCGGTACGGGTGCCGTTCGGCAGGGGCAGATCGGCGTTGAGACCGCTCAAACCGTCGCCGATCACCCAACCGCGCAGCGCGAGCAATCGTCCCAATTGATCCGGACCGAAGCCGCCGCCGACCACGATACCGAGGCGCGGTCCGCGCTCTCCTACATGCCACCATTCACCCTCGACACCCGCGACGCTGATCTCTTCCCACAGCCAGTTGTCGAGCGCCGA
>DATNFA010000070.1:0-12608 GCA_035606615.1 Steroidobacteraceae bacterium
AACACCGTGGGTCTCGGCGACGCGACTGGTTTGTACCAGGGCACGCAGCTGTTGAACCAGGGACAGCTGGATCGCTGGGACATCGTTGCGACGCTGAACTACCTGCAAGCGCCGACAGAGATCGCGATCGTGCTCGGCAAGGCACCGGCCTTCGACACCGCCGAAGGACGCGAGACCGTCGGCAAGATGGTTGCGCTCGCGGGGCTGACGCGCACCGCATTCATCGACGGCGAGATTTCCACGGTGATGTCGCCGCGTACCGTGATCGCGTGGGCGCAGAACGCACGGATCTTTGGCGATATTCGTCACGCCTTCCGCCTGACGTTCCTGAATCGCTGCGATGAGGCGGAACGCGCGCTGGTTGCAGAGCTGTATCAGCGTTGCTTCGCAGAAGAGATCAATGGCGGCACGGCCTGAGAAACTCGCAGCCGGCGTGCTCCGTGCACTGTCGGGTAAGCGCAATGCAGTCGCGCCGAAGAACTGGGATGACGCTTGCTGGCGGGGGCGTATCGACGCGCGGGCGATGCGCGAGCGGTACAGCGATCCGCGCATTCATACCGAGCTCATCGCGCTGGCCGGCAGCAATGGCCAGCTTTTTGAGGCGCTGGAGCAGGCCCGCGTCGAGGCGAGGGTGCCGCAAGCTTGGTACGGGGTTCGCGCCAATCTCGACGACTTGAGGCAAGGACATCCTCTGCCGGCTTTACCTGCACAACTCGCCGACCTCATCTGCGATCAACGCGCCTTCGGTCTGGAAGCTCTGCGGCTGATAGGCGGCTCACCGACGCCGGCACCGCGACCCACGCTGAAGCCGACACCTGTCGACAGCCGATCACCGCTGCAAAGCCCCACCACTCACGTCGACGCCCTGCGCAGCGCCCGCGAAGTTCCGCGAGGAACGATCGTCGCTCGCCGAACCAGTGCTCCCGCAGGCGCTCGCGCCTATCACCCCTTCACCGAGCAATTCGACACTCAGGCCGATGCCACCGCACTTTGCACGCCCAGTACACGCGAGGCTCTTGCTGAGCAACTGCGCCGCTTTCGTCGCGACTCGACCGCTGACATTGCCCGTTGGGCGCGGCGACTCCAGCGACATCTGCAAGTCCAGCAAGCGCGCTTCTGGCAGTTCGATCGCGAAGAAGGGCTACTCGATTGCGCGCGCCTCACGCGAGTCATCATCGACCCGACGCAACCGCTGACGTTCAAGCAGGAGCGCTCGGCGGATTTCCCTGCCACCGCCGTTACGATCCTGGTCGATAACTCCGGCTCGATGCGCGGCCCGCCGATCGCAATGGCGGCCGCGTGCGCCGAGATCCTCGGCAGCGTGCTCGAGCGATGCGGAGTCCAATCCGAGATCCTCGGCTTCACGACCAGTCGCTGGCGCGGCGGTAAAGCACGGGCGCATTGGATCGCGCACGGCAAACCTGCCGATCCCGGCCGCCTTACCGATCTGCTGCACGTTGTGTACAAGCCGGCCGCACGCCGGTGGCGGCGCCATCGTCAGGCGATCGCGGTGATGCTCGACGACGCTTTGCTCAAGGAAAATGTCGATGGGGAAGCGCTGCTCTGGGCGCACGCGCGGCTGCTGCGTCGGCCGGAGCCCCGCAAGGTGCTGATGGTCATCTCGGATGGCGCGCCGTGTGACGAGGCGACTCTGGCCGAGAACGACGCCGGCTACCTCGAACGCCACCTGCGGGCCGTTATCGGCGAGATCGAGGAGCGCTCGCCGGTGGAGCTGCTCGCCATCGGCATCGGTCACGATGTCGGCGCCTACTACTCCGACGCGTTTACGATCAGCAGGCCGGAGAATCTGGGCGAGGCCATGGTCGCCGATCTCGTGGCCTGCCTGAGTCGGGATTCCAAGAAGGCGCGGCGGCGAGAAGAGACTGGCGATGGTGAAACACCTGGTGATGTGGCGGCTGCGCGATTTCGAGCGGGGGCTCGGCGACCTCGCCAATAAGCATTTGATCCTCGATGCGATCGCGGCGATGCGCACCGGCATTACAGGGCTGAGGGCGGTCGAGATCGGCATCAACCGGCGTCGGGCCGGCGATGCCGCCGATCTGGCGCTGTACACCGAGTTCGAGAGCTGGAGCGCGCTGCACGCATACGAAATCCACCCGCTGCACGAGGAGCTGAAGCGGCTGATCGGGCCGCTGCGCGTCGAGCGGCGGGTGGTCGATTACGAAGTGAGTTAATTGTCGTTACCGGCGCTGCCGTTACGTTAGTAACGTCGATGCGCCTCACAACTCTCCAGGCTGCGGTCGCTGAGCACGTGCGTGATGGCGACACGGTGGCGCTCGAAGGCTTCACACACCTGATTCCGTTCGCGGCCGGCCACGAGATCATCCGTCAAGGACGGCGCGATCTCGCGCTCGTGCGCATGACGCCGGATCTGATCTACGACCAGATGATCGGCATGGGCTGCGCTCGCTCGCTCACATTCTCGTGGGGCGGCAACCCCGGCGTCGGCTCGCTGCATCGCTTTCGCGATGCTGTCGAGAATGGCTGGCCTAATCCGCTGGTCATCGACGAACGCAGTCATGCCGACGTCGCGAACGCGTACGTCGCTGGTGCTGCGAATCTGCCGTTTGCAATTCTTCGCAGCTACGCCGGTTGCGATCTGCCGCGCTACAACGAGCGCATCCGCTCTATCACGTGTCCGTTCACGGGGGAGCGCCTGGCCGCGACGCCTGCGATTCGACCAGACGTGACTGTCATTCACGCACAACGTGCCGATCGGCGCGGCAACGTACTGCTATGGGGCATCATCGGTGTGCAGAAGGAAGCAGCACTCGCGGCGAAGCGCGTGATCGTAACGGTCGAGGAGATTGTCGACAGTCTCGACGCGTCGCCGAACGCCTGCGTGCTGCCGGGCTGGGCGCTTTCGGCGGTCTGCGAAGTGCCGCGCGGCGCGTGGCCGTCGTATGCACATGGCTACTACGACCGCAGCAATTCTTTCTACAAGGAATGGGACGGCATCGCGCGCGATCGCTCGACCTTCATCGCGTGGATGAAGCAGCATGTCCTACACAGCTAACGACATCATGACGGTCACGGCGGCCCGTCGGCTGCGCGACGAGGCCGTGTGCTTCGTCGGTATCGGCTTGCCCTCGACCGCTGCGAATCTTGCACGACTGACGCACGCACCAAATATCAATCTGATCTACGAGTCCGGGACGATCGGCACGCGGCCCTCGGTGCTGCCGCTGTCGATCGGCGACGGCGAGCTCGCGAGCACCGCGGAGACCGTCGTGTCGACGCCTGAGATCTTCCGCTACTGGCTGCAAGGCGGGCGCATCGACGTCGGCTTTCTCGGCGCCGCCCAGATCGATCGTTACGCGAACATCAACACCACGGTGATCGGCTCGTACACGGCGCCGAAGACGCGGCTGCCCGGTGCCGGCGGCGCGCCCGACATCGCGGCGCTCGCGAAGGAAGTGGTGATCATCATCCGGCAGAGCCGTCGAACATTCGTCGAGATGCTCGATTTCATCACGTCAGCGGGACATCTCGAAGGCGGCGACAGTCGCAAGCGCGCGGGTCTGCCGGGCAAAGGCCCGACGGCCGTGATCACGGACCTGTGCGTACTCGAACCCGACCCGGTGACGCGTGAGCTGAAGGTGACATCGATTCATCCAGGCGTCGAGCGCGCCCAGATCGAGGCAGCGACCGGCTGGCGCGTGCGCTACGCCGAGCAGGTCGCGACGACGCCGGTGCCGTCCGACGCAACGCTGCAGGTTCTGCGTGACCTGATCGAGCGGACTGCGAAAGCGCACGGCGCAACAACGAACGTGGAATAGCAACGACGAGGGGGCTGCATGAAGGTTAGTTTCTCGACTCTGGCGGTGAGTCTGATCCTCGCAGGCTGGGCTTCGGCCGGTCTTGCACAAGGCGGCAGCTCGAAGCCTGCGATCCTCAACGAGGCAGCCACTGCCCTGGGCGGTGCCGAGCGCATTCGCGCCGTCAAGAACATCACGCTGGTCGGCTACGCGCATTACGCCTACCAGATGGGCGGCGGCAACATCGACGCCCGTACCGATGCGCCGCAGAAGTATCAGGCAGCCAACGATCTCAAGCGCGTCTACGACCTCGAGAACAACCGGTTCCAGCAGACCGAGCGCCGCAACTTCCTGTTCCCCTTCGCGGCGGTGTTCGGTCATTCGTACGCGCCGACGAACCTGATTCTCGACGGCGATATCGCCTACGACGTCGCACCCGACGGCAAGGCGGCTCGTATCCCACGCTGGGTCGACGGCGTGCTGCATCTCGACGGTCCGCACATGCGACGTGCGTGGATGAACAACAATCCTGTCGTCGCCGTGCGCACTGCATTGGATCCGGCTACGAAGCTCGGCAGTCCGCGTCGCGAAGGCAAGCTCACGGTCGTCGACTTGACGTTGAAGGAGGGCGACAAGCTCTCGCTCGCGATCGACACGCAATCGAAGCTGCCCGAGTGGCTGCGTTGGACGAATCCGCAGAGCAATCTCGGCCAGGTGACGTTCACGACGCACTACTCGGGCTATGCCTCGTACAGCGGCCTGCTCATGCCGCTCGGTTACCGGACGACGCTCGACTGGCGCAACATCGACTACGCGAAGATGTGGGTCGACACCTATCTCGTCGACCAGCAGATCCCCGATCTGGCCGCACCGGCAGAGGTGCGCGCCGCGCCGGAGCCCGAGCTGCCGCCGGTCGAAGTGAAGGCCACACAGGTCGCGCCGCACATCTGGCGCCTCACTCCGTACGGCAGCAACGTGTTCGAGTTCGCAGATCATCTGGCGATCTTCGAGCTCGGCGGCAGCCAGCGGGTTTCGCAAGCGACCATCGATGCGGCCCGGCAGCTCGTGCCTGGCAAGCCGCTGACGCAGTACATTCCGTCGCATCATCACTTCGACCACACGGCGGGATTTCGCGTCGGGGTCGCCGAGGGCTTGACGGTCATCTCGCGTCCGACGAACGAGCTGATCTTTCGCGAGATGGCGGAGCATCGCGCGCCGGATTACCCGGACGCGCTGGAGAAGAACCGCAAGCCGCTCAAGTTCCAGGCGATGGGCGAACACCTGCGGCTCTCCGACTCGACGCTGACGGTTGACCTGTACTGGGCGCGTAACAACACCCACATGGCAGATGCGGTGTTCGCATACATCCCAGCGTCGAAGGTGATGGTGGAGGGCGACATCGCGACTGCCGCGCGCGACTACCAGTTCTGGCCCGACAACTACATGGACAACATCGAGTACTACAAGCTCGACGTCGAGACGCTGTCGCCGGTGCACATGAACATCATGAAGCAGGACGAAGTGATCGACATGATCAAGTTCGGCGTGAAGGGCGCGCGTGAGCGCTGCGCGGCGGAGCTTGCGAAGGGCAACTACTTCCCGGGTTGCCCGATTCAGACGAAGCGATACTAGGAGACGACGAGCATGAGCGCCTGCGAACAGTGGGTCTTCGAAGTTGCGGATGAGCTGGCTGCCGAGGCGCAGCGGCTCCGCGCCGGCGGGGTGCTCGGCAAGCCGGGCCCGCTGTCGCGTCTGTTTGACTTCCTGCTGTCACGCAGCGGCGGCAGCAGCGCGCCGAAGGAAATCGAGATCGCGGTCGCGGTGTTCAACAAGAGATCGGATTTCGATATTGGGCAGGATGCGTTGGTGCGCGTGTATGTGCACAAGTTGAGGAAGAGGTTGGAGGAGTATTACCTGAGGAATCCGTCGGAGCGACGGATTGGGATTCCGAAGGGCGAGTATCGGTTGGTCGTTGCGGGCGTGCCGGCGGCGGTTGCGGAAGTCGGGCTGAAGCCCGACCTACAGGTCAAAGAGCAGCCGAAGTTGCTGCGCACGCCGCGCGTGGGAGTGGTGTTGGCGTTTGTGTTGGGGGTGGTGGTGGCGGTGGCGGGGGCGTTGGTGGTGAATGTCGAGCGCGCTCAGCCGGCGGCGGCGAGTGCGAGCGCCAGTCCGATATGGTCCAGTCTGCTCGCGGACGACCTGCCGGTGACGATCGTCGTCGGCGACTACTACCTGCTCGGCGAAGTGGACAAGTCCGGCGACGTGCAACGCCTGGTGCGTGAGTTCGGCATCAACTCCGAAGCTGAGTTCATCGATTACCTGGAGCTGAATCCCGGCTCGGCGCAGCAGTACCGCAACCTGCGTCTCACCTATTTGCCGACGGGCACTGCGGTTGCGCTCGCAGACGTCTCGGCGTTGCTGGCAGGCCGCAAGCAAATGCGGATCAAGCTGATGTCGGAACTGGATGGCGACACGCTGCGCACTTCGCACGTCGTCTACATCGGCTACCTGAGTGGCCTCGGCATGCTCGGCGACTTCGTGTTCGGCGCCTCGCGCTTGCGCCTGCAGGGCACATACGACCAGCTGGTCGACTCGACCACCGAACGCTCTTACGTGGCACGGATGCCGCAGACGCCGGAGCGGTCGTTCGTCGACTACGGCTACTTCGCCACGATGCAAGGACCGGCGGGCAATCGAATCATCGTCGTGGCCGGCACGCGCGACAACGGCGTGATGCAGAGCGCGACGGCGGCGACCGATCCGAAAACGCTCGCAGCATGGGTTGCCGAGTCGGGGCATTCGCAGGCGTTCGAGTCGCTGACCGAGGTCCAGGGCGTCGACCGGACCAACCTGAGCACCAGCCGCATCTTCGTGGCGCCGTTGGACTAGCGGCCCTTCATGACCAATTGTCGACAGGGGTCAGGCGAATCCGTTTAGGCAGACACGACAGCGCAAAGCTGCAGAGGCGCCCGAATGCGGATGACGAGGCTAGGGGGATGGTTGGCGGTGGCGGTCCTGGCCGCGTCGAGCCCGGCAGTGCTGGCACAAGACCTGGTCGGAGTGGATCTGTCCGGAACCTGGGGCCAGCTGTTCCACGAGGATCGCGCCGAGCGCGGCGCGGGTCCCGATTTCGCCGACTACACTGGCTTGCCGATCAACGAGGCGGCACGTCTGCGGGCCGAATCCTGGGACGCCGCGAAGTGGACCGTGCCCGAGCACCAGTGCGAGCCGCACCCCGCTGACTACGCGCCGCACGGTCCAGCGAATCTGCGCATGTGGAGCGATGTCGACGTGACTTCCCAGCAAGTTGTCGCGTGGCACATGACGCACTCCTGGATGGTTACCACGCGCACGATCTGGATGGATGGACGTCCGCATCCGCCACCGCAAGCGCGCCACACCTGGATGGGCTTCTCCACCGGCCATTGGGAAGGCGACACGCTGGTCGTCAAGACCACGCACCTGAAAGAAGGCTGGATTCGCCGCAACGGCGTGCCGCGCTCCGATCGCGCCGCGCTCACGGAATACTTCATTCGTCATGGGGACTACCTGACGCTCGTCTCGGTCGTCGAGGATCCTGCCTACCTGACCGAGCCGCTGATGCGCACCTGGAACTGGGTGCTCAATCTCGGTTACCAGATGGCGCCGTATCCGTGCTCCGCGCGCGTCGAGACCGAGCGGCCGAAGGGTTTCGTCGCGCACTGGCTGCCCGGCACGAATCCGCAGCTCAAGGAGTTCGCGAGCAAGCGCAAGCTGCCGGCCGACGCATCGCGCGGTGGCGCTGCGACGATGTACCCGGAATACGAGCTCGAGCTGCAGAAGGCGGGAGCGAAACAATGAGCGCCTTCTTTGCAGTCATCGCGCTTGCGGCTGCTGCTTCAAAAACAGCAGCTCCGCCTCCGGCAGCAAAGATCGACATCATCCCGGTACAGGGACGTGTGTATCTGCTGGCCGGTGGCTCACGCAATGTCGCTGTCCAAGTCGGCGATGACGGTGTGGTCTACGTGGATTCGTCCACGGCGGACATTAGCGACCAGATCCTGAAGGCGACGCGCACGCTGTCGCAGCGTCCGATCCGCTATGTGCTCAACACGCACGCGCATCTGGAGAACATCGGCGGCAACCAGGCGCTGTCGCGGCAAGGCATTTCGTTCGGCGGCGGCAACACCAAGGACCAGCAGTTCGCGCTGATCCTCGCGCACGAGAACGTGCTCAACGCGCTGAGCGCGCCGACCGGTCAGAAGGCGGCAGAGCCGAGCGACTTCTGGCCGACGGACACGTACTTCACCGAGTCGATGGAGATTCATTTCAACGGCGAGCCGGTCGAGCTGATCAGCGTGCCGCAGGCGCATACCGACGGCGACAGCCTGGTCCTGTTCCGGGGCTCCGACGTCATCGTCGCCGGCGACGTATTCCTCACGACCGGCTATCCGATCATCGACCTCGAGCACGGCGGCACGATCAACGGCGTCATCGCCGCGCTCAACCGCATCATCGACATCGCGGTTCCCGGCGACAACGAAGAGGACGGCACGCTGATCGTGTCCGGCCAGGGTCGCATCGGCGACGAGTACGACGTGGTCGTGTATCGCGACATGGTCACGATCATCCGCGACCGGGTTCAGGACCTGATGAAGAAGGGCATGACGCTGCAGCAGATCCAAGCTGCCAAGCCGAGCCGCGACTACGACGTGCTGTACACAAATGGCTCAGGTCACGCGACGCCGGAGCAGTTCATCGAGGCCGTCTACAAGACGTTGCAGAGCAACCCGGGAGGCGGCGAGTGAGGAGTCCCATGAAATCGATCGTGCATCTTTGTGCTGCCGCCTCCACGGCGCTGCTGCTCAGCGTCTCGCCGGCGCACGCGCATCACTCCTTCCCTGCGACCTACCAGATCGACCAGACGGTCAAGATCAAAGGCAAGGTCGTGCAGTTCATGTTCCGCAATCCGCACTCCGTGATTCACGTGCTCGCGCCGGACGAAACGGGTAAGGAAGTGCGCTGGGCTGTGGAGTGGGCGGCAGCGGGCGCGCTGCAGCGCGACGGTGTCGCGACTCGCGAAATCCTGCGTCCGGGCGACGTCGTGCTCATCGAAGGCGCGCCGGGACGCAATCCCGCCGATCACAAGATCCGCCTGAACCACATCGAGCGTCCGTCGGACGGCTGGAAGTGGGGCGGCTCGTTCGACTGACGGGGCATCACCTGTGATCAAGCTCGTTCGTTTCCTGCTGCTGTTCGTGAGTCCGCTCGCGCTCGCACAAGGTCCGCCGGCGCCTAAGGGTCCGGAGTCGCCGAAGGCTGCCGCGCAGATCGACATCACCGGCCAGTGGGTCGCCGTGGTCAGCGAGGATTGGGTTTATCGCATGGTCGTCGCGCCAAAGGGCGATGCGGGCAGCATTCCGATCAGCGACGCCGGCAAGAAAGCGGCGCAGGAGTGGGATCCAGCGAAGGATGCGAATTCCTGCAAGACCTACGGCGCCGCCGGGATCATTCGTCAGCCGGGTCGCATCCGCATCGCTTGGCAGGACGATCGCACGTTGAAGATGGAGTTCGACGCCGGCACGCAGACGCGCCTGCTGCATTTCTCGACCGAGTTGCCGCCGATCGGCTATCCGTCGTCGGAGCCGCCACAGGCGTTTCGTGCGCCGGCTGATGTCGGTCCGCGCAGCCTCGCAGGCTATTCGGTCGCGGCGTGGCACAAGCAGGCGCAAACGCGCGGCCTCGGCTTCGGCGGTCCGCCGGTACTGCCGGCGCAGCGCGGCACGCTCGCTGTGCTGACGACGAACATGCTGCCGGCCTATCTGCAATCGAACGGCGTTCCCTATAGCGACGATGCGACGCTGCGCGAGTTCTACGATCTGGTCACGCTGCCGGACAAGACGCAGTGGCTCATCGTCACGAGCATCGTCGAAGACCCGAAATTCCTGAGCGCGCCATTCGTCACCAGCACGCAGTTCAAGCGCGAAGTCGGCGCCGAGCGCAAGTGGCGTCCGACGACCTGTACTTGAGGATAAAGGAAGATCTCTCGCAAAGGCGCCAAGATCGCAAAGGGCCGGAATGTGAATTCTAAAAAGTCAGACTCCGACCCTTGGCGATCTTGGCGTCTCTGCGAGAGTCATTCCGGCGGAGACAATCCATGACTGATACGCACGATAAGAAGTACGAGCTGAACGTCGTCATCCTGCTCACGCTCGGCTTCGGGCTGGTCGGCCTGGACCGCTGGATCATCGCGCCGCTGTTCCCGGCGATGATGAAGGACCTCAGCCTCAACTATCAGGACCTCGGCAATCTGATCGGCGCGCTCGGCCTCGCGTGGGGCGTGTTCGCTGTCGTCGCGGGCGGATTGTCGGATCGTCTGGGCCGTCGCAAGGTGCTCGTGCCTGCGATCATCGGCTTCTCGCTGCTGTCGGGCCTCGCTGGTATCGCCCAGAGCCTCACGATGCTGATCGTGCTGCGCGCGCTGATGGGCGTGACCGAAGGCTCGTTCTGCCCGACCAGCTTCGCGGCGACGGCCGAGGCGTCGAAGCCGACGCGCCGCGGCTTCAATCTCGGCGTGCAGCAGAGCGCGTTCCCGCTGTTCGGCCTGGCGCTCGGCCCGATCATCGCGACGCAGCTGCTGCGCTTCTTCGAGTGGCGCTGGGTATTCATCGTCGTCGCGATTCCGGGGTTGATCCTTGGAATTCTGATCTGGCGCGTCATTCGCGAGCCAGCGACTGTCGGTGCTCACGCGCACGTCGCGCGCGCGCCGTTGAGTGAGATCATCAAGCACAAGAACGTGCCGCTGAGCATGATCGGGCTGATGTGCGCGATGAGCGGCATTTTCGTGCTGAGCGCGATGGCGCCCAACTACCTCGTCGATTACTTGAAGCTCGACCTGCAGCAGATGGGCTTCGTCACCTCCGCGATCGGCTTCGGCGGCTTCCTCGGACAAGTCGTGCTGCCGGGCGCCTCCGACGTGGTCGGTCGCAAGACGATTGGTATTCTCGGCTTCGCGCTGGGCGCTGCGTTCCTGTACGCCTTCAAGCAAGTGGGCGCGAATCCGGTGCTGCTGTTCGTGCTGCTGTTCGCGTGCACGTTCTTCTGCTTCGGCCTGCTCGGCCTGATCACGGGGCCGATCGCCACCGAAGCCGCGCCGCGCGGCCTCATTTCGTCCACGGCCGGCATCATCATCGGCACCGGCGAGATCTTCGGCGGCGGCATCGCGCCGTCGATCGCCGGCCACATCGCGCAGACGTACGGGATTCAGCACGTGCTGAGCTTCGCACTGGGCGGACTGGTGCTCGGCGTGCTCGTCTGCTCGTTCCTGCGCGAGACCGCACCGAAGAAGGCGGGAGCAAGCGCCGACACCGTCGCGGCAGTGCCAGTGACTGAGCAGAAGTAACTGCAGTCGCGTGTTCGTGCCCTGTAGGTCGGGCTTCAGCCCGACAATCCGTGCTGCGCAAAAAGAGTCGGGCTAAAGCCCGACCTACAGGTCCACAACAAGCGTCAGCGCGAAGTCGCACCGCATGATTAGTCAATAGTAACCGCACTGGCGGTGCACCCAGATGTCGTCGATGCGTGCACCGTTACGTTCGTAAATACAGATCTTCACGCACGCCGGCGGCTCGGACGCGGCGCACGCGCGAAACATTGGCGACATTGATTTTGGGGGACTCACATGGTCAAGGCACATCGGCCTTCGCGTTATCGACTTCTAGCCGGAGCCTTCGGGCTCGTTTCGAGCACAGTTGCGCTGGCAGCAAGTCCCGAGAACGAGGGGACGCTCGAGGAAGTGATCGTCACTGCGCAGATGCGCGCGCAGGATGTCCAGGACGTGCCGATCGCGATCAGCGTGTTCACGCCCGAGCAATTGGCGCGCGCCGGGTTCAGCGACGCCAACGACCTCAGCAAGATCGCACCGGGCGCGATCGTGACCCAGGATCAGGGCACGGTGAGCGTGACCATCCGCGGTATCGGTGACCTCTCCGACGGCGGGGACACATCGGTAACCGCCAACATCGACGGTGAATATTTGAACGGCGGCCGGGCGCTGGCCGTGTCGCTCTTCGATCTGGAGCGCGTCGAAGTTCTGCGCGGTCCGCAGGGCACTCTGTACGGACGTAACTCCACCGCGGGCGCCGTGAATTACGTCATGCGCAAGCCCGGCGACGACTTCGGCGCCAACTTCTCCGCCAGCTACGGCTTCGATTACAACAACGTGCGCGCGGACGGCGGCGTCTCGATCCCGCTCACCGACGGAGTGGGTATCCGTCTGGCCGGGTTCTATGAGGACCGCGACGGCTACGTGGAACACCCGGGTCTGGCGCCGGGCCGCTATGGCGGCTTCGTCTTCCCCGGCTACTCAGCATTCGACTCCGACGACAACCATGCGTACGGCGGCCGCATCTCGCTGCGCGGCACCAATCTCGGCGCGTTCAGCTACTACTTCGCCGGCGAGTACTCGGAGCGCGAGTTCACGCCACAGATCTACGCGGCGATCGACACGCACCAGCCGAACTTCACGCCTGGCGCGAACTGCGCGGCGCCGGGCTGGGAGCCGACGGCCCCGCTCATTACGACGGACACGTTCTGCATTCCCAGCGGCACGAACTACAAGGACACCATTGATCGCGAGCGGTATGCCGCGCCCGCCAATGGCGGCGGCCGGCAGTTCTGGAACACGTGGGCAGCCCGCACTCGCCTCGATTACGAATTCAGCCCGGCGGCGACGCTGAGCTACATCGGCGGCTACCGCTACTTCGAGCAGGAGCCGGACAGCACGGGATCGCTCCCGGTCGTCTATGCCAACCTGATCGAGCAGAACGAACAGACGACGCAGAGCCACGAGTT
>DATNFA010000071.1:0-6260 GCA_035606615.1 Steroidobacteraceae bacterium
GGGCGCTGGCTGCTGCCGATCTCTGTGCTGCTCGCGGTGCCGTTTGCTGTGCTCGGCGCGCTCGCGTTCGTGGCACTGCGTGGGATGGAGAACGATATCTATTTCCAGATCGGCCTGATCGTGCTGATCGGCCTCTCCGCGAAGAACGCGATCCTGATCGTCGAATTCGCTCACCGTGGCGTGCAGGAAGGCCGCACGCCGATCGAAGCCGCGAAAGAAGCCGCGCGCCTGCGCTTCCGACCGATTGTCATGACTTCGCTCGCCTTCGTGCTCGGTGTCGTACCGCTCGTGATCGCGACTGGCGCTGGCGCCTCCGCTCGACAATCCATGGGCACGGGTGTGTTCGGCGGCATGATCATTGCGACTTTCGTCGCCACCGTATTCGTGCCCCTGTTCTTCGTATTCGTCGAGCGTCGCAAGAAGGAGCCCGCCTCGCACGCCACGGTGCCGGCGCCGGAGCAGCCATGAAGCCTGCGCTGCGACCCGATGGTGCCAATGGCAACACGCGCGCACGCCAGCTCGCGGCACGGCGCGCGCAATTGATCGCCGTCGCGGAGCAATTGTTCCTGCAACACGGCTTCGCCAACACGAGCGTCAATGCGATCGTGCGCGAAGCAGGCGGCTCGCTGGCAACGCTTTATGCGGAGTTCGGCAGCAAGGAGTCACTGTTCGAGTCGGTTCTCAGCGAACGCGCCGCGCGTTTCTTTCCGGATGAAAGCTCAGCACCAAATCATGCGCTCGATGCACAAGCGGAACTGCGAGCGCTCGCGACGCAGATGCTGAAACGAATGTTGTCCGACGACGGGCTCGCCGTGTATCGCCTGGCCGTGCACGAAGCGCCGCGCTTCCCGGCGCTACGCAAGGCATTGCTGGATGTCGGCATGCCGGGCTTGCTCGGTCGCACTGCCAGCTATCTGCAGGCACTGGCGGATCGGGGTGCGCTGAAGATTGAGAGCTCGACCGAAGATGCGTGGCTGGCGGCGAGCAGGTTCATCGCGTTGGTGCAGGGGCAGATCGTGTTCAGCGCGGCGTGCGGTGGGACGATCAGCGCGCGGACGCGGACGACGCATGTGAACGATGCGGTGGATGCGTTTTTGAAGATGTATGGGAAGTCGGGCTGAAGCCCGACCTACAGCCCAAACCCACAACGGCCGGGATCAGCGGCGCAGGATGCGCAGGACTTCTTCGAGCTCGGTGCGGATCTGGCGCACGATCTGTTGCGCCTGGGTCAGGTCGTCGCGGGCTTCGTCGCCTTGCAGGCGATTGCGCGCGCCGCCGATCGTGAAGCCCTGTTCGTACAGCAGGCTGCGGATCTGACGGATCACGAGCACATCCTGCCGCTGGTAATAACGCCGATTGCCGCGGCGCTTCACAGGTTTCAGCTGCGGGAACTCCTGTTCCCAATAGCGCAGCACGTGCGGCTTGACGCCGCAAAGGTCGCTCACTTCACCGATGGTGAAGTAGCGCTTGCCGGGGATCGGCGGCAATTCGCTGTTATTGCCTGGTTCCAGCATACGCCTCGACTCGAGCTTTCAGTTTTTGTCCCGGGCGAAACGTCACGACACGGCGGGCGCTGATCGGAATCTCCTCGCCCGTCTTCGGATTACGACCCGGTCGCTGGTTCTTGTCACGCAGATCGAAGTTGCCGAACCCCGAGAGCTTCACCTGCTCGCCGGTCGAGAGCGAGGCACGCAGCTCTTCGAAGAACAGATCGACGAGCTCGCGAGCTTCGCGCTTGTTCAGCCCGAGCTGGTCGAACAGTGCCTCGGCGATCTCCGCTTTCGTCAGTGCCATAGCTTATTTATCCCGGATCGTGGCGTTCAGCTTGAGCGTCAGTTGTTCGATGACCCGAGCCACGAGGGCGTCGGCTTCGCTATCGGTCAGGGTGCGGGAAGTATCCTGCAATTGCAGACCTAAGGCTATGCTTTTCTTGCCTTTCTCGAACTGTCGCCCGCGATAGACAGAGAGCACAGTCAAGTCCTGCAACAGCGCGCCCGCGCCCTCGCGGACGCGGTCCAGGAGCGTCTGCACGGCCAAGCCTTCGTCGACGATCACCGCAATATCGCGGCGGATGGCCGGGTATTTGGAAATCTCGGCGAAAACGGGGATATCACGACTCAACCCGGACTGCGTTTCGATCTCGAAAACGAACACTGGATATGTCAAATCCAGGCGCCGCGAATGCTCTGGATGCAGTGCGCCCAGCCACCCTACGGAACGCTCGCCGCGCCAGACGCGCGCCGACTGGCCGGGGTGTAAGGCAGGATGTCGTTCAGCCACGAAGCGAAACTGCGCAGGCGCACCCGTCAGCGCGAGCAGCGCTTCGATGTCTGCTTTCACATCGAAGAAGTCGATCTTGGCCGCTTCCACGCCCCACTGTTCCGGCAGCGACGAACCCGCGACGACGCCTGCGATCACTTCTGTCTCTGCGCCGTCAGTGCCGCCGTAACGACGACCGACTTCGAACAGACGCGCGCGCTGTTGCTGCCGGCGCTGGTTGCTGCCAAGTGCTTGCAACAATCCAGGCCAGAGCGACGTACGCATCACCGCCAGTTCAGCAGAGATCGGATTTGCGAGCGCGAATGCCGGACCGGGCATCAGCAGTGTCTGCGCTGCCGGCTCGGTGAACGAATAAGTGATCGCTTCCTGGTAACCGCGGTCGACCAGCAAATCAGCTGCGCGCTCATTGCGCACGCGACTCTCCGTCCAAGGCTGCATGCGCTGCGCGGCGATTTCGTTCTGTTCGGGAATGTTGTCGAAGCCGTACAGGCGCGCGACTTCTTCGATCAGGTCTTCTTCGATGCTGATGTCGAAGCGCCAGCTCGGCGGAGTGACCGTCCAGGCCGGTGCAGAGCCTTCGACCTTCATACCGAGACGAATCAGGCAATCCGCAACGATGTCGGCCGAGAGCGGTGCACCGAGCACATGCTGGACACGCTGATGCCGCACGCGGATCGCGCTACGCGCCGGATATCGCTCGGGCGTGCACGTGATTTCCAGCGGACCGGGCATGCCGCCAGCACATTCCAGCAGCAATTGAGTGGCGCGCTCGATCGCACGTTCTTGCAGCTCCGGATCGACGCCACGCTCGAAGCGCTGCGACGCATCCGTGATCAAGCCATACCGACGGCCGCGCGCGACCACAGACGGATGGAAGAAAGCGCCTTCCAACAACACATCCTTGGTCTCGTCGCTGATGCCGGAATCCTCGCCTCCCATGACACCGCCCATGCCGAGCAGCGTGCGCTCGTCGGCGATCATCAACGTGTCCGGCGTCAACTCGACAACGCGGCCGTCGAGCATCTTGAGCGTTTCGCCGTCGCGTGCGTAGCGCACGATGATCGAGCCTTGCAGCGTGTTGAGATCGTATGCGTGCAGCGGCTGCCCGAGCTCGAGCATCACGTAATTCGTCACGTCGACGACTGCACTGATCGGACGCAACCCGGCACGCCGCAGCCGCTCCTGCATCCAGAACGGCGACTTCGCATGGGTGCGAATGCCGCGCACGACGCGGCTGCCGAACTTCGGGCAGGCCGCGCCGCCTTCCAGCCGCACTGGAAAGCGCTCCTGGGACTGTGCTTCAACCGGCTTCATCGCGAGCGGATGGAGCGGCTGCTTACGCAGCGCGGCAACCTCGCGCGCGACACCTGCGACACTCATGCAATCGCCGCGATTCGGTGTGAGGTTCACTTCGAAGATCGTATCGTTCAGGCCCAGCGCCGAGATCAGGTCCTGACCTGCCTGCAGCACGCTCGGCAGATCGAACAGTCCCGACGCGTCTTCGCCCAAGCCAAGTTCGCGCGCCGAGCACAGCATTCCCGAGGATTCGACGCCGCGCAGTTTTGCCTGCTTGATCTCCATGCCGTTCGGCAGCTTCGCACCGATGAGCGCGAGCGGCGCCTTCATGCTGACGCGAACGTTCGGCGCGCCGCAGACGATCTGCAGCTCTTCGCGCCCGTTCCATACTCGGCATACGTTGAGCTTTTCTGCGTCGGGATGCCGTGTAACGGACTTCACCTCGCCGACCACGACATTCGCGAGCGGCGGAGCCGCAGGTTGAATCGCTTCGACTTCGAGCCCGACCATCGTGAGCGCGTGTGCCAGCCCGCGCACGTCCGTGCCCGTGTCTGCCCACTCGCCCAACCATTGCAGGCTGATCCTCATCAGGAGAACTGCCGGAGAAAGCGCAGATCGTTCTCGAAGAACATGCGCAGATCGTTGACGTCGTAGCGCAGCATCGTGAGCCGGTCGATGCCGAAGCCGAACGCGTAGCCCGTGTAGCGCTCCGAGTCTATGTTTACAGCGCGCAGGACGTTCGGATGCACGACGCCGCAGCCCGCGACTTCGAGCCAGCCGGTCTGCTTGCACACACGGCAACCTGTACCGCCGCACGCGACGCACGAGATGTCGACTTCGGCGGACGGCTCGGTGAACGGAAAATACGAGGGACGCAGCCGCATGCCGACGTCCTTCTCGAAGAACTCTTTCATGAAGCCGTGCAGAACGGCCTTCAGGTTCGCGAAGCTGATGCCCTCGTCGACGACCAGCCCTTCGAGCTGGTGGAACATCGGCGTGTGCGTCATATCGGAGTCGCTGCGATAAACGCGGCCCGGCGCGATGATGCGCACCGGTGGTTGGTGCGCCTGGAGGTAGCGCACCTGCACGGGCGAGGTATGCGTGCGCAGCAAACGCCCGTCACCGAAATAGAAGGTGTCATGCATCGCCCGCGCAGGATGATCCGCGGCGATGTTCAGCGCTTCGAAGTTGTGCCAGTCGTCTTCGATCTCCGGACCGTCGGCAACCGTGAAGCCGCCGCCGCGAAAGATCTGTTCGATGCGACGGCGTGAGCGCGTGACAGGATGCAGCCCGCCGAGGTTCTGGCCGCGGCCGGGCAACGTGACGTCCACGGTATCGCTGGCAAGCTGCGCCGCGAGCTGCTCGTTTTCGAGCTCAGCGCGGCGCGCATCCAGCGCCGAGGTCAGCGCTTCCTTCGCTTCGTTGATGTTCGCGCCCGCAGCTTTGCGCGCCTCGTGGTCCATCGACCCGAGCGACTTGAGCTGCGCGGTGATCTCGCCCTTCTTGCCGAGCAGGCGAACGCGAATCTGCTCCAATTCCTCGATGTTGGCCGCGCGCGCGATCTCCGCGCGCGCGGCCTCAACGAGCGATTGCATTTAGGCAGCCTGCTTCAACAGGCTGTCTTTCGCCTTCTGCGCAATCACGCCGAACGCCGCCTCATCGTTCATCGCGATGTCGGCGAGCACCTTGCGGTCGATCGACAAGCCGGCCAGGTTCAGCCCGGCGATCAGCTTGCTGTACGACAGGCCGTGAACGCGCGCAGCAGCGTTGATGCGCGTGATCCACAACGCACGCATGGTGCGCTTGTTGGTCTTGCGATCCCGGTAAGCGTACTGGCCGGCCTTGATGACCGCCTGCTTCGCCGCGCGGAAAACCTTGCGACGGGCGTTGTAGTAGCCCTTCGCCTTCTTGAGGATCTTCTTGTGACGGGCGCCAGCGATGACGCCTCTCTTAACGCGTGCCATGTGTCAGCTCCTCTTACTTAGCGTTCGGCAGCAGCTGTTCCAGCCGCACCAGATCTTGCTTTGCCACCATGCTCGGCGCGCGCAGCTGACGCTTACGCTTGCTGGGCTTCTTGGTGAGGATGTGACGACGATGGGATTGGGCTCGCTTGAACCCTTTGGCAGTCTTGCGAAAACGCTTCGCCGCTGCCCGGTTGGTCTTCAACTTGGGCATAACAACTCCGAGCCCGTCAGGGGCTCTCTCTTCGTTTAGCCCGTGGGGCACCGAAGTACCTTGGGGCGGGACAACAGCCGTAGCTGTTGCTCACTTTTTGTGTCGGGCTCTAAGCCCGACCTGCAGCTCAGGCCTACTTCTTCTTCGGCCCGAACATCATCACCATCTGCCGCCCTTCCATCAGCGGGTTCTGCTCGATCTGCGCATACGGCGCCAGATCTGCCGACACCCGCTGCAGGAGCTCGCGGCCGACTTCCTGATGTGCCATTTCGCGGCCACGGAACCTCATGGTCACCTTGGCCTTGTCGCCTTCCTGCAGGAAGCGGATCAGGTTGCGCAACTTCACCTGATAGTCGCCCTCTTCCGTTCCGGGGCGAAACTTCACTTCCTTGATCTGAATCTGCTTCTGCTTGCGCTTCGCTGCGTGCGCCTTCTTGTTCTGCTCGAACAGGAATTTGCCGAAGTCCATGATGCGGCAGACCGGCGGATCGGCGGTGGGCGACACCTCG
>DATNFA010000072.1:0-42469 GCA_035606615.1 Steroidobacteraceae bacterium
ACGAAGCCGATCGACTTCTTCCCGGCCTGAGACCCGCGTCACACTCTGCCTTTCGTCGGACCGTCCGCCGTCCGGCGCTTGCTATCGGGCGGCTACTGCGCCGATCATCCGTGGCAATGAACCTCGACTCGGAAATCAGGCATTTCGAAGAGATGTCGTCGCTCGAGAAGTCGCGCCTGCTGGCGCACTTCATGTACGAGCTGACGCTCGATGCCCGGAATTTCTACGGTTCCAGCGGCTCCAGCGGCGAACAGCCGATCGATCCGCACAAGCTGCGCTTCATCAACGAAGTACAGCATCGCGTCACCCGCTTCATCGAGCAGATCCTGATCGACGATCCGGCACGCCCATCCGACGAGGTGCTGCTGCGGCTGCTGCTCGCGCCGCGCGCCGAGAAGGCCATCGAAGGCCTCGTGCACTCCGCGTATACGCGCACCATCCAGGCAATCAGCTAGCTTCGGCCCGGCGCTCTTCCGCCGGAGGCGCGGGCATATCCGACTCGAACAACTGCTCCAGCTCGCGCGCCGCCTGCTGCGCCGACTGGATCAGCTTCTGCTCGTCGTCGCGGATCTCGCGTTGGGCCTGCAGCTGCTTTTTGTCGTGCACGTCGAAGCGGCGGATGCTCTCGATGGCGTCCGCGCGCGTCAACCCGAGCGCTTCCAGCGTGTGCTGCGCCAGGTCGAGGCTCGACAGGTATGTCTCGCGAATGAAGTAGCGCACGCCGATGTCCATGAGCCGCAGCGCATGCTGGCGATTGCGCGCCCGCGCCATGACTTTGAGATTCGGGAAATGCCGCCGCACCAGCTCGGCAGTACGCACCGACGCCTCGATGTCATCCAGCGCGAGCACGAACACCTCGGCGCGCTCGGCGCCGGCGGCCTGCAGGACTTCCAGGCGCGAGGCGTCGCCGTAGTACACCTTGTTGCCGAAGCGGCGCACGAAATCGACTTGCGCGACGTTGCCCTCGAGCGCCGTGAAGGCGACCCGCCGCATGCGCAGGACACGGCCGACGATCTGGCCGAAGCGCCCGAAGCCCGCAATGATTACGCGGCTGTCCTGGCTCTCGACCTGGTCGAACTCGCGCTTCTCGGGTTGCGTGAGCCGCGGCTCGATCACGTTCGTGTGCAGCGACATGAGCAGCGGGCTCACGATCATCGAGATGGTGACGACGATCACCAGCAGCTCGGCGAGCGAGGGATCCATCACGCGATTGCTAACCGCCAGCGAGAACAGCACGAAGCCGAATTCGCCGGCCTGCGGCAGCGCGAACGCCAGGCCGCGCGCGCTCTCGGGCGAGTGTCGCGTCGCGCGCGCCAGCGCGTATAACAGCACGAACTTCACGGCGATCAGACCAGTCACGAGCAGCGCGATGCGGCCCGGTTGCTCGAGCAACAGACTCAAGTTGGCGGAAATGCCGACCGACATGAAGAACAGTCCGAGCAGCAGCCCCTTGAAGGGCTCGATGTCGGCTTCGAGCTCGTGACGATACTCGCTGTCGGCGAGCAGCAGCCCGGCGACGAAGGCTCCGAGCGCCATCGACAAGCCGACCGCGTTGACGAGCAGCGCCGTGCCAAGGACCACCAACAAGGCGGCAGCGGTGAACGCCTCGCTGACTTTCGTCTCGGCCACGATGCGCAGCACCGGGCGCAGCACGTATCTGCCGCCGAAAACCAGCAGCGTGAGCACTGCGAGTCCTTTCGCGCCGCTCAGCAGCGTCTGCGTCAGATCCCGCTCCGCGCCGCCGAGCAGCGGCAGGATTGCGAGCATCGGCATCACGGCGATGTCCTGGAATAACAGGACTGCGAAGCTGGAGCGACCGTAGTGCGTATTGAGCTGCTGGCGCTCTGCCAGCAATTGCAGTACGAGCGGTGTCGACGACAGCGACAACGCGAATGCAGTCACCACCGCTGCGTTCGCCCGCATGCCGAGCGCGAGTGCCAGCAACGTGAACACCGTCGTCGTGACCAGGACCTGGGCGAGCCCGAGGCCGAAAACAGCTTTGCGCATCGCGCGCAGGCGCGAAGGCTGCAATTCCAGGCCGATCACGAACAGCAACAGCACGACGCCGAACTCGGCGGTGTGCATCACGAGCTCGGTGTCCGGCACGAGGCGCCGTCCCCAGATGCCGATCACGACGCCTGCAGCGAGGTAGCCGAGAATCGAGCTGAGCCGTAGCCGGCGAAACAAGGGGATCGCGAGCACCGTGGCGCCGAGAAAGACTGCGATCTGAGCGATCAGGGACATTGGCGATCCCGGGCAAGTGACACAGGTGACAAGGGTGACACAGGTGACGCAGGTCAGAACATCCTCTGCTAAGCTGATCCGCCCATGCCTCGCTCCGACATTTCCTTTCCGCTCAAAGACGCCGAGCTGCGCGAAGACGTGCACATGCTCGGCGCGCTGGTCGGCGAGGTGATCCGCGAGCAGGGCGGCGATGCTTTGTTCGAAGCGGTGGAGCAGGACCGGCAGGCGGCGATCGCGCGCCGCGACGGCAGCGCGGAAGGCGCCCGCGAGCTCTCGACCCGCACGCGCGACGTGCCAGCCGCGCAAGCGCGCGACCTGGTCCGCTCGTTCTCGCTGTGGTTCGAAATGGTCAACATGGCGGAGAAGGTTCATCGCATCCGCCGCCGCCGTCAGTATTTGAACGAAGGCACGACGCAGCCCGGCGGCATCGTCGAGGCCGTGACGCGGCTGAAGGCGCAGGGGCTCGGGCTGGACGAGGTCCGGCGCCTGATGATCGAGATCTGGATCGAGCCGGTGTTCACGGCGCATCCCACCGAATCGACCCGCCGCACGATCCTGCGCAAGCAGCAGAAGATCGCGCAGCTGCTGCTCGGCCGCCTCGGCCTGTCGCGCACGGCGGCGGAAACGCGGCAGATCTGGGACCGCGTTCGCAGCGAGATCACCGGCAGCTGGCAGACGGCGGAAAATTCGCGCGAGCGGCTCAGCGTCGCGGACGAGCGCGAGCACGTGTTGTTCTTCATCGGCGAGATCCTGTTTCAGATCGTGCCGATCTTTTACGAGGAGATCGAGGCGGCGCTGGAGCAGGCGTACGGCAGCGAGGCGCGCGAGCGCGAGCTGCCCGAGATCCTGCGCTTCGGCTCGTGGGTCGGCGGCGACATGGACGGCAACCCGGACGTGCACGCCAAGGCGATCCGCGAAACGGTCGCGCGTCATCAGCAGATCATCGTCAACCGCTACTTCATCGAGTGTCAGGGTCTCGCCGAGACGCTGTCGCAGAGCGCGACGCGCGTCGGCATCTCGTCGGCTCTGGAGGCCCGCATCGATCAGTACATGACGCTGTTGCCCGGCGCTGCGAGCCTCTCGCCGGCGCGGCGCGACCGCATGCCGTATCGCGTGTTCCTCGCGCAGATCATGGAGCGGCTGCGCGCGACGTACGATGCGCGCGCCAATCACTATGATTCCGCCAACGAATTCCTCGGCGACCTGAATCTCATCGCCGACAGCCTGCGTGCCAACAAGGGCGAGCACGCCGGTGTGTTCCAGGTGCGGCGCCTGATCCGCCGCGTGCGCACGTTCGGCTTCCATCTCGCGACGCTCGACATCCGCCAGAACGCCGAAGCGCATCGCACTGTCATCGCGCAGGGCTTGGGCGATCGGGGTTGGGCTGCACGCACCAGCGAGCAGCGCACGGCGCGCCTGCGCGAAGCCATCGAGCGCGACGAAGCGCCGGTCTGCGTGCTCGATCCGGATGGCAAGCGCAGCTTGTGGGTGTTCGAAGCGCTCACACACTGTCGACATCGCTACGGCGGCGATGCCATCGGGCCGTACGTCGTCAGCGCTGCGCGCGGCGTCGACGACATGCTCTCGGTGCTATTGCTGTCGCGTTGGGCTGATACGACGGATAGCCGTTCCGGCGATGTGCCGACGGACGTCGCGCCGTTGTTCGAATCCGCCGCGGCGCTGCGCACGTGCGGCGAAATCATGACGCAGGTATTCAACGAGCCGGCGTACCGCAAACATCTGATCGGTCGCGCCAATCATCAGTACGTGATGATCGGCTACTCGACCAGCAACAAGGAGAGCGGCATCGTCATGTCGCGCTGGCTGCTGCGCAATGCGCAGGAGGCGTTGTTCGCAGCGGCCGACAAGGCCGGCATCGACTTGACGCTGTTCCACGGCCAAAGCGATGGCGGTTCTCGCGGCGGCGGCCGCACCGGGACGCTGGTCCGGAGCGGCCCGGACAGCGCACGCCGGGGGCGCCTGCGCATCACGGAGCAGGGCGAGCTCATCAACGAGAAATACGGGCTGCGCCCGATCGCGTTGCGAGTCTTCGAGCAGGCATTCAACGCGTTGACGCTTTCACGCGCGGGGGTGATTCCGCCCGAGCATGTCGATCCGCAGTGGCGCGAGGCGATGGATCTGCTGGGCAACGAAGCGACACGCGTGTACCGCGCAGCAGTTTACGAGGACGTGGAGTTCGCCGACTTCTTCGGCCAGGTCTCACCGATCGACGTCATCGAGCGCATGCAGATCGGCTCGCGTCCGACCTCACGCGTCGAGCGCACCGGGATCGAGGCGCTGCGCTCGATATCGTGGGCGCATGCGTGGTCGCAGTGCCGTTACATGTTGCCGGGGTGGTACGGCGCGGGCAGCGCGCTGGCGCTCGCGTCGCAGCAGCTCGGCGCAGGCATGCTGCGCCAGATGTACGAAGGCTGGTTCTTTTTCACGAACCTGGTCGACGACATCGAGCTGGCGCTCGCCCGCGCCGACCTCGGCATCGCCGCTGCATACGAAGGTCTGGTCGAAGAAAGATACCGGCGTTTCACCGGGCTGCTGCGCGCCGAATATGAGCTCACTCGCCAGCAGGTGCTCGCAGTGCGCGGTGTCGAGCGCTTGCTGGACGGCGAGCCGACGGTGGAGCGCTCGATCGCCTTGCGCAATCCGTACATCGACCCGATGCACCTGGTGCAGGTCGATCTGCTGCAGCGCTGGCGCGCCGGCGGCAGGAACGACAAGGAACTGTTAAATGCGCTGGTCGCGACAGTGAGCGGGATCGCGCAGGCGCTGCAGGGCGCGTAGCTTCAACCGGTCTTTGCTTCCGCCAAATGCGGCAGCAGCCAGTTCACGATGGACTCGTGCCCGACTTCCTTCGGTCCGGAGAATAATTCGGGCTGATCGCGTAATAGACGATACGCGAACGCGACTGCATCGGTCGCATAGCGGCGCCGTGATTCCGGTAGCCGGAACCACTCTTCCAGGACGCGCGCCTGCGTGTCGACCAGCGACTTGAGGTCAATGCCCGTCAATTGCCCCTCTCCCGAGCGCGCCGGAACATAGCAGCGTGCAAAACGCTGCGCATCCGTTTTTTAACAGGATGCCCGCGCGCTCGCGCGCGCGGTGTCGCTTCGGCGAATGCTCGCAACGAATGGCGCCCGACAAACAGATAGATAGCTTGTGCTATCGAAACCAAAACGCCCGCGCGCAGGCGCGCCGGAGGAGTTGTGGCAAGGGGCGGGTGCGAATTTTCGGCAAACTTCTGCGCAATGCGCGCGTGCCTGTGCGCGACGCCTTCACCTTTCTTGTCAGCGCAGGCAGCCGATCAGCGACGAGCGATCCTTGATCGTCTTCAGGCACACCGTGGTCATGCTGCGCTGGACGCCGGGCATGCGCGAGATCTCCGCGCGCAGGATCTGATCGAGGTCCGCGATGCTCGGCACGAGCACGTGCAGGAGATAGTCGCCCTCGCCCGCAGTCGTGAAGCACTGGAGCACCGAGCGATGGCGGATCGCAGCCGCCTCGAACTCCGCGTGCTTCGCCGGATTGATCGTCGCGTGGATGAACGCATGGATCTCGAGCCCCAGCTGGCCGGGGTCGAGTTCGGTGCGATAGCCCTTGATGACGCCCCGCTGTTCGAGGTCGCGCACGCGCGCCCAGCAGGGGGTCTTGGACAGCGCGACCTTGTCGGCGAGCTCCGCGTAGGACAAACGGGCGTCTTCTTCCAGCACCCGCAGAATAGCGATTTCAGTACGGTCCAACATGAGAACGCCCGTTCGTATAAATGGAGGTTTGTAGAACTAGCGTTTTTCGGCTCTGCAGGCAAGCTCCGTAATGCCGAACAATGTCCGGCGGCTCGAATCCGAGAATCCGGTCCATGGATCTCGTGCAACCGCGCAGCCCTCGCGAGCTGGCCGCCGTGCGCAGCTGGGACGCGAACGACCCGCTGCGCCAGTTTCGCGAGCGGTTCGACCTCCCGCCGAACGTCGTCTACCTCGATGGCAATTCCCTCGGCGCCCTGCCGCGCGCGACCCGGCAGCGCATCGCCGACGTCGTCGCGCACGAGTGGGGGACCGGGCTGATCCGCAGCTGGAACGACGCCGACTGGATCGGCGCGCCGCGCCGCGTCGGCGACAAGATCGCCGGCCTGATCGGCGCCGCGGCAGGCGAGGTCATCGTTGCCGACTCCACCTCGGCGAATCTCTTCAAGCTCGTCCATGTCGCGCTCGCCGCGCGGCCCGGGCGGCGCGAGGTGCTGTCCGAGCCTGGCAACTTTTGCACCGATCTGTATGTCATCGAGGGCGCATTGCGCGGCATGCCGGGGCGAAGCTTGCGCCTCGAGCCCGCCGAACGACTGATCGAATGCATCAGCGAGGACACCGCGCTGGTCGTGCTGACTCACGTCCACTACAAGAGCGCGGCCATGCACGACATGCGCGCCATCACCGCTCGCGCGCACGAGAAAGGCGCGCTCGTGCTGTGGGACCTGAGTCATAGCGTCGGTGCGTTGCAGGTCGATCTCAATGGCTGCGATGCCGACTTCGCGGTCGGCTGCGGCTACAAATATCTGAACGGCGGCCCGGGAGCTCCGGCCTTCCTGTTCGTGGCGCAGCGGCACCTGGCAGGCAGCGTGTCGCCGCTCAGCGGCTGGATGGGCCATGCGCGGCCGTTCGATTTCGTCGACCCTTACGCGCCCGCGCCCGGTATCGAGCGGTTCCTGTGCGGCACGCCGCCGGTGCTCGGAGTGCTGAGCCTGGAGTGCGGCGTCGACTTGTTGCTCGAAGCCGGCACGGCGGCGTTGCAGGCGAAGTCGGAAGGGCTGTGCCAGCTGTTCATCACGCTGGTGGAAGAAATGTGTGGCGGTCACGATCTGCGTCTGCTGAGTCCGACGGACGCGCGCCAGCGCGGCAGCCACCTCGCCTACGCGCACCCCAACGGCTACGCAGTCATGCGCGCGCTGATCGATCGCGGTGTCATCGGCGATTTCCGCGCCCCCGACTGCCTGCGCTTCGGCTTGGTGCCGCTGTACACGCGTTATGAAGATGTATGGCACGCGGTCGCAACGCTGCGCGATGTGCTGCAGACGCAGTGCTGGTCCGAACCTCGATATGCCGTGCGAGCTGCCGTGACATGAATGCCCACCATTCAGGTGCGTCGCTCGGCGACGCCTACACGGCTCACGTCGACACTTTCGCGCGCGACCGGTTGCCGCCGCGCGAGCAGTGGCCGGAGTTCCGCTTCGATCTGCCGGAGCTGCACTATCCGCCGCGCTTGAATTGCGCCTCGGTCCTGCTGGACGAGGCGATCCTCGAAGGTTACGGCGCTCGCATCGCCCTGTACTCGGCGAGCGGCAACTGGACTTACTTCGAGTTGCTGGAACGTGCCAATCGCATCGCCAACGTGCTGGTGCGCGACCTGGGCGTGGTGCCGGGCAATCGCGTCCTGCTGCGCGGCACGAACTCGCCGACGCTGGTCGCGAGCTGGCTCGCCGTGATGAAAGTCGGCGCGATCGCCGTCACGACCATGCCGATGCTGCGAGCCAAGGAGCTCGCCGTCATTGCCGAGCGGGCCCACATCGATCATGCGATCTGCGAAGCGCGCCTCGTGGCAGAGCTGCAGGAAGCTGCGCGTGCGACCGGCCGTTTGTCGCGGATAGCGACGTACGGCGACGGCGCGCTGGAACGGCTGATGGCTCAGCGAACCGACGAGTTCAAGAACCTCTCGACCTCGTGCGACGACGTCTGTCTGCTCGCGTTCACCTCCGGCACGACCGGCAATCCCAAGGCGACGATGCACTTTCATCGTGACGTGCTGGTGATGCGCGACGTGGTCGGCCGGCACCTGCTCGAAACCAGCCCGGATGACATCTATACCGGCAGTCCGCCGCTCGGCTTCACCTTCGGCCTCGGGGCGCTGCTCGTGTTTCCGCTCGGCGGCCGCGGCGCTGTGGCGTTGGTCGAGCAACCGACTCCCGACAACCTGCTGGACGCAATCGGCCGCTTCCGTGCGACCGCATTGTTCACGGCGCCGACTGCCTATCGCGCGCTCGTGCCGCTGGTCGGCGGCCGCGACATTTCGAGCCTGCGCCGTTGCATCTCCGCTGGCGAGGCGCTGCCGAAGGCGACGTCCGACGCCTGGTACGACGCTACCGGCATGCGCATCATCGACGGCATCGGCGCGACCGAGATGATTCACATATTCATCTCCGCGAAGGGCGAGGACATCCGTCCCGGCGCAACCGGCAAGCCGCTGCCGGGCTACCAGGCCTGCGTGCTCGACGATCAGGGTCGTCCGCTGTCGCGGCCGAACGCCGGACGCCTCGCAGTCAAGGGACCGAGCGGCTGTCGCTATCTCGACGATCCGCGCCAGCTCGAGTACGTCCAGAACGGCTGGAACGTCACCGGCGATCGCTATTACATCGACGAGGATGGCTACTTCTGGTTCCAGGCGCGCGCCGACGACATGATCATCTCGGGCGGCTACAACATCGCCGGGCCGGAAGTGGAGGCCGCGTTGCTTCAGCATCCGGCTGTGAGGGAATGTGCCGTTGTCGGTGCTCGCGACGAGCAACGCGGACAGATAGTCAAGGCTTATGTCGTCGCGAATGCCGGTCACGTCGCCGGCGACGCGCTCGCGCGCGAGTTGCAGGAGCACGTGAAGCGAGCCATCGCGCCATACAAGTATCCGCGTGCGGTGGAATTCCTGTCCGAGCTGCCAAAAACGCCCACGGGCAAGCTGCAGCGATACGTGCTACGCGAACGCGCCTCGTCCTGACTCTTCTTGCGCGTTCTCGTCCTATCAAACCGCAAGGCGTTGCGGCAAAATCCACGGTCCCCAAGGATTGCTGGCGCTGTGCGCCGTTGGATTCCCCGTGACCAGAATGCAGCAGAAGCCGCGCGCGCGGCAGATATCGAAGTCATCCTGTCCGTGGCTCAAGCTGCCGCGCAGCGGCTCGGGCCTGAACGTCGAGGACTTCCTGACGTTCCGCATGAACCGGCTGTCGAATGCTCTGCGCACGAATTTGACCAAGGCCTACCTCGAAGACTTCGAGCTCAGCCTGCCGGAGTGGCGCCTGCTCGCACTGGTTGCTCGCTTCTCGCCGCTGCGCTTCTCGGAAGTCACCGCTCGCAGCGGCATGGACAAAGGACAGGTGAGCCGCACGCTGCGCGTGATGGCCAAGCGCGGCCTGACGAAGATGAAGGTGATTCGTGATCGCGGCTCGCGCTCGGCGGAAGCGCTGGCTGCGCCCGTGATGGTTTCGATCACGGCCAAGGGGCGAGGGCTGTATCGCGCCGTGCTGCCGGTTGCGCGCAAGCGGCAGGCAGAAGTGCTCATGACGCTGAGTGAAGCCGACCGCTACGCGCTGTACGCCACGCTCGACAAGCTGTTCCAGACCGTGGGGCGCGGCGCCGCGGACGAAAACGGCGAATAACCCGGGAAATCCCGTCCCATGAAGGCCCTCGATCTCACGCAAGGGCCGATCACCCGAACGCTGATCGCCTTTACGCTGCCGACGCTCGGCAGCAACGTCCTGCAGTCGCTCAACGCGTCCGTCAACGCGATCTGGGTCGGTCATTTCCTCGGCGAAGCGCCGCTCACGGCGGCCACCAACGCGAATATGGTGCTGTTTCTGCTGATGGCGGCCGTGTTCGGCGTCGCCATGGCGACGGGCATCATGGTCGGCCAGAGCGTCGGCGCTCGCGAGCTGGTGCAGGCCAAGCGTGTCGTCGGCAGCAGCGCCGTATTCATGGTCGTCCTCTCGCTGGCGACGGCGCTGTTCGGTGCGCTCACGGCGGAGCCGATCCTGCGCTTGATGAGCACGCCGGCGGAGGCGATGCCGTACGCGGTGAGCTATCTGCGCATCGTATTCATCGCCACTCCGTCGATGTTCTTCTATATCTACGCCGCGATGGTCTTGCGCGGCGGCGGCGATGCCCGCACGCCATTCATCTTCATGTTCGTGTCCGTCGGCCTGGACATCGCCCTCAACCCGCTGCTGATCTTCGGGCCGGGACCGCTGCCGGCGCTCGGTATCCGCGGCGCCGCGCTGGCGATGCTGATTTCGCAAACCACGACGCTGCTGGCGATGATTGTGCTGCTGTACCGGCGCAAGCACTTCCTGGTCATCCGTCGCGACGACCTGCACTTGCTGCGGCTGGATCTCGCCATCGTCAAGGTGCTGGTGACGCGCGGCCTGCCCATGGGCCTGCAGATGCTGATCGTGTCGTCGTCGATGCTGACGGTGCTGGGACTGATCAACAGCTACGGGACCGACACGGCCGCCGCTTTTGGCGCGGCGGTGCAAGTGTGGACCTACGTGCAAATGCCGGTCTTCGCCGTCGGCGCGGCGGTGACCGCGATGGCCGCGCAGAACATCGGCGCCGGGCGCTGGGAGCGCGTGTCGCAAGCCACGTGGGCGGGCGCGGCCATCAATGCGGCCATGACCGGCCTGCTGGTCGCGGTCGTGTGGACCTTCAACAGGCAAGCGCTGTCGCTGTTCCTGCCTGCCGGCAGCGCGGCCCTGCCGATTGCCGAGCACGCAAACGTGATTGCGCTGTGGTCGTTCCTGTTGTTCGGCATCACGATCGTGCTGATCAGCACCGTGCGTGCCACCGGCGCGGTGATGGGCCCGCTGCTCGTGATCTTCGGGTCGCTGTGGCTTGCCCGCATACCGTTCGCCTACGCCCTCGCGCCGCGCTGGGGCCAGGATGCGATCTGGTGGAGCTTCCCGGTCGGCTCCATCGTGGGCGTCGTGCTCGGCGTGCTGTATTACCGCTACGGCGGCTGGCGCAAGGTCCAGCTCATGAGCGGCGTCGGATCAAAACGGGCTCAGCAACCCGCCGGCAATGCCGAGGTGCGCCCGGATCGCAGCGTTGAGAGTGTTGAGCAGTAGGCACGCGATCGTCATCGGCCCGACGCCTCCAGGCACCGGCGTGATCGCCCCGGCACGCGCGAGCGCACCCGCGTAGTCGACATCTCCGACCAGTCTCGTCTTGCCGCTGCCATCGTCGACGCGGTTGATGCCGACGTCGATCACGACTGCACCCGGCCGTATCCAATCGCCGGCCACGGCCTTCGGTCTGCCGATTGCCGCGACCAGGATTTCCGCCTCCGCGCACAAGCCGGGGAGATCGCGAGTGCGCGAGTGCGCAATCGTCACCGTGCAATCGTTCTGCAGCAGCAGCTGCGCCATCGGCTTGCCGACGATGTTCGAGCGTCCGATCACCAGCGCCCGCTTGCCGGCCATCTGCGGCAGGACCTGTCGGATCAGGATCAGGCAGCCGAGCGGCGTGCACGGCACCGTCGTTTCCTGGCCGAGCGCGAGACGTCCGGCATTGACCGCGTGGAAGCCATCGACATCCTTGGCGGGATCGATCGCCGCAAGCACTGCCGCGCTGTCGACGGCCGGCGGCAGCGGCAGCTGCACGAGGATGCCGTGAACGTCGCGGCGCGAATTCAGCTCGTGCACGAGCGCGATCAGCTGCGCGGTGCTCGTGCTCGCGGGCAGACGATGATCGAAATGGCGGATACCCGCGGCCTCGGCCTGCTTGGTCTTGCTGCCGACGTAGACCTGGCTCGCCGGATCTTCACCGACCAGCACGACGGCGAGGCCGGGCACGATCGATTGCCGGGCCAGCGTCGCGGTTCGCTCCGCGATGCGGCTGCGCAGCTGTTCGGCAACGGCTTTGCCGTCGATGATAGTTCCGGGCAAGGCGGTGACTCAGTGCTTGTCCCGAGCGGGATTGTACAGGTCCCGATAGTGCTCTCTCAGCTGCGCTTTCTGTACCTTGCCCATCGCGTTGCGCGGCATCTCGCTCACGAACACGATGCGCTTGGGCAGCTTGTAATTTGCCAGGCGCTGCTCGAGCGCCGCGCGCAAGGCGGTCTCGTCGAGGGTCGCGCCGGCGCGAGCGACGATGACTGCGGTCACGCCTTCACCGAAATCGGGATGCGGCACGCCGATGACCGCGCTCTCCGCCACGCCGGTCAATGCGTCCAGCTCCGTCTCCACTTCCACCGGATAGACGTTGTAACCGCCGCTGATGATCAGGTCCTTGGCGCGCCCGACGATGAACAGATAACCGTTGCCGTCGAAGCGGCCGACGTCGCCCGTGATGAAGAAGCCGTCCTGGCGGAACTCCGCCGCGGTCTTCTCCGGCATGCGCCAGTAGCCGCGGCATACGTTCGGTCCGCGCACTTCGATCATGCCGACGCTGCCGGCTGCAGGCAGCGGCACGCCCGACTCGGGATCGGCGATGCGCACCTCGACACCGGGCAGCGAGGGGCCCACCGAGCCCGGCACGCGCTCGCCGTCGTAGGGATTGGAGGTGTTCATCAGCGTCTCGCTCATGCCATAGCGTTCGAGGATCGCGTGCCCGGTGCGCGCGCGAAACTCGCGATGAGTTTCGGCGAGCAACGGTGCCGAGCCGGACACGAACAGGCGAATGCTCGCGCAGCGTTCGCGCGTGAATGCAGGGTGCTGCAGCAGCCGCGTGTAGAACGTCGGCACGCCCATCATCACGGTTGCTTCCGGCAACAGCCGGACCACTTCGTCGGCATCGAACTTCGGGAGAAAGAGCATCGAGCTGCCCGACGCGAGCACGGTATTGATCGCCACGAACAGCCCGTGCACGTGGAAGATCGGCAGAGCGTGCAACAGCACGTCGCGTTCGCTGAAGCGCCATTCCTGCGCGAGCACGAGTGCGTTGGTGGCGAGATTTGCCCGCGTCAGCATGGCGCCCTTGGAACGGCCCGTCGTGCCGGAGGTGTATAGCAGCGCTGCGAGTTCGGACTGCTGCAAATCTGCGCGCGGTCGCGCCGACTCGGGTCTGTCATGCGTGAGTTCCGCCAGCGACACGCCGCCGGCGACGCCGACTGCGACCTTCGGATCGGCGTCGCCGAGGAAGTACTCGACCTCTGCGCTCGTGTACGCGGTATTGAGCGGCACGAACGCTGCGCCGACGCGCAAGCAAGCGAGATACAAGGCGATCGCGTCCGGAGATTTCTCGACCTGTGCGACGACTCGATCACCGGCAACCACTGCCCGCCGCGCGAGGGCCGCAGCGACACGGTCGACACGCTGGTTCATCGCCGCGCAGGTCACGCGTTGTCCGTCAGGGGTCCTGAGCAGCAGCCGATCCGGATGCTGTCGCGCTAGCGCGGCGAGCCAGTTTGCGGGATCGGTTTCGGCAGAGGCGTGTGAGTGCATCGGCGGAGAATACCGCCAACGCGCGCTCAGGAGTGCCGGCCGCTGGCGGCGCGCTTCTCCTGATACATAGCTTCGTCGGCGCGCGCGATGACTTCTTCGAGATTCAGGTCCGCGGGCCCGTCGACCAGCGTGGCGCCGATGCTGAGGTCCACCTGGTACGGCCGCTGCCGCGACTCATTGAATTCCCGCAAGTGCTCGCGCAGGCGCACGCAGAGCGTTTCGATGTCGCGCTCGCTGTGCAGGTGGGCGAGCGCTACGAACTCGTCGCCGCCGAGGCGCGCGACGATGTCGGATCCGCGGAACGTGTTTCGCAACACCTCTGCCGTGTCGCGCAGCGCATCGTCGCCGATCATGTGGCCCAGCGTGTCGTTGATCTGCTTGAGGCCGTCCAGGTCCATGAAAAACAGACCGAGGACGTGTTGCTCGCGGCGCGCGGCGGTCAACGCCTGTCCGCCGAGCTCAAAGAAGCCGCGACGGTTTCGCAGCTGCGTCAGCTCGTCGCTCAGCGAACGGTTCTCGGCACTGCGCCGCAGGTGTTCCTCGCGCTGGCGGCGCTCGATATCGGCGCGGTGCTTGTGGATGGCCACCTCGATCGCACAGCGCAGGTCGTCTTCCTGGAACGGCTTGATCAGATAGCCGAGCGGACCCGTCAGCACTGCGCGCTGCAGGGTTTCGGTGTCGCTGTGGCCGGTCAGGAAGATCACCGGCACGGGCGCGTCCTCCTGAATGGCGCAGGCGGCCTCGATGCCATCGACGTCGCCGCGCAGGCTGACGTCCATGACCACGAGCTGCGGATGCAGTACGCGCGCCATCTCGATCGCCTCGGCGCCTTCGCTGGCGATGCCGCTGACGCGGTAGCCTAGGCGCGTCAAGGTATCTTCCAGATCGCGCGCGATCAGGCCCTCGTCCTCGACGAGCAGGATCGACACCGGATCCGGCTCGATCGGCTCGGACCCGTCCCTGTCGGCTGCTGCAAACAGCTTTTGATGCTCCGTGTTGACCAAACGGGCCTCCACGCCTGGGCTGACGGCGGGGTAACGCGCGAGCGGTCACGAGGGTTTCGGTCTCCCCCAGGGGTCAGCCTGCCACCGGGGCGCTCGCTGCTCTACAATGCCGCGCCCTCCGGTGCTTATGACATTCGGGCAGGCCGTAAGTCGTGGAAATTCCTTAGTCTCATCCCCATTTGGATCAAAATGACGGAGCCGCGAGTTTGACCCTGTCGCCAAAAGCGTTGATCTGCGGTTCAGTCGCCTACGACACCATCATGGTGTTCGAAGGGCGCTTCAAACAGCACATTCTTCCCGACAAGATTCACATGCTGAATGTCTCGTTCCTGGTGCCGCAGCTGCGGCGGGAATTCGGCGGCTGTGCCGGCAACATTGCCTACAACCTGCGGTTGCTGGGCGACGCCGGCTACCCCATGGCGACGGTCGGGCGGGATTTCGGGCCGTATGCCGAGTGGATGCGGCAGACTGGCGTGCCCACCGATTACGTAAAGGTGATCGAAAGTGAGCACACGGCGCAGGGTTTCGTCACGACCGATCTGGACGACAACCAGATCTGGGCGTTTCATCCGGGCGCGATGGGCAGCTCGCAGCTGAACCGCGTGCAGGACGCCGGCACGGTGGCAATCGGCATCGTCGCGCCGGATGGCCGCGACGGAATGGTGCAGCACGCCGCGCAGTTCGCGGCCGCGAAAGTGCCGTTCGTCTTCGATCCGGGGCAGGGGCTGCCGATGTTCGACGGCGCGGAGCTGCGGACTTTCATGGGCCAGGCAACCTGGGTCGCCGTGAACGATTATGAATGGCAGGTGCTGCAGCAGAAGACCGGGTGGACGGCCGCCCAGGTGCTGGAGCAAGTGCAGGCGCTGATCGTGACCCGCGGGAGCGAAGGCTCGGTGATTCACACGCGGCGCGGCGAGATCGAAATTCCGTGTGCCAAGCCGGCGGCGGTCGTCGATCCCACGGGCTGCGGCGACGCCTACCGCGCCGGGCTGCTCCACGGCCTGATGCAGGGCTACGAATGGGAGACGACCGGGCGCATCGCATCGCTCATGGGAGCGATCAAGATCGAGGCGCGCGGCACGCAGAATCACAGCTTCACGCGCGAGCAGTTCGCGCAACGCTACGAGCGCGCTTTTGGACAGACTTTTGCAGGCAAGAATCAGATCAGAATTTCCTCCAGGACCTAACGCATGAGCAGCAGCAGTTTCCTCTTTACCTCCGAGTCGGTGTCGGAAGGCCACCCGGACAAGGTTGCAGACCAGATTTCCGACGCGATCCTCGATGCTTTCCTGGCGCAAGACAAATACGCCCGCGTGGCCGCAGAAACGCTCTGCACCACAGGTCTGGTCGTGCTCGCCGGCGAAGTCACCTCGAACGCCGTGGTCGACTACCAGGCCGTGGCGCGCGACGCGATTCACCGGATCGGCTACGACAACAGCGACTACGGTATCGATTACAAGGGCTGCTCCGTGCTCGTTGCCTATGGCAAGCAGTCGCCGGACATCGCGCAAGGCGTCGATGAAGGCCGCGGGCTGAATCTCGACCAGGGCGCGGGCGACCAGGGCCTGATGTTCGGCTACGCGTGCGACGAGACGCCCGAGCTGATGCCGCTGCCGATCTTCCTCGCTCATCGCCTCGTGCAGCGCCAGGCGCAGCTGCGCAAGCAGGGCAAGCTGGCATGGCTGCGGCCGGATGCGAAGTCGCAGGTCACGGTGAAGTATGTCGATGGCCGGCCGAAGGAGATCGATACCGTAGTGCTGTCGACGCAGCATCATCCGGACATCGAGCACGGCAAGCTCACCGAAGCGGTGATCGAAGAGATCATCAAGCCGGTGCTGCCGCGCGAGATGATGGGCAAGAAGGTGAACTACCTGGTGAATCCGACCGGGCGTTTCGTGATCGGCGGACCGCAGGGCGATTGCGGCCTGACCGGCCGCAAGATCATCGTCGACACGTACGGCGGCGCGGCACCGCACGGCGGCGGCGCGTTCTCGGGCAAGGATCCGTCGAAGGTCGATCGCTCGGCTGCGTACGCGGCGCGCTATGTCGCGAAGAACATCGTGGCCTCGGGTCTCGCGACCAAGGCGCAGGTGCAGGTGTCGTACGCGATCGGCGTGGCGAAGCCGACCAGCATCATGGTCACGACTTTCGGCACCGGGAAGATCTCCGACGAGAAGCTCGAGGAGCTGGTCGCGAAGCATTTCGACCTGCGCCCGAAGGGCATCATCCAGATGCTCGACCTGCTGCGGCCGATTTACGCGAAGACCGCGGCGTATGGCCACTTCGGCCGCGCCGAACCGGAGTTCTCGTGGGAAAAGACCGATAAGGCCGACGTTCTGGCCGCAGACGCGGGCGTCAAGCGCGCGGCGAACGGCTGAGTCGGAGTCAGGCTTTAGCCTGACTCCCGGGTTCTGGTAAACTTTCGCACCTCCGCGCACCGAGGGGCGCTGCAGCAGGGCCAGGAGTTCATCCTCGCCGACTGTCAGGCTCGGTGTGCATTGCCAACAACGGCAACGGCGCCCTCCTAACTTTGTGAGTACAGGAGACTGAGCATGAGCGCAGTTGCTAACGTCGCTTCCAAGAACGATTTCCAGGTCGCGGACCTTTCGCTCGCCGACTGGGGCCGCAAGGAAATCCTGATCGCCGAGACCGAGATGCCGGGCCTGATGGCGATTCGCGAAGAGTTCGCGAAATCGCAGCCGCTGAAAGGCGCGCGCATCAGCGGCTCGCTGCACATGACGATCCAGACCGCGGTGCTGATCGAGACGCTGCAGGCGCTCGGCGCGCAGGTGCGCTGGGCTTCGTGCAACGTGTTCTCGACGCAGGATCACGCCGCCGCTGCCATCGCTGCGAAGGGCACCGCCGTGTTCGCGCACAAGGGCGAGTCGCTCGACCAGTATTGGGATTACACCCATCGCATTTTCGATTGGACCGACGGTGGCTACTCCAACCTGATCCTCGACGACGGCGGTGACGCTACGCTGCTGCTGCATCTCGGCGCACGCGCCGAGACCGACGCCAGCGTCATCGCGAAGCCGGGCAGCGAAGAGGAGACCTCGCTGTTCAACTCGATCCGCGCGAAGCTCAAGGTCGACCCGAAGTGGTATTCGACGCGCTTGAAGCAGATCAGAGGCGTGAGCGAGGAGACCACGACCGGCGTGAAGCGCCTGTACCAGATGGCCAAGGACGGCGCGCTCGCGTTCCCCGCTATCAACGTCAACGACTCGGTGACGAAGAGCAAGTTCGACAACCTGTACGGCTGCCGCGAGTCGCTCGTCGACGGCATCAAGCGCGCGACCGACGTGATGGTCGCGGGCAAGATCGCCGTCGTCTGCGGTTACGGCGACGTCGGCAAGGGCTCGGCGCAGGCGCTGCGCGCGCTCTCAGCGCAGGTGTGGATCACCGAGATCGATCCGATCTGCGCGCTGCAGGCGGCGATGGAGGGCTATCGCGTCGTGACGATGGACGACGCCGCCGACAAGGCCGACATCTTCGTGACCGCGACCGGCAACCTCCATGTGATCACGCACGACCACATGAAGAAGATGAAGAACAACGCGATCGTCTGCAACATCGGCCACTTCGACAATGAGATCGACGTCGCGGCGCTGAAGCAGCATCGCTGGGAGAACATCAAGCCGCAGGTCGATCATGTGATTTTCCCGGATGGGAAACGGATCATCCTGCTCGCCGAAGGCCGGCTCGTGAACCTCGGCTGCGGCACCGGTCATCCTTCGTACGTGATGAGCTCCTCGTTCGCGAACCAGACGCTGGCGCAGATCGAGCTGCACGTGAACAACGCGAAGTACCCGATCGGCGTGTACGTGCTGCCGAAGCATCTCGACGAGAAGGTGGCGCGCCTGCAGCTCGCCAAGCTTGCGGCGAAGCTGACGCAGCTGAGCCCGGAGCAGGCCAAGTACATCGGTGTCGCTCAGGACGGTCCTTACAAGACCGACCAGTACCGCTATTGATGGCATGACCGCCAAGATCATCGACGGCAAAGCCATCGCAGACCGCCTCCGCGCGGAGTACCGGCTGCGCGTCGACGATCTCCGTTCGCGTCACGGCGTGACGCCGGCGCTCGCCGTCGTGCTCGTCGGCGACAACCCGGCCTCACGCTCGTACGTGCGCGGCAAGATCGCCGGCTGCAAACAGGTCGGCATCCGCTCGGAGCTGATCGAGCTGCCGGTGAGCGTCGGCGAGAGCGAGCTGCTGGCGCGCATCCAGGCGCTGAACGAGGATCCGGCCATTCACGGCATCCTCGTTCAGCTGCCGCTGCCGCCGCACATTCCCGTTGCGAGCGTCGTCGAGAAGATCTCGGTCGAGAAGGACGTCGACGGCTTTCATCTCTACAACATGGGCGGGCTGGTCACCGGCAACACGGTGTTCTCGCCTTGTACGCCGTACGGCGTGCAGAAGATTCTGGAGATCGAGCAGATTCCGGTCGAAGGCCGCAACGTCGTGGTCGTCGGGGCGAGCAACCTCGTCGGTAAGCCGACGGCGCTGATGTTGATGCAGCAGGAGGCAACGGTCTCGATCTGCCACATCAAGACCCGCGACCTCGGTCAGTACACGCTGCTGGCGGACATCCTCGTCGTCGCGGCGGGCGTGCCGAATCTGATCGTGCCGCAGATGGTGCGCACTGGCGCTGTAGTGATCGACGTCGGTTTCAACCGTCTGCCGGATGGCCGCATCGTCGGCGATGTGGACTTCGAGCGGGTGAAAGAAAAGGCCTCGTACATCACGCCCGTGCCGGGCGGCGTCGGTCAGATGACCGTCACGATGCTCCTGCACAACACGATCCTGTCGGCCGAGCGTGCCACGCACGCGGTGGCGTCACCGTTTCGCAGAGTCTCCTGAGAACACCGGCGGATACTTCTCGCCGTACTTCAGCGCCACGTCCACGTTGTTGGTGAGCACCAGCGGGCAATTGAAAGCATCCGAGTGCGCGCACAGGAAACTGTACGCGGTGTTGAGGTCGAACGTGATCTCCTGCGGCGGCGATCCCTTGGCGATAGCAATGTCCACTACGCGTCCGCCGCCGTAGGTCGTCTTGCCGGACGTGCGATCGCGCAGGAGCAGCAGCACTCCTTCGATCTTCTTCCAGTCGTTGCTGTAGCTGTAAGTCTTGAGGTCGTACGTCTTGCCGCCGATCTGTGCCTGCAGCGTGCCGACCACATGCATGATGCCGGCTTGCTCGCGCGAGTCGAGGTAATTCACGGGCACCGGCTGCTCGTTGCGCCGGAAGGTCCCGGTGATTACGCCGCGTGCGTCGTAGGGGAAATAGTCGAGCGCCTCGAAGCCTTTGCGCTCCGGCAACTTCGCGTTGTAGAGCCAGAGCTTCAGTGATTTCTCGCGCAGCAGGCTGCCGCGGACGGTGAGGCCATTCGGCAGCGCGAGCGGCTCGCCTTTCGACTGCAGCAGATCGCGCTCCTCGATGCCGGGCCCACGAATCAGGGCGCGTCCGTCCTTGAACTGCACCTGCGCGAGGGACGTAGCCGGAGCCGCCTGTGTCCAGCGCAACTTGTCGGCATCTCCGGACGACAGATACGCGCTTTCACCAGGGTGCAGCTCGCGCATGTCCTGGATCGCATAGAAGCCCTGAGGTCCGCCGGCTTCTACCGCGAGCTCTTTCTTGAACTCGAGCCATTGCTGATAGTGCTTCGAGTCTTCCGCCTGCGTGGGCAGACAAACCAGGAGGAGGGCGCAGCAAATTACCTTTCGCATATTGACCACCGTGTCTGCTTCCACGCTACCGCACCTGGTACTCGATCCGGTAGATGTCCGCGCGGCCGCGGCCGTGCTCCTGTTCGGACGTGAAGTAGAGCACTCCAGGTTCATCTGCCGAGATCGATGGTCCGAGTGTCCACGCTCCCGGCTTCTGCGAATTCACCGCGGCAGGCAATCGCTCGCGCGGCGCGAAGTGGCCGTCGCGAAACGCCGCGAAATACAGCGCCACGTCGTCGCTTTCGAACTTGCCGGACGTGTACACGATCGAGACGCCGTCGTGCAGGAACGTCGCGTCGAAATCCTCGTCTGGCGTGTTCAGCTCGGCGAGATTTTCGATGTCGCTCCAGCTCGTGCCGCGCCGGTGTGCGATGAACAGATCGTGCTTGCCGCGGCCGCCGTGGCCGTCGCTCGCGAACATGAGTCGCTGACCGTCGGCCGACACGACCGGCGCCCATTCGTCGCCCGCCGAGTTGATCGACGCGCCAAGATTCTTTGCCGCACCGTAGTGCCCGGTACGCGCCTCGAACGGCGCGAAATAAATGTCGTCCTTGCCGAAGCCGCCGTCGCGATTGGAGAAGAAGTACACGCCGGACCCGTCCGGCGCGAACGACGGATCGAAATCGTTGGAGGCAGAATTGAACGAGACTGCGCGCGGCGCGCTCCAGCCGCTGGTGGAGCGTTCGCTCTCATAGATGTCCCAGCCTCCGACACCGTTGCTCCAGCCGATCGCGCCCCACAGCATGCGCTTGCCGTCCGGGCTGAAGGTGATGCGGACTTCGGATTTCGGTGTCGAGACCTGGTCAGGCAGCCACAGCTGCGCGGGACTGACCAGAAGGAGGGCACAAGCGAACGGCGCGGCTTTCATAGGCCGCTAGGTTAGCGTCAGCGGCCGCCCTCCGCGCGCCACTTTTGTTCGAGCTGTTGCACATCCTCGTCCGATCGTGCTTTGACGCCGATGAGAATGGCGCCGTCGCGCACCGCCGTCTCGTACTCGTTCACGCGATCCTGCGGAATGCCCCAGTCCTTGAGCGCGCCGATGAGACCACCGGCGAGGCCGACTGCACCCGCAGCCGTCAACGCGATCGCGATCGGTCCGGCGAACACCAGGCCCGGGACCAGCACTGCAGTTCCGACAGCAGCGATGATCGGAGCGATGGTGCCGAACGTGCCGCCGGTCGGCCCGCCCAGGTCGGCGCCTTTCGTGGGCTGCTCCTTGCTCTCGGCGGCATTGTTGCTGAGCCGCGGATGACTCGCATCGGCGATCAGCCGGTCGCGAGTCGCATCCGAGATCACGACATTGATGTCGGCATCCTCATAGCCGAGCGCCACGGCCGCGCGATACGCGCGCTCGGCGGCGTCGGGACTGCGGAACAGCGCGGTGACGAACCGCGAGTCGGCGGACTTCGGTTGGGTAGCCATGTCCAACAAACGCAAGCTCGCCGGGCTTCGTTCCTTGCGGCATCATGCGCACCTTGCAAAACGGGGAGAATGTTCATGCAGCGATTCCTCGCCCTCTGTTGCCTGGTCGGCTTGAGCGTTCACGCCTGCCTGGCCGGCGCAGCAGCCGCGCCGCAACCGCCGAAGGTGGCGCCGGCGCCGGCGCGACAGGAAGGCGACGGGCCCTATTCGCAACTCATCCTCCGCAACGCGACTGTTATCAACGGGACCGGCGCGCCGGCGTTTGGTCCGGCCGACATCGTCATCGAAGGCAATCGCATCGTGCAGGTGATGTCGGTCGGCGCCCCCGGTGGCGCCAAGGAAGATCCGAAGCGCCCGAAGCTCGCGGCCGGTGGACGCGAGATCGATCTGCGCGGCCACTACGTGATGCCCGGGCTGATCGACATGCACGGTCACATCGGCGGGGAAGAGCAGGGCGTACCGGCCACTTACGTTTACAAGTTGTGGATGGGTCACGGCATCACGACGATCCGCGATCCCGGCTGCGGCAACGGCGTGGAATGGTGCGTCAGCGAGGAGAAGCGCAGCGAGCGCAACGAGATCACTGCACCGCGCATCTTTCCGTACGTGTTCTTCACGCCGGACACGCCGATCACCAAGCCGGAGGACGGACGTCGCTGGGTGCGCGACATGAAAGCGAAAGGCGCGGTCGGCATGAAGTGCTTCGGTTATCGTCCCGACGTCCTCGAAGCCGTGTTCGACGAGCTGAAGAAGCAGGGCATGCGCAGCGCGTGCCACCACGCGCAGCTCGACGTCACTCGCGTCAACGTCCTCACGACCGCGCGTTGGGGCCTGACGACGATGGAGCACTGGTACGGGTTGCCGGAGGCGTTGTTCGACGACCGCACCGTGCAGCACTATCCGCCGGCGTACAACTACAACAACGAGCAGGATCGCTTCGGCCAGGCCGGCCGGTTGTGGAAGCAGGCCGCGCCGCGCGGCAGCGAGAAGTACGAGTCGGTGATCAAGGAGCTGCTGGCGCTGGACTTCACGCTCGATCCGACGTTCACGATTTATCTCGCGTCGCGCGATCTGATGCGCGCGCGCCGTGCGGATTGGCACGACGAGTACACGTTGCCGCAGCTGTGGGATTTCTACACGCCGAATCGCGACAACCACGGCAGCTTCTTCTTCGACTGGGGCAGCGAGGACGAAGTCGCGTGGCGCGAGAACTATCAGCTGTGGATGTCGTTCGTGAACGATTACAAGAATCGCGGCGGCCGCGTCACGGTCGGCTCGGATTCCGGCTTCATCTATCAGCTGTACGGCTTCGGCACGATCCAGGAGCTGGAGCTGCTGCGCGAGGCCGGCTTTCATCCGCTGGAAGTACTGCGCTCAGCGACGATGAGCGGCGCGCAAGCGCTCGGCGCCGCCGACCGCATCGGCACCGTCGAGCCCGGCAAGCTCGCCGACCTGGCGGTGCTCGAAGAAAATCCGCTGGCGAACCTCAAAGTGCTGTACGGCACCGGCCACATCCGTCTCGGCGACGACGGCAAGTCGCACCGCGTCGGCGGCGTGAAGTACACGATCAAGGACGGCATCGTCTACGACGCCAAGCGCCTGCTCGCCGACGTGCGCACGATGGTCGCGGAGGAAAAGCGCAAGCGCGCCATCACGCAGCTCGCGCAGCCTTAGGCGGTGCCGGGGCAAGAATCGAGGGGAAACTCAGCAGTGCAGCAATGCTGCGGTGCTGAGTTTCACCCTCTTTTTTCTCCCGGCACCGTCCGATAGGCGTACGCCGCGAGTTGCGAGCCGATGGCGCTCGCGACGAAGACGAGCTTGTGGTTGGCCGCGAGCTTGTGCAGCCAGTCGAACGCGCCGCCATCGATCAGCGGGATGTCGTCGCCAGCGGCGCTGTGTGCGCTGATCATGAAGCGCAGGCCGTCGTAGTACTGCTTCTCCAGCGGCTCCATCGCTACGGGTACTCCCTCGATCGAAGCTGCGATCCGCTTCGCCAGCGGTTCGCGCTGCTCGATCGCGAGCAGACGCACGCGGCGGTTCGGGAAGCGATAGCCGTGTTGCTCCAGACGATCGAGTGCCTGCAGGTGCGTGCGGATATGCTGGGTCAGCGCATCGGTCACGAATGTCTGGTCCTTGCGCTCGTGTGCCGCGCTGGTCATGCAGAACATGCGGAAGTGCGCCGCGAATCCGGGGACCTTCGGCACTTCCTGCGCACGAACGCAGCGATGCGACGTGCAGAACCGAACGACGCTCGCCGGATCCTCGCGCAGCCGCCGCGCGCTCTCCAGCGCCAGGACGTTGGTGGGATCCGAAACGACCTCGGTACCCCGCACCGTCGAGACGACGCGATTCTGCGTCGTCAACGCGACGCTCGAAGTCGAGCCAAGCGGCGCAAGCGGCGACAGCTCGACCGCTTCGAAGTCCGCTGCTGCTGCAAGCAGATGAGAGTCGAGCTCGACCAGTGTCCGTTGGTCGATGTACGAGAACTGGACGAAGCGGTCACGTTCCCACTGCTCGGTGAGCGCGCGCGCCGGCCGCTGTTCGGCACGCTCGCGCATTGCGCTCAGGAGCAACGACCAGACTTCGGAGGCAGGCATGCCCCGTGCGAGCGCCGCGTAGGCGGCTTCGCCGAAGCCTGCCGTTGCCCAGGTGTCCTTCGTATCCATGACGGCTCATAACGTACACCGTCACCGATCCGAATTCATTCATGCGCGGATCACGACCGACTCGGCCGAGCGCTGCGCCGGCCCGTGATACACGGCTTCGATATTGTTGCCGTCGGGGTCGAGCAGGAAGGCCGCGAAGTATCCCGGATGATATTTACGCTCGCCGGGCGCGCCGTTATCCCGGCCGCCGGCGGCGAGTCCAGCCTCGTAGAAGCGCCGCACGGCATCGCTGTCGCGAGCCTGAAACGCCAGGTGCACGTGCGTTGCGGACGGGCGGTCGTTGCCGAGCGCGTCGATCCACAACTCATCGACTTGAAGGTGCGTCTCGTCGTCGGCGTTGATCGGCTTGTCGAGCGCACCGAGCACAGCGCGATAGAAGCGTTTGCTGGCGGCGAGATCCCGGGCTCGCAGATGGACGTGGTCGATGAGGCGGCCGATGTGCCATTCGGGCATGGAAGGTCCTCCGCAGAATTGGCAACGCCGGCGCAAGGGCGCCGGCGTTGTAACGGAGTCGGGCTGAAGCCCGACCTACAGGTCATCTACACAGGTCCGTTATTGATCCTCGGCGGTCATCATGCGGTCGTGACCGGCCTGCACTTCGGCAGCGCTCAGCTTGCCGTCGTGGTCCTTGTCCATCTTCTCGAACATTTTCTTGGCGCCGGCCTCGTGCTCGGCAGCCGTGATCGTGCCGTCACCGTCCGTGTCGATCATCTTGATCTTCGCGGCGGCGGATTTGTCGTGATGCATGGAGTCGCTCTTGCCGAGACGGCTCGCACTTGCGGTGTCCGACTCGGACGAGCTGCCCTTCTGCGCCGTCGGCATGTCCTTGTGGGCCGCATCCATTTCCTTGGCGGTCACGATGCCGTCGCCGTCCGCATCCATCTTCGCGAACATCTGCTTCGCGCCGGCCGCGTGCTCGGTCGTCGAGATGCTGCCGTCGCCGTCCGTGTCCATCATCTTGACCTCGGCCTGGCCCGAGCCGCCGCCGGCGTAGGCGCCTGTCGCGAGGGCGAAGCCGCCGACTACGCTCCACAGCATCTGATGAGGAATTTTCATGGCGTGGGTTCTCCAAATGATTGCAGTACCCGCGCAACGCCATCGCGATCGCACTGGTTCCCGCGCGTCAGCCGATCGCGGACCGGCTGCAGGAGAGGCCCTAACGCTTGCCGGCAAGCTCCTTCAGCAGCACGTACCAGTGCGTCAACTCGCCGTAGAACGATTCGACCGGCAGCCGTTCGTTCAGGCCGTGGCTGAAGCTGTCGCTCGCCTTGATGAACGAACCGGAGACGCCGTACGTGGGGATGCCCGCCGCACGATAGACCGCGCCATCGGTCGCCCACGGCACCATGCCGGGCACAACGGGAATGCCTGGATACTGCGCGTGTGCCGCCTTGGTCAGTGCGGCGAGCACATCCTTACGAAGCGGCGATGCGCCCGCAGGAGGCGTACTTCCCAGGAAGCTCACTTGCACATTCTTCCCGACGACTTGCTCCAGCGTACTCTTGACGTCGTCGGTGCTCGTGTCGGGGAAGATGCGGCAGCTCACCGTGGCAGTCGCCGTCTGCGGCAAGGCGTTCGAGGCGTGACCGCCGCGGAGCATCGTCGCGACGCACGTCGTGCGCGTCTTGCCGATTTCAGTCGGCACCTTCGCGATCTCGGCGGCGGCTGATTCGTCCTGAGGATTCGCGGCGAAGCGCGTCATCGCCTCGCCGAGCGGACCCGGCGTTACCGGACCGGTGGCCTTGAAGCTGCCGAGAGTCCAATCGTTGGACTTCACTGGAAAGCGATAGGCCTGCACCGCCTTGAGCGCATCGGCGAGCTCGTAAATTGCGTTGTCGGCGCGCGGCGCGGAGCTGTGGCCGCCGGGATTGCGCACCGTCAGCTCGTACGTCGCGGAGATCTTCTCGGCGCCGACGAAGCTCAGATACTGCGGCTTGCCGGTCTTCTCATCGAGCTGGCCGCCGCCGTCGTCGCTGTTCAGCGCGTACTCCGCGTCGATCAGCGCGCGATTCTTGTTCGCCAGGTCGGTGGCGGTCGTCATGCCGGTCTCTTCGTCGCCGCTGAACGCGATGATCAGGTCGCGCGTCGGCACGAAACCCTCGCGCTTCAGGCGCAGGAAAGTAGTCGTGAGAGTGGTGACGCCCTGCTTGTTATCGAGCGTTCCACGGCCGAAGAAGTAGCCGTTCTCTTCGATCAGCGTGAAGGGATCGCGCTGCCATTCCTCGGGCTTCGCGGTCACGACGTCCATGTGGGCGAGCAGGAGGATCGGCTTGCCGCCGCGGCCGTTGCCGCGATAGCGCACGACCAGCGAGGCGGTCTCGCCGACCGGCAGGATGTGGATGTCCTCTTCCTTGAACCCCGCGGCCCGGAAGCGCTCGGCGAGATATTGCGCCATCGCCGGCACCTGGCCGAGACCTTCGGAGGTGCGGAACGAGATGACCTTCTGGAAGATCTCGCGTGCTTCCTTGCGCACTTCTTCGGGCGTGGTCTCTTTGGCGGGCGCGCCGGCGGCGCAGAGGAGAGCAGCGAAAGCGCAAGCGATGGTGATTTTTTTCATGGGCGGCAAGCCTATCGGCCTGCCGCGCGGGCGGCAAGGATCAGTTGATCGCACGCAGCGCTGGTTGCTTCGAGGGTCTCCTGCGCAGCGACGACGGCGTGTAGCCGAGTATGCGATGCATGTGGCGAGCCAGATGACTCTGATGCGCGAACCCGGTGGCCACTGCGACTTCGGCGATCGAGAACCGCTGGTTGCGCAGGAGCAGCTGTGCGCGCTCGACGCGCCGGCGCAGCACATATTCGTAGACGGGCACGCCAGTCGAATTGCGAAACAGCGTCTTCAGATGCGAGACGCTGATCCCGGCGATCTCGGCGATTCCCGGCAGCGACAGCTTGCTGGACAGGTTGTCCTCGATGTGCGCGATGACGCGCTCGAGCTTGGTATGCGACAGTCCGCCGCGAATCTCGCGCATCGGCAGCGAGCCGCGATAGTGCCGCTGCAATAGCCGCGCCGCGAGCGCGACGCCGAGGCTGTCGCGCAGCAGCCGGCCGCCCGTAAGATTCGAATCGATGTCGGCCTTGAGCGTCCAGCCGATGTGCTCGATGACCGGATCGCGCATCTGGAAGCGATCGGCGATCTCGATGTCGCCGGGATTGCGATCGAGCTGCGCGGCCACCGCACTCAGCAATTCGTCGGGCACGCACATGATGAGCGCCGTACCCTCCTGCTTGAGCTCCCACGACGAAGCGGTGCGGGCGGGAATGATGTCGAGATCGCCCGCCACTTCGCGGCCGTGCCGGAGGGTGCCACCCCGCATGCAGCGAACTTCTACCGAGGCGCCGAGGTGCATGCACACCATTGCATACGGCATCTCGGCGATCTCGGTGAGCCCCGCTGCGAAGGTGCTCACCCACGCCTTGATCTGCATGCTCAAGGTTTACTGCGGGAGGGTGGCGACTACTCGCCCGATTCGGACGCGAATGTCTGTCGTAAATCTCTACGGTCCGGCGACGACGCGTTCGAGCGTTCGCTGCGCCATGACAGCGTGACGCTGGTCGCCGGCGAGGCCGGAAGTACCGAGCGTGACGCCGTAGAAGACAGCCCAGCCTTTCGCGCGCCGCCACGTTGCCTCGGTGATTCCGTGGCAGGCGCGCAGCGCATTCTCGCGAGCATTGCGATCGCCGAGATTCATCCACAGCGTTGCGAGGTCCGTCGCGCGATCGCCGCGAGTCATGTCGCCCCAATCGATCACGCCGGTGATCACGCCGTCGTCGTCGACGAGCAGGTTGCCGCCGTGCAAGTCGCCGTGCAGCCAAGTCGGCTCGACGTCGATCGGCGCCTCGATTGCATCCTGGTAGACGCGGACGACGTCGTCATTGAGGAGAGTCGTCTCGCGTTGTAGTCGACGGATCCGTTCGACGATCTGTTCGGCTCGTTCCCGCAGCGGCACGCCTCGATAGGGATTCACCGGTGCATCGACGGGCGCAGGCCGATGGAGCGCACACAGGAACGCTGCGAGCCGCTCGGCCTGGTCGGGCCGCGGCTCGTTCAGATCGGCATTGCGGCCGCGCATCCACGGCACGACGCTCCAACGCGAAGGGTAGTTTTCCGCCGGCAAACCGATGCGCACTGGCGCAGGCACCGCAATCGGCAGCAGCGGTGCGAGTTGCGGCAGCCAGTGCTGTTCGTGCTCGATCAACTTCGTGACTGCAACCCGCCGCGGCAGGCGCACCGCGAGCTCCGCGCCGAGCTTGTACATCGCGTTGTCCCAACCCGAGTCCATCGGCTGCAACGGCAGATCTGCCAGGTCGGGATGTTGTGCGCGCAAGAGCGAGCGGACCATCGGCTCGTCGATTTCGATGTCCGCAGCGGGCTTGCTGTGATGGATGACGCGAGCGACCACGCCGCGGAGTCTAGCGCACGGCCGCGACGATCGTCGTTCGCACTGGTGTCGGCAGCGAGGAGGGCGCGTAGAAATACCGGCTCTTGGCGACGAGCGGCGTCAGCAACTCCACGCTGGTGAAGCCTGCGCCGCGCAGCTTGTCGTGCATCTCCTGCGGCTCGAAGAAGCTCAGCCACGGCTCGCCCGCTTCGGCCGCACGCTCCGCGACGCCTTGCGGCGTGTTGCTGGCCGATGCGAACGTCAACACGATTTCGCTGCCCGCAGGAAACTCCGCGACCGAGCGCAGTACTGCATCGATCGCGTCCTCGCGCAGATACATCGTTACGCCGAGCCAGGAAAAGAACGTGCGCTGCGCCGGCTCGATCCCCTGGCGCAGCAGTCCGTCGCGCAACGATTCACGTTCGAAGTCGATCGTGGCAAACCCGGCATTCGGCGGCACCGCGAGCCCTGCGGCCGCCAGGTGCGAGCGCTTCAGCTGCTGCGTCCCGGCGTGATCGACTTCGAGGATGCGCAGATTGCGTGCCCACGCGGGCTGACGCACGGCGAACGTGTCGAAGCCGGCGCCGAGAATGACATATTGCGTGACGCCGCGGCCGACGGCGGCGGCGAGGCGGTCTTCCGCGAAACGCGACCGCAACACCATGTGCGCACGCAAGGCTCGACCTTCAGGCGTTTGCGAGCGTGCGGCGGATTCTTTGATCGATTGCTCGGCGCCGGGGCCGAGCACGGCAACAGCTGTGGGATCTTCGAGCACCCGCGGAGGCGGGTCCAGCAACTGGTGCGCCGCGCGCATGTAAGCGGTCGCGAGCGCAGTGCGGCTCGCTGTCTTCTGTTGCATGCAGTCAGCTTGCTGGCATTGAACTGGGCACGCAAGGCCCCATACTGCGCCAATGCGCCTCAGCCGCCGATTGCTCTCTCTCGTCGCATTGCTGGCGCTGTTCCACCTCTACATCGGTCTGCGTTTGCTGCCGCCCTTGGCGCTCGGCACTACCGGGCTCGTCATCGGCTGGCTCGCCTTGCTCGCGTCATGTCTGATGATGCCGCTCGCCGTCTTCGCGCGATCCGCGCGCGATGAGGAATGGTCGGACCGGTTTGCCTGGGTCGGCCTGACGACGATGGGGCTGTTCTCGTCGCTGCTCGTGTTCACGCTATTGCGTGACATCGTGCTGCTGATCTCCGGCGCCTTCCTCAATACGAGCCAGCTGCTCGCCTTCGACCGACTGACTGCGATCGCGACCATCTCGATTGCCGGGCTGGCAACGTTGATCGGTCTGTTCAATGCGCGACGTCGTGCGGCGATCGTCGATGTCGATGTGCCGGTCGCGAACCTGCCGGCGGAGCTGCACGGCTTTTCGATCGCGCAGATCAGCGACGTGCACGTCGGGCCGACGATCAAGTATGAGTACGTCGCTGCGATCGTGGACGCCGTGAACGGACTCGATGCAGACGTGATCGCAGTCACGGGCGACGTGGTCGATGGCAACGTGCCGCAGCTCGCGGCGCACGTCGCGCCGCTGTCGCGTCTGCGCTCGCGTCATGGCACGTACTTCGTCACCGGCAATCATGAGTACTACTCGGGCGCGCAGGCGTGGACGCGGGAATTCGAGCGCCTGGGCATGCGTGTGTTGACGAACGAGCATGTCGTGCTCATGCATCGCGAACATCAGATCGTCGTAGCCGGCGTCACCGACTACAGCGCGCACCATTTCGATCCGCGCAATCGCAGCGATCCTTCGGTGGCGCTGCACGGTGCACCAGCGAGCGCAGCAGTGAAGATCCTGCTCGCGCATCAGCCGCGCTCGGCGGAAGCCGCAGCGGAGGCGGGCTTCGATCTGCAATTGTCGGGGCACACGCATGGCGGCCAGTTCTGGCCGTGGAATCACTTCGTGCGCTTCCAGCAGCCATTCACCGCGGGGTTGAATCGGCTGAAGAACCTGTGGGTGTACACGAGTCGCGGCACAGGATATTGGGGGCCGCCCAAGCGGTTTGGCGCGCCCTCAGAAATCACGCGGATTCGGCTCGTGCCGGCCTGAAAGAGATGTTCTGTTCCTATTTCTCTATCCGATACTCGATTCCCGCTCTCGTATCTTCCGGCCCGCGCTGCGTTTGCACCGCCAGCGCTTCCGATAGTTTGTAGCGCAGCGTGATGACGTCGCCGGGCTCGAACAAGCCGACGCCGTAGCTGAGGAACAAGCGCGGCGACAGGTACTGGCCGACGGTCAAAGCGGAGCCGCCGATCATTTCTTCATCCTTGACGGACAGCTCGTCCACGCCGAGCCGCTTGCCGAGGCTCTTCGCGAGCAGTCCGCCGCCGGCGACGCCAATCGAGCGCGCGGCGCTCTGCATCGCGCCGGCTTCGCTGTCGCCGGCGCCGATCTCATCGATCGGTTTGCCCGCGACCAGATACGACAACGCGTTGGCCTGGCTCATCGGCGGATCGGAATACACCGTGAGCTCCGGGTTCTGCGCATAGCCGCGGATGCGCAGCCCCGCGGTCACAGTCTCGACGGTCCGTGTCGCCTCGATGTTGAGGTTCGGATTGTCGAGCGGCGTCCACGCGTACAGCAGCTGGCCGCGCTGGATCGTGAGATCCTGCCCGTACGCTTTGTACTTGCCCGCGACGCGCACTTCGCCCGAACCGAGCGTCGGCTGACCCGGACTCTCGCGCACCTGTAGCGCTCCTTCCACATTCGCTTGCAGGCCGAAGCCCGTCAACTCGACTTTCTTGCCGATGTTGATTGTGATCTCGGCGTACACCGGCGCCTTCTCTGCTTCATCTTCGCGCGTCCGCGCGTCCACGACGATCACGTCCGACGATGCCGCCTGTGAATGCGCGCCGCCACGCGGCAGCTTCTGCAGGTTGATGGTCGCTTCGGGAATCGTGACGTCGCCGTTGAGCGTGACGCGCTCCGCGGTCCGTACCAGGTTCAGATTGGGCGTGACGATGACACGCGCGCCGGGAATGTCCGCAGCCAGCACGCGATCGCCGCCGACGTGCATGTCGACGCGGCCCGAGCGATCCGCCTTGCCCGCAAACTGCAGCCGGCCGTCGCCCGAGACGATGGCGCCATCGACGGTAATGTCGCCGGCCGGAGTGGGGCGCACCTGCAGTTGCCCGTTCTTCAGTTTCAAGCCGACTGCCGGAATGTCCGCGGCCAGCTCGGCACCACTGACCAGACCGGACACCTCCGGCTTTTGCACCGTTCCCGCGACGGCAATATCGGCATCGATCCGGCCGTGAACGTTGGCGAGCTGCGGCGCGAAGACCGCGAGCGGCGCGAGGTCCGGAATCTGGCCGCGCACGCGGCCGGTGATCGGAGTCTCGGCGCGGCCGAGATCGTGGACGCTGGCCTCGCCGTGCAATGTCGCATTCGGTTCGAGTTGCGTATCGAACGTCGCGCGCGCGTCCGGGCCGGCCAGCGTCGCGGCGACTTTGAAGCCGCGATAGCCCAGCAGCTTCTGCGGCGCCTCCTTGGTCTCGTCGCCCGGCGTCGCTGCGATGTTGCGAAAGATGCTGCCGGAGTCCGACTCGATCAACACGTCGCCGAACAGCTCGCCCTGCGGCGTGCGCCGGATCTCGCCGTGACCCTGCAGCGTGCCTTCGAGCTTGACCGGCAAGTCGGCGGTCGCGAGCGCATTGCCGAGCGCGAGCGGCAGATTCGCGAGCGAATAGCTCGCGCGAATCGCCCCGTCGGGCTGCAAGGCGCCGGCAGCGCACAGCTCGATGCGGCCGTCGACCAGGCACGCTTGCGACAGCTCGGCCGAGCTCTTGCCCAGCACGATGTTCGCTGGCTCGCGCAGCGCCAGGCGCGCGGCGTCCTTGACGTTGATCACGAGGCTCTGCAGCGATCCGGCCCAACCTTCCTCGGTGCGCGCACCCTGCAAGTCCAGATCGAGTGCCAGCGGCTGGCCGCTCACTCGCAGCGCCAGGCGATGCGACTTCGGCGCACCGCTCGCCTGCGCGCGCACGGTGTCGAACTGGAAGCCCGCCGCCGTGAGCTTCGTGAGATCGAGTTGCAGCGAGCCTGCGGGGTTGCGCGGGTCGTCGACATTGGCCCGCGCGCTCAGCGACTCCACACGAACGTTCGCTGCATGCAGATCGCGGCCGTTCGCGTCGCCCTCGATCGACAAGTCAGGCCACTTGCCGCGCACCACGAATGCCGCGTGCAATTCGCCGCCGGAGTCGGGCACCCAGTCGTTCAGCGATGCGATGTTCAGCGACACCGTCGCATCGAGACGCTCGCCGTTGCGCCCGCGGAAGTTCAGCTCGCTCTTGCCTGACTTCATTGCGAGCGTGCCGCTCGCGATGAGCGGCGGCGCGAGCGACAGATCTGCATTGCCCGAGAGCGGCCGGCCGCGCAGCTCGCCGCGCAACTGCGTCAGCCGCAACGAAGCTTCGGGGCCCTTCTCCAACATCCGGCCCTGGCTCGCGAGATCGAACCCGAGTCGCCCGCGCCACGCCGCGGCGAACGCACCCGGATCGAAATCCTTGGCGACTGCCGTCAGGTCCCAAGCCAGCTGCGGCTGCAGATCGATGCGGCCGCGCGCCTGCAGTCGTCCCGCCTGCTGCGCGATGTCGAACTGCGCGAGCTCGACTCGCTGCGGCGTGCCCCGCAGGTCGAGCGCGATGTCCGCGACGCGATCCTGCGGCCCGATCGCGAACTTGCCCTGTGCCGTGTATGCGTCCGCGCTGCCCTGCACGTCGAGCTTGCCGTGCGTGAACAACTCCTGGCCTACCCAGGCAATCGGCACGACGATGTCGTTCCACGTCGCGGCAACCTTCGCCGTGACCGGCTCGCGTCCGAGATTGACGTCGCCGCCGAGGTGAATCGCGCCACCGTTCGCACGGCTGATGCGCAGCACCGAGTCGATCGCCACGTCGTCGCCGTTGCGGATGAAGCGCAGCGGCTCGATCAGCAGCGGCTCGTCGTTGAGCACCAGCTTGCCGGAAATCGCACCTTGATCGGTCGAGCCGTGGCCGCTCAGGGAGGCCGCGAGGCTGGTGAAGGACGAGCTGGGCAGCAGCTCCTCGCGCGGGTCGAAACGCGGCACTTCGAGCCTGAAGCGCCAGGGCCACGTCTTCTTCTGCGTGACCTCCGCTTGCAGTTCCAGGTCGAGCGGCGCGGTCAGTTTCAGTAGCAGCGTGGCATCGGCAGCTTCGCTGCGCGTTTCCAACGTGCCCGCATACGAGCGCTCGCCGGCCTTCCAGCGGAAGCTGCCGTGACCGCCGCCCATATAAATGCCGCGCTGACGCACGCTGCCTGCGAACTCGATCTTGCCTTGCGGCGAGTGCACCTCCAGCTGTTTCACGGCCAGGTCCCGCGACGTCCAGTGACCGCCGAACGCGGCACGCGTGAGCTCCACCAGCAGCGCCTGGTCGCGGTGGATGCGCGCCGATTCGAGCGCGAGCGAATCGATCACCACGTCGATCGGCGGTTTCAGACTGAACGGCTTCGTCGACTTCTCCGGCGGCTTGGTCGGCTCGCTCAGCCCTACGTCCACGCCGCTGACCTGAAGGTCATGCACGTGGACGCGTGCACGGAAGAGATCCGTGAGCACGACATCCACGTAGACGCGTTGCAGCCGGGCGTCGATGCCTGCTTCCGGATCGTTGTAGCGCAGGCCAGTAACGGTGAGCGGCCCGGCGATGGTGCCTTCGACCTGGCCCAGCGCGAGCTTGCCACCGAGCGCGTCGACGGCGATGCGTGCGATCGAGCGTGTGCCGGATTGCGTGCTCACGCCCCAAGCCGCGATCCCGAGCAGGAGGACGAGCAGTGCTCCCAACGCCGCCGCGGTCCATTTGAGTGCTCGCTTCACAGGTCCGGTCCGATCACGAGATGAATGCGCCAGGAGTGGTCGAAATCCGAGACGACCGGCCGCGCGACTTCCAGCCGCACCAGGCCGACCGGCGACTTCCAGCGCAAGCCGACACCGGCGCCGACGTTGGTTTTGTACTGATGGGTGAACGCGTCGCCAGCGTCGACGAAGGCCGCGACGCCCCAGTTCTGCAGGAAGTAGTGCTCGTACTCGGCGCTCGCGATCGCCTGGTACTCGCCGCCGATCACCTCGCCCTTGGCATCCAGATCGCCGATCTGCTGGTAATCGAAGCCGCGGATCGAGCGATCGCCGCCGGCGAAGAAGCGCAGCTCCGGCGGCAGCGCGTCGAAGTTGTCGACGTACATGCCGCCGAGCATGGCGCGCAGGATCACGCGATCGCGGTCGCGGACCTTCTTCAGCCACTTCGCCTCGGCGCGTGCCTGCACGAAGCTGGTATCGGATGCCACCGACTCCGCAGCGACGCGCAGGCCATAGAGCAGGTTGTAACCGCTGAGCGGGAAGTACAGGTTGTCTGCCTTCTTGCGCGTCAACACGCCTTCGGCGTACAGCAGGCTGGTCGAGTGCTGTTCGTTGGCGATTTCGAAATCACCGTTGAGGTATTGCAGCCCGAGCGTTCGCGTGAAGCCCTTCCAGCGGTCGGTTACTTCAGTCGCTGCCGCGCGCGCCATACGCGATGTGCTGCTGTCGGTTTCCTCGTCGCGATAGCCGACGCCGAAGGTCCAGTTGCGATTGGGCCGGCCCGGCTTGGGGATTCGATACTGAACGCGGTAGTCCTCCAGGCGCGTCGAGTACTGCACATCCGAGCTCAGCTTGTGGCCGCTGCTGTTCAGCCAGCGCCGCTCGAAGCCGACCTTGCCGCCCGGCCCGGTATCGGTGCTGACATAGACGCTCGCCGTGTAAACCGTACGCTTGGCCCGCACCAGCGCCACGTCTATCGGTACGACGCCATCCTTCGCGTGCTCGAGATCCGGCGAGACGGCAACTGCGGCGAAGTAATCCGCATCGACCAGCGCCTGCTGCAGCTCGAGCAGCTTGTCGATCGAATAGAACTCGCCCGGCCGCCACGGCGTGTAGCGCTGCAGAAACTTGTCGGGAAACTGTACGTCGCTGTAGTGCACCGCGCCGAAGCGATGCCGTTCGCCCGGATTCCATTCGAGATCGATCTCCGCGCTGTTCGCCGCGCGCACCACTTCGACGCGATGCTGCACGAGTTGCGCGCGCAGGTAGCCTTCGTTGGCTAGCGCGGTGGAGATCTCCTGCTTGCTGCGCTCGTAGGCGGCGTGATCGAGCCGCTCTCCCTCTTTCGGCTGAAAGTGCTCGAGCGCCGCCTTGATCGACTCGAGTTGCGTCGCATCGCCGCCGATCACGACGCGCTGCTTGCGCACGATGACCGGCTCGCCCGGCTGCACGCGGAAGATCGCGCGATATTGCGCCGGCTCCGGCCGCTCCAACTTGCCCGTGGACTCGGCGGCGTAGTAGCCGAACGGCTCCAGCGCCTTGTGGATCTGCTCGTCGGCCTTCTCGAACAGACGTCGGACTTCGATTGGCGAGACGTCGCGGTCCTGGTATTGCGTCAACTCGATGCTGGCCCGCACGGATTCCAGCATGTCGCCCTCGATTCCTTCGACGACGACAGCGACTCGCTCGGCACGCAGCGGCGCGACAAACGACAGGCACACGACTGCAGCCAGGAACTTCCTCACCGGTGAGTGACGCGCTGACTCGCGCCTTGTTCCAAGGACTTATGCGGGTGCGAGAACGACCGACAAAGCTGACCCGCTGCTGAACGAAAACATTCAGAAGTCGTTAAGTGCGGCTGCGTTGAGATGGCCGCGAGTCTTACAGCTGGCAGGCAAATCCATGAGACGTATTCTGGCTTTCAGCATCGCGGTCCTGACGTCAGTTCTGGCGCAGCCCGGAGCATTCGCCGCCGAAGGTCGTGTTTCGGAGCTGCAGACACAACCGCTCGATCCGCAGCGGGTGTCGAAATACACGGAAGCTCGCGGCGCCAGCGTGCCGTTGACGCAGAAATCCGCGAAGACCCACACAGCGCCCGCCGCGAACAAAACCGCCGCGCTGAAATCCGTGCGGCCGTCGGCGCCAACGCGCTCGGCGAAGATTTCCGACTTCTCCTTCTTCGACGCGGGCAGCACGCTGCTCGCCGATCGCGACGGCGACGGCTTTCATCGCGAGTTCCGCGTTCGCTTCGACGCCGACGTCGTGTCAGGCGATGCGCTGGTGTTCGCGCGGCTGTACCTGCGCCGCGCCGGCGATCGCGACTGGCTGCTGTATCACGAGACCGACGATTTCCAGATCTCCGGCGGCGACGGCGACGACGACTATTTCGTGACCACGACGCTCGACGACGGCTGGCCGACCGGCGACTACGACGTGCTCATCGACTTGTACGAGTCGGGCTTCAGCGGCATCGTCGCGACCATCGGCCCGCTCGACAGCGACGCGCTCGCGCTGTTGCCGCTCGAAGAAGCCGGTCTCGATCTGCCGATCGAGCTGCCGGGCTACAGCATTCGCGACGTGCGCACGACGCTGCTCATCGACGATGACGGCGACGGGCACTTCTCGAAGTTCCGCGTCGAGTTCGATCCGGACGCGGATTTCGACGGCACCTTCGTGTACGCCGAAGTGTGGGTGCGCGCGCAAGGCGGCGAGTGGATCCAGGAGCACGTCACCGACGACTTCCTGGTCGACGCGAGCGGCCAGGAAGACGGGTACAGCCTCACGGCCGACTGGGTCAGCGGCTATCCGACTTCCCTTTATGACGTGCAGATCGATCTGCGCGATGCCGACACCGGCGCGCTGGTCGCATCGGCCGGCAGTGAGCGCCCGGAACTGTCGCGCATCCCGCTCGAAGACCAGGGCCGCGACACGGTCGTCAGCACGCCGCCGCCTGCGAACGGCGGGGTGGTGGTCGTGACTTCGCGCGAGCATGGCGGCGGCGCCATCGGCGGCTGGTTCGCGATGGCGCTGCTGATGCTGCTGGCGTGGGGCAGGGTGCGGCCATACCGAGGGCCGCCCCAACCCTGATTCCGGCCGCGGTGCCCCGACCCCCAGCTTTCCACTTCCGGGGCATAGAAGGGGCCCCGACCCCCCACTAAAGTCCGTGTCGCAAATGTTTCCACTCGCCCCGTAGCCGGTCGCCCCGGCCGGGGCGAAGTGGCTGAACGCGAGACATATTTCCAGTATTGGCACGTGCGTTGCTGCCTTCTGCAGTGGGCTTGCGAAGGCAGGTCCCTGGGTACCCGGGCCCAGAACAACCAACTGTTGGGGTTATTTAGTGGCACTCCCTTCTTCTCGAGCGACAGGCGCCCTCGCCTGTGCTGCCTTCGCTTTGCTTGCCAGTCCCCTCGTGCGGGCGAACAACGTGGTCGGAGCCTGGGACCCCCAGCTCTACACCTGGCCGCTGATCCCCATCCACGCCGTGCTGACGCCGGACATGCGCATCATGTCCTACGGCACGGACGGCATCGCGCGCCAGACCGCCTTCTTCACCTATGACCTGTGGGACATCAACGCGGGCCTGAATGGCGGCCACCTCACGCTCGATAACGTCACCAATACCGACATCTTCTGCGGCTCGCAGGTCGTCCTGCCGCAGGGCGGCCAGGTGTTCCTGGCCGGCGGCGACAACTGGACCGGCACCAGCACCACCAACACCGGCAACAACAACAGCAATATCCTCACCCTGTCGAGCAACGTGCTGGCCCGCGGCAACAACATGAATCGGGTCCGCTGGTACTCGGGCTCGACGGTGCTGCTGAACGGCGAGGTTTACATCCAGGGCGGCTCGAGCGGCACCGATCGCCCCGAGGTCCGTCAGGCCAACGGTACGTTCCGCCTGCTGAGCGGCGCCAACACCAGCACGCTCGACTTCCAGTATCCCCGCAACTGGATAGCGCCCGATGGCCGCGTGTTCGGCTACGACAGCGGCGGGCAGATGTACTACGTCAACCCGGCCAGCACCGGCACGATCACCTTCGGCGCCCAGTTGCCCAGCCAGTACACGGCGAGTGACGCGAGCGCGGCGATGTTCCGTCCCGGCCGCATCCTGCAGTTCGGCGGCGCCTCGAACGGCGCAGTCGTGATCGACATCACCTCCGGTACGCCGGTCGTGACGCCGACTTCCTCGATGTCGACGCAGCGCCGGCTCGTGAACGCCGCGGTCCTGCCGAACGGCAAAGTGCTGGCAACCGGCGGCAGCCAGGTCAACAACGAGCTGACCGGCGTCAACAACTCGGCCGAGATCTGGGATCCGACGACCGGCGTGTGGACCAAAGGTCCCAACGGTCAGCGTCCGCGCCTGTATCACTCGATGTCGATGCTGTTGCCCGACGGCCGCGTGCTGGTCGGCGGCGGCGGCGCCCCGGGACCGGTCGCCAACATGAACATGGAGGTCTACCGCCCGCCGTATCTGTACGACTCGAGCGGAGCGCTCGCAGTGCAGCCGCGCCTGACCAGCGCGCCGGCGCAGATCGACATCGGCGAGACGTTCATCGCCGACTTCACCGACGCAGCCGATATCAGCCGCGTCACGATGATCAAGACGGGTTCGGTGACGCACAGCTGGAACATGGAACAGCGCTTCATCGAGCTGACGTACGTGCGTAACGGCACGCGCCTGAGTATCCAGGCACCGACGCGCGCTGCCGATGCGCCGCCGGGATTCTGGATGCTGTTCGCATTGAACGAGTCGGGCGTGCCCTCGCAGGCCCGCATCGTCAAGATCAACATCGCGACCAACTTGAATCCGGCGATCACGCCGGTGCTGACGAACCCCGGCAACAAGACCGGCACCGTCGGCGTGGCGACCAGCCTGCAGCTGGTTGCGACCGATCCGAACAACGACGAGCTCGGCTACGGCGCGAGCGGTCTGCCGACCGGCTTGACGCTCAACGCGCTCACCGGCGCCATCACCGGCACGCCGACCGTGGCGGGCAACTACAACGTCGTCGTCGCCGCGAGCGACGGCGTGAATACGGCCACTCAGTCGTTCCAGTGGACGATTTCCGATCCGCAGGCGCTGATCGTGAACCCGCCGCCGCCGCCGGCGACGCTGCTGTCCGGCGGACAGGGCACGTACACAGTCAGCGTGACGAACGGTCAGAACGCGCAGGTGCGTTGGGACTTCGACGACGGCACGCCGGTCACCCCCTATTCGACCCAGATGACCGTGAATCACACGTTCACGCATCCGGGCGTGTTCTTCGTGACGGTCACGGCGATCGACGATCGCAACGTGCCGGTTTCGCGGACGTTCGTGCAGACGGTGCATCTGCCGCTCACGGCAAATCGCCCGACCGGTTCGAGCACTGTCGCCTGGGAGCCGCGTGCAGCTGGCAACCGCCTGTGGGTCGTCAACCAGGACAACGACACTGCGACCGTCCTCAACGCCGTCACCAACGCGAAGGTCGCTGAGGTCGCGGTCGGCACCGCGCCGCGCAGCGTCGCGGTCGCGCCGAGCGGCCGCATCTGGGTAACGAACAGAACGGCTGCTACGATCAGCATGATCGATCCGACGTCGCTGACTGTGGTGCAGACGGTCCCGCTGCCGCGCGCTTCGCAACCGTACGGCGTGGTCTTCGATCCGGCCGGCAGCGCGGCCTTCGTCGCCTTGTCGGCAACGGGCCAGGTCTTGAAGCTCAATCCGACGACGGGTGCGACGCTCGGCACCCTCAATGTGGGTCTGAATGTGCGTCAGCTCTCCGTGAGCAGCGATGGACAATCGATCTACGTCTCGCGCTTCATCACGCCGCCCGTGCCGGGCGAGAACACCGCAGCGGTGCAGACCAACGCGGGCGCTGCAGAGATCGTAGTGCTCTCGTCGAGCCCGTTCGCCGTCGTGCGCACGATCGCGCTCGCGCACAGCGACCTGGAGGATTTCGAGAGTCAGGGCCGCGGCATGCCGAACTATGTCGGTGCGGCCGCGATTTCGCCGGACGGCACGCAGGCCTGGGTGCCTTCGAAGCAGGACAACATCGCGCGTGGCACGTTGCGCGACGGACGCAACATCGACTTCCAGAATACGGTGCGCGCGATCAGTTCCCGAATCGACCTGGCAGCGGGGATCGAGGACTTGAACGCGCGCATCGACCACGACAACGCCGGTCTCGCCAGCGCGGTCGCGTTCGATCCGCTCGGCGTCTACATGTTCGTCGCCCTCGAGACCAGCCGCGAAGTGGCGGTGGTCGACGCTCATGGCCGCTGGGAAGTTTTCCGCTTCGACGTCGGCCGCGCGCCGCAGGGCCTCGTGGTGGCGCCGGACGGCTCGAAGCTGTTCGTCAACAACTTCATGGATCGCAGCGTCAGCGTGTTCGACCTCGGCCCGCTGCTGACGACGGGTGCGGTGAACGTGCCGTTGCTCGCGACCGTGAATGCAGTCACGACCGAGAAACTGACCGCGACCGTGCTGAAGGGCAAACAGTTCTTCTACGACGCACGCGACACGCGGCTCGCACGCGATCGCTACATGAGCTGCGCGACCTGCCACAACGATGGCGGCAGCGACGGGCGCGTGTGGGATCTCACGGGGATGGGCGAGGGCCTGCGCAACACGATCACGCTCACCGGACGTGCTGGCATGTCGCACGGCTTCCTGCACTGGAGCGCGAACTTCGATGAAGTGCAGGACTTCGAAGGTCAGATCCGCGCGCTCGCCGGCGGCACGGGTCTCATGACCGACGCTGCCTTCGCGACGCGCTCGACGCCGCTCGGCACGACCAAGGCCGGCGTCAGCGCCGATCTCGATGCGCTGGCGGCGTACGTCGCTTCGCTCTCGACCTTCAGTCAGAGTCCGTATCGCAACGCTGACGGCACGCTCACTGCGGCCGCGTTGCAGGGCAAGACTGTATTCCAGAACAAGAACTGCGGCTCGTGCCACGCCGGCACGAACTTCACGGATAGTGCGACTGCGACGTTGGACAACGTCGGGACAATCAAGCAACCGACCAGTGGCAAGCGCCTCGGCGCGACGCTGACGGGCATCGATCCGCCGACGCTGCGTGACGTGTGGGCAACTGCACCGTACTTGCACGACGGCTCCGCGCGGACGCTGGAAGATGCCATCAATGCGCACACCAACGTCACGTTGACTGCGTCCGAAGTGACTCAGGTAGCCGCGTATCTCGCGCAGATCGGCAACGAGGAGCCGACCGCTCCGGTGCCGGCGCCCGCCGTGGCGATCCGCGTCAACGTCGGCGGTCCGGCTTATACGGACGCCGCGTCGAACGTGTGGAGTGCCGACACCGGCTTCAACACCGGCAATGCGTTGAGCTGGCCGTCGAACACGCCCATTACCGGTACGAGCGATGCGGCGCTGTATCGCGACGAGCGCTGGGATGCGCCGTCCAATCCGGAGATGACTTACAGCTTCAACGTGCCGAACGGCACGTACACGGTGCGGCTGCACTTCTCGGAGAACTACGACGCGCTGTGGTTTGTGGGCATGCGCGTGTTCGACGTGAACATCCAGGGCGCACTCGCGTTCGACAACCTCGACGTGTTCGCCCAAGCGGGCGCGCGCACGGCGCTGATCAAGACTGCGACGGCGACCGTCACCAACGGCACGCTCTCGATCGTCTTCGTTCACCAGGTCGAGGATCCGTTCGTCGACGCGATCGAGATCCTGAGTCAGAACGTCACGCCGGATACGACTCCGCCGAGTGCGGCGGGCACGCTGACTGCGACGGCGGCGAGCCAGTCGCAGATCAACCTGAGCTGGGGCGCGGCGACGGACAACATCGGTGTGACCGGCTACCTGATCGAGCGTTGTCAGGGCGCAGGCTGCTCGAACTTCGCGCAGATCGGCACCACGACGGGCACGGGCACGACGTTCAACAACACCGGACTGGCGGCGGGCACGCCGTACAGCTATCGCGTACGTGCGACGGATGCAGCGGGTAACCAAGGCGGCTACTCGACTGTCGGCAGCGCGACGACGCAGACTCCGGA
>DATNFA010000073.1:0-9231 GCA_035606615.1 Steroidobacteraceae bacterium
AGCACCGGCATCACCGCGATCAGCAGGTACGCCGTGATCAGCCAGCTCCACACGAACATCGGCATCTTCAGCAGCGACATGCCGGGCGCGCGCATGTTCATGATCGTCACGATCACGTTGATCGCGCCCATGATCGACGACGCGCCCATCAGGTGCACGGCGAAGATCAGCATCGGGAATGCGTTGCCGGTCTGCAGCACCAGCGGCGGATACATCGTCCAGCCGCCGGCCGGCGCACCGCCGGGTACGAGCAGCGTGCCGAGCAGCAGCGTGAAGGCGAACGGCAGGATCCAGAAGCTGAAGTTGTTCATGCGCGGCAGCGCCATGTCCGGCGCGCCGACCTGCAGCGGGATCATCCAGTTCGCCAGGCCCACGAACGCCGGCATGACCGCGCCGAAGATCATGATCAGCGCGTGCATCGAGGTCATCGAGTTGAAGAACATCGGATCGACCAGCTGCAGCCCGGGCTTGAACAGCTCGGCGCGGATCACCATCGCCATGGTGCCGCCGACGAAGAACATCAGCAGGCTGAACAGCAGGTACATCGTGCCGATGTCTTTGTGATTGGTCGCGAATACCCAGCGCCGCCAGCCCTTCTCCGGGCCGTGGTCATCGTGATGCTCGTCCTCGTGATGGTCGCGGACGGGATCGGCGGGCTGATGGTGCGCAATGCTGCTGGTGTTGGTCGTCATGAACTCGTTACTCCGCGCTCGCCGTCTTGGTGGCTTCCTGCTGCGTCTTCAGCCAGCTGTCGAAGTCCTCCTGCGAGCGGACGTCGACGACTACCGGCATGAAGCCGTGATCGCGGCCGCACAGCTCGGCGCACTGACCGCGATAGATGCCGACCTGGTCGGCGCGGAACCACATTTCATTGACGAAGCCGGGAATCGCATCTTTCTTCATGCCGAACGCCGGCACCCACCACGCGTGGATGACGTCGCCCGCCGTAAGCAGGATGCGCACCTTCTTGCCGGCCGGGACCACCAGCGGATGATCGACGTCGAGCAGGTAGTTGGGCACCGACCTGGGATCGACGCCGGAACCGAGCTGCCGCGCGGCGTCGCTGTCACGTGCCAGCGACGAAAAGAACGCGACGTTGCGCTCGAGGTATTCGTAATGCCAGCGCCACTGGTAGCCGGTGACTTTGACGGTGAGATCGGAGTTGCGCGTGTCCTCGATGCGCACCAGCGTCGCCGCAGCCGGCACTGCCATCGCGACCAGGATCACGATCGGAATGACCGTCCAGACGATCTCGGCGCGGGTCGAGTGGTCGAAGTTCGCCGCCACCGCGCCCTGCGAGCGCCGGAATTTCACGATCGAGTAGATCATCACGCCGAACACCGCGATCGCGATCACCACGCAGACCCACAGGATCAGCATGTGCAGGGCATGGATGCGGCGGCTCAGCTCCGTGACGCCGACCGGCATGTTCAGCTCCCAGGCCGCGAATGCTGCCGCGGGCAAGCTGGCCAGGATCGCGGCCAGTGCGCATTTGACGATCTTCACCATTGACGCGAGTGCTCCAATACACGGCCCGCAATTCGACGCCACGCTCTATTTGTTGTTAAAGCGCGGGCAGTTCGTTCGTATTCCCCACCAGTTGTTTGAGACGAGCGGCGAGGCTGCGGCGCTCGTCTTCCGTGAGAAACCTTCCCGCTTCGCAGGCGCAGGGCCGTCGAAGGGGCGTGGAGTGTAACCTCCGACTCATGTTGAGGAAATACCAAGAAATGTTCGCCGGCCGGCCTCCGCACGATCGCGACGAGCACGTGCGCACCGACGGGAGTCAGCGAGCGGCGTGCTGTCAGCTCGATCAATGTAACTTGAATCATCGGGGCAAGTTTTCCTGCTAGCGGCTCCTAACCGTGTAAGGAAAGTTAATCTCTGCGACGCGTACGCAAGGCTTGGAAGGGCACCAGAACTTCGTTGCCCACGCGCCGTGATGGGCTCTCGCCCACCGACCAGGCGTGGCCGTGCACGACCTCGACGCTGATGCGCAACGGACCGTTCCTGCCCAACTCCTCGCTGCGCGATCGCACCAGCGCCCCGCGCTCACGACCCGTGAGCCCGCGCGGTCGACCCTGCGCGATGTTGCGGGCGCCGCTGCCGCGAAGCTCGGCGAGCAGCGCGGGAAAGTCGCGGTAGGTGACGGTCAGGCGCTCCGTATCCATGACGGGCTCCGCGAATCCCGCGCGCAGCAGCGCGTCGCCGAAGTCGTGCATATCGATGAAGCGATGCACGTGCGTGAAGGGGTCTACGCCGCGCCAGAGGTCGCGCACTTCTTTCAATGTATCCGGCCCGAGTGTCGTGAACATGAAGAGTCCCTTCGGCCGCAGCACGCGTGCGGCCTCCGCGAACACGGTGTCCGGATCGTGGCACCACTCCAGCAGCAGATTGCTGAGTACGAGGTCGAAAGACTGGCTCCGCAGCGGCAGACGCTGGGCATCGGCGCACACGGGCGAGAATTTGCGCAGGAAGCGCTGCTGTCGCGTGCTCGCGCCCAGCATCGACAGCGATGAGTCCAGGGCGATGACCTGCGCGGCGGGGTAGCGGCGCTTCAGCTCGCGGGTCGAGTGGCCGGTCCCGGCCCCGAGGTCGAGCACCGCTGTCGGCTGCAGCCGCACGATGTCCAGCCGCTCGAGCAGGCGCGCGCGAATTTCTCCTTGCACGGCCGCGGCGGCATCGTACGTGCCGCTCGCGCGGTCGAACGAGCGCCGCACGAGGCGCGGATCGAGGAAGAATTCATCCGACATCGCCCGGATGTTATCCGCTCTCGGCCACCCTCATCCTCTGGCCGCCGACGCCCCGGATGTGCTGCTCGGCGCGGATCCCCAGCTGCTCGAACAGCCCGCGATCGTGATGCTCGGTGGGATTTTCGGTCGTCAGCAGCTTTTCGCCGTAGAAGATCGAGTTCGCGCCGGCCAGAAAACACAGCGCCTGCGTCTCGTCGCTCATCTCGCTGCGGCCCGCGGAGAGTCGCACGTACGAAGCCGGCATCAGGAGCCTGGCGACCGCAATCACGCGCACGAAATCCAGCGGCTTCGGCTTCTCCGCGCCGTATAGCGGCGTGCCGGGGACCTGCACCAGCTGGTTGATCGGCACGCTTTCCGGATGCTGCGGCAGCGTCGCGAGCGTGTGCAGCAGCTGCGCGCGGTCCGACTCGTCTTCGCCGAGTCCGAGAATGCCGCCGCAGCACACGTTGATACCCGCGTCGCGCACAGCCTGCAGCGTGTCGAGCCGGTCCTGGTAGGTGCGCGTCGTGATCACTTTGCCGTAGTGACTCTCGGACGTGTCCAGGTTGTGGTTGTAGTAATCGAGCCCGGCGTCCTTCAGCTCGCGCGCCTGCTCGGGCGTGAGCATGCCGAGCGTCGCGCAGGTCTCCATGCCCAGTTCGCGCACGGCTTTGATCATCGTCGCGATCTGCGCCAGCTGCTTCGGCTTCGGGCTGCGGTACGCGGCGCCCATGCAGAAGCGCGTCGCACCGTTCGCGCGCGCGATACGCGCCTTGGCCACGACGTCTTCGACCTCGAGCAGCGGCTCGGATTTCAGGCCGGTCTCGAAACGGATGCTCTGCGAGCAATACGCACAGTCTTCCGGACAGGCGCCGGTCTTGATCGACAGCAGCGTGCTGACCTGAACTTCGTTCGGATCGAAGTTGGCGCGATGCACGCGCTGCGCGTGGAACAGCAGGTCCGCGAAGGGCAGCGCGAACAGCTCGCGCACTTCTTCCAGCGACCAGTCAGTGCGCACTTCACCGAGACGCGCGAGCAGGTGATTGGTCTGCGAGCGTTGCGATTGGGTCATGAACGGCCTCGTTATTCGTACGCGCCCGCTCCGCGGCGGCGGCACACTGACTGTATGCCGTGCCGCGCTCATTTCTGTCAACCGCGCTTGCACGAATTGGTTGACAGCAGCCGGCGCCGGCTCGCACGGGCGCTCTGGCCGACGAACTGCATTTTGTGCGGCAGTGCAGGCGACGAGGACATCGATCTGTGTCGCGACTGCGCAGCAGATCTGTCGCGCAATGAGCCTGCGTGCAGTGTGTGTGCTGAGCCTTTGCCGGCCGCGAGCGGCGGGCCGCGTGTATGCGGAGAATGTCTGCGCAATCCGCCGCCTTTCGTCAGCAGTTTCGTCCCGTTCCGTTACGCCTATCCGCTCGATCATCTTGTGCGAGGGCTGAAATTCCGCAACGAGCTGGCGTGCGGTCGCGTACTCGGTCAGCTGTTCGCGGGCTGCTTGCTTGCGCGCGGCGCGCCGCTGCCGCAAGCGATCGTTCCGGTGCCGCTCGCGCTGCGTCGCTATCGACAGCGCGGTTACAACCAAGCGAGCGAATTGGCGCTGGCGATTCGACGCGTCACCGGTGTGGCGGTGAAGTCGGACGTCGCGGTCCGCCAGCGTGAAACAGCGGAGCAGGCGGGCCTCGATCGCAAGGCGCGACGGCGCAACGTGAAGGGCGCATTTGCGGTGGCTGCGCCGCTGCAGGTGCGCCACATCGCGATCCTCGACGACGTCGTGACTACCGGCAGCACGGTGCGAGAGCTTGCCGACGTACTCCGGCGCGCTGGCGCAGAGCGGATCGAAGTCTGGGCGATCGCCCGGACGGAATTCAGCGGTTGAAGAGATATTCGAGCGCGATGCCGATGAACACCGACATGCCGAAGTAATTGTTGTTGAGGAATGCACGCAGGCACTGGTCCGGCTTGCGCTCGCGGATCAGCAGCTGCTCGTACAAAGCGAAGATCGCCGCACCCGCGAGCCCGATCGCGTACCACAGCCCGAGTTTCAGCTCGCGGCCTGCAAGCCACAGCGCGAACAGACTCATCAGCTGCATGATGCCGACGATGAACCGATCCGCGTCGCCGAACAGGATCGCGCTCGAGCGGATGCCGAGCTTGCGGTCGTCATCGCGGTCCACCATCGCGTACATCGTGTCGTAGGCCATGGTCCACAGCAGCCCCGCCAGGAACAGCACCCACGCGAGCCGCGGCGGCATCGTGCCGCTGTGCGCCGCGAACGCCATCGGCACCGACCAGGTGAACGCAATGCCGAGATAGAACTGCGGGATTGGGAAGAAGCGCTTCATGAACGGATAGCTCACGACCAGCACCGCGCCGATGAGCGTCAGCAGCTGTGTGAGCCGGTTCAGCGTCATCGCGAACCCGAGCGCCATCAGGCCCAGACCCGCGCACAGCGCTAGCGCTTCGACAGGATCGACCTGACCCGTGACCAGCGGACGATTGCGCGTCCGCGCGACGTGACGGTCGAAGTTGCGATCCGCGAAATCGTTCATTGCACAGCCGGCCGCGCGGGTCAGCACTACGCCGAGCACGAACACGACGAAGACATGCGGATCGGGCCGGCCCTCGGAGGAGAGCCACAGCGCCCACAGCACCGGCCACAGCAACAGCCAGATGCCGATGGGCCGATCCAACCGTGTGAGCTGCGCATAGCCGCGCAATCTGGCGGCGACTCCCGGCAGCACTTCGGTCACCAGCGCGGTCGCTGCAAACCTGTGCTTGAACCAGCGCAGCCGGTCGCGCAAGGTGTAGGTCGGCCGCGGCGTGCTCACCTCAGGTGGTCTCACGTCGGGCTCAGACTTTTCCAAACCGCTCCCCTTGGCCGATCCAGCGGCGCAACAGCGGCGCTATGTTCGCTTCATTCTCTCTCATCATCAATTCCGCGGCCTGCTGGACCTGCGGCAAGAGGTCGGCGTCGCGCACCAGGTCGGCCACGCGCATCTGCATCAGCCCGGTCTGGCGCGTGCCGAGCATTTCGCCGGGGCCGCGCAGCTCCAGGTCGCGGCGCGAGATCTCGAAGCCGTCGTTGGTCGAGCGCATCACGCCGAGGCGCTCGCGCGCGACTTCGCTGAGCGGCGCGCGATACAGCAACACGCAAGTGCTCTCGGCCGCGCCGCGCCCGACCCGGCCGCGCAGCTGATGCAACTGCGCCAGGCCCATGCGCTCGGCATTCTCGATCACCATCAGGCTCGCGTTCGACACGTCCACGCCGACTTCGATCACCGTAGTGGCGACCAGCAGGTCGATCTTGCTTTCCTTGAAGCGCTGCATGATCGCGTCTTTCTCGCGCGGCGCCATGCGACCGTGCACCAGCGCGACCGTCAGCTCCGGCAGCGCTTCCGCAAGCGCCGCGGCCGTTTCTTCGGCGGCCTGCGCGTTCAGCTGGTCCGATTCCTCGACGAGCGGGCACACCCAGTAGGCCTGGCGTTTCTGCCGGCACGCGTCGCGAATGCGCACCACGACTTCGTCGCGACGATTCTCCGGCAGCGCCACGGTCTTTACCGGCGTGCGGCCCGGCGGCAGCTCGTCGATGACCGAGACGTCGAGATCGGCATATGCGGTCATCGCGAGCGTCCGCGGGATCGGTGTCGCGGTCATGATCAACTGGTGCGGAAAGCGGCCGGAGACCCGCCCTTTCTCACGCAACAGCAGCCGCTGGTGCACGCCGAAGCGATGCTGCTCGTCGACGATCACCAGGCCCAGCCGCTGAAACTCGACGCCTTCCTGGAACAACGCGTGCGTGCCGATCGCGATCTTTGCGGCCCCCGACGCCAGATCGGCGAGCGAACGATTGCGCGCCGCGGCGTTGCGCTTGCCGGTGAGCAGGGTCAACGGCAGATCGAACGCGGCGAACCAGTTCGAGAAATTCCGTCCGTGCTGCTCCGCCAGCAACTCCGTCGGCGCCATCACGGCAGTTTGAAAGCCGGCCTCGGCCGCACGCGCGGCGGCGAGTGCGGCGACGACGGTCTTGCCGCAGCCCACATCGCCTTGCACGAGTCGCAGCATCGGACTGGATTGCGCCAGGTCGCGCTCGATTTCCTGCCATGCGCGCAGCTGCGCGCGCGTCAGCTCGAACGGCAGCGAGTCGGCGAAGCGGGCGACCAGCGATTGCGCATCGCCAGGGGCGAACGCCCAACCCGGATCGCGCTGAATCTCGCGACGCAGCAGCCGCAGGCTCAACTGGTGAGCGAGCAGCTCTTCGAATGCGAGGCGCCGTTGCATCGGGTGGCGACCGCTCGCGAGCAGATCGATATCCGCGTCCGGCGGTGGCCGGTGCACGAAATCCAGAGCTGCGTGCAGCGGCGGGAGGTTCAACGGTTGCAGGATGGCAGGCGGGATCCATTCGCGGACAGCACGCTGCGAAAACTCGCGCAGCGCCATGCCCGTCAGTTGTCGCAGCCGCCCCTGCTGCACGCCTTCGGTCAGCGGATAGATCGGCGTGAGCGTTTCTTCCGTCGTGCCGGCTTCAATGCCGATGCGTCGATACTCGGGATGCACGATCTCCGGGCCGCCCGGCCCGCGGCGAATCTCGCCGAAGCAACGCAGGCGCGTGCCGCGCGTGAGGCCTTGCTGCTGCGAGCCGGAGAAATGAAAGAAGCGCAGCGTCAGCGACCCGGAGCCGTCACCGATGCGGCACAAAAGCTGCCGACGGCCGCGAAACGCGACTTCGCACAGCAGCACCTCGCCCTCGATCACGGCACGCTCGCCGACGCGCAGCGAGCCGATCGGCACGACGCGGGTGCGGTCTTCGTAACGCAGCGGCAGCAGGAACAGCAGGTCCTGCACGGTCGTGATTGCGAGCCGGGAGAGCTTCTCGGCGAGCGACTCGCCGACGCCGCGCAGCGTCGTGACGGGGCGCAGCTCCGACGACTCAGCGGACGTGCGCTGCGTCGCCGGTGCGGTCACTCCAGCTCCACCACGCAGTCGATTTCGACACGCGCGCCCTTCGGCAATCCCGCCACCGCAACAGTTACGCGCGCGGGATAGGGCTCGCTGAAATACTCGGCCATGACCTTATTGAGCGTGGGAAAGTCGGCGAAGTCGAGGATATAGACGGTGACCTTCGTGACCTGCGCGAAGCTGCCGCCGGCGGCGCCGACGATCGCCTTGAGATTGTCGAACACGCGGCGAACCTGCACTTCCATCGGACCCTGCACCAGCTCGGCGGTCGCAGGATCGAGCGGAATCTGCCCTGAGCAGTACACGGTGCTGCCGACTTTGACGGCTTGGGAATAGGTGCCAATGGCTTTCGGCGCGTTCGGAGTCGCGATGATCGAACGGGGCATGAAACACTCCTCTCTTTCGGCCTCTGTTAGGCCAGCATGCGCGTCACGCGCAGCACTTCCGGCATTTTGCGCAGATTTTTGATGACGTGTGCGAGGTGTTTGCGGTCGCGCACCTGCAGGTCGAAGACCAGGGTCGAGGCGTCGCCGTCGCGCTCGTCGACGGCGACGTGCTCGATGTTCGTCTCCGTGGTGGCGATGTTCGAGGCGATCGCGGCCAGCACGCCCATGCGGTTCGCCACGTCGATCCGGATTTCCACGTTGAACAGGCGGTCGACGTTCGGCTGCCACGTGACCGACAGCCACTTGTCCGGCTGCTTGCGGTAGTTGCGCAGGTTGCCGCACGCCTCGCGATGAATGACGACGCCGCGGCCGCTCGACAGGTACGCCATGATCGGATCGTTCGGGATCGGGAAGCAGCAGCGCGCGTAGCTCACGACCATGCCTTCCGTTCCGGCGATCGCGAGCGGCGCGCCGTGCGAGGGCTCGGTGCCGACTGCGATTGCATCTGCATCGGACGGCAGCAGCCGCCGTGCCACCAGCGGCGAGAGACGCTCGCCGAGACCGATGTGCTCGAACAGCTCTTCCGCACTCTTGAGATTGAATTCCGTCGCGACGTTCTGCAGCCGATCCTCCGGCACCTTCTTCAGCGCGACGTCGAGATCGGCGAGCGCTTGCGTCAGCAGCCGCTTGCCCAACTCGACCGCCTCGGAGTGCTTCAGACCCTTCAAGTAGTGACGGATTGCAGCGCGCGCCTTCGCGGTAACGACGAAGTTCACCCACGCGGGATTCGGCGTCGCGCCTTTCGCCGTGATGATCTCGACCGTCTGACCGTTACGCAGCGGCGTGCGCAGCGGCACGAGCCGGCGATCGACCTTGGCCGCGACGCAGTGATTGCCGATATCGGTGTGCACCGAGTACGCGAAGTCGACGGCGGTCGCGTTGCGCGGCAGGCGACGAATTTCGCCGCGCGGCGTGAACACGTACACCTTGTCCGAGAACAGGTCGAGCTTGACGCTCTCCATGAATTCTTCGGAGCTGCCGCCATGCGGCATCTCCATCAGGTGCTGCAGCCACTCGCTCGCGCGATCGCGATACGACTTGCCCTGATCCTCACCAGTCTTGTACTGCCAGTGCGCCGCTATGCCCGACTC
>DATNFA010000074.1:0-13571 GCA_035606615.1 Steroidobacteraceae bacterium
AGTTCGTTGGGGCGGGTCGCAGGGGGCGTATTCTAGTTTAAGACCCCGACAGGTCCAACATTTCCAAAAACCGAAAGTAATAAGGCACTTGACAGCGATTCAGACCATGTACATGCCGCCGTTGACGTGCAATGTCTCGCCAGTGATGTAACTCGCCTGTGGCGACGCAAGAAACGCGACTGCTGCCGCGATGTCTTCCACTGCACCGAGCCGACCGAGCGCGATTTGCGCCGTCAACGCCGCCTGCTGCTCGGCCGGAAGCTTCGCCGTCATGTCGGTCGCGATGAAACCCGGCGCTACCACGTTCACGGTGATGCCGCGCGAGCCCACCTCGCGTGCCAATGACTTCGTGAAGCCGATGATGCCCGCCTTCGCCGCGGCATAGTTCGTCTGTCCCGCGTTGCCCATCACGCCGACGACCGACGCGATGCTGATGATGCGCCCGCGCCGCGCCTTCATCATTCCACGCAGCACGCCCTTCGACAGGCGGAACACAGAGCCGAGGTTGGTCGCGACGATGTCGTTCCACTCTTCTTCCTTCATCCGCAGCAGCAGGTTGTCGCGTGTAATTCCTGCATTGTTCACCAGAACGGTTGGCGCGCCTTCGTGCGCCTCGATGTCCTTCAACGCTGCGTCGATCGACTGCACGTCCGCGACGTTCAACACGATGCCGCGCACCTTGCCCGCCTCGGCGAGTTGCTGGGTGATTCCCTGCGCGCCCGCCTCTGACGTCGCAGTGCCGACGACAGTGGCGCCGCGACGCGCGAGCTCCATCGCGATCGCTCGGCCGATGCCACGCGATGCGCCGGTCACGAGCGCGATTTCCTGTTTCAGTGTCTGCTCGGTCATGCGTTGCTCCTGCATGCCTGCAGCGCCTGCTGCAGCGATTCGGCATCCTCGATCGAGAGCATCGCGATGTCCTTGTTGCGCTCGATCCGGCGATTCAAGCTCGTCAGCACGCCCTTCGGCCCGCATTCGACGATGACGCGGACACCAGCTGCGAGCATCGCCTGGATCGTTTCGGTCCAGCGCACCGGCTTCACCAGCTGCTCGACGAGCGCCTTGCGAATGCTCGCTTCGTCGCCGTGCTTGCGCACGTCGACGGTGTAGATGTCGCGGACCTCGCGCGGTCCGAACTTCACTTGCTGCAATCTGCTCGCCAGCTGTTCGGCAGCGGGCTTCATCAGCGGGCTGTGCGAGGGCACGCTCACCGCCAGCTTGCGCACCTTTCCGCCCTTCGCCTTCGCAATTTCGATCGCGCGATCGACCGCTGCGGCGGCGCCGGCGATCACGACCTGTCCAGGAGAGTTGAAGTTCGCGCCCTGTACGACTTCGCCCTGCGCGGCTTCACGGCACGCTGCTTCGACGTCGGCGTCATCGAGCCCGAGAATGGCCGCCATCGCACCCTGCCCCGCCGGCACTGCTGCCTGCATGGCCTGGCCACGAAACTGCACGAGGGCGACCGCCGTCCGAAAATCGAGCGCACCGGAGCAGACCAGCGCCGAGTACTCGCCGAGACTGTGGCCGGCCATCGCGGCCGGGATGCCGCCGCCGTGCTTGCGCCAGACTCGCCAGGTCGCCACGCCGGCGGCAAGCAGCGCGGGCTGCGTGCGCTCGGTCCTGCCGAGCTCCTCCTCCGGACCGCCCTGGCACAGCTTCCAGAGGTCGTAGCCGAGCACGTCGGAGGCTTCGGCGAACGTCTGCTGGACCAGCGGCTCGCTGGCGGCGAGCGGCGCGAGCATGCCGACGGACTGCGAACCCTGACCCGGGAAGACGAAAGCAAAGCTCATAGAAGAAGAGTGGCGGTTAGCCGTTGGCCGTTGGCGGTTGGTGCGGAAAAGGCGCGCGATTATGCAGGTACAGGCAGGCGCCGGCCAGCGCGCCGCCGATAGCGCCATAAAGGTGCGCATCCACGACGACGGGCATGTCGCCGGAAAGCGGCAAGGCGCCGTGCCACTGCTCCCAGGCCAGTTTGCCGATCAGGACCAGCGTCAGGGCCAGTGCCAGGGGCCGCGATTCATGCTGCCACCAGCCGATTGCGCCGGCCGCGAGCACGCCGTGCAGGACGCCCGACAGGCCGACGTACCACTCCAGCTGTGGCTCCAAGAACACAAATCCCAGGTCGATGATGACGACGCTGCTGGCAAGGATCAGCAGCCACCCGCGAAGGGAGTATTCGCGCGGAAACAGTGCCGCAATCAGGCCCAGACCGACTGCATTCAGCAACAGGTGCTGGCCCGAACCGTGGACCAGGTGGCCGGTCAGGAGCCGCCAGTACTCGCCGTGCAGGACCGCTGCACGCTCATAACGCAGCACCTGCCGCCCTGTATCTCCAGTGAAATAGAGCAGAACCAGCACTGCGGCCAGCAGTCCAACGAGCCAGGCCCCCTGGATCGACGACACGGCTGTCGGGCTGCGCAAACGCCCGGGGACGGCGTCACTCATGCTTTCAGCCTGCTTTGTTATGATCCGCGCGCCTTGCGTTAGACCCTACGGCCTTCTGCATCGTTAAGCTCCTCGCATTGCTCTTCTAAATGCTCAGGTAATGGAATCGACTATGACAGATATGAACAGCCGGGTGCGGCGTCACCCCCTCCGCGGATTCACGTTGATCGAGATCATGGTCGTGGTCGTGATCCTGGGCATCCTGGCCGCGCTGGTCGCGCCGAACGTCATGCGACGCATCGACGACGCCCAGATCACCAAGGTCAAGCAGGACATGCGTGCGTTCGAGACCGCGCTCAGCCTGTACAAGATGGACAACTACAAGTACCCGTCCACCGACCAGGGCCTGAAGGCGCTCGTCTCGCAGCCGAACGATCCGACCGTGCGCAACTGGAAACAGGGCGGGTATCTCGGCAGCGGCGGCCTGACCAAGGATCCGTGGCAGAACGAGTACCTCTACGCCTATCCCGGTCAGCACGGCGAGTACGACATCTACACGCTCGGTGCCGACGGCCAGGAAGGCGGCGAAGGCGTCAACGCCGACCGGGGCAACTGGCAGACGGAGTGACCTTGCGACGCGTGCGCGCCAGGGGGTTCACGCTCCTCGAAATCCTGGTCGTCATCGTCATCATCGGCGTGATGGTCACGATGGCGACGTTGTCGGTCGGCGTGCTCGGCGCGGATCGCGAGGTCGAGGAAGAGACGCGGCGTTTCTGGGCCGTGTTGCGCCAGGCGCGCGAGGAAGCGGAGCTGCAGGCGCTCGACCTGGCCGTCTTCGTCGGCACGAGCGACTACGAGTTCCTGCGCTTCGACACCCGGCGCAACGAATGGCAACCAGTCGTCGACGACAAGCTGTACGCGCAGCGCACGCTGCCGGAAGGGTTGCGCTTCCGCTTGTGGATGGAAGGCCGCGAGATCGTGCTCAAGCCCGGCCTGCCGGATCGCTCCAAGAAAGAAGAGAGCCAGAAGTGGCCGCCGCAGCTGACAGTGCTGTCGAGCGGCGACGTGGTGCCGTTCGAATTGCAGATCGAGCGCGATGGCGCACCGGCCTTGTGGCGCATGACGTCGCTCGCCGACGGCGATCTGCGCGTCGAGCAGCGCAAAGACGAGCGCGACTGGGCCGTGATCACGCAGACCAAGCCGCCGCCCGAAGACGACAAGAGCAAGGAGCGTATTTCATATGCGCGGCAGTAAACGTGGCTTCACGCTCATCGAGGTGATCGTCGCGCTGGTGGTCATCGGCCTGGGCATGCTCGGCGTCATCCAGGCGGTCAGCCAGACGGCGGGCAACAGCAGCTACCTACGCGACAAGACCATTGCGCACTGGGTCGGGATGAACCGACTCACCGAGATCCGCCTGCAGAAGACTGCGCCGGCGGTCGACAAGACCTCCGATGAAGTCGAGATGGCGGGCCGGCGCTGGAAGTGGACGATGAACGTCACGCAGACGCCGGTGGCGACGATCCGTCGCATCGACATCAGCGTGCGGCCTTCCGAGGCCAAAGAAGGCGCCTCGCTCGCGTCGGTGACAGGTTTCTACGGCACGGCCGTCGCACCGCCGGGCTCCGCGCTGGTCTCGTGGCAAGGTGTGGGTGGCACTCCGCAACAAGGCCAGGGCGAAGAAAACGACGAGCAGCAGCGGCCGCCGAAGCAGCAGCCGGAGGAAGAGCCGACCGAAGAGCCTCCGGAGCCCGACCTCGAGCCGGACTCGGAGCCGAGCATTCCGCAGCAATGAGCGACGTGCCCGAACACATGCGCACGCGCGGCTTCACCTTGCTCGAAGTGCTGGTGGCAGTGGTCATCTTCGGCATCATCAGCATCCTCGCCTACGGCGGCTACAACCAGCTCATCCGGCAGAGCGAGATCGTCGAGAGCAGTGCGACGCGCACGCGTGCAATCCAGTCGACCGTGCAACGCATGGCCGAGGATTTCGAGATGCTCGAGCCGCGCCCGATCCGCGAACCGCTCGGCGAAACGCTCGAGCCCGCGCTGCGCGCCGGCGGCACTCGCGTGGACACGCTGCTCGATCTGACTCGCTCCGGCTGGACGAATCCGGCCGGCCTGACGCGCTCGACGCTGCAGCGAGTCACCTATCGCCTGATGGACAACAAGCTGGAGCGTGCCTACTGGAACGCGCTCGATCGCACGCTGACGACGGAGCCGACCAGCGCGGTGCTGCTCGACAAAGTGCGCACGGCAAGCTTCCGCTTCATGGACCAGAATCAGACCTGGCACGAACAGTGGCCGCCGCTCGGCTACTCCGGACCGGATGCGGTACGGCTGCGGCCGATCGCAGTGGAGGTCACGCTCGAGCTGGAAGACTGGGGCAAGCTCGTGCGCCTGCTGGAGGTATCGGGATGAACCGTCACCGGCCACTGCACTACCGACAACGGGGCGTCGCATTGATCATGGCCGTGCTCATCGTCGCGCTCGCGACGATGCTTGCCGCCAGCGTCTCCTTCAAGGGCTACCTCGACCAGCGTCGCAGCGCTAACGCGTTCGCGATGGACCAGGGTTACGAAGTCGCGCTCGGCGGCGAAGCGTGGGCCGCGGACTCGCTGCGTCGTGACAAGCAGCAGAGCTCGAAGACCGACGACTTCACCGAGGAATGGGCCACGCCGATTCCGCCGATTCCGATCGAAGGCGGCGAGTTCGAGGGCCAGCTGGAAGACATGCAGGGCCGCTTCAATCTCAACAGCCTGGTGGCGCCCCAGCAGAACGGCAAGCTCGCCACCGACACCGCCGCGGTCGAGCGCTTCCAGCGGCTGCTGGAGCTGCTCGAGATGGAGCCGAAGTGGGCGAACATCATCGCCGACTGGATCGACACGGACGTTCAGCCCAATTTCCCCGATGGCGCAGAAGACCCGACCTACACGGGCCTCACGCCGCCCTATCGCACCGCCAACATGCCGCTGACGCGCGCGAGCGAGCTGCTGGCGCTCGCTGGCTTTGGACTGGAGCGCTATCGCAAGCTCGAGCCGTTCGTGACGGCGTTGCCGATCGGCACGACCATCAATCTCTGCACGGCCTCGCCGGAGCTGCTTGATGCGCTCGTCGCCGGACGGCGTCAGTTCACGCTGGCGCGCGACAACACTACGGAGACTCGCAAGCAGCGCTGCTTCCCGAACAAGCAGGACTATGAAAGCGGCCTGTCGGCCACGGAGAAGCAGGAGCTGGTGGCGGGCAAGGTCATCGATCAGACGAGCTCGTACTTCCGCTCCACGATCTGGGTCACTATTGGCACTACTCAGTTCACCCTGTACAGTCTCTTGTATCGCAGCGGCAACAACGGTCTTGTGCGCCCCATCCTAAGAAGCCACGGAACGCCCTGATGCCGGAATTTCTCGTCGTACGTTTGCACTCCGCCGCCGCCGCAACTCCCGGCGCTGCCGCCGAGTGGATGGTCATGGACGGCACTGGCGCACGACGCGGCAACGTGGCGTCCGGTCCGCTCGATCTGGCTCCTGCTGCGGCCACCGGCCGCAAAGTCATCGTGCTCGTCCCCGGCACCGATGCGTTGCTTGCCGAGCCGGTGCTCCCGGTGAAGAGCGGCACCAAGCTCGCGCAAGTCGTGCCGTTTGCTCTCGAAGAGCATCTCGCCGCCGACGTCGAGGATTTGCATTTCGCAGTCGGCAAGCGCGAGGCGCGCCCGGGCACGCCGGTCACTGTCGTCTCACACGGGCGGATGGAGGCCTGGCAGGCACTGCTCGCCGATGCAGGCTTGCATGCCGATGCGATCTATCCCGAGACCGCCGCGCTCCAGGAGACACCAAACGCGATCACTCTGTTGATCGACGGCGCACGCGTCTACGTGCGTCGCCCGGATACGCCGGGCGCGGTACTCGACGTTCAGCCGCTGATCGAAGCCTTGCAACTCGCACTCGCGTCCGGCGAAGAGGCGCGCGAGCACGCCACGATTTACGTTTCCGAAGACGACTACGAGCGCGAGCGCGAACTGCTCGAAGGATTGCGCGAGTTCACGGCGAGCCTGCAATTGAAGCTGTTGCCGGATGGACCTCTGCCCCTGCTGGCAGCGAACATCGTCCGCGGCAATGCAGTGAACCTGCTGCAAGGCCGCTACCAGACGAAGCGCAAGCTGCAGCTTTCGTTTGCGCCGTGGCGTTACGCCGCCGTGCTCGCGGGCGTGTTCCTCGTCGCGCATCTCGGGTTGAAGTCGTGGCAGTACTTCCACTATCGCGCCCAGGAAGCTCGGCTCAACCAGGAAATCGGCGAAGTCTTCCAGCAGTTGATGCCGGGCGCTCCCCTGCCCGACCCGTCCGGGGCACGTCGCATGGTCGAAGCACGATTGAATCAGCTGCGCGGCGGCGGCGGCTCGATGAGCGGCATGATGACGACACTCGCGGCGCTCGGCGACGCGCTCGGCCAGGTGCCGGACACGAACGTCGAATCGATCGCCTTCACCAACAACACGACACACCTGCGCGTGCTGGCGCCTTCCGTCGACGCGCTTGACCGCATCCGCCGAGTGGCGAGCGAGCACGGCCTGGAAGCGACGATCGAATCGGAGACCCCGCGCGAGTCCAAGCGCGAGGGTCGGCTGCAGCTCAAGAGCCCGGGCGCCTGACCATGCAGAAGCTCAAGGACTGGTTCTACTCCCTGCAGCCGCGCGAGCGGACGCTCGTGCTCTGCGGCGGTGCCGCGCTCGTGCTGTTCGCGATCTATTTCTTCGCGCTCGCGCCGTTCTACTCCGCGGTCAACAGCCGCGCCGAGCGCGTTGCGAAGAAGCAAGGGGATATCGCCTGGATGCGCAGCGTGGGCGGTGAAATTCTCGCGCTTGGCGCCAGCGCGACGCCGGCCAATGTACCGACCAACGAGTCGCTCGTGGTGCTCATCGACCGCTCGGCCCGCGAGTGCGGCCTCGGCTCGTCGCTCACCGGTCAGACGCCCAACGGCGAGAACGGCATCCGCGTGCGTCTCGAACAGGCGGAGTTCGACAAGCTGGTCGTCTGCCTCGGCGGCCTGCAGCAGTCGCATGGGGTCACGATCGAGTCGGCCAACATCGACCGCACGGCGAAGCCCGGCTTCGTCAATGCCAGCCTGGTCCTGACGCGCCCGCCGGGCGGATGAGCATGAAGAAATTCTGGCCGCTGCTCGCGCTCGGCATCGGTGCGTTCCTGATTCTTGCATTGATCACGCTGCCCGCGAGCGTGGTGCTCTCGTTCGTCCATCCGGCCGACGTCACGCTCAGCGGCATCTCGGGCACGATCTGGAAGGGCCGCGCCCAGGCCGTGCGCAGCGGCACGGTGCACCTGGGCAGCGTGGACTGGGGTCTCGACATTCTCTCGTTGTTCACTGGCAAGCTCGGTGCGGACGTTAAGGTCGCGCGCAGCGACGGCTTTGCGCAGGGATCCGTCGCCGCTGGCGCAGGCGGCATTACGCTGCGCAAGTTCAACGCATCGCTGCCAGTGTCCGCGCTGCCACCCAACGTCGTGCGCGGCGGCTGGACCGGCACCTTGAATCTGAAGCTCGGCGAGCTGGTACTGGCCAACGCGTGGCCCGTGGCGCTGAACGGCACGATCGAAGTCATGGAGCTCGTCGGCCCGGCCAACCGGCCCGCAGCGCTCGGCGGCTACAAGGTCGTCTTTCCCGAAGGGCCAGCCAAAGGCGACACGCTGACGGGCACGCTCACCGACACGGGCGGTCCGTTCGCGGTGAACGGCACCGTGCAGTTGAACAAGAACCGCAGCTATCTCGTCAGCGGCATGATCGCGACGCGACCGAACGCACCGAGCGACATGGCGCGCACGCTGGAGATTCTCGGCGAGCCGGATGCGCAGGGGCGCAGGCAGTTCAGCATCGAAGGGTCGATGTAGAGGAAAGAAGTCGGGCTGAAGCCCGACCTGCAGGCTTCAGCCCGACAATCCGGCGCGACCTCAAAACTCCGCGTTGAACACCACGCCGATCGTGCGGGGTCTCACGATCGACGCCGAGCCCTGCGTGCCGCTCGTGGTCGCGCGCTGGAAGGCGTACTCGTCGAACAGGTTGGTCGCGTACAGCGACAGCTTGTAGCGGCTCCACGTGACGCCGGTCCGCAGATCCACGGTGGTGTACTCGTCCGCCGTGAAGTTCTTGTTCGCCGGTGCGATCGCCACGCCGCCGGAGCCGGTGCCGCCGTCGAACGACGTGTTGCGTTGATCCTGGTACGCGATGCCGCCGCCGACGAACGCGTCGAGTGAGCCGAGCATGAAGTCGTAGTTGCCGGACAGCGAGAACGTCCACTCCGGAATGCCCGGCAGCTGCTCGCCTTCCAGGCCGCCGAGCGACGGATCGTCCTCGTCCAGCTCGCTCTGCGAATAGGCCAGCGTGGCTGCGATGTTGAAGGCATTCGACGGCTGGTACGTAAGCGAGGCTTCGATGCCGTTCGCCGTGACATCGCTGTCGGCGTTGCCGCCGACGTTGACGCCCTGGAAGCTGCGGAACACCTGCAGATCCTTCCACTTGATCAGGTAGACGGCGACGTCGTAGCCGAACACGCCTTCGGCGAAGTTGCCTTTCGCGCCGAGCTCGTAGCTCCACAGCGTATCGGCCTTGACGAACGGCACCGAGAGGATGTCGCCGGTCGCCGGATTGATCAGCGGCAGGTTCGCGGACGCAGGTCGATAACCGTTCGCCGCGCGGAAGTACAGCGAGAGATCTTCGTTCGGGCGATAGCGCGCGTTGAACAGATAGGTCTGCACGTCGTCCGAGACCGTCTGCTCCGGCAGGTTCGGACCGGCGAGGAATCCCGTGCCGCTGAACAGGACACCCATGTCGTTGCTGCTGAAGCGCGCGCCTACCGTCGCATCGAACTGCGGCGTGAAGTAATACGTCACGTTGCCGAACGCTGCCTTTTCCTCGTACGTCGACGGGAACTGCTGCGTCACGAGATTGAAGCCGCTCGGCCGCGCGACTGCGCCCTGGAAGTTCGAGCTCTCTTCCTTCGTGTAGTACAGGCCGACGAGCCACTCGAGATGGTCATTGTTCGCCGAGGTCAGGCGGAACTCGTGCGCCCAGCGATCGGTGGAAATCTGCGAATCCAGCGGCACGGTGTTGGTGCCCGGCGCCGCGCCGACCTGCGCGTCGACCAGCGGGCCGAAGAAGCGCGTCAGATCGACGATCGCGGCCTGCGAGAACTCCTGGTAACTGCTCGCGAGCGTCGCCGTGCCCCAGCCGCCCTGGTATTCGATCGTGGCCGACGACAGCTCGTACTCGATCTCGGTCGGTTCCTCGCCGGCGGTGTTCTGCTTGTACTTGCCGAAGACCGGCTGGCCGGTGGTGGTGTTGAACGGCACGGAGTTCTGGCCAGTGAACTCGAACCGCTGATCCTGGTAGTTCAGCTTGATCTTCCACGGCTCGGACGGACGGAACAGCAGCGTCGCCTGGCCGCCTTTCAGCTGCGCATCGTTGACGTCCGTGGCTGGCCGCAACGCCTGGTCGATGAAGCCGTCGTTGTCTTGATAGAAGCCGCTGACGCCGATCGCCAGCTTGTCATTGACGATCGGCACGTCGATGCCGGCTTTGTACAGCTGGTTGAAGCCGCCCTGCGAAGTGTCGGACAGATCGGTCGAGAAGCGCCCGCCGAAGTCGGTCAGCGACGGCTCTTTGGTGATGTAGCGGACCGAGCCGCCCATCGACGCCGCGCCGAACAGCGTGCCCTGCGGACCCTTGATCACTTCGATGCGGTCGATCTCGCCGAGCAGCGCGTCGAGCGCGAAGTTCGCGCCTTCGGCGAAGGCAGTGACCGAGCCGTACGGGATGTCGTCGAGATAGATGCCGACCGACGGCGTCGAGAAGATGTTCGCGACGCCGCGCATCGTGATCGAGCCCTGCCCGGGCGCGCCGTCGTCGTTGAAGTTCACGCCGGGCACGTACTTGAGCACGCCGCTCAGCGAGGTGAGTCCGCCCGCGGCATACGCCGCCGGATCGACGACCGCGACGGCCGCCGGTACGTCCTGGACTTCCTGGGCACGGCGCGTGGCCGTGACGATGACTTCCTCGACGGTGATCTGTTCGGCGGCATTGGCTGTGGCCGCACCAGCCAGGGCTATCAGCCCCCACGTGTTGAAGCGACGCATACGTTGACCTCTCCCCCCACAGGTTCGTGCTACGAACGTGGGATCAGAATGGGATCAAAGCGTCCCGCCGATCTATAACGATTCAACCGATTTCTGGAATCTCCGCGCTCACCGTGGGCGGTCAGCGGCGGCGGTAACGCCGGCCGCCTTCGGTCTCGTAGCCCGTGATGCGCCCGTCCGCACCGCGCGCGAAGGTGATCATGAAGTGATCCTCTTCCGGTGCGCGCGTGTCGGCCGCTTCGAACGAATCGTAGCTCCAATGAGTGAGCTCGAACGTTGCGTTCGGTTGCATTGCGAGAGCCAGCTTTCCATCCTTGCTCGCGCTGATCTGCGTCTCGCCGACCAGCGGATCGAAGTATTTGCCGGCGTAGTCGGCCAGCGGCAGCGACGGCCGCGTCTTCTGCGCCCGCGCACGCATCGCTGCGGCGCGCCGCGAGTCCTCTTCAGCCTGCAGACCGCCGTACAGCTTGAACAAGTCCGCGTTCCAGTCCTTGTCGCGGCTGTGCAGAAAGCGATCGATCACGTCGTACATGAACGCATGCCGGAAATCGACGGTGGAAGCGTTCACGAAGATCACCAGCCCGAGACGCTCTTCCGGCATGAAGGCGGCGAGAGCATTGGCGCCGTACAGGCTGCCGGTGTGCATTGCGAGCAGCCGTCCTTTGTAGTCCTGCAGGAACCAGCCGAGCCCGTACGCGTAGAAGTGCGGCTTCGCCTGTCGCGCGGCCGGATAACCGATGCTGGCGAGCAGCATTTGCGGTTTCAGCACTTCGGCGATCGTGTGCGACTTCGCGACGGTCTTGCCTTCGAACGTACCTTTCCCGAGCAGCATGCGCAGCCACTTCGCCATATCGGTCACGCTCGATTGCACGCCGGCGGCCCCGAGCGGCTCCGGCGACAGGTACGGCTCCGTCTCGCGCACGACGCCGTGCTCGATCAGATGCGCGCCGGTGACATTGGCGCGCTTGGTCAGCTCCGGTCCCGTGAACAGACTGTCGCTCATGCCGAGCGGCGCGAAGATGCGACGGCTGACGAACTCCTGAAACGTCATGCCCGACACGCGCGCGACGACTTCGGCAGCGACCACGTACATGCTGTTGTTGTACGCCCAGGTCGAGCGCAGGCTCGAAGCCTGCTTCGCGTACTGCATGTGCTCGATACTCGTGCGCGTGTCGAAGCCGCGCATCCAGAGAATGTCCATCGTCTCGATGCCCGTGCGATGCACGAGCAGGTCGCGAATCGTCACCTCACGCGTGACGTACGGATCGGCAACACGGAATTCCGGGATGTGCTTCACGACCGGATCGTCCCACTGCAGCTTGCCGTCCTCGACCAGCAGCCCGAGCGCCATCGCAGTGAACGCCTTGCTCGTCGATGCGAGCGTGAACACGGTGTGCGCATCGACCGAATCGTTGCGACCGAGATGCTTCGTGCCGAAGCCCCGTGCATACACGACCTGATCGTCCTTGACGATCGCGACCGCCATGCCTGGCGCATGCCACTGCTCGCGCGCAGCCTCGATGGCCTCGTCGAGACCCGCCAACGGCTCGTCGCTTGCTGTGACCGGCACTGCGGTCCAGGCAAGCAAGGCGGTCAGCGCCAGGAAACAACGTCGAATCATGACAAGTCCTCACAGAAAACTTCTCTCGCAAAGATCGCCAAGCCGCAAAGGAACCAGAGATTCAGATCCAAAGGTCTTCAGTTCCATGAATCTGAATTCCGCCCCTTGGCGATCTTGGCTTTGCGAGAGTTATTCGGGTCAATACGCGTGCCCCATCATCGCTGCTCATCGCCCTCGCGTCACCGGATTGGCGGTTTTGTTCCAGAGGCGGTGAGAAAAGATATAGAACGGGGGATGACGCAATCGCATATTCCGGCCATAGTCGCCGAAAAATTCTATTGGAAGGTCACGATGTCCCGCCTCGACCCGCGCTCGCTCCTGCCCGCTTCCCTGCTCGTGCTGTGGAGCGCCGGCGCTTTTGCCGTCGACCCGCAGGACACGCTGCTGCTCGCACAGCCGGACATCAGCGAGCGTCACATCACGTTCGTCTACGACGGCGACGTGTGGGTCGCGAATCGCGACGGCAGCGGCGCCTACCGCCTGACGACCGCTGAGGGACAGGAGTCGCAGCCGCACTTCTCGCCCGATGGGACCTCCATTGCTTTCAGCGGTAACTACGACGGCAACGTCGATGTCTACGTGGTGCCGATCGCCGGCGGCAGTCCCAAGCGCCTGACCTGGCACAGCGCCGACGATCTTGTGGAAGGCTTCGATCCGCGCGGCCGCATCGTCTTCAGCTCGCAGAGCGACGTGCAGACTGCGCGCGACGTCCATCTGTTCACGATCGATCCGCAAGCAGCATTCCCGGAGCGCCTGCCGATTCCGAAGGGCGTCGATGCCGACGTCTCGCCGGACGGCCGTGCTATCGCCTATGCGCAGACGGCTCCGCAGGCGCAATGGAAAAGCTATCGCGGCGGCACGGTGTCGCGCATCGCGATCATGAGCTTCGCGGACCACGCGTTGACGCGAGTTCCGCAGCCGCCCTCGCGCGCCAACGACATCGACCCGATGTGGATCGGCGGCAAGCTCTACTTCGACTCCGACCGCCAGGGCGAATTCAACCTGCACTCGTTCGATCCGGCGACCGGCGAGGTGCGGCAGCTGACGACGTACCAGGACTTCCCGGTGGTCAACGCCAACGCCGGCGACGGCAAGATCATCTTCGAGCAAGCCGGCCATCTGCGCGTGTTCGACCCCGCGACCTCGAACACGACGACGCTGCGCGTCGCTGTCGCGTCCGATCTGCGCGAGACGCGCCCGCGACGTGTGAGTAACGTCGACTACGTGCGCAACGTCTCCCCTGCCCCCGACCTCGAGCAAGTGGCGCTCGAATACCGCGGCGAGATCGTCACGGTGCCTGCGAAGAAAGGCGCGCCGATCCGCGACCTGACGCAGTCGACCGGCGCGAACGACCGCTCACCTGCTTGGTCGCCGAGCGGCGGCAAGATCGCCTGGTTCTCCGACGAGTCCGGCGACTATGCGTTGTATGT
>DATNFA010000075.1:0-45484 GCA_035606615.1 Steroidobacteraceae bacterium
GTGACCTGCGCGCCCTCGCCGTTGCGGCGGTCGATGGAGATGCCGGTGATTCGTTGCAGCGACTCGGCCAGATTCGTGTCCGGGAACTTGCCCATGTCCTCGGCGGCAATCGCGTCGACCACGCCGACCGCGGTGCGCTTGATATCCATTGAGGTTTGAAGGCTGGCTCGCAAGCCCGTGACTACCACTTCTTCCAGCGGTTCGGTCTTCGCCTGGCTCGCGACCGGCGAGGTCGCCGGCTGTTGCGCGAACGCCGGGTTGATCACGACCATGCCGCCGACGATGGTGAACAGCGCTCTGCGCTGAGTCGTTGACTTCGCTTTCATGGAACGCTCCTCAGCAAGGCCGCAGGTTGTCGGTGCTCGTCCGCCGGGATGGCGTGGGCCAAGTTCGTCCAGTGATTCATATGACTGCCCCCTCGTAGTCTTTTTTGATACGAAGCATCGGGCTTCCCGAGACCCGGTTTTGCGCCGCGCCATGCCTTGGCTGTCACGCTGAAACCGGCCCCCTCTCGAACGCGCCTCTCAAGGAAACATGCGATTTACGGCTGAGCGGCGTGTCCGCGGGATATCCGATGACTCATGAGTTTCTGCATGACGCCAGAAGCGTCCCCCTGTCAGTTCGGCCGGTTGCGAAAAGCTTCCCCGGTCCCGATTGATAACGCTACCAATGCTATTTTGATAACGCTATCACGGGGTTTTGCGAAATGAAAGAGGTGAAGATCCGCGGCAAATGACAGCGAGTCGGATGAAAGCGCTTTCAAGCAGATTTTTCGCGCTCGTGCACGGCCAGGACGCGCGTTGCAGGTGCACAGACGATCCTCGGAACGACAGAATGTGCTCCCGATCCTCCTGCCGGAGATCAGAATGCTGAAGACGATATTGCTCGCGCTCGCAGTGAGCGCACTTCTGTGCGTCGCGGGCGTGGTTCATGCGCAGGACACGCTGGTTCTCACCGTAAACGCGGACAAGGCAGGTCCGGTGATCAGCCGCCAGATCTTCGGACAATTCGCCGAGCATCTCGGGCGAGGCGTTTATGAAGGCGTATGGGTCGGTCCCGATTCGAGCATTCCGAACACACGAGGCATCCGCAACGATGTCGTGGCGGCGTTGAAGGAGCTGCGCGTTCCGAACGTTCGTTGGCCCGGCGGCTGCTTCGCGGATGAATATCACTGGAGAAACGGCATCGGACCCGCCGCCGAGCGTCCCGCGACGCTCAACCCGAACTGGGGTGGGGTCATCGAGCCGAATACGTTCGGCACGCACGAATTCATGGATTTCATGCAACAGATCGGCGCGGAAGCGTACGTGTCCGTGAACGTGGGTTCCGGCACGTCCAAGGAAGCGGCGGATTGGTTCGAGTACCTGACCACCAATCAGCCGACCGCTTTGGCGAAGGAACGCGCCGCGAACGGACATCCGGAACCGTTCGGCATTTCGTACCTCGGCATCGGCAACGAAAGCTGGGGATGCGGCGGCTCCATGACGCCGGACTACTACGCGAGTCAGCTCAGAATCTACGCTCGCTACACTCGCAACTACAACGCGCGGCATCCGATGAAGAAGATCGCCGTCGGTCCGGACGGCGGTGACACGAGCTATACAGATGCGGTGATGAAAGCGTGGAAGGAGCGCAACTGGAGCTGGGACATCGATGGGCTATCGCTGCACTATTACACCGTGGGCGGCTGGCCTCCGCGCTACAAAGCGACGGGCTTCGGCGAAGATGAGTACGCCAGGTTGCTCAAGGAAACGCTGCGCATGGACGAGTTGATTCGCACGCACGGTGCGGTCATGGACAAGTACGATCCTGAAAAGAAGGTTGCGCTGGTCGTCGATGAATGGGGCGCGTGGCTCGCACCCACGCCAGGCTCGAAAGAAGGGTTCCTCGAGCAGCAGAACAGTCAACGCGACGCGATCATCGCCGCGCTCAACATCAATACCTTCGCGCGTCATGCTGACCGCGTGCGCATGGCCAACATCGCGCAGATGGTGAACGTGCTTCAGGCCATGCTCCTCACCGACCAGGCGAAACTCGTGAAAACCCCGACGTATCACGTGTTTCGCATGTATGTGCCGTTCCAGGACGCAACCTTCGTGCCGATCCAGCTCGACCCGCAAACATATGTGCATGGCGATGTCGAGATCCAGCGCGTCGATGCGATCGCCGCCAGGGACAAAGACGGTAAGGTGTGGATCGCCATCGCGAACGTCGATCCGAGGCGCGCGGCTCGCATCAGCATTGCGAGCAGCGGTCAGAAAAACGAGACGCTTCGCGGCGAAACCTTGGCTGCTCCGAAGATCGACAGCGTCAATACGTTCGCAGCGCCGAACACCGTCGCGCCGAAGGCAGTTACGTCCAAGCGGACCGGCGGCGCAATGACGCTCGAGGTGGCGCCCGCGTCGGTCACAGTGGTGTCGCTCTCACCCTGAGCGCAATTCAATCAACGCCAGCCGGCGTCCACGAAATACTCGTGTGCCGTGCACACGCGTGCATCTTCCGATGACAGGAACAGGACCATTGCCGCCACGTCGTGCGGCTGAACGCGCACTTTCAGGCACTGCTGCTCGATCGTGCGCGCCTCTTCTTCCGGTGTGTGCCACAGCTTCATTTGCCGCGGAGTGCGCACTGCACCCGGCACGACGCAGTTCACTCTGACCCCGAAGCGGCCGAGGTCGCGCGCCAGGCCGCGCGTCAGTCCTTCGATGCCGGCCTTGGCGGTTTGATAGATCGCGAGATTGGGCAGGGCAAGGTGCCACGACACTGAGCCCAGATTGACGATGACTCCGCCGCCCGCCGCCTTCATGTCGGGTATCACTGCCTGTGCGCAGAAGAAATAGTGCCGCAGATTGACGGCGATGCGCTCGTCCCAGTAGGCAGGCGTCGCATCCTCGACAGTGTGCCGATCGTCGTTCGCCGCGTTGTTGATCAGCACGTCGATCGGTCCGAGCTGCTCGCGTATGTGTGGGAACAATGCGCGGACCGCGGCGACGTCGGTCAGATCGCACGCGTAGTAGCGCGGCCGGGCCTCGCGGTAGGCGAGACGCCGTTCGAGGTCGCGGGACTCTGCCTCCGCAATGTCCAGGAACGCTACGTGAGCGCCCTGATAGGCGAAGCTCTCGACGATCGCTGCACCGATGCTCGAGCCGCCGCCCGTGACGACGACACGTTTGTTACGCAAGGAAGGGTAGACGGTGTGCGACATGGCACTGCTCATTGAGGTCCTGGTAGCAGCCCGCGGCGCGCGAGGTTGCGCACGAGCGCGGCGATGCCCCAGGGCTTCATGTGGCCGCTCCCGGAGCGTAATGGTAGCGTTATCAGAATACAAGTCGCCGAACCGGGGGGTGGAAACGGCGCGGCTGAGAGTGGTACCGTTACCAGAGATCCGCAAGCGACGACAATGATGAGCAGCGGCGCACGGTCAGCCCGGCGGAGCCACCGAGTCGCGATCGACGAAGTTCGGCTTGAAGACGCGCTGCCGGACGTCGAGGTTTTCGTGATTGTAGACGTTCTGCAGCACCCAGCGGGCGGCCATGTGGCCCATGTCGGTGATCGGGTAATGGACGGTCGATAGCTTCGGATAGATGTAGCGCGAGATCGGGGCATCGTCGAAGCCGACGATCGAGAGCTCATCGGGCAGCTTCAGTCCGCGATCGTGTGCGGCCGCCATCGCGCCGGCTGCCATCTCGTCGTTCGCGCAGATGACAGCGGTGAACGCGATGCCTTTGCCGAACAGATGATTGAGCGCCCGGCTGCCGGTCGCCTCGTGATAGTCGCCTTCGTACAGCAGCCGCTGGTCGAAGGCCACGCTCGCCTCGGCGAGCGCTCGCTTGTGGCCCTGCAGGCGCTGTTGCGCGTCCGTCCAGTCGAGCGGGCCGGAGATGTAAGCGATGTTCCGGTGCTGCGCTTGCAAGAGCGAGTGCGTAGCAAGGTAACCGCCGAGCTCGTTGTCGAGACTGAAGCAGCGATCGGCGATGCCGCGAACCTTGCGGTTGACGACGATGATCGGCGTCTTTTTCTTGTTGTGCTCGACCAGGAATTTGTCGGGCAGTCCTGAGACGTGCACGATCAGCGCGTCGCAATTACGGCTGACCAGGAAACGAATGCCCTCGCGCTCCTGGTCCTCGCGGTCGTGACCGGTCGCGACCAGGACGAACTTGCCGGCGGCGCGCAGCGTCTCCTCGATCGCACTCAGCATCGCGCCGTAGAATGCGCCGTGCAGCTCCGAGACCAGCACGCCGACGCTGTTCGAGGTGCTGGTCGCGAGCGACTGCGCGATCGAATTCGGCTGGTAACCGAGTGTGTGCATCGCCGACAGCACTTTCTGCCGCGTTTTCTCCTTGACGCGCGAGTCGGTGTTGACTACGCGCGAGACGGTCGCGATCGATACGTCCGCGAGCTTCGCGACTTCATACATGTTGGCCGGGGCTCGCTTCACCCGCCGACCCCACGGCGCACATCCGGCGCCTTGCAGTACTGCTCGAGATAGGCCTGGTGCTGCGGCAGCTGCATCACCGTGCGATCGACCGACGAGCGAATTCCCTCGAGGAACCGCGACAGTTCCTCATCGCCCATCAGGTCGGCGACCGGATGATGCTGCCTCGGCATGATGCCCTGGCCGAGCATGACCTGGATCCACGAGTTTTCCGCGAACAGCTCGTTTGGCACGCGGAAGACGCGGCCGGTCTCGCGGAACAGGTCGATGCGGTGCTGAAGCGACTCTGGAATGCTCATGTTGCGCACGGCCCGCCAGAACGGCGTGTCCTGGCGCTCGGTGACATGATAGTGCAGCACGATGAAATCGCGGATGTGCTCGATCTCCGAGCTCATCTGGTGGTTGAACTCGTCGATGTCGGCCTGCTGGATGGAGGTGCGCGGGAACATCTGCATCAGCCGGATCATGCTGCGCTGGATCAGGTGGATGCTGGTCGACTCCAGCGGCTCGATGAAGCCGCTGGCCAGACCGACCGCGATACAATTCTTCTTCCAGTGCTCGCGGCGCTGGCCCGGGCGGAATTTGATGACGCGCGGCTCGGTCAGAACCTTGCCTTCGACGTTCGCCAACAGAGTCTGCTTCGCCTGCTCGTCCGGAAGATAGCGGCTGCAGTACACGATGCCGTTGCCGACGCGGTGCTGCAGCGGAATACGCCATTGCCATCCTGCCTCGCGCGCGATCGAGCGAGTGTATGGCCAGGCGGCGCGCGTGGATTCGGTCTGCACTGCCACGGCGCTGTCGTTGTACAGCCAATGCGACCAGTCTTCGTAGCCGACGTGCAGCGCCTGGCCGATCAGCAGTCCGCGGAAGCCGGTGCAGTCGATGAACAGGTCGCCTTCGATGTCCGTGCCCGAATCCAGCCTGATCGCGGTGATGTAGCCGGACGTCGCATCGGTCTTGACCTCGACGATCTTCCCCTCGATGCGCTGGGCCCCGAAACCTTCGCTGAACTTGCGCAGGAACTTCGCATACAGGCTGGCATCGATGTGAAAGGCATAGTTCAGCCCGCCACGTGGCAGGTGCGCGAAGCGATCAGCTTGCGCGGCCTTGAGCTCCAGGCAGTAGTCGCCGTAGTCGCCGGCCAGCTTGCGCTCGCGTCCCTTGAGCCAGAAATGCTGGAAGCCGGCGCTCCAGTGATCCGTGCCGGTGAGGCCGAAGGAGTGAATGTAGTTCTGGCCGACGTTGCGCCAGTTCTCGAAGCCGATGCCGAGCTTGAACGTCCCTTGCGTTGCGGCCATGAACTCCTGCTCGTTGATGTCGAGCAGGCGATGGAAGGTTACGAGCGTCGGAATCGTCGCCTCGCCGACGCCGACGGTACCGATCTCGTCGGACTCGATCAGCTTGATGTCGAGCACCTTGCCGAGCATCTTCGACAGGCACGCGGCGACCATCCAGCCCGCGGTGCCGCCGCCGGCGATGACGACTCTGTTGATCAGCTTCTGTTCCACGCTCGATCCCCTCAGAGATTCAATCAGCGATTCAACCTCTGCAACAGCCGCGCCCGCAACTCGCGCGCCGAATCGGCATCCAGCGGCCCGAGGACACGCCGGGCTTGCGGCGGAATATGGGCGAGCGTGCGCTCGTCCGCCTCGAAGACGTAGTGCCGGAACAGGTTCTGCCAGGCCTTCAGCTGCTCCGGCGGCAAATCGCGCACGGTCAGGATCGCGAGCATGAGCGCGTTCATCGGCGAATCCATGAACGCCGGCGACTGGCGCCACCAGTAGTTCACCAGTACGTTGAGCGCCTCGAGCGACTCGATGTGATGCCACCACATGCTGGGAATGAAGATCGCATCGCCCGGACCGAGCTCCGCGACCTGCGCCTGCTGCAGCGCTGCGGCGAACTTCGGGAATTTCGCGAAATCCGGCCGCGCGAAATCGACCAGGCTGATCGCCTGGCCGGCAGGGGTAAAGTCGAGTGGACCGATGTAAAGGTTCTCGAGCTGCTCGGGCGGGAACAGCGTGAAGCGGCGGCGCCCCGCGACTACGCACGCGATGTTATCCGGCAGATCGTGATGTGCGGCGATGCGCGTGCGATTGCCGAGCCAGATGCTCACGAGCGGCTGGCGATTGCCGAGTGCGAGGTCGTTCTCGGCGCGAAAGCCCGGCAGGCACGTGTCGACCGTGGTGGAGCCGACATAGATTGCCGGCGGAATCTCCGACTTGCTCTGGCGCGCGATTTCATCGAGCACCGCGTCCAGCCTGATGCGCACCGGCTTGAAATTGAAACCGCTGAGGTCGTCGCTGTAGAAAAACCGGCCGCCGATGTCAGGCGCGCCGAGCATCGCGTTGACGGTCGCGTCCTTGTAGAAGCGTCGCAGATACGCATCGGTCGCCGCGGCCGAGTCGCGGCCTGCGCGCGCGACGGGCCAGCTCGAAACGAGGCCACGTAAGACCGCTGGCTGCGTGCGCGTCAACAGTTCGTCCGAGAGCGACTGTGGCTCGACTCCGGCGATCTCCTCGATGGCGTTAGCGATGGGCAGCATTCAGTCGGTTCCGACGCTCGATCAGATCGCGGAAGTGAGACAGCGAAGCGAGCGCCATGTAGATCGCCTGCAGATAACCTGTCTTGTGCATTCGTTCGAGCCCGCCCGCGTCGAGCGTGCCCAGGCGCTCCTCGTTGATCGTGTAGAAGCCCGTGAGACGATGCTGCGAGCGGTCGTTGAGCTCGACGTCGAGCACGAACGATTCCAGCAAGTCGTGCTGCAGCAAGGCATCGATGAACGCAGGCATGGCTTCCAAGCCCTGATGAATCGTCAGCAGCACCGAGCTCATGCGCTCGAGAAAGTCGCTCGAGCCGCCGTATTCGCGGAACAGGGCTTCGCCTTCGGTCCGGCTTACGCGCGGACTGGCGAGATCGATGTGCACCAGCGGCTCGCGATCGCGAAAGCCGATGAGGAACGGCTGGCGCTCGATCGTGAGCGGCACGTATGGCGCATCCCACCCGTCCGGGCCGAGGAACAGATTCTCTTTGTCCTGGAAGCCGAGCAGGGCGATCGCCTGGAACTTTCCGTCCGCAGTCTTGTGGAACACGATCGGGTAGTGGGCCTGGATGTTGCGGAACTCGGCCGCAAACGTCAGCGCGAACTTCACGTCATCGCCATACGCAGCACTGCGCGCGGTGATGACCCTCAGGCCTTTGTGGTCGATGTTGTTCAACAGAACGTTGCTCATGCGCGCTGCCTGATATGCGTGATCAGCTCCCGGTTGGTCGGGAGCGCAGCCAGCATTTTGCCAGTCAGCGCCGCGGCTTCGCGGAAAAATGCGTCGGCACGATCGCAGTCGTCCGCGCGGCGGGTCGCGGCGGCCGGCTCCGGGCGAAAACCCATCCCGTACAGCACGTATTGGTAGCTCGCCGAGGGAAACACTTCTTCGATCCGGTGCAGGTCGTAGCGCGAGGGCGGCTGGTGCCGCCACAGCACGAGCAAGTCGCGCAGCCGGTCAGGAATGGTGGCCGGGGCGACGTTATCGCGCCAGAAAGCCGAAGCCCTGCGCCGGCTCAGCACGTAGTGCAGCTTCAGAAAATCGATGACACGCTCCCATCGATAAGTGAACGAATCGTTGAAGCGCCGCGCGACGATGTCCATTGCCTCGCGCGTCGCCGGCATCTGGTCGCTGAGCATGGCGGCGGACAGCTCGACCAGCGCCAGCGCCGAGGCTTCGAGCGGCTCGATGAAGCCAGCCGACAGTCCGATGGCGACGCAGTTGCGGTGCCAGAACTGCTGGCGATAGCCCGGCTCGAACGTGAGCTTGCGCGCAGTGAGCCCATCTGCTCGACCCACGTAGCGGCGCAGCTCGGCCTCTGCCTGGTCGTCGGAAATGTGCGCGCTCGAGTAGACGTGACCGATACCGCGTCGCGTCGGCAATCCGATGTCCCAGATCCAACCGCTGCTCTGTGCAGTCGAGACGGTCTGCGAAGCGATCGGGCTGCTGTCGTCGGGGTAGGGCACTTGCAGCGCCAGCGCCGAGTCGTTGAACAGCACGTGCTTCTGCGACACGAACGACGTCTGATAATGCCGGCCCAGCAGCAGCGATTGCAGACCCGTGCAGTCGACGAACAGATCTCCCGCCAGCCCTCCCTGCGATCTCGTCTGCAGCGCGGCGATATCGCCATTGGGATGCGATTCGATGCCGACCACGTGATCGAGCACCAGTCGCACGCCGAGGCGCTCGGTACAGTGCTTGCGCAGAAACACTCCGAACTTGCCGGCGTCGAGGTGGTAGGCGTAATTCGCGACCGCTGCATACTCGGGCGTCGCCACCTGCTTCGGCGCCTTGTTCTGCACGCAGAGGTGCGGCTGGAAACTCACCAGGTCGGCGAACGGCACGTCGGCGTGACGTTGCAACCAGCCGGCGACGAGGTTCGTCTCCGTGTAGCCGTGCGGCAGAACGAAGGGATGGAAGTAGTAGTCGCCGTCCTGGCCGTCGCGCCAGCCATTGAAGCGCGAGCCCTGCTTGAAGGAAGCATCGCACTCGCGCAGGAAATCGCTCTCGCGGACGCCGATACGGCGCAGGGTGTCGCGCATGGTCGGCCAGGTGCCTTCGCCGACACCGATCGGCCCGACGTCAGGCGATTCGATCAGCGTGACCTGCAGCCCCGAGTCGGCAGCCGCGCAATGGTCGGCGGCGATGACGCCCGCGGTCAGCCAGCCGGCCGACCCGCCGCCTGCGATCACCACATGCTTGATCGGCCCCGTTGTCATTGCACCCCATCGTAACGAAAAGAGCCGCTGGTTGGGGGCGCCAGCGGCTCTGCATCGAACGCGGGACTCGAGCTCGTTACTGCCCGCCGAACTTGTACCGCGCCCCGATCATGTAGCGAGGTCCGGTCTGCGTCACGAATACCGCCTCGGTGTCGGTGCGGCCGTGAATGCGCTGGATCTCATCCGTTATGTTGATCGCCTCGGCCTGCAGCGTCAGGTTGTCGCCCCACTGATAGCTGACATTGAGGTCGTACTGACCATACGGCTCGGTGTACAGCGGGCTCGCGCCGGCGCCGTCGAAGCGGCTCGCCAGGAACTCGTCGCGCCAGTTGTAGGCGAGACGCACGCCCCAGCCGAAGTTTTCGTAGAAGGCGACCACGTTCGCCGCATCGCTCAGGCCTTCGAGCGCGAACTGGTCGTTGCGCAGGTGGTTGTTGTACTTCAGGCCCGAGTTGACCAGCGTGTAGTTCGCCGACACGCCGAAGCCGGTGGCGCCGAACATGTGCTGGACGTTGAACTCGAAGCCGTTGAGATTGGCGGAGCGCTGGTTCGCCGGCACCGTGATGCGGAAGTCGGCGATCGGATCGCCTGCCTGTCCGGTGATGGTGCGTGCGGTCGCGTTCACGCCCGGAGCGGTGGGACGGTTCGTGAAGATCCAGTTGCGGATGCAGGTGGTGCTGCGATCCGCGCACGCTGCCGCCACGGCTTCGTTGTAGAGCGCGCCGCCGATCGGCGTATGCAGGTCGAAAGGCGTCTCGACGATCTGAGTGATGCCAACGTAGTTGTCGATGTCCTTGTTGAAGTAGCCGACCGACGCGTAGCTGCCGTCGGCGTAGTACCACTCGAGCGACAGGTCGATGTTGGTCGACTCGAGTGGCTTCAGAGCCGGATTGCCCTGCGAACCGGTGCCGCCGTCGACGCGTACCAGCAGGTCGAGCACCTGGCCGCCCTGGATGTCGCCCCAACCCGGGCGACCGATGGTCTTGCCCCAGCTGGCACGGAACTTCAGGTTGTCCATGAGCCCGATGTCGGCGTCGAAGCTCGGCAGCACGTAGTCGTAATCGCCTTTCAGGGTCGTGGTGGTGGAAGCTCCCTGCGGAATGACGACGTTCAACTCGTTGTCCGAGGCCCAGCTGATACCTGATGGTGACGGTACGAGCGCACTGGACGTCACGTCTGTTTGCTCGTAGCGCACGCCGACCGCCGCATGGATCGGCATCGCAGTGTCGAACTCCTGGCTGAACTGCAGATACGCGCTCTGCGATTCCTCCTTCACGTGACGATCGGTAGTGAAGGCCGGCGCGGCGCTGAAACGATCCGCGCCACGCAGGCCGGCAGCGATGTTGCGCGCCCTGTCGAAGTCGAACGTGAAGAAGTTGTTGAACAGATTCGAGTTGCCGCTGCCGGAGATCTGGTCGAAGTACTGGCGGATCGTATCGGCGCGCCACACGTCGTCCGGGAACGCCGCCGGGTCGAACGCGACGTCGGAGCCCCACGTGTCGTTTTGCACGGTCGAGAACGCAGTACGGTTCTTCATATCCGTCAAGGCCACGCCGAAGTCCAGGCGCGAGCTGTCGGTGAAGTCGAAGTTGCCGCCGAGCTGCGCCTGCTCGATATCCATCCTCATCAGGCCGTTGCGGAACGCCGAGCCGGTGACCGTCATCGCCGACGGGCTGACGCTCGTCATGCCAGCTGGCAACCGCACGCTGATGACCGGAAAGTCCTTGCTGAAATCGCCGGTGGTATCGCCGCGCACGAAGGCGGCGACGCCGAGCACGGAGTTCGAGCCGTACGGGCTGTCGGCGCCGGATTCAGCGCTAGAGTCGTGGTAATCGAGTTGGAAGCCGAGACGCTCCGAGGCTTCCCACGCCAGGTTGAAGCCCAGCGATTTGTTTTCGTTCTTGGTGGCGAACTTGGCGCCGCCCATCGACAGGTCGCTGTTCGCGCCGGGGATCAGCTCGGTGTAGACGAGCGGGCCCGCCACCGGACCGTCGGTCCAGCTGCTGGCCGAGGGACCGAAGTTGAACCACACCGACAGCTCGTTGCGCTCGGTCGCGATCTTGTTCTCGGAGTAGGTGTAGTCGAGCGTCGCGGTGAGCGCGTCGACCGGACGCCATTGCAGGGCGAGCTGACCGTTGGTGCGCTTGCGCTCGATGCCGTTGACGCTGTAGCCGAGGTTCTGCGGCACCGAATAGGTGTCGGTCGCATCGGGGCGGTTCGTGATGTTTTCCACGCCCGGTTCGCCCGGTGTCGGAATCGTGCCCCAGTTGTTCGTGTCGTCGCCAGCGAACGGGCGCCAGCCGTTGCCGACCGCCGCCTGATTGAAGCCGGAGTTGCGCTCCTGGTAGCTCGCGGTGAGGGAGACGCCGAACTTGTCGTCGCCGAACGTATTGCTGTAGATGCCGGAGATTTCCGGCGTGATCTCGTCGCCCTGCAGGTGACTCGGCAGATTCTGCGACGACTCGTCGATCATGCCTTTGAGGCCCAGGCTCGAGTGCAGGCCGGGATTGTCCAGCGGCCGCGCCGTCTTGATGTTGATCGTCGCGCCGATGCCGCCGGTCGGGCTGCTGGCGCGGCTGGTCTTGTAGACCTCGATGCCCGCGATCGCTTCCGAAGCGAGATTGGCGAAGTCGAAGGCGCGATGGTTGGATGCGGTCGTGTCCTCGAGCGAGGAGACCGGCATCTGCCGCCCGTTCAGCAGCACCACGTTGTAGTCCGGGCCGACGCCGCGAACCGTGACGCGCTGACCTTCGCCGATCGACGAGCGGTCGATGGATACGCCGCTGATGCGTTGCAGCGACTCGGCGAGGTTGGTATCGGGAAACTTGCCGATATCCTCGGCAACGATACCGTCCACCACGCCTTGCGCATCGCGCTTCAGGTTCATGGAGGAGGTGAGGCTGCCGCGGATGCCCGTGACGATAACCTCTTCGAGCGGTTCCGAGGTTTGTTGCGCGAGCGCCGGCATTGCGACGGCGGTCCCGAGAATCAGCGAAATGGCCTGTGCGATGGGCGAACGTCTACGTGCGCGATCGTTCACGGCTAATACCCCCTGATGCCACTATTCCGGTTCTTGTGCCGAAAAATGTAAGCGCTTACAATTTGCCTTGTAGCACGCTCTCCGGGGCACTGGCAAGCAGGTCTACGACAGCAAGAACAACTGAATGACCAACAACGAAGCGCGTGCTCCGCACCAAGGGCACCGCACACTGAACATCGGCTTCGTGGCGCTCACTGCTGCGATTGGCGGCCTGCTGTTGGGATTCGACGCGACCGTGATCTCCGGCGTCGTGCCTTTCATTCGCGAGTATTTCCATCTCAGCGGCGCCGGCGGCGACTTGAGGCTCGGCTGGGCGGTGAGCTCCCTCGGCTGGGGTGCGCTCGCAGGCAACGCATTCGCGGGCGTGCTCAGCGATCGACTTGGACGCAGAAAGGTGCTGCTGTGCGCGGCCGCGCTGTTCGTACTGTCGGCGTCGCTGGCGTCGCTCGCGACGACGCTCACGGCTTTCGTGGCCGCACGCATCGTGGGCGGACTCGCGGTCGGTGCGGCGATATTGATCGCGCCTGTCTACATCGCGGAGATCGCGCCGGCGCAGCGCCGCGGCGGACTCGTGTCGCTCAACCAGCTCATGATCGTGATCGGCATCTCGGCCTCGTTCTTCTCGAACTATTTCCTGCTCGACATGGGCGAGCACAACTGGCGCTGGATGCTCGGCGTCCAGGTGTTCCCGGCGTTGTTGTATCTGCTGCTGCTGTCGCTCATTCCTGAAAGTCCGCGCTGGCTGGTGATCAAGGGCCGCGACGCGCAGGCACTGGAAGTTCTGACGCGCGTCGGCGGCGCCGCGCAGGCGCAGGAGAGTCTGCAGCAGATCCGGCAGAGTCTCGCAGCCAGGAACGTCTCGCACGGCTGGCGCGCCTTGTTCGACCGGCGCATCCGTCTCGTCATGCTGATCGCCCTCGGACTCGCCTTCTTCCAGCAGATCACCGGTATCAACGCGATCTTCTACTACCTGCCGACGATATTCGCGCAGGCGGGCGGCGGCGTCAGCGACGCGTTCCGCCAGGCCGTGATCGTCGGCCTGGTCAATGTGGTCATGACCGTCGTTGCGATCTGGCTCATCGATCGCCTGGGCCGCAAGCCGCTGCTCGCAATCGGCGTCGCAGGCATGGCGGTGTCGCTGCTGACGATCGCGTGGGCTTTCGATGTCGAGCCGCACCAGGCAGCGGTGGGCGCTGCCTCTCTGACGACGAATCCGCGGCTCGTGCTGATCGCGATCATCGGCTTCGTCGCCTCGTTCGCGATCTCGCTCGGGCCGGTGATGTGGGTGCTGCTCTCGGAGATCTTCCCGAATGAGTACCGCGGCGTCGCGATCTCGGTCGCGGGGTTCTGGAACGCACTGGTGAGCGCGAGCGTGACGTTCGTGTTCCCGTGGGAGCTGTCGACGCTCGGCCCCGCCGGCACGTTCCTGGTGTACGGCCTGTTCGCCAGCGCAGCGCTGCTGTTCGTGCTGGTGTTCGTCCGGGAAACCAAGGGCCGGACGCTCGAGGAACTCGAGGGCGAGTTGCTGTCGCGCCCGAAGACGACCGCCGCATGAATCGAGATATGCACCTCACCGACCTGCGGCGGCGCTTTCCACGGGACTTTGTGTGGGGTGTTGCGACCAGTGCGTTCCAGATCGAGGGCGCGGCGCGCGCGGATAACAAGGGACCCTCCATCTGGGACGAGTTTTGCCGCGTGCCCGGCGCGATCGCCGACGGCAGTGATGGCGATGTCGCGTGCGACCACTATCACAGGCTCGAGTCCGACCTGGATCTGATCGCGCATCTCGGCGTGCGTGCCTATCGCTTCTCCATCTCCTGGCCGAGGATTCAGCCGGCCGGGAGCGGCGCGGTGAACGAGGCAGGCCTCGCCTTCTACGAGCGGCTCGTCGACGGGCTGCTCGCGCGCGGTATTCAACCGTACGCGACGCTGTACCACTGGGATTTGCCCGCGGAACTGCAGCGCCGCCACGGCGGCTGGCTCGCACGCGAGACCGCCGAGCGCTTCGCGGACTATGCGCAGCTCGTTGCAGGGCGGCTCGGTGATCGGATCGCTTCCATCGCGACGCATAACGAGCCGTGGGTCACTGCGGTGCTGGGACACGAGCGCGGCGTGTTCGCACCGGGCGTGCGTGACCGGCGCGTCGCCTATCAGGTAGGCCACCACTTGCTCGTGAGTCACGCGCTCGCGCTACAGGCGATTCGTGCGACGCGCAGCAAGGCTCCCGTGGGCATCGTGTTGAACCTGTCGCCCGTCTATCCGGAGACAAACTCGGAGCTCGATGCAGCGCACGCCAGACTCGAGGACGGCCGGCTCGTGCGCTGGTATATGGACGCGCTGTTCAAGGGTCGCTATCCGCAGGACGTCCTCGAGCATCTCGGCATGGACGCGCCCGTAGCGCTGCCCGGCGATGCGAAGCTCATCGCGCAGCCGCTCGACTTCGTCGGCGTGAACTACTACAACCCCACGGTCTCCAGCAGCGTCAACGCCGCGTCGCCGGCATCGAGCGGCGCCGCGGTGACCGACATGGGTTGGGAAGTGGCGCCGCAGAGTCTCGCTGAGTTGCTGCTACGCCTCGATCGCGATTACGAATTGCCGCCGTTGTTCATCACGGAAAACGGCGCGGCCTACCAGGACGAGGTCGTGGGTGGTCGCATCGACGACGAGCAACGCCGCCAATACATCGAATCGCACCTGATGGCCGTCGCGGACGCGATCGGTCGCGGCGTGGACGTCCGCGGCTATTTCGTCTGGAGCCTGATGGACAACTTCGAATGGGCCGAAGGCTATCGCAAGCGCTTCGGTATCGTGCACGTCGATTATCCGACGCAGCGTCGCACGCTGAAGAGCAGCGCACTGTGGTACCAGGCGCTGCTGACGATTCCTGCCTGATAAGCTGCGCCGCATGCTCAAGGCGGCAACCATCCTGACGGCGCTCGGCGCGGCCACGATCGCATCAGCCGACACGCTCGCCGTCATGGAGAGAGTCGCTGACTGGCAGCTCGCGCATCTCGAGCCCGTCGCCTCTATCAAAGTCGCGCGCGAGGAAACACGCAGTCCTCGTAGCTGGCAGCAGGGAGCCTTCTACGCCGGGCTGACCGAGCTTGCTGAGCGGAGTGAATCGCCTCGTTTTCGCGACGCCGTGCTCGCGCACGGACGCGGCACGAGCTGGCAGCTCGGCGAGCGCCGCTATCATGCGGACGATCACGTCATCGGCCAGAGCTACTTGTGGGCCGCGGCGCACGGCGCCGGACCAGAGGCGCTCGCCCCGCTACGCAAGCGCTTCGACGAGATCCTTGCCGCTCCGCCGCGCGGCAGTTTGGCCACGCACGCGCAAGAGTCGTGCGTCGATCGCTGGTGCTGGTGCGACGCTTTGTTCATGGCGCCGCCGGTGTGGATCGGCCTGGCTGCGGCGACCGGCGATCAGCGCTATGCCGAGTATGCTCATGCCGAGTTCAAGGCAACCAGGGACTACCTGTACGACCGTGAGGAACATCTGTTCTATCGGGACAGCCGCTTCTTCGAGCAGCGCGACAGCAACGGCAGGAAGCTGTTCTGGAGCCGCGGCAACGGCTGGGTCTTCGCCGGCATCGCGCGAGTTCTGCGGCGTCTGCCTGCAAGCGACCCGGCGCGGCCGATGTATGAAGAGCTGTTCAAGGAGATGGCAGCGAAGCTGAAGGCCGTACAGAAACCGGACGGGTATTGGGCGCCATCACTGCTCGCCGTGTCGGAAGCAACGCCACCGGAATCGAGCGGCACTGGCTTCTTCGTCTACGGTATGGCGTGGGGTATCGCGGCGGGTCTGCTCGATCGAATGGAATACGAGCCGGTCGTGCGCCGTGGTTGGCGCGCCCTGGAGCGCGCCGTCCAATCTCATGGCATGCTTGGCTGGGTCCAGCAAGTCAGCGATCGTCCCGAACAAGTTGCGCCGAGCGATACGCAGTTTTATGGCGTCGGCGCATTCCTGCTCGCCGGCTCCGCTGTTCACGATCTGTATCGTTAGGGCAATGAGCATCAAGGCAGCTTCCTTGGTCGCGCTCGCGCTGTGGGGAAGTACAACCTCGACCCAGTCCCGTGCGCAAGATGCGGCCTCGGCGCTGGATAGCTTCAAGGCGTGGAAGCCGATCATCGACGCCCGCATGCGGGCAGAGTTCGTCGACCAGACGCCGTTCGCCGAGGATGCTGACGCGGTGACCTTGCGACTGCGCGCAGGCTTCGAATCCGGCAAGACATGGAACACGACGCTGCTCGCCGAGGGGGACTTCGTGACTCCGCTCGGCGGCGACTATCGTCCTGACGCGGCAATCCCGACGCACACTGCATTCCCGGTCGTAACCGATCCGGAAAGCTACGAAGTGAACAGGTTGCAGCTCACCAACACCTCGCTGTCCGGCACGACGCTGACACTCGGCCGCCAGCGGATCCTCCTCGACGATCAACGCTTCGTCGGTAATGTCGGCTGGCGACAAAATGAGCAGACCTTCGACGCGGTGCGTGTCGTCAACAAGAGCCTGCGCACACTGATCGTCGATGCCACCTACCTCAACCAGGTCAATCGCGTCTTCGGTCCGGATTCGCCGCAAGGCCGCTGGCACGGCGACGGATGGCTCGGCAACGTCGCGTGGCAACTGCCGATCGCCAAGCTCACCGCGTTTGCCTACGTGCTCGACTTCGAGCCGCTCACCAGTTTCCCCGGCTTGTCGGCTGCACAGGCGGCTGCGCTCAATCCTGAGCGCGTCTCGACTGCTACCTACGGTGCGCGACTGAGCGGCGAACATGCCATCAGTTCCTTGAAGCTCGGTTACGTGGCCTCCTATGCGCAACAGAGCGACTATGGGTCGAACCCGCTGCGCTTCGATCTCGACTATTACCTGGCCGAGATCACCGGCACCCTCGGGCGTTATGGGCTCAAGCTCGGCGATGAAGTGCTGCAGGGTGACGGCACTACAGGCTTTGCGACGCCGATTGCGACGCTGCATCCATTCAACGGCTGGGCCGACAAGTTCCTGACCACGCCGGCGAACGGTCTCGACGATCGCTACGCCGGAGTGAGCTACACGGTGAAGGGAGCCAGCGTGTTCGACGCGCTGTCCGCGACGTTGGTCTACCACGAATACAGCACGCAACGGCTCGACGCCGATCTCGGCACCGAAGTGAACGTGCAGCTACAGGCGAAGGTGCAGCGCTTCTCCGGCCTGATCAAGTACGCGGCTTACGAGGCGCACGAAGGTGGCACGCCGGCTGCCTATCAGGACACGACCAAGCTGTGGGTGCAGCTCGAGTACGTGTGGTGATCACGACGCCGGCGCCCAGTCGATGAAACTGTTGATCGACAGGCGACCGGTCGAGGGGTTCGGATCCGGGACGCTGTCCTCGATGCAACCCGAGTGCAGCACGTTGCGTCGATAGACCAGCATGCGGTTGAACACTCCGTCCTGCTTGGCGATCTGCTCGAACAGATCGGTGCTGCCGTTGATGTATCCCGGCGCGGGCGCCGCAGGGCCCGAATGTTCCTGGTCCAGCGCCCGTGCGTACTGCGCTCGGCGCGCCTCGTCGATAGATTCGAACCCAGTTCTGCGGTGGCGGTAGAACGCGGTGCCGCCGAGATTCGCCTTGAACAGATAATGGATGGTCGCCAATCCCGATTTCGCGAATGAATCGACGTGCGGGATCCGCTGCGGCGGCACCAGCTCCTGCACCGGTGTCGTGATCAGCGAGTAGTGGCACATGGATAGCGTGAGCGTCCCGTCCGGCATGCCGAGACACTCGAGCAGCGCACTCTTCAGTCGAGTGAGCAGCAGTTGTTGGTAGGCCGGCGGTGCCTCGGCCCTGATGCCTGGAAAGTACCGGCTGCGCACTGTGAGCGGCCGCGCACACGCGTCCGCGACCAGCGCCTCCGCGTTGGCGACGAAGTTGTCGATCACGAGCAGGGGCGCGCGCTCGGTACCGATCGCCAACTGGCGCACGCGCAAGTCGGGATGCAGGTCGAGGTTCATCAACCGCCGTAGTGGTCGACGCCGAGCTCGCGCAGGATGGCGACGCGCAGCTCCTGCGCCGGCGCGCTGGTCAGTCGGCGCGGATGCGGGAAGGGCACGTCGAACGCGGCCTGGATTCGTGCCGGCCGCGCTGAAAGCACGAGAATGCGGTCCGCGACATGGATCGCTTCCTCGACGTCATGCGTGATCAGCATGACCGTGTGACGTTCCTCCGCGAGGATCCGCAGCAGCTCGTTGCGCACGCGCAGGCTCATCAGCGCGTCCAGCGCCGAGAAGGGCTCGTCCATGTACAGAACTTCGGGTTTCACCACGAGCGCGCGCGCCAACTCGGCGCGCTTGAGCATGCCGCCCGACAGCTCGTGCGGGTAGCTGCTCTCGAAGCCCTTGAGGCCGACGATTGCGGCGTAACGATCGGCGATCTCGGCCTTGTTGCGCGGTGCATGGCCGTTGAGGCCGAACATCAGGTTCTCGCGCACCGTGAGCCACGGGAATACCGAGCCGTGCTGCGTGATCAGAATTCCCTTGGGGTCGGGCTTCAAGCGCGGCACGCCATCGATGACGATGGCGCCGGCGTCCGGCCTGACGAAGCCGGCGATCATGTTCATGAGTGTCGTCTTGCCACAGCCGGACGGGCCGATGATGGCAACGGTTTCGCCGTCACGAACCGTGAAGCTGACGTCCTCGATTACGACCAGGCGGCCCTGGTCGGACTCGTAGCTCTTGTTGAGGCCCCGGACTTCGATCTTACTGTGCATAGCGCCAGCGAACCCACCTGATGCGTTCGAGCCGACGCATCGTACTGTCGAGCGACAGGCCGATGACGCCGATGATGATCATTCCCGCGATCACCAGATCGTAGCGATTACCGGCGTTGCGCGAGTCCATGATCATGTAGCCGAGTCCGGAGCGCAGCGCGATCATCTCCGCGGCGACGACGACCAGCCAGGCGACGCCGAGCCCGATGCGCATGCCAACCAGGACCTGCGGCAGCACTGCCGGGATCACGACCTGCCTGAACAGCGTCGCGCGCGATACGCCGAAGTTCTCCGCTGCGCGCAGGTAGCGTTTGTCGATCGTGTGCACGCCGACCGTAGTCTGCACGATCATCGGGAATACCGACGAGATGAAGATCAGATAGATCGGCGAAGCGTCGCCGACGCCGAACCACAGGATGGCGATCGGGATCCAGGCAATCGGCGAGATCGGCCGCAGCATCTGGAAGAGCGGATTCAGCGTGTTGTACGCGCCGCGAACCCAGCCCATCCACAGGCCGAGCGGGACTGCGACGCACACAGCGAGCGCGAAACCCGTGCCGACGCGCAACAGCGATGCGCCGATGTGCCGCCATAGCGTGCCATTCACAAGCAGCTCGATTGCGCCAGTGACAACTCCCCACGGCGTAGGGAATATGAGGCTCTGCGTGACGACGATCGCGCCCCACCACGCAACGAGCAGCGCCACGATGACGCCGAGAGCGGGCAGACTGCTTTTGATTCGGTTCATAGTCTTCTAGCGCGCCAGATGATTCGGGCCCACGGCGTTGCAGGATACGGATACACGATGACCCGCATCTGCCCGCTCGCGTGCGCGGTGCAGGCGAACTGGTATTCCGATGCCTGCTCGAACGGGAGCCGGAAGCTCTGGCCCGGCATCATGAGCGTCGGGCCGAAGATCTGGGGCACCTCGTCCAGGTTCCGCAGCACCAGGATATCGCGGATTCCGAGCGTCAAGCGGATCTCGTCCGGCAGGATGCCGAGATCCTTCTCGCCCGCCATGCGGCGCGCCCACGTTCCCCGTGGAATCTCGAACAGTTGCTCCCGCTCAGCGCCGGTTCTGGTTTCGATCGGCGCCAGGCCGGCCCAAGCGAGTACTGCGATACCCGCTGCACCGCAAGCCAGCAGGACGCTCAGGAGCGGCGCACGCATCACTGCTACTCCGCGAGCAGGATCCGCAGGTCGTGCACGTAATCCTCTGCACTGTGCCCATAGGGCATCAGGGCACGCAGCTGCCCGCGGCGATCGATCAGATAGGTGTACGAGGAGTGTGCAACCGAGTAACTGCTGCCTTTGACATGCTTTTCCGCGACGATGCCGTAGTCCTTGCGTACCGCGGCGAGCGCCGCGGCTCCGCCGGTGCCGCCGATGAAAGTCGGATCGAAGGCGTGCAGGTAGTCTTTCATGCGCGCCGGAGAGTCGCGCTCGGGATCGACGGTGACATAGACGACCTGGACGTCCTCGGCGGCGGGACCGAGCTTGCGCCGCGCCTGCGTCAAAGTTGCGAGCGTGACTGGGCACACGTCCGTGCACCAGGTGAAGCCGAAGCCCAGGATTACGACTTTGCCGCGATAGCTGCGCAGCTCGAGCGTGCCGCCGCCCGAACTTTGCAGCGAGAACGGCGGAGCCTCGCGGGGCGGGTCGAAGACTCCGGCTTTGAGCGCCGGCGCACCGGCCACCGGCGCCGCCACGCTCGCAGCGAGCGCCAGCAGTACAAAGCGCACGGTGCGTGCGTTCATAACGGGATGACTGCGGGTTTTGCGCCGCGCGTAAAGCGCTCGTCGACGTACTTCTCGTACGGGATCGGATGTTTGATCGTGCCCGCCTGCATCGACAGCTGCATGAGCTCTTCGAACTCGCTGCGGATCATGCGCAGGTCGCCATAGGTGACCCGGTCCGTCGGATTTTGCATAACGAAGCGGATGATCTTCGGATCCTGGTTGAAGTACGGCGCCGTGGCCGCGATCTGCACTGCCTTCTCGCGGTTCGCCGGTTGCTGATCGAGCCACACACCGGCGCCGAGCACATGATCGACCAGGTTCTGCACCATCGCAGGATTCTCGGCGATCAGCTCTTCGCGCACCGTGAGCACGCAACAGATGTACTTGGGCCACTCATCGCGCGTCATCCGCAGCGGCCGCGCATATCCGGCGCTCTGCGCGGCGGCGCCGAACGGCTCACCTGTGCAATACGCGTCGACGGCATTCGCATAGAGCGCAGCCGGCATGTCCGGCGGTGGCATCTCGACGATCTCCAGCTGCTCCACCTGCATGCTCTCCTCGGCGAGCATGCGACGCAGAAACAGGTAATCGACCGCGAAGCGGCTCGGCACCGCGACACGGCGACCGGCGAGCTGGCGGAAGTTCTGGTAGGGCGAGTCGTTGCGCACCATGATGACCGCGCCCGAGCGATGCCCGAGCGAGACGATCTTGATCGGGATGCCGCGATCGGCGAGATCCATCACCAGCGGCGCCAGCATGTAGGCGGCCTGAATGCGGCCGGCCATCAGCGACTCCTTGATCTCGGGCCAGCCGTTGTACTTGCTGTATTCGAATGCAAACTTCGGCGCGCCGGCGGTTGCCGTGCCGTTGCTCGTTGCCCGGGCAACGCACGCAACCGGCAACGTCAGATTGCACGTGACCGGCAGCCCGCCGACGACGAGAGCGTTCGGGTTGTGCTGCGTGCAGGCGCTCTGGCCGAGCGGCAGTGCTGCCGCCATCAGACCCTGGAGCACGGCGCGTCGGGAGAGGCTGTATCGGCTCATGCCGCGTCGATCTTACACTGCCACTCCTGTGCCTTCACTGCGCTCGATCGGCTTGACGCCCACGCAGCCCCAAGCGCTGCCACAGAAGCACCAAGCGCTGCGACAGGCGCTGCGGCCAGTCGGGTTTCATCGTCGGATGCTCGATCAGCGCAAAGAACACCAGCCCGGCAGCGAGCGCCACCGGAATGGCCGGCAGCATCAGCAGCCAGCTTTCGGCGAGGCTCGCGGGTGGTGGGGCCACCCGTTTCACCAGCTCCGACCATGCCTGAATGATCGGCACGTGTACCAGATAGATCGAGTAGCACGCTCCGCCGATCACCGAGACGGCCGCGGCGGCGAGGAATTTCGACGCATGGCGGCCGAGCATCCCACCCCAATAGGTCGCGAGAACACCCGCGAGCAACCCGGTTTCGCGAAGCGCACCCTGGAACGGGTCATGCGGCACGAAAGTCGAAATGGCAAGCAATGTTGCGAAGCCTGCCACGCAAAGCACGTCGCCCCAAACTGAAAGCGCCGGCTTGCGAGTGAACATGATGTCGCTCGCCAGCATGCCCGCGCCGAAGAAATGGATGTAACCGAGCAGCGACAGCGACAGGCGCGAGCCGAGCAGGTGCGCAAGCCCTGGCAGGGTGGCCACCGCGATGCCCAGCAGGATAAAGATCACTGCCGCTGAACGCCTGCGGACGACATCCGCGCGGGCGTACCAGGTCAGCAGGAACGGCGCGACCAGGTAGAACTGGAACTCGATCTCGAGCGACCAGAGCGGCGGCAGGATGCGCGAAGCCGCGCCCAGGATCATGTTGTGCTGGTAGAACAGGCTGGCGAGATAGCTGAGCGGTAGCGGAGTCGAGATGGCATTGAATTTCGGCGCATCGGTCGGCGCATAGCCGGATAGCTGCAGCGCGAGAAAGCAGCCGGTCAGCGCGATCAGATAGGCCGGTACCAGCCGCAGCAGCCGGCGCTTATAGAACGTTCCGACGCTTGGCGGCGGCTGTGCCCGCGCGGCGGCGCGCAGGAACGGGAAAGCGATGATGAAACCGCTGATGAAAAAGAACAGCATCACGCCCGCTTCGCCGCGCGGGACCATGTCGGTGAGCGCCTGTTCCGCATCGGTAAGCGGTCGTATGGCGGCGACCACGCGCCGCCCGCGCAGGGCATCATGGAACAGCACGACCGGCAGGATCGCCAGGGCGCGCAGCCCGTCGAGCCGCGCGTCGTACATCCCGCTGGATGTCACGCGCCGCAGGCCGGCCAGAATTCGCTTGATCACGCACACCTCGACGAAACTGCAGCGCGCAGCTTGGGATAGGCAACGCTTTGAGGCAAGTCTCACCGCCGCCCGCGCGGCGGCAGCAAGTGTGTTGAACGCACGAACACACCTGCTGGTGTCCAGCAATGGCGGGCTGCAATTTCGTCGCGAATTGGAACCGGATCTGCGCCTGCAGCGTTCAAAACTTTCCGTCCGGCAGCGGCTGCGCCCGTGCTTCGCCGAAGCGACCGGGTCTAGTTGTTATTAAGCGCTGAACGTCCGGCCATCGAGTCCCTCAGCCGGCACTAGCGGCCAAGCACGTACCCGCCGAGTGACGTGGCATGTCCCGCCTCGAGCGCGACATCGTGCCGCGCTCTGGCGAGAACGAGGCGACGGGTCAATGACGACGATGGCGGATCGCGGTGAGCCATCCACCCAGCAACAACGACACCCCGCCCAACAAGCCGAACAGCGGCAGGAAGCCAGCGGTCGACGGCAATGCTGCCAGCTGCTGCTGCGGTTCCTCGATCGGTACGAACACGAACGTCTGCCCCGCATCGGCCGGCGGCAGCGCCATCTCCGGCGCGCGCACTTTGACGTACGCGTTGATTTCCTGATTCGCGGCGAGGTCTTGCACGCGCGCGGGTTTCCCATCTACCAGCACTTTCAGATCGGGCTTGGGCCTGATCGAGAGCTGCTTTGAATAGCTGCCATCAGGCTGCTTGACGCGGAGCTGGACTCTTCCGCTGGGATCGACGCGATCGAGTCGCGCCGTGACGCGCGCATAATCTTCGCCGTTCTTCGAGACGATGTCCGAGCAGGCCTTGGCTATGTTCGGAAACCTGGCGAGCACTTCGGGATCGTATTGCGCGTTCTGGCACGTCACGGTTTGCGCCTGGCTGACCGCGATTGCACCAATCGTGCATAGCACGCTCATTGCAGATGCACGCAAGAATCTGTTCATGGTCTTACTCCTGTTGATATGTCCCGCGTATCGGCGTCGCCTCGTCAGGGTTCCGCATCCGCGGTCGTCTTTGCATCTGTACTAGGGGCAAGCGGGACGTCAGAGCGGCTTGTATTTGAACTTCTGTCCGGCGATGGAGGCTTCGTACATCAAGCCGCCTTTCGCGACGGTGAACACCGCCATGCCTTTGTGAAACTCTCCGACTGTCGCGGCGTCCTGCTTGCCGCCGCTCGCACCCGCGCTGGTACCGCTTGTTCCGGCGCTCGCGCCCGCCGCGGCTGTGATCGCCACGGCCTGCACGTTCGCGCCGAACTCGAAGTTGCCGGACGTGAACTCCTCGAGCGCGCGCTGGTCCTGGAAGAAGATGATCTGGCTGAACGCCTGGCCGCCCGCCTGCAAGCCCACGCTGACCTGGTTCATGGTCGTATCGCCGATCTGCTTGCCCTTCGCATAGACGCGTCCGCTGCCGTGCGCGGCCCCCACGCCCAGCCCGCCCTTGCCGATGGTCGGAAACACGGCGTAGCCGTAGCTCTTCGCGAAGAAAGTGCCGCTTTGCCCCGCCTTCTTGAAGATCGCGATCGTGTCGTCGTACTCGTCGGCCCGCGCCGTCAGCGCAGTCAGCAGCGCGAATACGGCGAGCAGCGTCGATGCGCAGGTGGCAGCTTTCATAGCGGACCTTCGTGCGGCGAACGTTAAGGCCGCAAGGTTCCGCACAAAGTGCGCGGCTGGCAATCAGGAGTCGGGGCAGAAGCGACACCGAGCATCCCGCATGCATCTAGCCCGTATCCAACGCGCGCGCGGCAGATGCTACGTTGCTGCAGCAACGGCTGCAGTCTGCGTTATTCGCCGCGATGTGCCGACTCTGTGCGCAACATTTCTCAAGTCCGTTCGCGGTCGCGGCGTGCTTGGCGCTCGCTGCGTGCGCGGCACCACTCGTCCCATATTCGACGGACACCCCACCGCTGGTACTCGTGCCGGCTGTTCAAGCCGGCGTCATCGACGAGCGCGCCCGTTTCCGCGAAATCTACTGTGCCGTCCTCGAAGCGCGACGAGGGTTGCCCGACTATCGGCGCTGCGAGGAAGCCTTGACGCGAGTCGGGGAGGAGCCGGCCGGGACCGGACAACCGGTCGACCTGACCCCGTCGCGCCGGCGTCTCGTTGCAGCAGTCGTACTCGGTCTCGGATTCGATTGCATCGAGGAGTGGCTGGAACCGACAGGAAGCGTCGCAGAGCACCTGCGCCGGTATGGGTACGACCAGGTGCTGCTCAAGGTCGACGCTCTATCCAGCACGGCGAACAACGCGCGCCAGATCCGCGATGCCCTGCTCACGATGCCGGTCGAGTCGGGCCCGGCGCGTCTGGTGTTGATCGGTTACTCGAAAGGAGCGCCCGACATCCTCGATGCGCTCGTAAGGTATCCGGAGATCCGCAATCGCGTCGCTGCCGTGGTCAGCGCGGCAGGCGCGGTCGGGGGCTCGCCGCTCGCCAACGACGCTGAGGAATATCACGCAGAGATGCTGCGCCAGTTCCCCGGCGCGATCTGCAAGCCTGGCGACGGCACTGCGGTCGCGAGTCTGCGGCCTGCGGCACGCAGAGCCTGGCTCGTCGCGAATCCATTGCCGACGGACATGCGTTACTACTCGCTGGCCACGTTCCCGCAGCCGCAACGCATCTCAGCGGTGTTGAAATCGAGCTATCGCAAGCTTGCTCGCGTCGACGCACGCAACGATGGCCAGTTGATCTTCTATGACCAGGTCATCCCCGGGAGCCGCCTGCTGGCGTACGTCAATGCCGATCATTGGGCGCTCGCTGTGCCGATCGCGCGCTCGCACGCGACGATCGGCGCCGTATTCGTCACGCAGAATGGTTACCCGCGCGAAGCGCTGACGGAGGCGCTACTGCGATTCATAGAGGAAGACCTCTCGAACGACGACTGGACGCGCTAATGGCGCTCAGACTGTTAGTGGTTGCCTTGGGATTCGCGACCGCTCCGGCATTCGCATGGGTCTATCCCGAGCACCGTGACATCGCTGTGCTCGGTATCGAAAGCCTCGACGTGCAACGCCAAGCGGTATTCGATCAGCTCTGGGCCGAGGCGCGCGGCGGCTACGAGAAACGCCTGTGCACGCAAGGCGCCGACACGGCGCAAGGCCTGATGCCCGACTGCATCGATTGGGCCGCAATGTCCGCAATTGCCGGCGACCATTCTTGCTCGAGCGCACAGTTGCTCGACACCGTCAGCACCTCAGCATGGATCCTGGCCGTTGCCGAAGTCGCGGCCCAGCTCAAAGTCGATCTGACGCGGATCTCGAAGACTTCGCCCGCCGCATCTCAGGAGGAAGGCCTGATCGGCGACCTGCGGCGGCAGATGGAGAGCGAAGCAATCAGGGCCGATCGCATCAACGTGCTGCGTATTGCAGACATCCGTTTGCAGCGCGCCGACCCGGAATATGCGACACGGGCGGGATCCAACAATGCCCACTTCCTGCTGGCCCGACCCAGAGTGGACTTCACGGCACCGGAATACGTAGCGACGACGCTCACAGTCGGGTCTGAGATCAATGCCGTAGGCGTGTGGGGGCGGTTTCACTTGAGTGCCCTGCAGAAGGCAACGAGGCTTGCGCGAGAGAGCCTGTCTCCTGAAGAGCGCGCCGCGCTCGCGCGCGCCGTGCTTGCGGATGAAGCGTTCGCGCTGCATTTCATGGAAGACGTCTTTGCCGCGGGGCACGTGGCGGGGACCTGGGGCGACGTATCGCAACGCAAAGGTACTCACGACTACTACAACGAGAGCGGCCTGGAAGTACGGACCTGGCAGCCAGGCGCGAATACAGCCGTGTTGATGGGCGATGCGCACATGCGTTCCGAGGATGCGCAGCGAGCTGCCGAGGCAGTGCGTCTGAGTGTCGAGCAGGTGCTCGACACAGCGGCCGGTCGACCGCGAGCGACCAATATTCCGTACACGCCAACGGCTCCTGGCGAACCCGAAGCGTTCGACGTTTGCAGCAGCGACACGCTCGGGCCGTGGTCGCAAGGACGAGAGCCAACACTCGAGGCGGTGGAGTTGGGCGTGGAAGTCCTGCTGCTGACTCCAGTGCCGAGTCTGGGTGAAGGACTCGGGGCCATGCCGCGCTTCCGCTCGGAGCTCGGTCCCTTCATCGGCGTCGCCGGGTCGCTCGACGTGCGCTCGGTGGACGGTGGCTTCACCGGCTTGGAAGATGGCAGCGGCTTCGTTGGCGGAGCGGATCTGTCGCTACGACTCGGGTATGGACTCGATGGGGTGATCGACGAAGGGGGAGATGGGCTCGTCTATTTTTCGGTGGGCTACCGCGGCGACACACCCTCCACCAACAAGTACACCGAAGCCGCCCCTGCGCAACAAGGCGGCAGCCTGACTGCTGCGATTCCCGCGCGCACCGGCCTTACGGCCCGAATACGCATGCCGTTCTATCTGATACCCGGCGACCTGCTGCTCCTGTCGCCGCTGTACCTCGCATCGCCCAAGACCTATCAGGGCATGGCGGTCACTGCGGTCAATGGCGGACTGATCCCCTGGCAGCTCGGCTGGGCGACTCGATTCGGCCGATTTCAATTCGTGCTGGGGCGCGAGATCGGCGTGACCTTCCACGGGCTCGGCTCAGAGGAAGAAACTCTGCTGGCGCCGGGCGTTCTTCCGGGTTCGGGGCCGAGGGTGGTCGAGTTCGAGTCGACGTATCTCGAATTCCCGATCCTCGAGTACCGTCCGTATCGTTCGTTCGACACGACGCAGAGCTCCGAGTTGATTCTGCAACTGTTCGGCGGCGTGGACATCCCGAACGGGGGGAGCGTCGTCTATCCGCCCGGCGCACCGCACGCGGACCTGGACCGCGTGTACTCCATCGGAATACGACTCACTTTCGACTGGCGACGTTACTTCTGAGCCTTCGTCATGGATAACAGATCAACCACGATTGCCGACGCCTTACGGTCCGAGGCCGACATTGGCGGATCCGTTGGGCGGAAGTTCGCTCGATAGCACGACGTGGCGTGGTTCCAGCGCAAGCTTCGTGAAACGCCGCCGTAGCGGAGGCGTGGCTGAACTCAATCTAGCGTTTGCCCATCTGGCGTCAGGCTTCTACCGCGCGGCGACGAGCAGCGGCTCTATCTGTTCGAAAACGATTCCACCTATTACGAGAACGGTCACAATCCAAAGACCCACTCGGACCGAGCGACCTGTAGCGCGCGTCGTGCAGTCTGCGCCGGCGGCGCATTGTCGTTTCGGCCGCCAGTAGACGACGTAGAAGCCATACCCCAGAAGCACTGCTGCCAATGCAATGAACGGCCACTTGTAGCGCGACAAGCTATCAAGGGTACCAACCCACGCGCCAGCAACACCCAAGCTGATGAGTACGAAGGGCAGGAGACAGCAAGCCGCGCAAACTCCCAAGGCGGCGAACAAACCTCCAGCAGTGGTCCACCGGACGAGCTTGTTGTTTCCGGCAGTTGAACTGCCGCAGCTGCACCCGCACGAGCTTGCTAGATTCAGCTCCGCATCGAGAATCTCTCGTGTGCCCGCCGGTCCCGTCAGGCGAAGCCAAAGCGGCCCCGACTGCGCCGCGAGCTGCACTTCAAACCTGAGGAAGGGGCAGCACTTGCGCTCGTTCACAACGAAGCGTGCGACAGCCTCGAACTCGCTGGAATCGAATCGGAAGGCGTAACCATCCGGCAGCGTTGCTCGTTCTATAGACCGCCTTGTGAACAGATCTCGCGCCAACTCAAAATGCGCTTTCCGTTCGGTAGCAGGAATCGCCGCAGGGACGCATGCCAACGCTGGCGTCGGGGCCAATGCACTCATCTCGCCTCCACGGCCGTCGGTCACTTGCCTAGAGGTCAGGAAGCGTACATATTCAAGTTAACTTGAAGTCAAGGAGTTTTTTGATGGCCTCGCTGTCCATCGGCCAGGTTGCGAAACGTACCGGCCTGCGCACATCGGCGCTTCGGTACTACGAGGAGGCGGGAATACTCCCATCGCCTGCGCGTATTAACAGACGGCGAGTGTATGACGCTGACACTGTTCGCAGGATCGAGGTCCTCAAATTTGCTCAACAGGCAGGCTTCACGCTCGGTGAGATCAAGACACTGCTTCATGGTTTTCGTCCGGAAACACCGCTGAGCGCACGGTGGCGGGCGCTGGCTCAAGCCAAGTTGGACGAGCTTGACGTGCTGGCGAAACGGATCAAGCGGATGCGCCGAGCACTCGATCTGGGACTGAAGTGCGGATGCGTACGCATCGAGGACTGCACGCTGACTGCGGCGGATGTGGAGATTCGCAGCAAGCAGCGGGCGAGCGCGCGATGTGACGGCCGATGCTGATCCTGAAAACCTTCAGCCTATTCGTCATCACAGCGGTGGCAGAAATCGTTGGCTGCTACCTTCCGTATCTATGGTTGAAGCGTAACGGTTCGCCGTGGCTGCTCATTCCTGCGGCCGCAAGTCTGGCCTTGTTCGCGTGGCTGCTGACGCTGCACCCCACGGCCGCGGGAAGAGTGTATGCCGCGTATGGCGGCGTTTACGTCGCTGTTGCGATTGCCTGGTTGTGGTTAGTTGACGGCAACCGACCTACGGCGTGGGATCTCATCGGTGCAACGGTAGCTGTTGCCGGCATGGCAATCATTATGCTCGCGCCGAAGGCCAGCTAGGAACTACGTTTACTCCGATGTCCGCTGCTAGCGGAAGCCGACGTGCTACTCATACCGCCTCATCGCCGATCTGTTCACTCGGCCTTGGCATCGGCGCCATGCTCGGACAGCTGTGCACCGAACCAACGATGTATTGCCGTGAGCAGATGTTTATCGTCCGTGCTGAAAACAATTTCTGCGCCATCGGATAGAGCCGCGTACGAGACTTTGATCTTGGAGCCACCCGTCTGAAGTTCCTTCAGACCCGGCATGTCCTTTCCGTGCAGCATCCCTGGATCCGAATAGTCGCCCTGCTGGAATCGTTCTGCCTCCTGCCTCAGATGCTGCTGAATGGGGCTGATTTGCTCTTTGGCCGAGGCGTCCCTGATGACCACGCGTTGGATGCCACCGTCCTCAGTCATGCGGAAAATATGAACGGTCTTCGACATGTCGAACGGCATGACCGTGTGAGCCGAACTGTGAACGTGCTCCTGTGTCGTCTGCGCCGGCGATTCACATGTCCACCAGACCATGCCTGCCGCCGCCAGAAGCGCGATCCTGCTTGTCACGTGGTGATTCATCTTTTCCTCCGGGCCTTAGTCGAAAGAATAACCCAAAGAGGAATCATAGAGCTTCCACGGATGATGCGGATCCCGTTGTCACGCCTTAGACTCGCCGCATGGCGTTGAACCCCGAAGACAGCGCTTCAACGACGATGCAATGGAGCGACGGCGGCGCGCTACTCGCGTCCGTTGTGCGATCAATGTGGTCGCTCACGGGGTCGGCGGAAGAAGCGGCACTGCCAGGGATCATTGCGCCGGACGCGCACGTCGAGTTTGTGTTTCATCTCGGTGAACAGTGGTTGGCCCAGCGTATCAGTCACCCGGGGTGGGCACTGCAGCCTGCGGCGTTCGTGTATGCGGCGAGCCATGGTGGATTGCAGTTCCGGCCGACGGGTGCTGTCTGTCTGCTCGCTTTTCGTGTCAGTCCAGTCGTCGCGACGCGGATCCTGCGCCACTCGCTTGCTGATCTGTGGGATGTGCCGGTCGCACTCGATGCACTGATCGGCAGTGAGGCCTCGACTCTCATCGCGTCTCTGCGGGGCAGTCCGGATGAGGAACGTTCTGCGGTCCTGCGACAATGGATCGCGAAACGGCTCAGAGGGTGGAGTGCGGACGACTGGAGCTCGGAGCGGTTGTTCAACACGCTCCTGTGGCGATCGCGCAGTGGCTCCATAGCACAGGTGAGTCGCACGCTAGGGCCGTCGCAACGATCCTTGCGTCGCATCCTCGGTCAGCGCGCCGGGATCTCGCCGAAGGCGGTGCAACTGAGCGGTCGTATGCTGGGTGCCTGTGCACTCCTGCGTGAGGCGCCCTCGCTCGAGATTACCGAGATCGCAAGTCGCGTGGGCTTCTACGACCACGCCGCCTTCACGCACGCGTTCACCAGTCGCATCGGCCTCACACCAACTCAGTTTCGCGCTGAGCCCATCGTGTTCTACGAGCGCGAGCACGCGCTGCCCTGACGGCAGCAGGCATTGGCCGCAATTTACAAGCGCGTCGCGTGGCTTGAACGTTACTCTTGTGTCCTAAGTCCGCTATCGAGGTAGTGAGATGCTGCGCTCCATCGCCGGGTTGCTCTTGTCTTGCCTGATCGGCGGCGCCGCCAGTGCGCAATCGACGGATGGGCTCGCCGAGCTTCGCTGGCTGATCGGCGAATGGCGCGGCGTAGGGCAGGGCGATCCGGGCACGTCCGGGAGCGAGCGACACAATGATTCCTTTCTTGGCGGCCGGTATATCCGAGCAAGCGGGACCTCCGTCTATCCAAAGCAGGAGAAGAACCCTTCCGGTGAGGTCCACGAGCAGCTTGACCTATGGAGCTACGATCGCGCCCGCAGCAGCGTCATCCTGCGAACCTTCGATACGCTCGGCTTCACGTGCACCTACGTGCTCGATCGGGCCGCAAGCTCTGCGGATCGGTGGGTGCTCAACGGCGAGAGCCTTGAGAACGTCCCCAAGGGTATGAAGGCGCGCTACATCTATACGCGACCGTCGGAGAACGAGTATCACGAGGTATTGGAGCTGGATACGGACGGCAAAGGGTTCAAGCCGTACGTCACGAATCGATTCCTGAAGGTTCAGTCGTCGCGTTCGTAGCCGAGTCGCGTCGGTGCGATAATCGGGCCCATGAGCCGAGTGACCCATTGGGACGGCGTCTACACGACGAAGCAGCCGCAGCGTTTGAGCTGGTTTCAGCCGCACCTGGACCTGTCGCTCGAGCTGCTCGAGCGAGCCGGCTTGAACCGCAGTACGCGCATCATCGACATTGGCGCCGGCGCATCCACGTTGGTCGATGATCTCCTCGCGCGCGATGTGCAGAATCTGATCGCGCTCGACATATCCGCGGCGGCGCTGCACGTCACGCGCGATCGCCTGGGTGAGCGTGCCGACCGAGTACGCTGGATCGTCAGCGACGTCACACAACTCGATCTGCCCCCGTCCAGCATCGATATCTGGCATGACCGCGCAACCCTGCACTTCCTGACGGAAGAGCGGGACTCTCACAAATATGCGGAGGTGGCGACCCGTGTCGTCACGCCTGGGGGCCATGCAGTCATCGGGGGCTTTGCAAGCGATGGCCCTGCGGAGTGCAGCCACTTGCCGGTGGTGCGACGCGGCCCTGAGCAGATCGCCGAACTCTTCGCCAAGGAGTTCGTGCTCGTCGAGGCCCGACGCGAAAGTCACACAACGCCCGGCGGTTCTTTGCAGAGGTTCGCGTACGCATTACTGCGCAAGCAGGGAAGATGAGGCGGGGGTTTCAACAAAGGTCCTTGCTACGGCATACTTCGCGCATGCGTCGACTGCGATCGATGACGTCATTGCTGTGGGTGGTTGCTCTCGCACTGCTTGTCGTGCGAACGAGCGATGCCCATATGCACCTGTGCCTCGATCCACAGGACCGGGGCAGCAGCCTGCATGTTGCTGACGTAGGGCCCAGTTGCGATGTCGGATCATCAGCGTCTCATCCCGACCGGGACGTCAAAGCTGTAGACACAGCTTTGGCGAAGAAGAACGCGGACCACGGCGACGAGCCGGCACTGCTCCCGGCCGCATTCTCATGGCGGGTGCCGGCGCCCCGACAGATCACGCTTCCACCGCTCGCCCCGCAAGCCGTCCTTGCGCCGCAGCCTCTGCATTTCCTTCCGCCGCTGCGCGGTCCGCCGCGCTGATCCTCCCGTTCTAGCTAGATCGTTCAACCGACGTTGCGTGCTCGCGCGCGCACGTCGCGGGAGGACTTCATGCGAACTGTATTGGCATGCGCTCAGCGCGCATGCGTCTTCGTTCAACTGATCGTATTCGCCGTCGGGGCGTGGGCGGCCGAGCCGGTCGAGCCCCGCGGCGAACTGACGCTGGCACAAGCGGTCGAGCTGGCGCTGCGCACCAATCCGGAGTTGCTGGCGAGCCGTTACGAGCTGACTGCTGCGCAAGCGCGAATCGTCCAGGCAGGTCTACGGCCCAATCCGGATCTCGACATCGAGCTCGAGAACTTCGCGGGTAGCGGCGCTACGACCGGTACCGACGCTTTGGAGACGACGCTCAGCCTGAGTCAGGTTATCGAGCTGGGCGGTAAGCGCGGATCCCGGCGCGCGGCCGCCGAGGCAGACCTGGATCTGATCAGTGTGGAGCAGCGCGCGCGGCAGCTCGATGTACTCGCCGAAGTCACGCGCCGATTCATCGACGTCGTGGCCGCGCAGCAGCGCATGCAGCTCGCGCAGGAAACGTCGCAGCTGGCGCAACAGACATTCGACGCCACCAACGCTCGGGTACAGGCGGCCCGATCCCCGCAGGCGGAAGCAAGTCGGGCGCGCATCGCATTGACTCGTGCATCTTTAGAATCGCGCCAAGCGGCATCGGAGCTGCGCAGCGCGCGCTACGGACTGTCGGCAATGTGGGGCGGCCCCGAGCCGCAGTTCACACAGGCGAGTGCTGATCTGTTCACTTTGCGGAACGTTGAGTCGTTCGCCTCGCTGATGAGCCGGATCGAACGCAACCCGGATCTTCTGAGATTCGCTTCCGAGGCGCGACTGCGCGACGCGGAGTTGCGGCTTGCACAGGCCAACGCGCGGCCGAATCTCGCTTTGAGCATCGGTGTGCGCCGCCTCGAAGAGACCAACGACACGGCACTCGTCGCTGGATTCTCGATACCGCTGCCCGTATTCGACAAGAACCAGGGTGCGGTTCGCGAAGCGCAGGCGCGGCGCGCGCAGAGCGAAGCCGAGCGGAACAGCGCCCTGATCCGCACGCGTGCGGCGATGTACGGGCTTTACCAGGGAGTGAGTGCCGCGCGTGAGCGTGCCGAGTCCTTGCGCAACGAGGCTCTCCCACAGGCGCAGACCGCGCTTGAGCAAACTCAGTCTGGCTACGAGCGCGGGCGCTTTTCGTTTCTGGAGTTGCTCACGGCGCAGCAGGAAGTCATCGAGCTGCGCGCGGCGGCGATCGATGCCGCAACCGTCTATCACCAGCTGCTCGCCGAGCTCGAACGCGTCACGAGCGAGCCGCTGACCACTGAACTCGAGGCACCGCAACCATGAGTCTTGGCAAAATCAATCACGGGACAATCCTGGTCGCCGTGTTGAGCGCGCTGGCGCTACTGGGCGGCTGTTCCAAATCCGAGTCGCCCCCGGCCGACGAGCACGGGCACGGTGAAGCGCAAGCGGAGCACGAAGAGTTCGAGCGCGGGCCGCACGGCGGCCGCATGCTCGAAGACGGTGACTTCGCCATCGAGCTGGCCATCTTCGAAAGCGGCGTACCGCCGGAGTTTCGTGCCTGGGCGACTCGTGGCGGCAAGCCGCTGGAACCTTCGCAGGTGCAGTTCGCCGTCGCGCTTGAACGTTTTGGCGGCGTTACGCAGCGGATCGAGTTCGCGCCGCAACAGGATTTCCTGCGCAGCACGAGTGAAGTGAGCGAGCCGCACTCATTTGCGGTCGCCGTCGACGCGACATCGGGCGGCGCCGCGCATCGCTGGCAATACGAGAGTTTCGAGGGGCGCACGCAAATCGCGGCAGCGATGGCGAAGGAAGCCGGCGTCGTCATCGAGACTGCGGGACCGCGCACGATCGATGACGTGCTGCCTCTGTACGGCGTGATCGCTACGAACCCCGAATCGGTACGCGCGGTGTCGGCGCGCTATCCGGGCGCGATCCGCTCTGTCGTCAAGTCGTTGGGCGATGTCGTCAAACGCGGCGACGTGCTGGCGACGATCGAATCGAACGAGAGCCTGCAGACTTACTCGGTGACCGCGCCGATCGGCGGTGTGATCACGAACCGTCACGCCAATCCGGGAGAGGTTGCCGACAATGATCCGCTGTTCGTCATCACCGATCTGAGCAATGTAACCGCCGACCTGTCCGTGTTCGCGCGCGATCTCGCGCGCGTGCGCCTGGGCCAGCGTGCGCGCATCCGTTCGGTGGACGGTAACGTCGCGAGCGAGGGCCGCGTGATCTACGTGAGCTCTGCCGGTGCGGGTGCCAACCAGGCGCTGATCGTTCGCGTGAAGCTCGACAACCCCGAGCGGCGCTGGACGCCCGGCGTGTACGTCAATGCCGAACTGCTCGTCGGCGGCAAGGAAGTGCCCGTGGCAGTGCGAGCGGATGCCCTGCAAAGGTTTCGCGATTGGCGGGTGGTCTTCCAGAACGAAGGAGACTTCTATCAGGCGCAGCCGGTGGAGATCGGGCGCAGCGATGGCGAGTGGGTCGAGATCAGTTCGGGTCTGGCGGCGGGCGTGGCCTATGCCGCGCACAACAGTTTTCTGATCAAGGCCGACATCGAGAAGTCGGGAGCATCCCATGATCACTGAGGTGCGACAGCTGCTGCGAGGAGACCGCCATGATTGACGGTCTGATCCGATTCTCCATCGAGCGGCGCTGGATCGTCCTGTTCCTGGTGTTGATCGCGTCGGCGCTTGGCATCTGGAACTACCAGCGCCTGCCGATCGATGCAGTGCCGGACATCACCAACGTCCAGGTGCAGATCAACACCGAAGCGCCGGGCTATTCGCCGCTCGAAGCCGAGCAGCGCATCACCTTCGCAGTCGAGACCGCGATGGCCGGCCTGCCTGAGCTCGAATACACGCGCTCGCTGTCGCGCTATGGGCTGTCGCAGGTCACGGTGGTCTTCAAGGACGGCACCGATACTTATTTCGCGCGCAATCTGGTCGCGCAACGCCTGCAGGAGGCGAAGAGCTTGCTGCCGGAAGGTCTCGAGCCGGAGATGGGGCCGATCGCCACGGGACTCGGCGAAATCTTCATGTACACCGTGACGGCGGATCACAACGCTCGTCAGGCCGACGGGCGGCCGTACGACTCAACTGCTTTGCGCACAGTGCAGGACTGGATCGTGCGGCCGCAACTGCGGCAGGTTCCGGGCGTCAGCGAAGTCAACAGCATCGGCGGCTACGCCAAGCAGTATCACGTCACGCCCGACCCCGGAAAGCTGCTGGCTTATCAGCTCACGCTCAATGACCTGGCAGAGGCGCTGGAACGCAACAATGCCAATGTCGGTGCGGGCTACATCGAGCGCGCGGGTGAGCAGTATCTCATTCGCGTGCCGGGCCAACTCGGCGAGATGCCGGACATCTCCAAGGTGGTCGTGGCGCAGCGCGAGGGTCTGCCCATTCGCATCAGCGATGTCGCCGACGTCGGGCTCGGCAAGGAGCTGCGCACTGGCGCCGCGACCCAGAACGGCGAAGAAGTCGTGCTCGGCACGGTGATGATGCTCACCGGCGAGAATAGCCGGGCCGTGAGTTTGCGTGTGTCCGAGAAGCTGGCCGAGATCCAGAAGTCGCTGCCTGCAGGCGTCTCCGCAAAGACAGTCTATGACCGCACCACCCTCGTGAACCGGACAATCTCGACGGTGCAGAAAAACCTGTTCGAGGGTGCGCTGCTGGTGATCGTCGTGCTGTTCGCACTGCTCGGAAATCTGCGCGCCGCGTTGATCACGGCGCTCGTCATTCCGCTGTCGATGCTGCTGCTCGTGACCGGCATGGTCGAGCAGAAGGTCAGCGCCAATCTCATGTCGCTCGGCGCGCTCGACTTCGGACTGATTGTCGACGGCGCCGTGATCATCATGGAGAACTGTCTGTTACGCCTCGCTGAGCGGCAGCACCAGCTGGGGCATGCGCTCGACACTGAGGAGCGTTTCCACACGGTGTACACGGCCACGCGCGAAGTCTTCACGCCGAGCCTGATCTCAGTGCTGGTCGTGATCCTGGTCAATCTGCCGATATTCGCCTTGACCGGCGTCGAAGGGAAAATGTTTCACCCGATGGCGTTCACTGTGGTGACGGCGCTCGTCGGCGCGCTGGTGCTGTCGCTCACGTTCGTGCCTGCGGCTGCGGCGCTGATGCTGAGGGGCAAGGTGTCCGAGAAGGAGAATCCGATCGTAGCGTTTCTGCGCCGCGGCTACGAACCGCTGCTGCGCAGCGCCTTACGTATGCCATGGGCCGTGGTCGGCGGTGCGGCCGCACTGGTTGTCATCTGCGCATTGCTCGCGACTCGAATGGGAGCGGAGTTCATGCCGAGCCTGGACGAGGGTGACGTTACGCTGCATGCGTTGCGCATTCCAGGCACGGGGCTCGAGCAGGCCGTTGGCATGCAGGAGCAGCTCGAACGCCGCCTGCGGCAACTGCCCGAGGTCGAGCGTGTGTTCTCGAAGCTCGGTACTGCGGAAGTCGCCAACGATCCGATGCCGCCGTCCGTGACCGACACCTTCGTGATGCTCAAATCACACGAGAGGTGGCCGGAGCCGAGCAAGTCGAAGCGAGCCTTCCTGGAGGAGCTCGAACAGACGGCGGCTGGCGTGCCCGGCAACAATTATGAGTTCACGCAGCCGATCGAGATGCGCTTCAACGAGCTCATCTCCGGTGTGCGCTCGGACCTCGCCGTGAAAATATACGGCGACGACCTCGAAACCTTGCTTGCGCTTGGCGAGCAGGTCGAGGCCATCGTGAATCGCGTGCCGGGAGCCGCCGATGCGAAGGCAGAACAGATCAGCGGTCTGCCGATGCTGTCGATCCATCCCAAGCGCGAAGCGCTGTACAGGTTCGGCCTGAATGTCGCCGATGTCCAGGACGTGGTCGGCACAGCGCTGGGTGGGCGTGTAGTCGGACAGATTTTCGAGGGCGACCGTCGCTTCGACCTGGTGATTCGCCTGCCGGAGAATCTGCGCAGCAACACGGCCGCCATCGAGCGCCTGCCGGTCTCATTGCCGGAGGGCGGCGGGTACGTGCCGCTCTCCGAGGTCGCCAGCGTCGAGATCGCGCCGGGGCCCAACCAGATTAGCCGCGAGAACGGCAAGCGGCGCATCGTGGTGACTGCAAACTCGCGTGGCCGCGATCTCGGTTCGGTCGTCGCGGATGCTCGTGTCTTGATCGATGCACAGTTGAAACTGCCGGCGGGATATTGGATCGACTACGGCGGCACGTTCGAGCAGCTCGAGTCAGCAAGTACGCGGTTGCAGTTACTGACGCCGATCACGCTGTTGCTGATCTTCGGCCTGCTCTTCATGACATTCGGCTCGGCGCGCGATGCCGCGCTCGTGTTCAGTGGCGTGCCGCTGGCGCTGACAGGCGGAGTGCTTGCGCTGTTGCTGCGAGGTATTCCGCTCTCGATCACGGCGGGAGTAGGTTTCATCACGCTTTCGGGTGTGGCCGTACTGACGGGCGTGGTGATGCTGTCGGCTTTCCGCGCCCTGCGGGAGAAGGGCCAAGCCGTGCACGATGCCATTATCAACGGCTCACTTCTGCGTCTGCGTCCGATCGTGATGGTGGGGCTCGTCGCGAGCCTTGGCTTTCTGCCGATGGCGCTGAACACCGGTACGGGAGCGGAAGTGCAGCGCCCGCTCGCCACGGTTGTCATCGGCGGAATTATTTCCGCGACGCTCCTGAGTCTGTTCGTTCTGCCTGCCCTGTACTGGCTGGCCGGGCGGCGCCGCGAACGAGCGGATGCCGCAGCAGTGCCCGGATGATCAGCGGTACGCCGATCGAGATCGGCAAGGCCCAGTAGGTCCAAGGCGGCAGGTGGCTGAGCGGTGGCAGTTGCTTGCCGTTGTCGACGTAGAAGGCGACGAACAGGAGTACGTACGAAGATCCCATCCCGGCGATGTGCAGGCGTAGCCAGCCACGCACTCGCCGGCGCCGCGCTTCGCGGCCGACGATCGCGGCCGCGAGAGCGAAGGCGCCGATGACGAAAAGGTGGTAGGCGTGTGCCCATCGCATCACGCTCAGCGCCGTGGTGGTTATGAACAACGACGCGAGGAGCCAGAAGTACCAAGAGCCCGCTCGCGGATGCCGACCCGGTGCTTTGATGCTCAGCATTGCGACCAGGCCAGCCACGACGGCAGCGCTACCCAGCAGCACATGAATTGCGACGATGCCCAGGAACAGCGGGTCGCTGGAGGGGATCGTGAAGCTGCCAATGGTCGTCGTGTCGTGCATCGTGCGCGGGAGGTGACATTTCAGGGCGTCGAGCGTACATATCCAGGTCGACTGGAAGTCAAGACCTGCCAGTGAAAACCTTGCAGGAGCAGGCGATGGACGATTGCTGTCAAGGCAAAGCCCACGAAATAGCGCAATTGCGCGACAAGCAGTCGCGTGTGCTGAAGGTCGTGCTCGGGATCAATGCAGCGATGTTCTTCATCGAGTTCAGTGCAGGTGTCGTCGCGAGTTCGACGGCCTTGCTGGCTGACTCTGTCGACATGCTCGGCGACGCGCTCGTGTATGTGCTCAGTCTCTACGTCATCGATCGAGGGCTGCGTTGGCGCGCCTGCGCCGCGCTCGCGAAGGGCATCATCATTCTCGGCTTCGGCGCCTGGATCGCGATCGAAGTCGTGCTGAAGCTGCGTGGCGGTGTGACGCCCATTTCCACGTTGATGGCGATATTCGGCGCGCTCGCTCTGGCGGCGAATCTCATCTGCCTGCGGCTGCTCTGGCCGCTGCGATCGCAGGACGTGAACATGCGCAGCACGTTCGAGTGCTCGCGCAATGACGTGATCTCCAACGTCGGCGTCCTACTCGCCGCTGCCGGCGTCGCACTGACCGGGGCAGGGTGGCCCGACATTCTCGTCGGTGTGATCGTAGCCGCATTGTTCCTGAGATCAGCCATCTCCGTGTTGCGCGAAGCGTGGCCTCAGGTTCGCGGCACGCCGCAAGTGGCTCGGTCCACGCACCAGTGACCAGTCGCGCGCAAGCGGGCTTTCATCCTGCTCTGTGGGCGATAGGGGCAGCCCTGCTGTTCGGCCTCACTACGCCTATTGCGAAAGGGCTGGCACTGCCCGCGTTCGAGCTGGCCGGACTCCTGTACCTCGGCGCCGGCACAGGATTGTGTGCGATCCGTTGGATCCGTGACCGAAGGTGGGCACCGAGCGGTCTCGCGCACCGGGATCTCAAGTGGCTGAGCGGCTCGATCTTGTTCGGCGGCATCGTTGCGCCGGTATGTCTGATGATCGGTTTGTCGAGAGCGACTGCCGCAACGGCGTCGCTGTTGCTCAACTTCGAGTCGCTGTTCACGGCGCTGCTTGCATGGTTTGCGTTCAAGGAGCATGCGGGACGCAGGGTCGTCGTGGGGATGCTGTCTGTGTTTGCAGGCGGCGTCGTTCTCAGCGGAGTTGTCGGCGGGACTGAAGTTGCCGGATCCGGCGCGGCGTGGATTGTGCTCGCGTGCCTGGGATGGGCACTCGATAACAACCTCACCCGTCCGATTTCCGGAAGCGATGCGTTATTCATCGCGGCGGCGAAAGGAGTCGTCGCAGGAACAGTGAACTTCGCGATCGCGCTAGTTACAGGCCACGTGCTCACGTCCCCCGCGCTGATGACTGCGGCACTGAGTCTGGGGTTGGTCGGGTACGGTCTGAGCCTCGTCCTTTTTATCTTGTCCCTGCGCGCTCTCGGCGCAGCGCGAACAGGAGCGTACTTCGCGACCGCTCCGTTCATTGGGGCCGCATTCGCGTTCGCCGTCCTGCGTGAACCGCTGTCGGCGAGTCTGCTACTCGGAGGTGTGCTGATGCTGATCGGCGTCGTGCTGCACGTGACCGAAGAGCACAGCCACGAGCACGAACACGAGGCTCTGACACATGCTCACGCCCATGTGCACGACGAGCATCACCAGCACGAGCACGACTTCCCCTGGCCCGCCGGTAGAGCTCACACGCACGAGCACACCCATTTATCGATCCGGCACCGACATCCGCACTATCCCGATCTTCATCATCGACATACGCATTGAGAGATGTCGCGCAGATGCTGTTCCTCGGCCTGCATCAGTTCGGAAGGATGGACTTTGCTAGACTCGCCGCTCCGACCCAAATAATTTGTATTGGCGCCTCGGCGGGCGGTCTCGGGGCGGTTTCCGAGATTCTCTCCGGCCTGCCCTCGGATCCGGGCGTGGCAATCATCGTGGTGCAGCGCCTTCCAGTCGGCCGAGGCGTTTCTCGCGTCGCCGCTGCGCAGTGGATTGGGTTGCCTCGTGCTGGACGTGAACCTCGGATGATTTCGTGACCCGCAGCGAGGTGGATTGCATGGGCTGCGCAGCCTTCGTCCGCAAGGGCGGGAATCACGTGCCGCTCATCGACGCGCTGCTGCGGATCGAGCGAGCCCGCACCTGACCCGGCGGCTACACCGTCGTCAGTGTCGGCGGACGAGACTTACCGAACCATTCGAGGGCGGATGCGCTGCAATTCGCGTCACGGCCCTTCAGCATTTCGTCGATGACCGCGATGGCCCGGCTCACGAGTTCAGGAAGGTACGGTTTTTCAATCAGCCCCAACGCAGTGTCGGCATTCTCGCGAGCCAGCATCGGTTGTGCCGTCATGAAAATCGAATCAATGCTCATTTCACTCTTGAGCTTTCTAGCAAGAGCAATGCCTTCTTCACGACCATCGAGTGTGATATCGACGAGAGCTAACCTGGGCATGCAGGGCGCGCACAATCGAATCGCTTCGTCGCTTGATGCCGTGGGGCCCAGAATTGTGTGACCTGACTCGCTGAGAGCGTCCGCCAGGCTCCACGCGATAATGGGCTCGTCCTCGACGATTAGAATCAGCATGGTTTCGCCAGCGGCAGAAGACTTGCTGGATGCTGCAACACTCAAAAAATCGGCTCCGTACGCTACCGCGCATAGCACATCGCTGCCTGTGCCGTGGTCCTGTGCCCGACGGGGGAGGCTCACGTTCCGTAGGCGATTGGAGGGGTCGTGCGGCAGACTCTCAGAATGAGAACCCGTATCCGATCGCCGGCCCGCTCAGGGTGAGCTCGGTCTTGCTGTCGCCCGTCTGGAGCTCGACGCTCAGGTAACGGTAGCCGAAAAACCATCCACCGTTACTGGTCCGGTACTGCGCCATGGCGCTCGCGCTCCAGGTGCCTTCGGTATCGCCGAACGATCCATCGCCTCGCAGCGTGAGCCCCCAACGTTCCGAGAATGCCCACGTGTAGCGCGCGCCGAGCATCAAGTCGCTGTAGCTCTTGTTGGTCCCGATCGTGGCGGTGTCGAACAGCGGATTCACCGGATCCACTTGCACGGCCAGGTCGACATCGACGTAGCGCAGGCCCGCGAACAAATCCAGGCCGCGGGCGCGGTCGTCATCCGGGCTCCATACGCCCGCCGCGTCGATCAGCCACGCATCCAGGTCGGACTCGGTGTGCGACAAGCGATGATCCTTGTCGTCGGCGAGGCTCAGGAAGACGACATCGGTGAACGCGCCGAAGTGATCGCCCTGTCCTTCGAGTCGCGCCATGAACACGCCGTCGATCTTGTCGATGATGTCCGAAAAAAACGGGCTGTCAGTACCGGCAGGGGGCGCATCGGCGTTTACATCAGTGCCGATGCTCGCTGCCCACAGGTACGGCGCCACCATCCAGTCCCAACCTTCGCCTTCGGCAGCGCGCGCCGCTGGAGAAAAATCGATCAGCGACAGGAAGGCGACGCCGAGGGTCGCACGGCGCAGCACGATGCTCATGGCGCTACTTGACTGTGTAGCCCTTCGGCTCGAGGCATGCGGCGAATCCCTTCTTGAAAAGGTTGAGCTGCTCCTGCGTCGCCGCGGTCTGTTGCTGCACTGTCGCTTCCTGTTTCTTCGCGGCGTCCTGCTGCGCCTGTTCCTGCGCGCGGCGTTTTTCAGAGCCGCCTTTGACCACGCCCACCGTCGCGCCAATTGCCGCGCCCTTGCCGGCATCGTTGTCTGCTACTTCGCCGATGACTGCACCGGCGGCCGCGCCGCGTACGGCACCGCGCGCGCGTTGTCCGCTTGGTGCTGCAGCAGCCTCCTGTGCGGGTGCCGGAGTTGCCGCAGGCGCAGGCGCCGGCGCCATCGGATCGACCCCGGTCTGTCCCTTGGACCAGGCATAACACTCACCCTCATCCTGGCTCTGCTTCTGCGGGGTTTGTCCCTTCGCCGGGAACACCACGAGTCCGAGAGACGTCGAAAGCGGCTTCGAGGTCGCGGGCGGTGGCGCTGTCTGTGCGTGAACTGACGAACAGACCGCAAGGCAGAGCGTCATCGTCAAAAACTTCATATTGCTACTCATTGCAGACTCCTATCGATACTCCGCGGGCATCAGAAGAACGCAGCCACGCGCTCGATCACCCAGAACATCGCCACGCAACCAATCGCGTAAGGTGCTGCGTACGACATCCATGCTTGTTTCGGAGCGGACCAACGGGTCAACGCCGCTCCTACACCCACGGCAAATGCCACGAACATCAACTGACCGACTTCGACGCCGACGTTGAACGTCAACAGCGCGAGCGGAACGGCCTTTTGCGGCAGGCCAACCTGGGCTAGAGCACCTGCAAAGCCAAAACCATGCAGCAGCCCAAAACTGAACGCGACGATCCAAGGTGCGCGCGCCGTCAGTCCGGACCTGCCCCGCAAGCCTTGGACGATTTCAGCGGCGACAAATACGATACTCAGCGCGATCATCGCCTCGACCGGTGGCCCTGGCACATGCATCCAACCCAGCGTCGCGGACACGAGCGTGATGCTGTGCGCGACGGTGAATGCGGTAATCGTCACCAAGATTCGTTTGCCGCCGCGCACGATCAGCAGCAGTGCCAGCACGAACAACAGGTGATCGATCCCGCCGAGAATGTGTTCGACGCCGAGGACCAGGTATGACCACGCTACTTCCGCGGTGTCTGTTGCGGCCTTCACGGTGAACTGCGGACTCTGCGGCAGCAGTCGCTCGACCTGGCTGGTGCCATCCTGGCGCTCTATACGGACAATGACGTCGGTGACGCCGCCGACGATTCCATCGATGCTCAGGATTTGTCCCGTCAAGCCGCCGGGTCGGGAGATCTGCCAGCGCTCGATGTAGGCAGTCTCGTTGAATACGCCGTGCGGCGGGTTCACCTGGGTCGTGCCTTGCGGAAAGCGTATCTGAATCGCCAGACGCGAGTCGCCAAGCGCGGGGCGTTTCCACATCACGTCATAGAGGACTGCGCCGCCCGCATCTTGACCGGCTTCGCGTAATTCCAGATAGGCGGGTCGAAAGACATCAGCGTGCGTGATGCTGGCGAAGCAGCACGCCAGAAGCGTGAATAACAACGCATGCGCTCGCGTACTCATCCGCCAGGACTCAATGGGATGCCGGTATCATCGATACGCACGCTGTAGTTCGCCCGCAGTCGCTCGTACACGGCTGCCTTCGCATCCTCAGTGCGCGCATGCAACAGGTCGCGTTCTACTTGCGCCCGCACGTCGTTCAGCGCCGCTCGACCTCCGTCCCGGCGCTCGATCAACTCCACCAAGTGCACGCCGAAATCCGACTGCACCGGTCCGTGCCAGCCACCGATCGCTGTTGTCCCCAATCCCACGAGGAATTCGTCACCAAAGACCCGCGCCACGTCTGTCGCACGAGCAGCATTCATCTCATAGGGCAGCAGAGTAGTGTCGCCCTCGATCGCCTTGCCGCTCTCGAGCGCGCGGCGCGCGGTAGCGATGTCGACGCCGAGCGCGTCACCATGACGCGCCGGATTGAAGAAAACCTGCCGCAGCGAGTACGTCGGCTCGGTCTGATAGTCAGCGGGATGCGCGTCCAGCCAGGATTGCAACTCGGCGTCCGTCGGCGATGCTGGCGCTGCGCTGTCGAGGATGAACTCCAGCTTCTGCCCGACTCTGCGCCGTACGACCGGATCGTCGCGATCCAGCGCCATCGCAATCCCTTCGCGATAAAAGATTTCCTCTTTCACCCAGCCGTCGATCAATCCTTGCAGCTCGTCGCTGGTTGCCGGCCGCTGCCAGACTCGCTCGAATTGCAACTGCAGGCTTTGCAGCTGGCCGCGCGACACGACGACCTCGGTCGGCGAGTTCGACCGGCCGCCGTGCAGCCAGCCATACACGCCGAACAACACGGCGCCGCCGAGAAAGAAATGCAGCAGCGGTTCACGTAGCAATCGCGTCACGGCGCGTACCAGATCGGCGAGGTGAAGGCGCGCTCCTGCGTGATCATGGGGACCTTCGCATCCATCTTTACCTTGAAGTAGACAGCGTCATAGGCGGTCCAGCGGGGCGTGGGGATCTCCAGCACGCGCGCGTAATAGAACGCCTTCAGCGCCGGATCGAATTCGGGATCCTTCCACACGGTCATAAGCTCGGGATCGCCGATCGTGTTGGTCCAGGTGGCCGTCTTCAGATCGACCGTATTGCCGACGGGCGGCAATTTGCCGTCAGCTTGCACCTTGCGGCTGCCGCTATCGCTCCACGCGACATTGAAGATCTTTTCCTGGAGCTTGCCGCTCGTGTCGAGCCAGCCCTTGATGATCTGAATGCGATCGAGGTTGCCGCTGAGCGGATCCTTT
>DATNFA010000076.1:0-15670 GCA_035606615.1 Steroidobacteraceae bacterium
CCGATCACCTGGACATCGGCAGATGCCAATCCAAGATCCAGCAGGCGCTGACGCGCGCGATTCGCGGCCTCAGCTGAATCAAACATTGCAGTGATCGTTCTGGTATTCATGGAAGGCTCCTGGAAGACGGTGGGGATCGCAGTTGCAACGTTGCGTCGGCTGCGGTGTTCCGCGCCGTCTGCAAATCCCTCATGCCGTATGGCATCGCCGTCAGCGATGCGGTCCGAGTACTACGATCTCTTGGTGCGTGGATTCATTGACGAGGCAACTTCGGCCGACGCAGCAAAGTCGGTGTCCAACTTCGCCAGCTGGCGCTCGAGGTTGCGCGCGTGACGCCGACCCTTCAGAAAGCTGGGTGCGACCGTCAGCAGTCCTACCAGGAAACCGGTTGCGAGACACAGTGCCATCACAATCGCCAGCGATGCCTGCGACTTCCATAGCAGCAGCGATACATTCACGGCGGCGGTATTCTGAACAGCGAACGCGACGGCAAGCAGTAGTACGGCGATCAGTGCTGCGACACGCATCAGAGGCACCTCTTGCTGAGCTCAGAGCTGCGAACGGACCAAGAGCGCGAGGTTTTCATAGATCCGGCGGGTGCTGGAGCGACGCGCCCAGCGGCGCAGCACCATCCGCTTCGAGCTCGCCATGTCCGTTTCGATGTAGCGAATCTGCTCTGCGGCCAGGTCGCTGCTGAACACGTTGAGGTTCGCTTCGTCGTTCAATCGGAACGATCGATCGTCGAAGTTCGCCGACCCAACCGAAGTCCACATGCCATCCACCACCAAAACCTTGCAGTGGATCATGGTCGGTTGATACTCGTAGAGCTCCACGCCGGCTTTGAGCAGACCACCGTAGAGCGCCTGCGCCGCCCAGCGTCCGACGCGTGCGTCGGTGTAGCGTCCGGGGACGACGATCCGAACGCGCACGCCGCGACGCGCGGCCGCCGCCAACGCGTCGGCGGTGAGCCGGTCCGGCACGAAGTAGGCATTTTCGATGTCGATCGATTTCTGCGCCGCCGTGAGAGCAAGCAGGATCATCAGGTGCATGCTCTCCGAGCCGCCCACCGGGGAACTGCCGAACATCTGTGCATCCATGTCGCCGGCGTTCACATACGTGGTTGGGAAGAACTGCGGACCGTGCAGGACCCGACCGGTGGCCTTGATCCAGTTGTCGACGAAAACTGCTTGCATCTGCGCCACCACGGGACCCTCGACCTGATAGTGGCTCTCACGCCAATGCGCTTCATCCTGGGCATCGCCGAGCCACTCATTCCCCATGCCGACGCCGCCGGTGAAGCCGATCGCGCCATCCACGATCATGACTTTGCGATGAGTGCGATTGTTCAGTCGCCCGAGATGAAACCAGGTAGGTGGATGATAGAGCTGCAGGTCGCAGCCAGCCTTGCGAGTCGCTTCAAGGAGGTTGGCGTCCATACCGCGTGAGCCCATCCAATCGAGCAGGATGCAGACCGTCACGCCTCGTTGGGCCGCCGCGGACAGCGCCTCGCAAAAGTCGCAGCCGATCTGGTCGCGAAAGACGAATGTTTCGAAGGTGACGCTGGTCCTGGCGGCGCGAATCGCTGCAAGCATCGGCGGAAAGATGCGATCGCCATTGATGAGCGTCGTGATGCGATTGCCGGAAACCAGCGGCGGTCCGAGCAGAATGCCGAGGGCGCGGCGAAAATCCGGATCGCCGCTTGCATAGAGGCGCTTCGGACGATAGAGCAGGCGCTTCTCTGCCGTCGATAGATTGGCGCCGATCCACAAGGCGGCGATTCCGACCAGCAAGGTCGCAAGGACGGCAGCGACGATGTTCAGCATCCGCGGCTCGCAAGCTCAGACGTGCCGCCGGTTCGCAATGTCAGACGCGTCCTTCGGCACGGCCAATGCCGTGCTGAGCACCGGAGCGTCTCGGCGCAGACGATCCGGAAGAATTCATGAGCTGCTTCTTGCGCGCAGCCAGGCGCCGACCCAACTCAGCGAGATCCATGTCGCTCTTTCTCGCCTTGGCGAACATGCCGCCGGGCTGCTCTTCCTCCTTCACGTGATGCTTGATCATCTCGGACAGGACTGTGACCTTGGCGTCGTAGTATTCGTCTGTCGGCCTCGCGGCTGCGATCTCTGCCATGAGCTTCTTGGCCGCGTCGTGCTCTACGACAGCTTCGTGATGCATATCCTCGTCCTGCGCCTGCTCGAGGAAGGCCGGATAGAAGATTTCTTCCTCGATGCGCGTGTGGACCTTGAGCGCGCGGCAAATCCTGGTTGCGAGCTGCTGCTTACGCATCTCGCTCCTGGTCTTCTCGAAGGAGGAGAACCAACTCGCGACCTGTCGATGATCTGCCTTGAGCAGGCTGATCGCGTCACGGCGAGATCTCGAAGCAGTCTTGCGGGTCGATTTGCGAGTAGACATGGTGCTTTCCTGATTTGGCGTGAACCATCAACACGTCGCGACGTCATGCAGTTCCGCGCCTACTTCGAGCATGCTTGTTCAAGCACGGAACCGAACAGTCCTACGCTCATTGATTAGCAGCCGGCATTCCGGCGACGCCCACGCACGGCGTCGAACGCACAGTATTAGTAGGGAGTTCGCCATGTCACCGTATATCGTTCGTATGGCCTTTGCCATCCTGAGCCTCGCGTCCGCGACTGCCTTCGCTCAGCGAGTTGACGAGTCAAGTGGGGCGCGGGCCGAGGTCGCATTGAGCAATGACACGCTGCAGCTGCGCTATCTCGGCAGCGGCGGGGCCGTCGGCGTTGAAGGCAGCCACCTCGCAGGGACATTCTTCCTCAGCGAGCAGCGCGACGTCGTGCTCAGCGGGGCACTGCTGTTTCCTGCTGACATCGACGTGGGCATCGGCGCACTCAGCATCCTCATTGGCCCGCAGGCCTACGCCGCGCTGCTCGAAGACGAGAACAGCGACGTGATGTCGCTCGCGTTGGGGACCGAGCTGCGTCTGCTGCTGAATCGACGGCTCGGGCTCGCCGTGTCCGGGCAGGCATTCTACGGACCGGACATCCTGACGTTCGGCTCTGCGGACAGCCTCACTGATCTGAGCGCGCGGGTCGAAATGAACATTGCGCCGCGCCTCACCGCCTTTGGCGGGATGCGTTGGTTCGAGTTCGACCTGACCGAAGGGGCAGGGAAGCGAACGCTGCAAGAGGAAGTATTCGTCGGCGCCGGCTATCGATTCTGAAGTAGCTCAGGCGCTGCGCTTGGCGGCGGCCGCGCTGATTGCGATCGCACCGTCCTGCAGCCAGCGCTGCACGATCAGGTTGATCTCGGCGCGGTAGGCATCGAGCGATGCTGGCTTGATGCGGTAGGCGCTTGCTCCCGCTCGCAGGGCCTTCTCGATGGAAAGCGGATTGCCGCTGGAGGTCCATAGCACGACCGGCAGTTGCTGCAAATCCGGCCTCGCGCGCAGCGACTCCACGACCCCGATGCCGTCGATGCCCGGCATGTCCAGATCCAGTAGCACGAGCTTGGGCAGCCCACCGGGACGGCCGACCAACCCATCAGTCGCGTCAAGGAAATGCAGAGCCTGCTCGCCGTCGCTCAATCGCAGCACGGTTGCGTCGGGAACAGCGTTACGCAGCGAGTCGAGCGTGAGCGCCGCATCATTGTCTGAATCGTCGACGACCAGGATCTCCACGTTCGCGCGCATGACACATCAACGGATGACCTGCCCCAAAGGTCCGCAGGCTCTGACTGGCGAACTTTATGTGCGCTACCGCACCAACAAGCTGCAGCCAAAGCCTGACCCTCACCAGCTCAGGCGGCGGGGAGCTCGAGGAATGAACCGCTCGTGAGGTGACGATGAGAGAGCGCTCTGCGAATCGGGTTCTCGTGCTCGGGCGACCGCCGGATGCCTTGCACGACGTCGTGGAACAGCTGACCAGCCGCGGCGTGTCGGCACAGGGCTCAACCGACACGCAATACGCTGCAGATCTGTTCGATGCCAGGCATTTCGACTTGATCTCGTTCGGCAGTGCCGTGCCGGGATCGCTGAACGAGTCCCTGCGGCATGAGTTTGCGAGACAAAACCCGCGCGTGCAGTTCCTCGATACGTTCGCGCCGATTGCAGCCAAGCAAATAGTCTCGGCGCTGAACGGCGGCTCCGCGCAGCCACAATACGTCGTCCGCTCGCGACTCGTCGAGGATGGGTTGGACTACCTGCTGAAAGCGATCATCCTCAAGCCGTGCGTGGTGCGGATCGAAGTTTGCCGGTCGTTCGGCGCGCCGCCGCCGAACGTCGAGGTCGTTGACCAATCCACCGCAGCCGCCGGCTTCTTCGAGCGACGCATCGATGCTCGATATCGCACGCACGGGCACATGTTGCTGATGACGCTGAACGGTGACGAGTACCGTCTGCATCGAATGCGCAGTTAAGATCAGCGCCTCTCGGGTGTCGCGGCAACGCTGCCGCCTTCGTCTTCCCAGGCACTGACGGCTGCCCTCTGTTGCCGCCTTCCCTCGCGGTGCGAGGTGCCGTCGATCGGGCGGCGGTTGGGTGGGCCGACGAAGAGGGCATTGGTCCATGGGTTCGGACTGCAGGGTCCCCAGAATCGCTGGTTGGGTTGCGCGGATCCCTTGCCGATGATGATTCGACGCACTGGTGCTACCTCGCTGAGGTCAATACATCTTCGATGATCACCATGACCTGTCGATTGCGGTGAAGCGCGGGCGGATCGCAGTCTTCGTCCTCCGCCGAGATTTCCTTGCTACGGGTCGACAGCCGAGCTGCGGCAACGCCTCGCTCGGTGAGATAGCTCGCAACAGCCACTGCGCGGCGCTGCGAGAGCAGCGCGTCGTATCCTGCGCTGGCCTTACAGGCGGCAGAGCTTTCGATCTGCGCACTACGGTACGGATAGTCATCGAGAAAGCTGACCAACTGGTCGAGCAGCGTGCTGCCGCCGTTACTGAGCCGGGCCGAGTTGCCGGCGAACTGCGCATCATCGAGCGTGAGCAGCAGGCCACGATCGATGACCTCGGCCTGCAGCGAATCGATGTGTTGCTGCAAGTGCAGCGCATTTCGTCGGGCGTCGGCATTCACGTTGCGCATTTCCTCCAGTTCTCGCTTCTGCCCGTCGGCTGCGGCCTGAGCCATCGTGCGCGCGTCCACCACGATTCTTCCTTGCGCAGCCGGCGCGGATGCGCACACTGCGAGCAGCAGCCCGCATGTGAGGCTTAGTGCAGCGCGGCCCCGTCCGGTCGACAAGTTGAGCGCTTCCATAGACTTGCAGTGTGCGCACGATCGATGCCGTCGTTCGGTGCGTTGGCGAACTTAGCCGGGCGACTGGCCGTTGTGTACGATGGAGCACATAAGGCCCCAGGCCGCAAGCCACCGCGCAGCTGTCCCCATGCCGTCCAGTCATGATCCTCGCCAGAACCATCTCCTGGCGGCTCTGTCGGCCGAGGACTTCCAGCGCGTGAAATCCCAAATCAAGCTGGTGCCGCTGACGCTTGGCGAGGTCCTGTATGAATCCGGCAGTCGCCAGCGAGCGGTGTACTTTCCAACCAATTCCATCGTCTCGCTCCTGTACATGCTGGCTGACGGGGCATCGGCAGAAATCGCGGTCGTTGGCAACGAAGGCATCATCGGCGTCTCTCTGTTCATGGGCGGAGAAACGACACCGAGCCGGGCTGTGGTGCAGAGCGCCGGCCACGCCTATCGCCTGTCTGGCAAAGTCCTCAAGGAAGAATTCACCCGCGGCGACGCCATGCAGCATCTCCTGCTGCGCTATACACAAGCATTGCTCACGCAAATGGCCCAGACCGCCGTGTGCAATCGGCATCATTCGCTGGACCAGCAACTCTGCCGCTGGCTGTTGCTGAGTCTCGATCGCCTGGCCGGCGACGAGCTGATCATGACGCAAGAGCTCATCGCCAACATGCTGGGTGTGCGTCGCGAAGGCGTAACCGAGGCTGCCGGTAACCTGCAGAACGCCGGGCTGATCAAATACAGCCGCGGGCACATCACCGTATTGGATCGTAGCGGCCTCGAAGCACGCACCTGCGAGTGCTACGCGGTCGTCAAGAAGGAGTTCGACCGCCTGCTGCCGTACCGCCGAGCCATGCCTAGAGGCATCCCTAAGTAGCCTTGTCGATCAGCCATTGAGCAAGGCCGCTGTGTGCAGCTCGCTGCGCGATGGTCCGGCTTCCCCAGAAGCTGACGCCCGAGGAACCGTTTGCGCCAACGCTTTCACTCGCCACTGCGGCGTCGATGAGCGAGTGGGTCACGAAATAGAATCGATCGAAGCCGACCATCGTGCGGTAGCGAGCTGCATACTCGCGATAGTCCTCGACGGTGGCATGCGCTTTGACCTCTACTGCGATCCGCTCGCCGGTCGCAGCGGATTCCAGTGCCAGGTCGATGTCGGTTTCCGTTTCGTCGAGCACCCCGACGCGCTGCCACCCTGCGTTCCTGAATATCAGATCGACGAGCACCTCGAGATCGCGCGAGTGCAGGCGCTCCACTATCGGTTGTAGAGAGTCGATGAGTGCTGCCAATGCATGGTGAGCGGCAGCAACGCGTGGGGCATCTACGCAGTTGATCTCATGAAGCACGTAGCTGGGCTCGACCGTACAAATCGTCCCGCGGAACGCCTGAACTGCGAGCAGACCGCCGCTCAGACGGGCCGTCGCCAGGGGTTGGTTCCTGACGTCGTACTGGTGCCAGCCATCGATCGTGGAACGAATCTTCGCGCCGTCATCGCGCTGTGACACGCCCGGCGCTGCAAATGACCACCACATGCAGTCGGCGTGGAACGTGATCCATAGCGTGCTCGCGGAAGCTTCGTAGAAGGCGCGAATTTGATTCGTATGGCGCGCGCTGTCTTCGCGATCCTGGTCCGTCGGAGCGATCTGCGAGTCGACCTGCGTCCATCGGCCGTCGAGGGCGAACTGGTGGGACACCTGCGGATAATCCAGGCGCAACTCGCCCGCAACGATGCATTGTGCGGTCTGCTCACCGCACCGGCCGAGCCTTATGAACAAGCAGCGGTCGGCTTCGACGCTCATCGTTTCATGCCGTGCAGCTGCGCGTACCCGACGAGCTTCCTGCCATGCTCGTCCCAGAAGCGCAACTTGAGCGATCGCAGGCTGGCGGTCAGCGTTATGGTCGTGACTTCCTGAAACAACCGGTTGCTTTCGTGACAGCGTTGCAGGTTGTAGTTGGGGATACGCGGGCTCAGGTGATGGATGTGATGAAAGCCGATGTTGCCCGACAGCCATTGCAGCACCTTCGGCAGCTTGTAGTAGGAGCTGCCGTGCAGCGCGGCCCGCGTGTAATCCCAGTTGTCGCCGCGTTCCCAGTAAACACCTTCGAATTGATGCTGCACGTAGAACAGCCAGAGTCCTATGGCGCCGGCGACGGCCATGGCGATCGACTGAATCAGCAGATAAGGCGCGATGCCGAAGATCCAGCTGAGCAGCGCCGCCGTACCGAGCAGCACCCAGTTCAGTCTCCATACGGAGCGGCGGTGCCGCTTGTCCGCCTTGGGTGAGGCAAAGCGCTGCTTGACCACGAACACGAACAGCGGGGCGATCACGAACAGCACCAGCGGATTGCGCGTCAGCCGATAGACAAGGCGTCGCCGGGGCGAGGCGCTCAGATACTCCTCGACAGTCATGGTCCAGATATCGCCAATGCCGCGCCGGTCGAGATCGCCGGCGCTGCTGTGATGCACCGCGTGCTCCCAGCGCCAGTGCCCGTACGGCGTAAACGTCAAGACGCCAGCGATGAAGCCGACAACGTCGTTCGCGCGCCGGGAGCGAAAGTATGAGCCGTGCGTGCAGTCATGAAAGATGATGAAGATGCGCACCAGGAACGCGGCGGACACAATTGCCAGAGGCACGGTGAGCCACAGCGATATCTCGTGCACGCGGTACATCGCATACCACAAGAGCACGTACGGACCGAACGTGTGGGTCAGCTGCCAAAGCGCACGCTTCGTGGACGGGCGCTGGTAGCGCGCGACCGAGTCTTTCCACGCAGCCTTTGCCATTCCTACTGCGCTGCCGACGAGCCGGATCGGCGCGTGCGCCCCTGGACGAGCTGTGCGTAAGCAACGGCGTCAGACAGACGCTCGTAGCGATATCCGTCGTAGTAATACCAGTGTCCGCCTCGAATGATCGACAGCTCTGCCAGCAAACAACGCTCATCGGCTTCGGCTGCGTCCTGGTCTGGCGCTGCACTTTGCTTTTGGGCGCCATCGGCGGTCGGTGCAGTAATCACGGTCGCTCCTCACGGCTGTGGTCGATGGTCTCATGCATCTTCTCCAACACTAGCGCCGCCATCTGTACGCTGGCGCACGCAAGCCGCAATGTTCGTGAGCGTACGGACGTGAAGTCCTGTCGTTCGTAGCATCGATCTCAGTCGCACAGGAGAGTCAGGTGAAAAGAGTGTCCAGACTTGCGCCGCTACTGTTGGGGCTTGCTGTCTGCGCTGCGCTGCCCGTCGCGGCTGCACCGAGCGCGGTGCCTGACCATGCGCGGGCGAATCGCTACGGAAGCGGCTGGGATTGCATGAGTGGCTATCAGCGCGTCGGGGACACTTGCGTGTCCATCGTCGTGCCGGCAAACGGCTATCTGGATGCTTCCGGCAGCAGCTGGCGCTGCAACAGAGGTTATCTGGATGTGAACGACCGGTGCGTCGCCATCCGCGTGCCGCCGAACGCCTACCTGGACGACGATGTGTCCGGCAAGGGTTGGCGATGCGATCGCGACTACCGCGAAGGCAACGGTGCGTGCGTGCCCATCCAGGTTCCCGTGAACGGGCATGCGAGCGGGTCCGCATACGGAGTGGGCTGGGAATGCGACCGCGGATTCCGCCTGGCCGGCACCTCGTGCCTGCGGGTCGCCGTCCCGGCACAGGGATTCCTGTCGCGTTCCGGAAATGACTGGGAGTGCGAACGGGGCTTCCGCAAGGACGCTGCGGCGTGCGTCGCCGTGCAGCTGCCCGCCGACGCTCATCTCGACTATTCAGGCAGCGATTGGCGCTGCAACGAGGGATTTCACACTCACGGAGCCCTCTGCGCGGCGGACTGACGATCCATCGTCAACGTGACTCGGGTCCCCTTGGCGCCGGCATGACCTTCGAGCTCGAGCGTACCGCGAACCTGCGTCGCGAGAGTGCGCATCAGTGTCAGGCCCATGCCGCCTGCGCCTCGAGCAAGGTCTGCGCCCACGCCGGAATCCGCAATTCGCAGGACCAATACGTGCTCGGACGTGCGGTGCAGCCGGACCGCGATCTCTCCTGCGCGCTGGTCCGCAAATGCATGTTTGTAGGCGTTGGTGACTGCCTCGTTCGAGAGCAACGCGATTGCAATCGCTTCCTTGACCGGCAGCGATATCGGATCTGTCGTCAGTTCCAGTCTCACGGCCGGACAGGTACTGCCGAAGGACTGTCTGAGTGCATCACACAGAGTTTGCAGCAGCTCCGGCATCAGAACGGTCTGGCTGTCGTCAGTCGCGCTGGAGATGATTGCGTGCACCTCTGCCAGCAATTGCAAACGGTCACGGCTGTCGAGTAGCGCTCGTCTCACTTCCGCCGAGGCAGCGACGCGGGCGTGCATCGACAGCAAAGTCGACGCCGCCTGCAAAGTGTTCTTCGCACGATGATTGACCTCGTCGATCATCGCCTCCTTGAGCAGCAAGGCGCGCCGGGCTTCGTGTTCAGCCGCTTCGGCCTGCTGGCGTTCGGTCTGCTCATGGGTCAGGTCGTACGAGAGAAGGGCTTGCTGAGCGTTTTGCAGGGACTGCAAGACGCTCAAAGCATGCTCGCGCTGCTTCGCATCCTCCTGCAGCCGCAACGCCAGTACGATCTGGGATGCGAGCTGCTCCAAGATGCGTACATCATCGGCCGAGCAATGGGAACGAGCGTCGTGATGTGCGATCCAAAGCGTGCCCGCCACATCACCACTGCCGTCCTGTAGCGGTGCGATCAGCTCCTCGAGGATCGATGGCCGGGTGTCTTCGAGCCAGGCGAATGCTTGCGCCGGTCGTGACACCAGAATCGTCGCGCCGGCATCCAGGCACAGCCCGCACGGGCTCCGGCTCACCGGGGTGTCGAGTCCTTCGTAGCACGCGAGCTCGCCGCGAACGAGTTCCCAGCGCACCACCGGGAGATTCGCTCCATCTTGCTTGAACAGGCTCAGGCCTGCTGTGCCCGCGTGACAAAGGTTGCGGGCGACGTCGACCGCGCACGACAGGGCCTCGGACGGATCGTCTGCAAGTGCTCTGGACAGCTGGCTCCACGCTGCAGACTCCAGACGCAGGTCCGGCACACCTTGGCCTCTGGGCAAGGCCATGGCGTCGGTAGTGTGATCGCGCGCTCGATCCTCTGCGTGGAAGCGCATTGCTGTATTCATGTCTGAGCTCCCGGCCTTCGAGTTGTGATGGCTCCGCCGACACGTTGACCATGTAGATTCCGCCGAGTAAAGAAGACGCTCTGTACGGTGCCGCACACATGTAGGACAAAGCACGGACCTGGACGTACGCTGCCGCACAGCGCGCGACTATCGCCGCGCGCAAGCTGCGACGGTGAAATCGAAAACACTCCGTTCGAAGCCCGTCGCGGAAGCCAGTACCAATAGACTGATTGCGGCATTGCCGCGGCGCAGCCAAAACAGACTGCTTGCCAGCTGTGAGCAGGTGGATCTGCAGTTCGAGGCTGTTCTGTGCGTCGAGGGCAAGCTGCTGAAGCACGTGTACTTTCCGCGGGACAGCGTCATCTCGCTGGTGTCCGTACTCGCGGACGGGGCGCGCCTCGAGGTCGGAGTCATCGGCAACGAGGGCATGTTGGGAACATCCATTCTCCTGGGCGTGAACGTCTCGCCGCTGCGCGCCATCGTCCAGGGCAGTGGACCGGCGCTGCGCATGCGCGCGGCGACCTTCCGGCGGCACTGCAAGCAGGATGGCGACCTGCGCGAAGTCATGAATCGATATGTGCACGTGTTGATGGAGCAACTCGCGCTGACGGCCGCCTGCACCCACTACCATCGTGTAGAGAGCCGGTTGGCGCGGTGGTTATTGATGACTCGTGAACGCGTGGGCAGCGATCGCTTCAACCTCACGCAGGAGTTTCTTGCCTACATGCTCGGCGTACGGCGGGCAGGCGTGACTTACGCTGCGCGCTCCCTGCATGCCCGAGATCTGATCGACTATAGCCGCGGAGCAATTACGGTCCTCGACGCGGCGGGCTTGAAGAAGGCTTCGTGCGCCTGCTACCTGCGCGGCAACCGCATCTACGAGCGAACGCTTCCGTCAGTTCGCTGAGCAAGCCCGCAGACACGATGTCTGCGGGCCCGATGTCACCCTTGGACACTCAGGGCTGGTCCGCGGCGACGCGCGGTGCGTCCTCGGCAAAGATCAGCTCGACGCGACGGTTCGATTGGCGTCCGTTCGCATCGTCGTTGCTGGCTACCGGGAAGTTCTCGCCTTTGCCGATCGCCGTAGTCTGATCACGCGCCACACCGCGTTGTGTCAGGGCCATCTGCACGGACTGCGCGCGACGCTCAGACAACCCCTGATTGGTTGCATCCGAGCCCACGTTGTCGGTATGACCTTCGATGGTCACCTTGCGTCCTGAGTTTTCGCGTAGCGCCGTGGCGAGACGATCGAGCGTCCCATAAGCGCCCGCCTTCAGCGTCGACTGATTCGTGTCGAACAGTACGTCACCGAGCGTCAGCACCAGGCCTCGTTCCGTCTTCTTCACCTTCAGATCGGCGAGCTGCGCCTCGAGTGAATCGACGCGCTGCTGGGAGGCATCGGCCGCGCGAACGCTCTGCTGTGCTTGCCGATCGCGCGCCTCGAGCAAAACGGTTTGCCGTTGGGCATTGCCGGCGGCAATTTCATCGTTCGCCTGTGCCGTGAGGATCTTTTCGTTGGCGATCTGGGCGCTGAGTACGGCGTTCTGGGCCTCGAACTCGATGTCCGGCGCCTTGGCCTTGGCCGCGGCGAGGCGGTTCGCTGCGTCCAGCGAGTGACGTGCGTTGGCGATGTCCGCGGCCGCAACGCCGGCACGCGCGGATTTCTCCACCTCCGGAATCATGGTCCGCGCCGCTTCCAGCGACTCGTTGTTTGGCGGGGCGGAGCTGCACGCAGCCAGGACTGCAGCGACGGCCATACTCACGATAACTCGGTTGCTCGACTTCATACCCTTGACCTCATTCATATCGGACGATTTGCATTCAGGCTCAGCGCTGTGCCGGCGTGCTGCGTTCAGTCTCCTGACGCAGCGTGTTCAAGCTCGCGAGCACTTCATCCGCGGACTTCCGCGCATCGGCGCTCTGCGACTTGGCGACTGCAAGCTCGGCGTATAGGTGCGCCTGCGCAGCCATGCGCTCCGCCTGTTGCTGCTGGCCTTTCGCCAGTGCGCTCTTCGCAGCGTCGAGCTTCTCGCGCGCCTGCTGCAGTTCCACTGCGCCATGCTCGGACTTCCCGGCCGTCTGTTGCGCTTGCTGGACGGACGTTTCGCTTTGCGCGACTCGCTCTTTCGTAAGCTGGGACACTCCGCTGCACGCGCTGAGCAGGCCGAGCGCGCTTGCGCAAAGCGTCACTGCCAGCGCCTTCTTGAAGGAATGCCTGCTGCGGGCCGGCTGCGTGTGCAGGTGGCGGTAGATTTGTAGGTACTGGTTCATTTCGATTCTCGCGGTGTGTGTAGGTGAAGCGGTGCACGCCGCAGGGATTCCGGCGATGATGCGCGACTGTCGCGATGATCACAGTGCGCTGGCGTACACACGCGACGCACGCAATCATTGATGAAGTCACACGGAACAGGGACATGTAGGCCGTGCGTTGCTCTCTCGAGTCCCGGATCGTGCGGGATGATTCCGTTGTCGAAGCAAGAGGGCATCATGAACAGATCACTAGTCGTGGTCGCAGCACTGTTGTGCGCGACGAGCGGCGCGTCGATGGCGCAGGACACCGCCACCACCGCGCAGTCGGCCACCACCGCGCAGTCGGGTGCTGCCGCGAAAGAGTTCGTGGAGCAGGCGGGCACCGGCGGTCTGGCTGAAGTCGAAATGGGCGAGCTCGGCGCCAAGAAGGCGACGAACGGACAGGTCAAAGCGTTTGCCAAGCACGTAGTCGAAGACCACACGAAGGCGAACCAGGAGCTTGTGACCGCCAGCAAGGGCAAGGGCGTGCAAGTACCGTCTTCACGGACCGCCCTGCACAAGGCCACGATTGAGAAGTTCCAGCAGCAGGAGGCGGGCAAGAGTTTCGACCGCGACTACATGGAGCAGATGGTCGAAGACCATAAGGCCGCTGTCGAGCTGTTCGAAACCGCAGCGGACGATGAGAAACTCGATCTAGACCTGCGTACCTATGCAAAGAGGGTCCTGCCCACCTTGCGCGACCACTTGAAACAGGCACAGGCAATCCAGAGCAAGCTCGCCGGCTGAGGCAACCGCTTACGCATTGAGTGCGATCGCCCTACAGCGCACGCGGCATCGCAGTGGTCATTGATGCGATTTGCACTTGAGGCGTGCAAACTCCATCTCGTCCGGGGATCCCGCGGACAGCGACTGGGGAAAATCGATGGCCGATACCAAGCGGACGCGCGGACAACTGCGAGCGCTCGCCGATCACCTTGCACGCCGACGCGAAGCGCTGCTGGACGCGTGGCGACTGGCGACCGACATCGATCCTGAAGTCACGTCGGCGGCAACGAGCACGCGCAATCAATTCGTCGACCACATTCCCGACGTTCTGGACGCATTCGAGGATCGCCTGCGCGCGCAGGATCCCGAAGAAAAGGCGGAAGCACGAGCTGAGCAAAAGGAATGGGCTGCGGAGCATGGCACTCACCGCTGGCAGCAAGGCTATCGTCTCACCGAGACGATGCGCGAATGGGGCCACTTGCAACTGTGTCTATTGACCGAGCTGGAACGCTACGCGGCGCAACACACGGAACTCGAGCCAGAGGTCCTGCAGGTTGCGCGACGCGAATTGGTGCGCTTGGCCAACGATGGCGTCTGCGCCAGCGCATCGCGCTACACACAGTTGCAACAGAGCGAGGCCGCGGGCCGTCTTTACGATCTCGAAACTGCACTGGACGCTTTGCACGGTATCGAGCTCGAACGGGCAGAGGGTTGGCGACGGGCTGCTCACGACCTGCGGGGTAGCGCCCACGTGATCGTCAATGCATCCACAGTCCTGACGCGGGAAGATCTGCCCGATACGAAGCGGACTGAGATCTCTCATGCACTGTCCGTCGCTGCCACTGCGTTGAGCAAGCTGCTTACCGATCTGCTGGATCACGCGCGACTCGAAGCTGGTCACGAGCAACGCAACGTGAAGGCTTTCGATGCCGCGCGGCTCGTCAAGGAATTTTGCGAGACCGCGCGTCCGCTTGCTGCCGACCGCAACCTCTTCCTCAAGTGCGAAGGGCCCGCCGCGCTGGAAGTCGAAGGCGACGCGGTCAAGGTGCAAAGAATCCTGCAGAACCTGGTGCTGAATGCACTGCAGGCAACGCAATCCGGCGGCGTGCTGGTGACCTGGGAAGCAGGCTCATCGCCGGCGGACCCTCATCATTGGGCACTGTGCGTGCAGGACACAGGCGCCGGTTTCACCAGCGATGCGATGCCGCTGCGGCAGGAGCTGAAGGATGCAACAGACGGCGCTCGTGAGGTGGAGGAGAGTCCGCAAAGCGACGGCGCTCCCTCACTTTCGGCGAGTCCTCCACCGACCCTCGACTCACAGTCGACGGCGAGCAGCAGGCGACTGCCCGCCGGAGAAGGAATCGGGCTTTCCATCGTGAAGCGCTTGTGCGAGCTGCTCGATGCGAGCATCGAGTTGCAGTCAGCCGCCGGGCAGGGCACGACTTTCCGCGTAATTTTCCCGCGCCATTACCCGGGTGGCTCCAACGTATAGCCCTGAAGGCGCGCCTGCAGCGGACAGCGCTCAGGCCGACTTCGTTTCCTGGCTCTTGCGTCTGGGCAGCTGCCAGCCGGGACGAATGAAGTGGCAGGTGTAGCCCCCGGGATTGTTCAGGAGATAGTCCTGATGCTCGGGTTCGGCTTCCCAGAACTCTCCTGCCGGCTCGACCTCGGTCACGACCTTGCCGGGCCACAGCCCGGACTCCTCGACGTCGGCAATCGTGTCCTCGGCAATCCGACGCTGCTCGTCGCTCGTGTAGAAGATCGCCGATCGATAGCTGGTTCCGACATCGTTCCCCTGACGATTGCGCGTGGTCGGATCATGAATCTGGAAGAAGAACTCGAGTATCTGTCGATAGCTGATCCTGGCAGGATCAAAAATGATCTCGACTGCTTCCGCATGTCTGCCGTGATTGCGATAGGTGGCATTGGGCGTACTGCCGCCGGTGTAGCCGACGCGGGTCGAGAGAACGCCATCGTAGCGGCGAAAGAGATCCTGCACGCCCCAGAAACAACCGCCGGCCAGTACTGCACGTTCCTCCGTCATTGCCTGTCCTCCACTTGATCCAGGTAGCCATGACCCGCGGACATCATGTCCTTGCACGTCCGGCTCGTGCAACCCCCGCACAAAACTGCAAGACTTCTGGGAATGCACGGCGAACAACAGGTCTACTCGAGCCTGACCGACGAGTGGGCGTGGCGCGATGCTCACGTGCTCCCTGGCGCTGTGGACGTCGCAGTCATCGGCGGTGGCATTGTCGGCTGCTCGGCTGCGTATTTCCTCGCAC
>DATNFA010000077.1:0-9209 GCA_035606615.1 Steroidobacteraceae bacterium
CAAAATTTCGGCGATTTGGACGCTATTTAAAGCAGCTCCCTTGCGAACGTTATCGGACACAATCCACAGATTCAGACCTCGCTCGTGCGAGATGTCCTCGCGGATGCGACCCACGTACACCGGGTCGGTGCCCGCCCCCTCGGTAACGGCCGTGGGATAGCCCCCCGGCTTGCGCTCATCCATCACCACTACGCCCGGAGCGCGGCTCAGGATCTCCCGCGCCTGCGTCTCCGTCAGCTTGCGCCGCGTCTCGATGTGCACCGCCTCCGAATGACCTACATGGACCGGGACCCGGACGGCGGTCGCGTTCACGCGGATCGACGGGTCCTCCATGATCTTCTGGGTCTCCCAGAACATCTTCATCTCTTCCTTGGTGTAGCCGTTGTCGAGGAACACGTCGATTTGCGGCACGCAATTGAAGGCGATCTGCTTGGCGATCACTTTCGGCACGGCTGTGCCGCCCTGGGCGAGCGCTGCGGTCTGCTGCTCCAGCTCGTCGATCGCCTTCTGCCCGCCGCCCGACACCGACTGGTAGGTGGCGACGTTGATGCGCTCGATCTGCGCCACGTCGTGCAGCGGCTTGAGCGCCACCAGCATCTGCATGGTCGAGCAGTTCGGGTTGGCGATGATGTTGTGCTTGCGATAGCCGGCGATCGCGTGCGGATTGACCTCGGTGACCACCAGCGGAATGTCGTCCTGGTAGCGGAACTGCGAGGTGTTGTCGATCACGACGCAACCGGCCTTGCCGGCGCGCACCGCATGCACCTTGGAAACGCTGGCGCCGGCCGAGAACAGGCCGATCTGCACCTTGGAGAAGTCGAAGCTCTCCAGATCCTGAACGGGCAGGTCCCGTCCCTGGAAGCGCACCGTGCGCCCGACCGAGCGGGCGCTGGCAACCGCGTGCACCTCGCCGACCGGAAACGCCCGCTGTTCCAGGATGGACAGCATGGTGCTGCCGACGAGGCCAGTCGCGCCGACCACCGCTACATTCCAACGTCTACTCATATTCCTAACGCGCGCGGGCACCCGTTTTCTGCTGGACGAACACTACATGAAACCCCGCACGCCGATAAGGTACGTAGCCCGCAAAACGACCGTGAGATCGGCCCCTAACAGCGAGCGCAGAGTGCTACGCGCGCGGCGGAATCCTAGGAGTTTTTGCGACAACGTCGGCGTTCTGCGCGCGGTGACGCAGGTAGTGATCCATCAGCACGAGCGCGAGCATTGCTTCGGCGATCGGCGTCGCACGCAACCCGACGCAGGGATCGTGACGGCCGGTCGTGACGACCTCGACGCTCGCGCCCTGCTCGTCGATCGTCCGGCCGGGGATGATGATGCTCGAAGTAGGCTTGAGCGCGATGCTCACCACGATGTCCTGGCCGGAGGAAATGCCGCCGAGCACACCGCCGGCGTTGTTGGAGAGGAAGCCCGCGGGCGACATCTCGTCGCGATGCTGACTGCCCTTCTGCTCGATCGCCGCGAAGCCCGCGCCGATCTCGACGCCCTTGACCGCGTTGATGCCCATCATCGCGTGCGCGATGTCGGCATCGAGCTTGTCGAACACCGGCTCGCCGAGCCCGGGCGGCACGCCGGTCGCGATGACGTTGACGCGCGCGCCCACCGAATCGCCCGAGCGGCGCAGCTCGGTCATGTAGGCGTCGAGCTCTTCGAGCCGCGATGGATCGGGACAAAAGAACGGATTGTCGTACACGCCTGCCAATGACTTGACCTCGAGCTGTAGCGGGCCGAGCTGCGCGAGATACCCGTGGATGCTGATGTCGAGCCGTCCGTGCAGATACTTGCGCGCGATTGCACCCGCAGCGACGCGCATGACCGTCTCGCGCGCCGACGAGCGACCCCCGCCGCGGTAGTCGCGGAAGCCGTACTTCTGCTGGTAGGTGTAGTCGGCGTGCCCGGGCCGGAAGCGATCCTTGATCTTCTCGTAGTCGCGCGAGCGCTGGTCTTCGTTCTCGATCAGGAGCCCGATCGGCGTGCCGGTCGTGCGTCCCTCGAACACGCCCGAGAGGATGCGGACCTGGTCGGGCTCCTTGCGTTGACTGGTATGACGCGACGTGCCGGTGCGCCGCCGTTCCAGATCCGGCTGGATATCCTGTTCCGACAGCTCCAGCCCCGGCGGACAGCCGTCGACGATGCAGCCCAGCGCCGGGCCGTGGCTCTCGCCGAAGGTGGTGACAGTGAACAGCTTGCCGAAGGTATTACCGGACATGGGCTGATTCTAGCTGCTCCGCGCTCAGCAGAAACACGCCGCCGCCGCCACGCTCGAACTGCAGCCACGTGAACGGCACGTGCGGAAAGGCCTCGACCAGCGCGCCTTCGGAGTTGCCCACCTCGACGATCAGCACGCCATGCGGCTGCAGGTGTGCCGCAGCCCCGCTCAGGATCCGCCGCACGATGTCGAGCCCATCGACGCCGGAATGCAAGCCGGTCGCGGGCTCGTGCCGATACTCCGGCGGCAGATCGACCATCTCGGCATCGCCCACGTATGGCGGGTTCGAAACGATCACGTCGTAGCGCTCGCCCGCGAGCGCGTCGAACACATCGGAGCGGATCGGCCGCACACGCGCTTGCACGCCGTGCTTGGCGATGTTGATTGCCGTAACCGCGAGCGCGTCCTCTGAAACGTCGCTCGCATCGACGTGCGCATCGGGCACCGCCAGCGCGCTGGCAATCGCGATGCACCCCGAGCCAGTGCCGATATCGAGAACCCGATGCACTTTCTCCGGCGCGATCCAGGGCTGGAATTGCACCTCGACCAGCTCGGCGAGCGGCGAGCGCGGCACCAGCACTCGCTGGTCGACATAGAACTCGTGTCCTGCGAACCACATGCGATGCGTGAGATAGGCAGCGGGAATGCGCTCTGCGACTCTTCGCCCGAACAGCGCGAGGATCGCGGCACGCTCGGCAGCGCCGAGCTGCCGGCTGTACACGTCTGCCGCATCCTCGTGTCGCAGCCCGGCGCCGAAGAACACCAGCTCGGCGGCTTCGTCGAACGCGTTGTCGGTGCCGTGACCGAACCACAGCTCGGATTGCTCGAACAGCAGCGTGCCGTAGTGAATCAGCTGCTCGACCGTCGCCGGATCCGGTGCGGGCAGCGTGACCGGTGCGGCGGCAGGCGGCCCAGCAGAATTTTTGGAGGTCGGGTTCATCGGGCGGCCGTGCGATAATTCGCGCCACGAGGAAACGATGTCCCGAACTCAGACGCTCGCGCTCGCAGCTCTTGTCGCCATTGTAGCCGTCGCCGCCGGCATCCTGTCGGCGCGTTGGGTGGTGCAACGTCAGGCTGGCGCGCAAACAGCCACTGCCACGCTGCTCTCGCCCCCGCGGCCGCTGCCACCGCTCGCGCTCGTCGACCAGGACCACCGGCCGTTCGATGTGGACCGGCTGCGCGGACGCTGGAGCTTCGTGTTCTTCGGCTTTACCAGCTGTCCTGACGTTTGCCCGGTCACGATGACCGCGCTGGCGCAGACCGCCAAGCAGCTCGCGAGTCTGCCGGAGAAGCTGCGCCCGCAGGTCGTCTTGATCTCGGTCGATCCGGAGCGCGATACGCCCGAACGCCTCGCTGGCTACGTGAAAGCGTTCGATCCGACCTTCGTCGGCGCGACGGGTACCAAGCCCGCGATCGACGAGCTCGCGCAGCGCATGGGCGTGCTCGTGGCCAAACGGCCGCTCGAAGGCGGCAGCTACAGCGTCGATCACTCGACCTCGGTGTTCCTCATCGATCCCGACGGCAAGCTGCGTGCATTGTTCTCGGCGCCGCACCTGCCGCAGCTGATCGCGGAAGACTATCGGCGGATTGCAGGCGCATGACGCAAGCACCGACGATCCGAGCCGGCGACCGCTGGTTCGCTGCCCTCCAGTACATCCTGCCGAAGCAGCTGCTGTCGCGCGTGATCTACTCGGTCGCGCGCAGCGAAGCGCGTTGGATCAGGAACACGTTCCTGCGCATCTTCCTCAGCGGTTATCGCTTGAACATGGCCGAGGCGGTGCAATCGGACCCCTTCACGTATCCCAGCTTCAATGCGTTTTTCACGCGCGCATTGCGGCCTGACGCGCGGCCGATTGCCGCGGAACCCGGCGCCGTCGTCAGCCCGGTGGATGGCACGGTCAGTCAGTGCGGCGGGATCGACGAGGATTCGTTGATACAAGCGAAGGGACAGCACTATTCGCTGCAGGAATTGCTGGCGGGCGATGCCGAAGCTGTGGCCGCCTATCGCGGTGGCAGCTTCGCCTGCATCTACCTCGCGCCATACAACTATCACCGCATTCATATGCCGTACGCCGGAACTGCGCGCGACAACGTCTATGTGCCGGGCGAGCTCTTCAGCGTGAACGCCGCGACGGCACGTGCAGTGCCGCGCGTCTTCGCCCGCAACGAGCGACTCATCTGCGACTTCACGACGCCGCTCGGCCGCATGGCCGTCATCCTGGTCGGCGCCCTGTTCGTCGGCAGCATCGAGACGGTACATTGCGGCGAAGTGAACCCGCCGCCGCGCGGCAGGAAAGCGCCGACGCGCATTGCGACGGGCCTCGGCCGACACTTCGCAAAGGGCGAAGAGCTCGGTCGCTTCAACATGGGATCGACTGTGATACTGCTGTTCGAGCGCAATCGCGTTGCATGGGAGTCCACGCTGGTGCCGGAGTCGACGGTGCAGCTCGGCCGGCCCATCGCGCGGGCGGTGGGAACGTGAGCTGGCGGCCGACTGCATCCATCGCAACGCTCGAAGTCCGAGCAGCAATGCTGCGCGCAATGCGCGAATACTTCGCTGCGACTCGCGCGCTCGAAGTCGAAACGCCGGTGTTGAGTGCAGCGGCGGTGACCGACGTGCACATCGCCAGCATCGAGGCGACTCCCTCGGGACGCCGCGGTTTCCTGCAGACCTCGCCCGAGTACGCGATGAAGCGCCTGCTCGCCGCCGGCTGCGGCGACATCTGGCAGATCTGCAAGGTCTACCGCGATGGCGAGAGCGGCCGCTGGCACAACCCCGAGTTCACGATGATCGAGTGGTATCGCGTCGGTTACGACCATCATTCGCTGATGTCCGACGTCGAACGCTTGATCAGTGCAGTGCTGCCGGCTTCACGACAGTTCGACCGCGCCGAGCGCCTCACGTATCGCGAAGCGATGCAGCTGCACGCCGGCGTGGATGTGTTTCAGGACGCCACGCCGATGCTGGTCGCACGATTGCAGAGCGCTGGCATCGAGGTGCCTCGCGACGTCGCACACGACCGCGACGCATGCCTCGATCTGATCATGGGCACGCTGGTCGGGCCGCAACTCGGGCTCGACCGGCTCACATTCGTCTACGACTATCCGGCCTCGCAGGCTGCACTCGCGCGCGTGCATGGCCACCTCGCCTCGCGCTTCGAGGCATATCTCGACGGCATCGAGCTTTGCAACGGCTTCCACGAGCTCGGCGATCCGCAGGAGCAACGCGCGCGCTTCGAGCACGACGTCGCCGAGCGCCAGCGCCGCGGCCTGCCGGCGGTGCCGATCGACGAGAACTTCCTGGCAGCGCTGGAGCACGGACTGCCGGAGTGCTCCGGTGTGGCGCTCGGGTTCGACCGCCTGGTGATGTGCGCCATCGGCGCCCGGCACATCGACGAAGTGCTCGCTTTTCCCATCGACAGGGCCTGACTCATGCACGAGCTCGACATCGATCCGACGCAACCGAAGGCCGCGCTGTACGCAAGCGTCGTCGCGCAGACGCGCGCGCTGCTCGAAGGCGAGCGCGACGCGATCGCGAATTTCGCGAACACGACCTCGCTCCTTTATCACTCATTACCCGACTTGAACTGGGTGGGCTTCTATCTGCTGAAAGACGGCGAGCTGGTGGTCGGGCCGTTCCAGGGTAAGCCGGCGTGCGTGCGCATCGCTCTCGGCAAAGGCGTGTGCGGTACGGCCGCCGCGCGCCGCGCAACCGTGATCGTCGAGAACGTGCACGAGTTCGACGGGCACATCGCCTGCGACTCGGCGTCCAATTCCGAGATCGTCGTGCCGCTGGTGCGCGGCAACGAGCTGATCGGCGTGCTCGACCTCGACAGCCCGAAGTTCGCGCGGTTCGACTCAGAGGATCAGGCAGGGCTCGAGCGAGTCGTCGCCGAGGTATTGAAGGCGATCTGACTCTGTCTACGCCTTGCCGCGCGACAGATATTCCGACGTTCGGGTATCCACGCGGATCGTCTCGCCTTCATTGATGAACAACGGCACGCGCACCACTGCGCCGGTCTCCAGCTTCGCCGGCTTCGCGCCGCCGGTCGCGGTGTCACCGCGCACGCCCGGATCCGTCTCGACCACCTTCAGCTCGACGTGTGCCGGCGGCGTGACGTTCAGCGGCACGCCGTTCCACAACATCACCGTGCACTCCATGCCGTCCTTCAGCCAGATGGCGCCCTCGCCCATCGCTTCCTTGCCGGCGGTGAACTGCTCGAACGTGTCCGGCACCATGAAGTGCCAGAACTCGCCGTCGGTGTAGAGGTACTGCATTTCCGTCTCGACCACGTCCGCCGCCTCGACGCTGTCGCCGGACTTGAACGTGCGCTCGATGACGCGGCCGGTCTTGAGATTGCGCACCTTGACGCGGTTGAACGCCTGGCCCTTGCCCGGCTTCACCATCTCGTTCTCGACGATCGAATAGGGGTCATTCTCGAGGATGATCTTCAGGCCGGACTTGAATTCGTTCGTAGAGAAGCTGCCCATTTCGCACCGTGACTCAATAAGATAGGGGGTTTCGCAAGGGGCGCAGATGATAGCCGCAACCTCTCTCTCCGGCCAGCCGCAGGCGCTTAATTGGCAGCAGGCGCTGGCCGACGCGATCGCCGATCCCGCCGAGCTGTGTGCCGTGCTCGGCCTCGATCCCGCGCTGATCGAGCCCGCATTCGCGGCGGCCGGCAAATTCCCGCTGCGCGTGCCGCGCGGTTATGTCGCGCGCATGCGCCGTGGCGATCCGCGCGACCCGTTGCTGCTGCAAGTCCTGCCGGGTGCCGCGGAGCTGGTGTCCACGCCCGACTTCAACACCGATCCGGTCGGCGATATCGCCAGCAGCACCGCGCCCGGCCTGTTGCACAAATATGCGGGCCGCGCGCTCGTCGTCACGACCGGGGCCTGCGCCGTGCACTGTCGCTACTGCTTTCGCCGGCATTTCCCCTATGCGGAGCAGTCGGCACTGCGGCAGGGCTGGGAGCCGGTCATCGCACGGCTGCAGGCCGATCCGAGCATTCACGAAGTGATCCTCAGCGGCGGCGACCCGTTGAGCTTGAGCGATCGGCGCCTGACGCAGCTCACCGACGAGCTGCATGCCGTGCGGCACGTTCGCCGGCTGCGCATTCACACACGTTATCCCCTCGTGCTGCCGGAGCGCGTCGATGCGGGGCTGCTCAAGTGGCTGGCTCGCGTGCCGCTACAGAAGGTCGTAGTAGTCCATGCCAATCATGCAAACGAGATCGACGCACAGGTGCAGCGCGCCTGCACGGATCTGGCGAGCGTGGGGGCAACGCTGCTGAACCAGTCGGTGCTGCTGGCCGGGGTCAACGACTCGGTCGCGACACTTGCGCAGCTCAGCGAATCGCTGTTTGCGACACGCGTTCTTCCCTACTACCTGCATCTGTTGGATAAGGTACAAGGAGCGGCGCACTTCGACGTCGACGAGCGCCGCGCGCTCCAGCTGCATCGCGAGCTCACCGCCACCCTGCCCGGGTACCTGGTGCCACGACTGGTGCGCGAGATCGCGGGCGCGCCGGCCAAGACGGCGGTGGCAGAGGCGATGCTAGACTTGCATCAAAGAAGCGGAGAGTAGCTTTGGCCGAACAGAGCGCGGTGCCGATGATCGTCCTGACCCGTCATCAGGACAACGTCGAAGCCATCAACAGCACGCTGCGCAACGCCGGCCTGCCCGTGCGCTGCAACTGGATCCGCGAGCTCAACGATCTCGGCGACGCTCTGACGCAGATCAACGCCCACATGCTGGTCGCATTCGTCGGGCAGGACCCAGCCGACATCGCCAGGGTGATGGCAGTCAGCAAGCAGTTCGGCGCCGACGTGCCGGTGCTGATCGCGCGCGAGCAGCTGGACGAGGAAGCGATCGCGGCAGCGATGCAACAGGGCGCGCGCGATGCGGTCACGCTCGTCAATCCGCTGCGGTTCCGGCTGGTCGTGGCGCGCGAGCTCGAAGCCTACAACCGCACGCAGACGCTCAATCGCACGATCAGCTCGGCGCGCGAATACAGCGAGCAGCTGAAATCGTTCATGGCCGGCTCGGCCGACGCGATCGCGCACGTGCAGGAAGGCATCGTGGTCGACGCGAACCCGGCGTGGCTCGATCTCTACGGGCTGCCCGACGCGGAGGAGATCCTGGGCACGCCGCTGATGGACGCCTTCGATGGCGAGGCGCATGCGGCGATCAAGGGCGCGCTGGTGGCGTGCCTGCAGGGCAAGTGGTCGAACCATTCCCTGCGGGCCAGCGCCTTGCTGTCGGACGGCACGAGCCTGCCGCTGGAAATCGAGCTATCGCGCGTCGACTTCGATGGCGAGCCCGCGGTGCGCCTGTGTGTCGCGGCAAAGAGGCGCGACGCCGGCACGATCAACGAGCAGCTCACGGACGCGTTGGAGCGCGATGCCGCGACCGGCGCGTTGCAGCGGCGCTTCTTCATGCAACAGCTGCAGCAGGCGTTATCGCAGCCGATCAAAGCCGGCATCCGCCAGCTGGTGGCGATTCAGCCCGACAAGCTCGAGACGCTGAGCGCAGAGCTCGGCCCGCTCGCGATCGAGGAATTCGTCGGACAGTTCGCCGGGCTGATCGCCGAGACGCGCCAGGCGAGCGACCTGTTCGGCCGGCTCGGCGACGGCACGTTCCTGCTGCTGATGGAGCGTGGCACGCAGCGCGACGTCGAAACGTGGGCGAACCATCTCATCCGCAAAGTCGCGGCGCAGGTGTTCCGCGCCGGCGACAAGCAGACGTCCTGCACGTGCAGCGTCGGCATCGGCATGATCGACATCCGCACGCCGGATGCGGCGCGCTCTATCAACGACGCGCTGCATGCGCGCAGCAACGCCGCAAGCGCCGGCGGCGGCCGCGTGGCGATCGTCGACACGCAGGACGAAGACACGCGCCAGCAGGCAGCCGACGCGATCTGGGTGCGCTACATCCGCGCCGCGCTGATGGAGAACCGGTTCCGCCTGATGCAGCAGCCGA
>DATNFA010000078.1:0-71366 GCA_035606615.1 Steroidobacteraceae bacterium
GGATCGTCGATCAGGATCTGCTCGATGAAGCGGGTGACGCGATGCTGTACTTCGTTGATGAAGCGCATCTTGTGGGGATCGATGGTCGACTGGTCGCCGCCCGAGCCGTAGAAATTACGCGCTTCCAGCGTCATCTCGTACATGAAATGCGCCAGCAGCCGCGACTTCTCCAGCGAGGACATCTCTTCGAAATGCCGAATTTCGGAATCGAGGTTCATTGGCTGCGGATCATCAGCGCAGCGCCGCGGAATGGCAAGCGCCCGGCGGCGGGCGGTGCGCCCGCCCGGACGAGAGGTATAACCGCCGGTTAAAAAGGAGTCAGGCCAAAGCCTGACCCACAAAGAGCGTCTATGCCGGGAAGAAGTCGATCGGCTTGGTCACGGTGATCGTGCCGACGTCCTTGGCTTCGAACTGGAACAGCTTGATGCGGGCGACCAGCTTGCGCTCCAGCTCCGGATCGTTGAGCTCGCTCGACACCACTGCGCACTTCAGCACCGAGCCGTCGGCGCCGATCGTCAGCTCCAGCACCAGCTTGCCCTGGAGGTCCGGCTTGTCGCGCAAGGCGCGAGTGTAGAGCGCGTAGATCGCGCCTTTGTTACGGTCGAAGACCATCGCGATCTCTTCCTCGCTGCGCGAGGCCTTGCCGCTGCCGGCGCCGCGCTCGACCTTGTTGGTCCCCTGCGCCGCGAGCGTCGCCGATGAAACCTGCGTGGTGTTGTGGCCGGTGAGCGAGCCCGCGCCGCCGCCGTAGCCGCGGCTCAGGCTGGCGGTGTTGATGCCGCCGCTGCTCGTGCCGACCTTCGAGGTGATCAGCGAGCGCTCCGAGCGCGTCTCCTCGCCGATCTTGCCGGTCAGATTCTTGGTCATCGCCGCCTTGTCGAGGACCGCGTTGTCGCGCAGATCCGCGAGCTGGTCCTGGAGCTTGAGCAGGCCGGCGTTCTGCGCGCGCTCGCGCGCATCCGGCTTCGGCGGCGGCGGCTTCGGCTGCTCGACCTTCTTCTCCGGCTCCGGCTTCTTCTCTTCGATCTTCGGCGGCGGCGGTGGCGGCGGGATCTTCTTCTCGAGCACCAGCTTGACGATGCGGTCGGGAATTTCCGGCGCCTTCGCGAGGTTGCGGTCGCGCACCGGCAGCAGCGGAATCAGGATGGCGAAGATCGCGAAGATGATGAAGGCGTTGCGCACCACCTTGCGAAAGCGCCGCTCCACTTCCTCGGTCGGCGACCAAGGCAGGTCGTACAGTCGGTAGAAAGGAGCAAGTACCATGACGGTTACACGATGCTTTAGTTGATCAGCGACGCCGTGCGCGCAGTGGCCGGAGCCGCGCCGCCGGTCTCGCGCTCGATGACGGCGAGCGACACCTTGCCGTACTCGGCATCGGTGGCAGTCGCCATGACCTTGCGCAGCACTTTGTACGGCGTGGTGCGGTCACCGAGGATCGTCACTTCGCGGTCCTTGATTTCGTCTTTCGCCGCGCCCGCCAGCACCTTGTCGGCCTGGCTCTGCAATGCGGCCTTCAACGGCGCAATCACGGCATCCGGCGAAGCTTCGATCTGCGCCAGCGTCGCGATCGAGCGCCCGTCCACCAGCAGATCCTCCTTGGTGATCATCACCACGACCGTCGGCCGCGGCTTCTTGTCCGAGATCGACTCGGGGATCGAGATGTTCTTGGTGTTCGGCAGCACGTCGACGTCCGAGGTGTGCACGAGCAGGAACACCACCAGGATCGTCAGCATGTCGATGAACGGCACCAGCGTCATGTGGTTGCCGCCCTCGACCTTGTTGCTGCGCTTGCGGTGGCGCTTGATGCGATATGGCGTCATGTCGGCGCGTCTCCCACCGAGACATCCGGGAACAGCTCGGCGACGTCCCACTTCGAGCCCGGCACCGGGAACACGCGCACCGTGTCCATCACCTTGACCAGCGTGTCGTACGCGATGTCCTGCTCCAGCAGGATCGTCGCGTCCGTCTTGTCGTTGTACTTGGTCTTCACCAGCGACAGGTAATCCTGCAGCCCCTTGAGATCGTACGTGCCCTGCTGCGAGGGCAGGCTCTTCAACAGGCCGGTGCCGCGATCGGCGACCTCGATCTTGTCGGCGCGGATGATCACCTCGAGATTCAAACCTTCCGGCAGATCCGGCACTGCAGTATCCGCGCCGGGCAGGTTGAGCTCGAGAATGTTCGTCTTGGTGAAGACCGCAGTGAAGATCAGGAAGAACACCAGGATGATCATCATGTCGATCATCGGCACGACGTTGATCTCATGACGCCCGCGGTAGCGCGCATGATTGCGCGACACCCGCCGCGCGACCTTGGACTGGCTCATTGCCTGGCTCCTGCGTGCGGCAATGAGTTACGCGATGCCGTGAGCGGTGCGACCGCGCGGCGCCGGATGCTCGTCGCCTGCATCCACGTCCTGACGACGCTCGACGACGGAGTTCAGGAACTTGACCGCGGCGATTTCCAGGCTGTCGATCAGCTTGGTGGTCTTCGCTTCCAGGAACATGTGCGCCAGCAGCAGCGTGATCGCGCACAACAGGCCCGAGGCCGTGTTGTTCATCGCGACGGAGATGCTGGCGGCGAGCAGGCTGGCCTTCTCCGCCGGATTCGCCTGCGCGATCGAGGCGAACGCCGAGATCAGGCCGATGACCGTGCCGAGCAGGCCGGTGAGCATGCCGATGTTGGCGAGCGCCGAGAGATAGTGCGTGCGCTTCTCCATGCGCGGGATGATCTCGAGCAGGCTCTCGTCCATCGCCTTCTCGACGTCGTCGCGGCGGCGCGCGCTCGCGAGCCGCGCGATGCCGTAGTTCAGCACCGTGGCGATCGCGGCCTTCGACTTCGAGGTGATCGCGACCACCTGCTTGAAGTTGCCGGCGTTGATCAGCGGCACCACCTGGTTCCACAGGCGCCGATTGCTGGTGGTCTCGACGCTCAGGTAGATGAAGCGCTCGATCGCGATCGCCACGCCGACGACGAAGATCGCCGCGAGCGGGTAGAGGAAGAAGCCTCCGTCGCGAAAGAAGCTGACGACAAAATGATAGAACTCCATCGACGTAGTCTCCTCTGCAGTGCCGTGCCGACTTCGCGCGCTGCCGCGCGTCGGTGTAAGTGGAATCCGATAGTTCAGAGTGTCATTAGGTAAAACTGTAATGCTGCGACCTACTTCTCATCGCCGTGAGCTGGCACGGCGGTGGCGCCGCCTGGCGACGCAGCGGCTGCAGGCGAAGCATTACCGCCTGCTGCGACAACCCCGTAGTACGTCACTTCGCGACGAAAAACGTCACGATCGACCGGTGTCAGAACTTCGTCGAGCAGGGTGTTGAACGGCTGTGCCGGCAGGTCGCCGAGGTCCGCCTTCTTCCACGGCACGATGTACAGGACCTTCGGCAACTCGCGATTACCGGTGACGATCGTGGTGTCCAGTATCACGCGATCGTTCTGCGCGCGCCGTCCTGGCGCCGCTGCCTTGGACGTATCCGCAGCGGGCGCTGCAGACGTATCAACTGCAGGCGACGCGGATGTGTCCACCGCCGGCGATGCATCAGTGCTCGTCTTTGGTGCAGGTTGCGCCGGAGCCGCTTGCTCCGCTGCCGGCTCGGCCGCAAGAGCTGCGGTGGTCAGCAGCAAAACCGGCAATGCACGCGTGATCGGACTGAACATCATTCCGCCCTCGCTGACCGCGGCTCGCTGCCCAGCCGCTTCTTGAGCTCGGTGACCCAACCGTTGACCTTCTCGTCCGGCGTCCCCGCGAGCGCGAGGTAGCGCTCGTAGGCTTCCAGCGCGCGCTGCGGCTGCTGCAGATACAAGTCGCACAGCACGCCGAGATTCAGATATGCGATCGCATAGTTCGGATCGATCTCCACGGCACGCTGGTACGCGACGTCGGCTTCCTTGAAGCGGCCGAGCTTGCGATAGACGATGCCGAGCTGGTTGAACGCTTGTGCGTTGCTGCCATTGCGATCGACCGCGGCGCGCAGCGACTTTTCGGCGTCTTCGAAGCGACTGGCCTTCGCCTGCAGGATGCCGAGATTCAGCAGCGGTCCGGAATAGGTCGGGTATGCATCCGCGAGCGCACGGAACTCGCGCTCCGCGCTCGCAGCATCGCCGCCGCTCATGTATGCCACGGCCTGGTCGAATTTCTGCACGGCTTCCGGCGGCACCGGCTGTTCGACTGGCGTCGTCGTTCCCGCCGCGGCAGCCGCATCGGCGGGCGCTTCCTGTTTCGCTGCAGCTTCAGGTTTCGGCGGCGAGGATCCGCACGCCGCCAGCAGCAGCATCGCGACAGCGCTAGCGTAGTGTCGGCACATAGTCTTCACTCTTTTCCGCCTTGGCGTAGCGCGCCGGCTTGAGCTTCGCGAGCACGTCGAAGCTGTGCTGCACGAATTCGTCGTACACGCCGTCGCCGGTGCGCCGCGCATTCGTCTCGTGCAGCTCGATCGCCTTCTCTTCGAACGGGAATGCCTGTTCCTCGAGCAGCACGTCGTACTGTTCCTTCGCATCCGCATCGAGACCTTTGGGCCGCTCCGAGGTCATCAGGTCGGCGCCGAGCTGGCGATACAGCTCGGCCATGCCGAAGGTCGCGGCAGTGGTGACTTCGGCGACACCATAGTCGAGCGCCTTGCCGTAGGCAGTCAGTACCTTCTCCATCTGCGTGCGCTTCGACTTCAGCGACTTGTCCAGCGGCGCGACCAGCTTGATCGCATTGAACATCGCGACCTGCGGCTCGACGCCTTCGAGCGTCGCCTTCGCAGCCAGGTACTTGCTGCGATCGGTGCGCGCGGCGCCAGCCATGGCGTCGGCGCGGATGATGTCATCGTTCCACTGCGCGCGCGCCTTATAGTCGTTCTGCGCCTTCGCCATGTCCGCAAGCTTCTGGCGAGCTTCCATCGCGGGATTGAGCGGCGTCGGGTACTGCTCCACGTAGCTCGCGTACAGGCGCGCGGCATTGGTGGGCGATGCGGATTTCTCGTACAGCCCGGCGGCTTGCCACAACGCCTCGCGCCGAACGTCCGCCGACTCTTCAGTGCGCGCTGCGATGCGCTCCAACTCGCCGGCAGCTTGCGTCGAGCGGCCCAACTCGAGATATGCGACAGCCAGGTTGCGCGTGACTTCGGGCGCCAGCTGGTGGGTCGGATAGGCGCGCCGGAAGTTTTCGAGCACCTGCGACGCGCGCTCCCACTGCTTGTTGGTGATCAGGATGCCGGCGGCGTCGAACTCCGCGTTTGCACGCACCTTCGAGTTCGGCGCCAGCGCGCCGACGCGCAGGAAGTCGTCGACGGCGCCGACGGCATCGCCCGCCGTCTTCTTCGCTTCGGCCTGCTTGTAGATCGAGGCCGCGATGCGCTCTTCGATGGCCGGCCGATCGGGATCGTTCGACGCGAGAAATCCCGCGGCGCGCACGTACGCGGCCTCGGCTTCGACGTAGCGCTGACGATCGAACAGCGAGTGCGCGAGCAGCGTCGTCGCCGTTCGCTGGTAGCCGCGCTCGACCGGCGGATTGCGCTCCAGGATCTGCTTCGAGACTTCGATGACGCGATCGAACTCGTTCAGCGCGAACAGCTCTTCGTCCGACTTCGTCAGCACGCGCGCGGAATCCGGGTGCTCGGGGAAGCTGGTCGCGAACATCAGCGAGCTCTCGATGTACTGCCGGTGCCACAACGACTTCGACTCGCCGGTCAACGACGGCTCGTGCTTCTGATAGGCGATCAGCGCTGCGTAACCGGCCGCCGCAGACTTGGCGTGCAGCGGATAGTCGTACGCCGTGCGCTCGTACTCGCGCGCAGCTTCGGCGAAGCGCTGCGATTCGAACAGCACCTCGCCGAGCAGGTAGCGCGTCGCCGGCGCTTCCGGATCCTGCGGGAAGGAGTCGAGCATCGCGCGATACCAGCGCGCCGCCGCGGTGTAGTCCTCGATCTTCTTTTCCTTCTGCGCTTTCGCGTGAAAGTACTCCGCGAGATCCTTTTGCGTCGTCTTCAGCTGCGCAGCGACCTCAGGCGCGTCGGCAATCGTGCGCGATTGCCAGAAGGCCGAGCCGAACGCGTAGCGCTCCACGAACGCCTGCTTGCCTTCCAGCACCAGCGACGCGAAGCCACCCTTCTGGTAAGCCTCGATCGTCCGCATCTGCAGCGACGGCGCGTAGCGATCGTCCGGGCGGCGCTTCGCCCACGCCTCGAATGCCAACGCTGCGTCCTGGAAACGTTCCTTGGTGATGTAGAGGTTGCCGAGCCCCTCGTACAGCATGTGCGCGTAGACCGGGTCGGCGCCGCGCTGTTTGAGCAGCGCGTCGAGCGTCTCGGGACCGTCGAGGTCCGAGAACGTGATCGCCATGACACGCAGCGTGTCTTCGCTGAGCTCGCGTTCCGGTCGCGTGAGCGAGTCGCGCTCGCGCAGCTTGCCGTCACGGATCAGGACACGATCGAGCACCTTCAGGAATGAAGCCACGCTCTCCTCGCCGCGGCTCTGCTTGAACAGCGACCAGCCGTGCTTGTACAGACCCTGCTCGTAGAAGTCGCCCTCGGATCCCGCCTTGATGACGGCGCCGTAGGCGAGCTCGGCGTCGTGATAACGGCCGGCGCTGAACAGGATCTCGCCGCGACGGAACTGCGCTTCCGTGTACCACTGGCTCTGCGGATACTTCGCGACCATCTGATCGAGCACTGCCAGCGCCTTCTCGGGCTTGGCTTGCGCTTCGTGCGCGCGCGACAACTGATACATCACCGCGTCGTTGCGCGGATAGTCGGGGTGCGACTGCAACAGACCTTCGTAGAGGGCAATCGCTTCTTTCAGCTCCAGGCCCTCGACGCCCGAATCGACGCCTGCCGCGCGCGCGGCCTCGTCGACTTCGACCTGCAGATCGCCGAGGCGGCGCATCGCTTCGGTGCGCATCTTCTCGTTCTTCGACTGCAGTTCGAGGAAGCGGCGGTATTGCTCGATCGCCTGCTGCGGCTGCACGTCCGTCGGCGGATCCGGCGAGACCTGAATTTCCTTCTTCTCCAGGTCTTTGATCGTGGGCGCGGGCTTCGCCGCGCCTTTCTTGTCCGCCGCACCGACGGATGCGGAGCCGAACGCGCCGGCGCAGGCGACCGCGACGATCAATATGTGGCGTGACAGCGAACAGCGGGTGCTCATTGCGCAGCTCCCTTGCTACTGCTCCCGCTCGCGGCGCGATCGTAGATCGACGCCAGCGCATAGCGTGCCTGCAGCGAATACGCCGCCAGGCGTTCCTTCTGCGATTCGAGCTCTTTGACCGCGATGGCCGCGAGATACTGATTCTGCGACTTCGCAGCGGCATCGAGCTTCGCGCTCAGCGCGGCGATGCGCGGCTGCAGATTGGCGACGCGGCCGGCGAACTCCTCGGTCCGCGCCGGATAATCCTGGCGCGCACGCTCGACCAGCACCCAGCGCCGCCGCGCTTCGCCGTACGCGACGTCGAGCTCACGCAGCTCTTTGCGCGTACGCCACAGACGGGCCTTGTAGCCCGCATTGAAATCCCACAACAGCCGGCCGCGCAGCAGCCGCGTCTTCTCGCGCATCTCCTGCACCAGCGGGTCGCTCTGATCGGCGCTCGCGAGCACTTTCTCGATGCGCTCGACCTTCACCCACTGCTCGTGCTCGGTCGTCGTCGCCAGACCGGCGATGTCCTCGTCGCGCTCGATGCCTTTGAGACGCGACTCCATCTCGTTCTTGTGATTCTCCATCGCGTCGAGGTCGATCGTATCCAGCGTCTGCTGCAACACCGGCGTGCGCAGCTCGTACGCCTTGCGCCGCGTGTCGACCATGTTTTCGAACGCTTCGACGCTGAGCGACCACGTCGCCAGGTTGCGCTGCATGAGCAGCAGGTCGCGATAGTTCTTCAGGCCTTCCTGAAACTCGTGCGTCGCAAGCAGGTGATACAGATAACGCGTCTCTGGCGCGTCCGGCAGCGAAGCGAGCTGCCAGTACCAGCCGACCTTGTCGCCCTTGTCGTTGGCCACGATCGCGTCCAGCAACTGGCCGCTGCGAATCGACGCAATCGACTGGTCGATGCGCTGCGACTCCTGATCGAACGCAGTGACGGCGAACATGTACTGGTCGGCGGCCTGTTTGGTCGCATCCAGTTGCGCATAGGCGTAAGGCACGGCGAGGTAGCTTTCCTGCACGGCGGCGTCGAGCATGTTCCGGCCGCGCAGCTCCAGCCATGGCGCGAGCGCCTTGGTGTAGCGCTTCTCCGCAGAATCCGCCCAACCGGCGCCGAGCAACGCCTTGTTCGATTGCGGGCCGACGAGCCGCACGCGCTGCAGGACTGCTTTGGCTTCGTCGGCGCGACCAGCCTTCAGCCACGCGTAACCGAGCGCGAGGTTGGCCTTGTCGCGCAACGCGGCCAGCTCTTCGGTCTGCGCCGGGATCTGACCCACTGCATCCAGCAACTTCGCGGCGTCGTCGAGACGGTCCTTGCGGACCAATGCCACGCCGATGTTGAAGCGCGCGTACGCAGACCAGGCATCGCTGCCGTCGCCGACCGGCTGCCAGCGCTCGAGTGCGCGAATCGCTTCGTCGTAGTGATCGAGGTACATCATCACCTGCGCTTCCAGCAGGTGACGCTCCGGCTCCAGATCGCCCGGCAGCGCGCCGCGAATCGAAGCCAGTGCATCGGCAGACTGCTGCAGGTACTCGCGCTGGTACCAGACCTTCGCAAGGTAGAACCACGCGCGGTTGCGCACGTCGAGCGGCACGTTGTCGTTGAGCAGCGAGCGGAAGATGCGGCCCGCTTCCTCGTGCTCGCCGAGCGAAAGATACAGGCCACCCTTGAGCAACTCGGCCTCGACCGTGTGATGCGTGACTCGATTGAGGTCCTGCGAGGCGCCGAGGCGCGTCAGCGCCTGCATGTAATCGCCCTGGTAGAAATAGAACAGGACGTCGCCCCAGTGCAGGTCCTGCACGACCTGCGGCGTACCGATCAGCGTCTTTTCTTCCTTGGGCTTGCGCGCGGCAACGGGCCCGGCCGCCAGCGCCAACGCGCCAGCGACGGCGGCGAGCACGCCGCCCCGCCCTGCCTTGCGCAGCGAGTAAAGGGTCATCCCTGCCATCTCACTCCCATTCCTTGACGATTAATTCCGGCTGCTCCTTGGTGGCGCGGTCGCTGATCTTCAGCTCGACGTACTTCGCGCCGACGCCCTTGGTCAGCTTGATCGTGGCGCCGCGGCGGTAGTCGCGGACGTGCGGGCCCTGGCCGGTGAACAGCGCGAGCAGCTCGTGGTCGCCCGCCTTGAGATTGCCGATGTACACGCGATGCACGCCGCCCTTGAGCAGCGCCTGCGCCTCGCGCTCGGTATAGAGATAGTTGGCGACTTCCTTGTTGTCGACCTTGAGTGTGACCGAATCCAGCGCGAAGAAGTCGCCGACGTCCATCGAGACGAACACGGCGACCTGCGTGTTCGCGGGGAACAGCAGGTCCTCTTCCAGCACGAACAGCTCGCGATTCAGGTCCAGCACTTCTTTCTTCAGGGCCTGCACTTCCTGATCGAGGCTCTGGAATTCCCCCGCAGGAGCCGCAGCGGGCGAATCGAGCACGACGTCAGCTTGGACCGGCGCACGCGGCGGGGCGTCCTGCGCCAGCGAAGCGCTCGCGCACAGCGCGACGACGAGGAGGGTCAGGGATCGAAGCATGGTATCGGGTTCCTCTATTCGTTCAGCAGCTCGCGCAGCTTGTCGGTGTAACGCTTCTCGTAGCCCGGCTTGTAGCCTTCGGACACGTAGCGCACTACGCCGGCGCGATCCACCAGCACCGTGACCGGCATCGCGCCCACGTCGTAAGCGCGGCTCACTTCCTTGCGTGCGTCGAGCAGCACGGGATACGAAACCTTGAGCGTCTGCGCCATCTCGACGGCGGGCTCGACGTTCTCGTCGATGTTGACGCTGAGCAGGACCAGGCCGGCTTGCTTGTACTTGCCGTAGAGCGCGTCGAGCAGCGGCATTTCCTGGCGGCACGGTCCGCACCAGGTCGCCCAGAAGTTGATGATGACGACTTCGCCGAGATGCTCCGACAGACGCACCGGCGGTCCTTGCATCGAGCGCAGCGCGAAATCCGGAGCAGGCTTGTTGACGATGTCGGCCGCGGCGGTGAGCGCCAGCAGAGAAGCGAACACTGCCAGCACGGCAATGAGCGATTGCGCTCGCAGCGAAGCGCGCAACGGCGGGCAGAGTTGTGTGACCTGAGGCATCAATCGTGCTCGTCGACCGCGGACTGGAACTGCGCGGCGACAGTCGCGAGAGAGCCGCGCTGGCAACCCCGCTGTCCTAGGAACGCTCCGTTAGACCGGTGGCTTTGCGTCCTCACCTTTCAGTGAGTTTGCCCGTAGAAAACAGCGGTTAGCGTGCTATACGGCCCGCAAATATGTCAACGAACGAAGTGTGATGCGGCCGAGGCAAACCCTCGACCGCGTGTGATTGAGCGCACAGTTCGCTGGTCTGTCGGTACCTGCCGACAAACTGCGATGCGTCGCGCGAAAACGCAGGTCAGATCGGTGCTTTCGGCGCCATGTAATCGGACGAGTTCGCGGTCGCCTTCCACATCTCGATGGTCATCGGCGAGGGCTGCTCCTCCGCGACGACGCTGGCCGGCGTGTACGAATCGCCCGCGGCACTCGAACCTTGGCCGTACATGAACGTACCGGCGACGGCAGTGCAAACTGTGAGCAGCAGAGTGGTACCGACAAGAATGTGCTTTTTCATGGTCAGCTCCCGGATCAGAATTCAGGTCAGGCCAAAGCGGGATTGAGGGCGATGCTCAGCGGCCCCTTCGGCTGCGAGCCCTCCGCCATCAGGGCGACGCTCCGTGCCGTCGGCTGCGCGTCACTCGCAACCAATGCGATGTTGGCGACCTGCCCTATCGGGGAGGCCGAAACATGAGCCGCAACGGCGGCCGCGAGAACCCAGGATCCTTTGACGATGACTTTGCGCATTGGAAACTCCCCTCCCGGAGGAATTAGTTAAATTGCCTGCTCATTTTGCGAGCTGGTTCACAGGTTTAAGCGATATGGTCCTGTGAATTCCGTCACAGTCGGGCCTGCGACAGGACAAAATCCTGCGCAATCAGGACATTTCTCAGTTGTAAAAAAGGGATAGCCCCGACGCGGGACGATCGGAGGGGCAAACCGCTCAGGGATAGTCGTACCGGGATTGCGGCCTGAATCCCGCGCGAGTGGGAGCCCATCGGTGGCAGAATGCGGGCTGCCGGTATTTACACTTAGAGCCAAGAACGGCCCCCGTTTTGGAGACCCGTCCACTGAGCAACACGATCGCAGCGGCCATACCACTCCCGGATCGCCAGGCAGTGACAAGGCTGTTGTCTGCGTGGCAGTCAGGAGATGCGCATGCCCTCGAGCGGTTGACGCCTCTCATATATGAGGAGTTGCGCAACCGCGCCCGTCGCTACATGCGACGCGAACGGCCCGGCCACACTCTCCAGGCGACGGCTGTAGTCCACGAGGCATTCGTTAAGCTGGTCGAGATGAACGTGTCCTGGCAGGACCGCGCGCACTTCTTCGCGGTCGCTGCGCGGCAGATGCGCCGCATCCTCGTCGACCACGCCAAGACCCGATTCCGCGAAAAGCGCGGCGGCACCACGACGGGCTCGCTCGATGAGCTCGACGCGCTGGACCTCGGACCGAGCACTGCCGGCGAGATCGACGTGCTCGAAATCGACGAAGCGCTCGATCGCCTCGCCGACAAGAATCCGCGCCTGGCCGAGATGGTCGAGCTGCACTACTTCGGCGGCCTCACCTATCAGGAGTTGTCCGAAACCCTCAAGGTGTCGGAAGCGACGGTGGATCGCGAGATCCGCCTGGCCAAGGCCTGGATGTTGCGAGAAATCCGCCCGGTACGGAGTCGCGAACCCGAAGCATCATGAGCGCGGACGCCACAGGGAAGGGTTCCGATGATCGCTGGGAACGGCTGCAAGCGCTGTTCTCTCGCGCCGTCGAGTTGCCGCCGGCCGAGCGGCAGGCATTCGTAGCGAAAGAAACCAGCGGCGACACCGAGCTGCGCGCGGAGTTGCTCGATCTGCTCGTCTGCGATGCCGGCAGCGCGCGCACCGGCCCGCTCACGTTGGCCCTCGGTGCTGCGCTCGATACCACCACGCGCGACCGGCGCAAGGCACTCGTGGGCCGCGTCATTGGCAACTACAAGCTCGTTTCAGTGCTCGGCCACGGCGGCACCGGCACTGTGTATTTGGGCGAGCGCGCCGATCGCCAGTACTCGGCGCAGGTTGCCATCAAGATCGTCGACAACGGCACGATGCAGGGCGAGCTCGGCCTGCGCTTCCGCGCCGAGCGCCAGATCCTTGCCAGCCTGAATCACGCGAACATCGCGCGCCTGCTCGACGCGGGCGAAACCGAGGAAGGCAATCCGTACCTCGTCATGGAATACGTGCACGGCGAGCCGCTCGATCGCTATTGCGATCGTCAGCGTCTGGGCGTGCGCGAGCGGCTGCAGCTCTTCCTCGACATTTGCAGCGCCGTCCAGTACGCGCACCAGAACCTGGTCGTCCATCGCGACCTGAAGCCGGCGAACATTCTCGTGACCGCGGAAGGTGCGCCGAAGCTGCTCGACTTCGGCATCGCGAAGCTCCTCGATGCCGGCGAAGCCGCTGCAGCGATGGCGCTCACGCGCATGAACGATCGGCTGCTGACGCCCGAGTATGCGAGCCCCGAACAGATTCTAGGCAGGCCGGTAACCACAGGCAGCGACGTTTACGCGCTCGGCGTTGTCCTCTACGAGCTGCTCACGGGCCTGCGGCCGTACACGGTACCCGCTTCGGCAAGTCAGTTGGAGCTGGAACGTTCGATCTGCATCACGGATCCACCCAAGCCGAGTGCCGCAGTCAGACGTGCCCGCGACAGCGGTCCGCTCGAAGGACAGTCGGAGATGCTCGCCGTCTCGGCCGCTCGCAGACTCACGCCGGACAAGCTGCAGAAGCGACTCGTCGGCGACATCGACTCCATCGTCCTGCGCGCGCTACGCAAAGAGCCGACTCATCGTTACAACTCGATCGAGCAGTTTGCGTCCGACGTACGCCGCTATCTGGCTCGTGAGCCTGTGCAGGCCCGACAAGGCAACTGGCTCTACTACTCGCAGCGTTTCATCAGGCGTCACGCGTTCGGCGTGGCCGCCGGCGCGACGTTCGTGGCCTTCCTCGTCGTATTCGCCGTGGTCTCGAACGTTCAGGCGCAGCGTATCGCCGCGGAGCGCGATCGCGTCATGCAGGAAAACAGCCGTGCGGAGCAGGTGTCGACGTTCATGCTCGACACGTTCTCCGCTGCCGATCCTTGGACCTATTCCTTGAGAGACGGGGCGCACCCGGAGACAGCCGAAGAACTGCTGGCGCGCGCCGGTCGCAGGGTTCGCGAGGACCTGAGCGGACATCCGCTGGTGCGCGCGAAACTGATGGAGGCCATCGGGCGTGCGTACCGACGGCGTGGCGACGACAAAAGCGCCGTCAGCTTCCTGCAGGAAGCGGTACAACTTCGCAAGAGCCTGTCGGCCGGGCAGGACGACATGCCAACCGCAGAGGCACTCTTGAACCTGGCGATGACCATGCTCGAAGGCGGTGACGTGGTCGCGGCGGATGGGGTGCTGGTGGAAGCCAAAGACATCCTGCAAAGGCTCAACGAGCAGCATTCGGCAATCTACGCTCGAATGATTGCAAATCGCGGTCGCGCGCAGATGAAACTGGGCAAGCCCGACGCGGCGCAGGCCTTTTACGACGAGGCGCTCGCACTGCTCCGGGACCTCAAACTCGGGCGCGATCCAGAGGCGGCAGCGCTGCTGGTAGACAAGTCGACTGCCTTCGTCTGGAAGGACGATTTCGTCGCTGCCGAGCGCAACGCCCGTGCTGCCGTAGAAATCTACGCCACGATCCTCCCCCCGTTGCATCCCGATCGGACGAGTGCGCAGTCGCAGCTCGGCGAAACGCTGCGTCGTCTGGGTCGTCTGGACGAAGCTTCCGTCCTGTTGAAGGACGCTCTGCGCGCGAACCGTACGATTTACGGCGACAACGGTCGTCCCGTTGCGGACGTCCTCGATTCGCTCGCGAAAGTGCGGTGGGCGCAACATGACCTGATCGAGGCGGAGCAATTCGCTCATGAGGCGTTGGAGACCCAGATCCGAGCGGAGGGACTGGATCACTGGCGGACGGCGTACTACCGCACCTCTCTGGGTGCCATACAGATCGAACGCAAGGAGTACGCCGACGCCGAGACGCAACTGCGAGCGGCGATCACCACGTTCCTGAAGGTCGTCCCCGCCGACCATCCATACACGGCGTCCGCGGAGCACTATTTGGGTGAGGCGCTGCTGCGCTCCAATCAACTGAAGGACGCTGAAGCTGTCTTCATGGCCGCGATGAACAGGTCCCGACGCGCCAACGAAGCGGAATGGCGCGCGGCGCGGTCCGCCAGCGGACTGGGCGAAGCCCTTTACCGTCAAGGCAGGGCCGTCGAGGCCGAACCCTACCTCGTCAACAGCTATCGCACGCTCAGCGCCGACCGGAACGCCGACGCAAGCGCTCAAGCGGCAGCGCGCGAGCGAGTGGCTCGCTTCTACACTGATCGCGGGCAGCTCGATAAGCTGCATGCGCTAACCGAGGAAACGCGCCCCGGAACGTCTTCGGCTGCGGCCCGGAGCGACTAGCAGTTCAAGAACGATCGTATTTGCGGTTGCATTGATGACGGATAACAACAATGACGCAACCTCCTGGGGACGAGGACCTGTTCGCGGGTGCACTGGCGATGCCGGCGGCGGAGCGTAGCGGCTACATAGCCCGCGCTTGCGCAGACGACTCCGCTGCACTCGGCCGCCTCACCGCACTGCTCGACTCGTTCGCCGATGCGGTCAACTTCGTGGCGGAGCGCTGCGTCGAACAGATCGGAGCGTATCGGCTGCTGCGCGAGCTGGGCGAAGGTGGCTGCGGCATCGCGTATCTCGCCGAGCAACTCGCGCCGGTCAAGCGTCATGTCGCACTGAAGATCATCAAGCCTGGGATGGACACGAAGTCCGTGGTCGCGCGCTTCGAGGCCGAGCGACAGCTGCTCGCGCTGATGGATCACCCGAACGTCGCGAAAGTGTTCGATGCAGGCTCAACGCCAGCGGGCCGACCCTACTTCGTGATGGAGCTGGTGCGCGGGATAAGGGTCACCGAATACTGCGAGCAGCTGCACCTGTCGATTGCCGAGCGCCTGCAGCTGTTCGTGCAAGTGTGCCAGGCCATCCAGCACGCCCACCACAAGGGCGTGATGCACCGGGACATCAAGCCCTCCAATGTGCTCGTCACGATGCACGATGGCTTGCCGGTGGTGAAAGTCATCGACTTCGGCATCGCCAAAGCAACGCAAGGCCCGATGAGCGAACAGACGCTGCACACCGCAGTCGACCAGTTCATCGGCACGCCGGCCTACGTCAGTCCGGAGCAGACGGATCACAGTCAGCGCAACGTCGACACGCGCAGCGATATCTACAGTCTCGGTGTGCTCCTCTATGAGCTGGTGACCGGTCACACGCCGCTCGATACTCACAAGCTGCTGCAGTCGAGCGCCGAAGAGATGCGCCGGCTGGTCCGTGAAGAGGAACCGCTCACGCCTTCGGCGCGGCTGAAGTCTCTCGCGCGTTCTGCGAAAGACGTCCAGGGCGATCTCGACTGGATCGTGATGCGGTGTCTGGAGAAGGAGCCGGTGCGCCGCTATCAGACCGTCAACGATCTGCTGCTCGACATCCAGCGGCACTTGCATCACCAACCGATCCTCGCCCGGCCACCCAGCATCGTCTACACCCTCCGCAAGCTCGCGCGCCGCAATCGTGCGATGTTCGCGGCAGCGGTGGCAGCGGCCGTCCTCGTCGTCGCCTTCGCCATCAGCACATCGATTCAGATACAGCGCGTCGCCGCAGCCAGAGATCGTGCCGAGCAGGAAAGCAGCAGAGCAGAGAAGGTTGCCGGATTCATGCTGGACACATTGTCGAAGACCGAGCCCTTCGGCTACGCCGAGACCGGACAGCCCGAGACCGCGAAAGAGCTGCTGGACCGCGCCGGCCGTTGGGTGCGCCAGGATCTGAATCAGGATCCGGAAGTCCGCGCGCAATTACTCGAGTCGATCGGCCGCGCTTATCGCCGGCGCCTGGAGTTCGGGACGTCCGTCGGCTTCCTGCAGGAGGCGTTGACGCTCAGAAGGAAGCTGTCCGGCGCCGGCGACGACGCAGCCACCGTTCAGGTCATGATCGGGCTTGCAAGGTCCCTGATAGAAGTGGATGCCCTGGAAGATTCGAGTCGACTGCTCGAGGAAGGCGCGGCCGCCTTGCATCGCCTCGGGCAAGAGCACTCGTTTCTCTACGCAGACCTGCGCTCGATGCAGGGCTCGGTGCAAATGAATCGCGGCCGACCTGACGAGGCGATGAAACACTTCGAGGCTGCGCTCGCACTGACCCGCGACCTGCTGGGTCCCCGCCACAGCGAAGTCGCCGACGTGTTGCGCAAGCAGTCCGGTGCCTTTACCTGGCAGGACGAGCTGCAGAAGGCTGAGGATGCGGCCCGCGAGGCGGTCGCCATCAACCGCGCTACTCTCCCCGAGCTGCATCCTGATCGCGCGCAGGCGCTGAGCCAGCTCGGCGAAGTGCTGCGGCTGAGGCATAAGCTGCGGGAGGCAAAGCTGGTGACCGAGGAAGCGCTGCGCGGCTATCGAAGAATGTATGGCGAGAGCAATCGCCAGGTGGCCGGCAACCTGGACACCCTGGCGAAAATCGCCCGCGAGCAACGCCAACCCGCTGCGGCGGAGGCGCTGGCTCGACAGGCCTTGGAAATGAACCTGCGAACTCACGGACCCCATTTGCTCACCGGCTACTATCGGACTTCGCTCGCGCTGGTCCAGATCGATCGACATGAATATGCCGAAGCAGAAGTGCAGCTGCGTGGGGCGCTCGCCGCGTTCGCAGACATGCCACTGCAGAGCGAACCGTATGTCGCATCGGCAGAATACCTTTTCGGCGAGGTCATGCTCGCTACCAATCGGCCTGAGGAAGCCGAGGCGCTCTTTCAGACGGCTATGAACAGATCCAACCGCGCCGGCGACCCCAAGTGGCGAGTTGCGCGCGCAGCCAGCGGGCTGGGAGCAGCCCTGTACGCTCAAGGCCGTACGGACGACGCAGAGAGGTACTTGATGGACAGCTATCGCATCCTTGCAGGCGACCCGAACGCAGACGAGGGTGCGCGAGTCGCGGCCCGCGAACGCATCGTCCGCTTCTACTCCGCGCGCGCGCCGCATGATAGTGTGCAAATCGTCACAGGCACGGCGCGCGCTCAAACGATATCGGCTGCGAACCGCACGGATCGCCTGTAAGAAGCAGAAGCACTGGATATGAGCCGTTGATTGCGGATGGATGCCTGTCCATGACGCAACATAAGAACGACGAAGACCTGTTTGTGGCGGCACTCGACTCGTTCGACGATGCAGTCGACTTCGTGCCCGAGCGCTGCGTCGAGCAGATCGGAGCGTATCGGCTGCTGCGCGAGCTCGGCGAGGGCGGCTGCGGCATCGCGTATCTCGCTGAGCAGCTCGCACCGGTCAAGCGTCAGGTTGCACTGAAGATCATCAAGCCCGGGATGGACACCAAGGCGGTGGTCGCACGCTTCGAAGCCGAGCGACAGTTGCTCGCGCTGATGGATCATCCGAACGTCGCGAAAGTGTTCGATGCAGGCTCAACGCCAGCGGGCCGACCCTACTTCGTGATGGAGCTGGTGCGTGGGCTTCGGATCACCGAGTACTGTGAGCAACTGCGCCTGTCAATCGCCGAGCGCCTGCAGCTGTTCATGCAAGTGTGCCAGGCGATCCAGCATGCGCATCACAAGGGCGTGATGCACCGGGACATCAAGCCTTCCAACGTGCTGGTCACGATGCACGATGGCTTGCCCGTAGCCAAAGTCATCGACTTCGGCATCGCCAAGGCGACGCAAGGTCCACTGAGCGAGCGGACGCTGCACACGGCCATCGATCAGTTCATCGGCACGCCGGCCTACGTCAGTCCGGAGCAGACCGACCTCACTCAACGCAATGTCGATACACGCAGCGACATCTACAGCCTCGGTGTACTGCTCTATGAGCTGCTGACCGGGTACACGCCGCTCGATACCGCCGAGCTGCTGCACTCGACTCCAGACGAGATGCGCCGGCGGGTGCGTGAAGTGGAACCGCTCACGCCGTCGACGCGGCTGAAGTCCCTCGCTCTCTCCACCAAAGATGTTCAAGGCGATCTCGACTGGATCGTGATGCGGTGTCTGGAGAAGGAGCCGGCCCGTCGCTATCAGACGGTCAATGATCTGCTGCTCGACATCCAGCGGCACTTGCGTCACGAACCGATTGTCGCGCGCCCACCGAGTGTCGCCTACACCCTGCAGAAGTTTGCGCGTCGCAACCGCACGATGTTCGCGGCGCTGCTGGCAGCAGCGATTTTCATCTTCGCATTCGCGGTCAACACCTCGGTCCAGGTGCGCCGGGTCGCTGGCGAACGAGCGCGCGTCGAGCAGGAACGCCAGCGGGGAGAGAAAGTCGCCGAGTTCATGCTGGAGACGCTCGCCAAGACCGAGCCTTTCGGCTACGCCGAGACCGGCCATCCCGAGACGGCGAAGGAGCTGTTGGATCGTGCCGCCCGCTGGTTACGACAAGATACGAGCCAGAACCCCGAGCTGCGCGCGCGACTGCTGGAGACTCTCGGCCGTGCGTACCGACGTCGCGGCGATGACAAGAGCGCGGTCAGCTACCTGCAGGATGCGGTACGAATTCGCAAGGGCCTGTCGGGCGGACAGGGCGACATGGCAACCGCCGCCGCGCTGGTGGAGCTATCGATGACTGTGCGCGAAGGAGGTGCCGTGCTCGCGTCGGATCAAGTGCTACTGGAAGCCGGCGACATCGCGCAGAGGCTCGAGCAGCAGCATTCGCTGACCTACGCTCGAATACTGACCAACCGCGGTCGCGTGCAGATGAAGCTGGGCAAGCCCGACGTGGCACTGATCTTTTACGACGAGACGCTCGCGCTTCTTCAGGACCTGCTGGGCCCCCGCGATACAGAGGTCGCCGACCTGCTGGTAGACAAGTCCTCAGCCTTTCTCTGGCAGGATGATTTCCTCGCAGCCGAGCGCAACGCCCGTGCTGCCCTGGAAATCTACGCCACGGCGCTTCCCAAGCTGCACCCCGATCTGATCTACGCGCAGACAGCGCTCGGTGACGCTCTGCGTCTTCAGGATCGTCTGGACGAAGCTTCCGTCGTGTTGAAGGAAGCTCTGCTCGCGTACCGCACGATCTATGGCGAGAACGGTCGCCAGGTCGCGGATGTTCTCGACGCACTTGGCAAGATACAACTGCAGCGGCATGACCTCAGCCAGGCGGAGCAATACGCTCAGCTAGCGTTGGCAACCGCGATCAGAGCGGAGGGTTTGCATCACTGGCGAACGGCGGTCTACCGCACCTCGCTGGCTGTCATACAGATCGATCGCAAGGAGTACGCTGAGGCCGAAGCGCAACTGCGTTCGGCGATCGCCAACTTGCAGCAGTCCGTGCCTGCCGACCATCCATACAGGGCGTCCGCGGAGCACTTTCTGGGCGAGGTGTTGCTGCGCTCCAAACGGCTGAAGGAGGCAGAAGCTGTTTTCACGACCGCGATGAACAGGTCCAGACGCGCCAACGAGCCGACATGGCGCGCGGCGCGATCCGCCAGCGGCTTGGGCGAAGCCCTTTATCGTCAAGGCAGAGCCAGCGAGGGAGAACAGTATCTCGTCAACAGCTCTCGCACTCTCAGTGCCGACCGGAACGCCGACGCAAGCGCCAAGGCGACTGCGCGCGAGCGAGTGGTTCGCTTCTACACTGAGCGTGGACAGTCCGATGAGCTGCAGGCTCTGACCAATGGCACGCTGCGGGCGGACGCTCAGCCGTGACACGCACAACAATAATGACGCAGCCTCCTTGCGACGAAGATTTGTTGGCGGGCGCAGTGGAGATGCCGGCCGCGGAGCGTCGCCGCTATATCGAGCGCGCGTGCGCGGGTGACTCTGTCGCGCTCGATCGCCTCACCGCCATGCTGGATTCGTTCGACGATGCAGTCGACTTCGTGCCCGAGCGCTGCGTCGAGCAGATCGGACCGTATCGGCTGCTGCGCGAGCTCGGCGAAGGCGGCGGCGGCATCGCCTATCTCGCCGAGCAGCTCGAACCGGTCAAGCGCCAGGTTGCGCTGAAAATCATCAAGCCGGGGATGGACACCAAGGCGGTCGTTGCGCGCTTCGGGGCCGAGCGACAGCTGCTGGCGTTGATGGATCATCCGAACGTCGCGAAAGTGTTCGATGCAGGCTCGACGCCAGCGGGCCGACCTTACTTCGTGATGGAGCTGGTGCGCGGGCTTCGGATCACCGAGTACTGCGAGCAGCTGCGCTTGTCAATCGCCGAGCGCCTGCAGCTGTTCATGCAGGTGTGCCAGGCGATCCAGCATGCGCATCACAAGGGCGTGATGCACCGGGACATCAAGCCGTCCAACGTACTGGTGACGATGCACGATGGCCTGCCGGTAGCCAAAGTCATCGACTTCGGCATCGCCAAGGCGACGCAAGGTCCACTGAGCGAGCGGACGCTGCACACGGCCATCGATCAGTTCATCGGCACGCCGGCCTACGTCAGTCCGGAGCAGACGGATCTGACTCAGCGTAGCGTCGATACACGCAGCGACATCTACAGCCTCGGCGTGCTGCTCTATGAGCTGCTGACCGGGTACACGCCGCTGGACACACAGGAATTGCTGCGTTCGAGTGCCGAAGAGATGCGACGCCGGGTCCGCGAAGAGGAACCGCCCACGCCCTCGGCACGACTGAAGTCTCTCGAGCTCTCCGCCAAGGATGTTCAAGGCGATCTCGACTGGATCGTGATGCGGTGTCTGGAAAAGGAGCCGGCCCGGCGCTATCAGACGGTCAACGATCTGCTGCTCGACATCCAGCGCCACTTGCATCACGAACCCGTCGAGGCGCGCCCACCGAGTGTCGCCTACACCCTGCAGAAGTTTGCGCGCCGCAACCGCACGATGTTCGCGGCGCTGCTGGCAGCGGCGATTTTCGTCATTGCGTTTGCGGTCAACACCTCGATTCAGGCGCGACGCGTCGCTGGAGAGCGAGCGCGCGTCGAGCAGGAACGCCAGCGGGGGGAGAAGGTCGCCGAGTTCATGCTGGAGACGCTTTCCAAGACGGAACCTTTCGGCTACGCCGAGACCGGGCGGCCGGAGAACGCGAAGGAGCTATTGGACCGAGCCGCCCGCTGGGTTCAGCAGGACACGAGCCAGAACCCCGAGCTGCACGCGCGGCTCCTCGAAGCAGTCGCACGTGCCTATAGCCGCCGCGGTGACCAGCGCGCGTCTGTCGGGTTTCTTCGGCAGGCGCTCGACCTGCGCAAGAAGCTCTCCGGCCCAGCCGGCGATGTGGCCACCGCGCGGGTCCTGGACTACCTCGCGGCCAATATGCGCATGACCAGCGAGCTGCCGGGCACTGATCTCCTGCTGCAGGAAGCCGCTGCCATGCTGCGTCGGTTGGGAGAGGAGCGCTCGCCACTCTACGGACGAGTCCTCTTGAATCGCGGTCGGCTGGAGCTGGCGCTCGGCCGAGCGGCTGCAGCCATGAAGTATCTGGACGAGAGCCTCGCGCTGGCACGCGACCTGATGGGTCCTCGCGACGTAGCAGTCGGTGAGGTGCTCATGGAGCGGTCGGCTGCGCTCAACTGGTTGGACGACTTGCCAGCCGCAGAGCAGGCAGCGCGCGAGGCGGTCGACATCTACAGCTCCAGCCCCAAGTTGCATCCCGATCGCCTGGAAGCCTACATGGACCTCGGCGAAATTCTCCGCCGGCAGGGCAAGTTTGCGGAGGCGTCTGCGACCTTCCACGAAGTGCTGAACGGGTTTCGCCAGATCTACGGCGACAACCATCACAAGTCAGCGGACGCGCTGGATTCGCTGGCGAGGGTCGCCTGGGCACAACATCGGCTCGCCGAGTCGGAGGAGCTCGCGCGAGACGCTATCGATCGCTCGATCAAAGTCGATGGCCTGGATCACGTCAACACGGCGACCTTTCGATTGACGCTTGCCGTGACGCAAAACGATCGTGGCAAGCACGTTGAGGCGGAAGCGCAGTTGCGCGCGGCGATCGCGGTATTCCAGAAGTCACTCCCACTGGATCACGCGCTTGCGGCGGCGGCCGAGTATCACCTCGGCGTGGCGCTGCTCGCAACGCATCGCCCGCAGGACGCGCAGGCGTGCTTCCGGGCATCGATGAATAGATCGAAGCGCAGCGGCGGCCCCGAGTGGCGCGTCGCACGGGCTGCGAGCGGGCTGGGCGCAGCACTGTACGCCCTGGGTCGAGCGCACGAGGCAGAGCCTTTTCTCGTGAACAGCTATCGCATCGTCAGCGCCAATCCGGCGGTCGATGCGCGCACGCAGGACGTCGTGCGCGACCGCGTCGTGCGCTTCTACACTGACCGCGGACAGCGCGACAAGCTGCAAGCTCTCACCCATGGCCCGCTGCGAGTGGATGCTGAGCCGTGACCCATACATCACCACCGGTACAGGACGAACCGATGAAACAACCCAAGGATCAGGACCCGGAAGTCGCAGCGCTCCTGCCTGCCGTCTATGCAGAGCTACGCCGCATCGCGACCGCAAACATGGCTCGCATGCCCATGGGCACCACGCTGCAGCCGACAGCACTCGTGCACGAAGCGTGGCTGCGCCTCGGCGGCTCCGAGAAAGCCGACTGGCATAGCCGCGCGCACTTTCTCGCAGCGGCGGCCGAGGCGATGCGCCACATCTTGATCGATCGCGCTCGGCAACGCAGCTCGATGCGTCACGGCGGTCAGCAACAACGAGTCGACATCGAGCACATCGACATCCCCATCGATACGGAGGACGACGAGCGCCTGCTGGCGATCAGTGCGGCCGTGGACAAGTTGACACTCGAGCATCCGCAGATCGCGGAGCTCGTCAAGCTGCGCTGCTTCGTCGGTCTGGAAGTCGCGGAAGCGGCCAAAGTCCTGCAGATTCCGCGGGCCACGGCTTATCGGCGCTGGCAATTCGCGCGGACCTGGCTCTACAAAGAGCTGCGCGGCTGAGCTTTGAGACGCAACGGCGGTGGTTCTCGTATTTAGCAAGAGATACGACTGACTCCGTAGCAGATCTCAGCGGACTTGAACTTGAGGCCGATGGCAGCTGTGTTGCCGTTCTCGAAGGTCGCTCTATGCAACGGCACATCGCCGTGAACATGGACGTTCTCGCGCAGGAAGTCTCCCGCCGACTGTGCGCACTGGACGATGCGACCGTGTTGGACGATCCGCACAGCCATGTCCTGCGCATCGCAACCGAGGTCGAGACCGAATGGGAGGGGCGCGCACGGCGGTCACGGATCGACCGAAGCATGGATGCAATCCCCGCTCCTTCTGCATCGGCTTCCGACGCGATCCGGGCCGCCGTGCTCGCGCTTCCGCAGCGCCAGCGCGAGCTGTTGCTGCTGCATGTCGAAGGGCTCGACTATCGGCAGATCGCGACCAAGGTGCAGGCAACGGCTGAAGACGTGCTGCGTGCGTTGGCGAGTGCGTACTGCCAGCTCCGCAACACGATGCCGGATCCGGTGGCTCATGGTGTGGGCGAATCCGTTCGCCCACCACCGCTCCAAAGCCCGTAATCGAGTAGTAACTATCATTACGAGATTGGCGGTGGGGGCGTCTCACTCCCGGCTACAATCTGCACTCCCTTGCCACGAGTGCCCGCCATGAAAGTCGAAACGTTCACGCCCGCGAACGTGATGAAGCCGATCGGCCCGTACAGTCACATCGCCAAGGCGGGCTCGTTCATTGCGATCTCCGGCACCGCGGGCGTCGATCCTGCCACCGGCGACTTCGCCGGCCCGGACGCCTACAGCCAGGCGCGACAGGTCCTGCGCTCGCTCCGCTCGATGCTCGAAAGCGTCGGCTCAGACCTCGACCACGTTCTGCACGTGCACGTGTTCCTGAAGAACGTCGCGGATTTCGACGAGATGAATCGCGCCTATCGAGAGGCGTTCGGCAACCACCTGCCGGCGCGCACGGTGGTGGCCGTCAGCGACCTGCCGAAGAAGAATGCCCTGATGACGATGAACCTGACCGCCGTGACGAAGGACTGACCCACCCTCAGCGGTTCGTCAGGCCAAGCATCGCGGGATCATAGCGCTGGCCCGCCACGGCGCCGCGCGGTGAAATCTCCTCGATCCTCTCCAGGTCTTGGTCGCTGAGCTCGATGTCCACGGCGGCGACATTCTCCGCCAGCCGCTGCTTGCTGCTGGTGCCGGGAATCGGCGTCACGTTGTCGTGCCGGTTCAGCAGCCAGGCGAGCGCAAGTTGCGCAGGCGTGCAGTCCCGCTCCTCGGCGAGCGCCTTGATGTGCTCGCCGAGCGCCAGGTTCCTGGCGAAGTTCTCGCCCTGGAAGCGCGGGTTGCCGCGACGCCAGTCGTCCGGGGCAAGGTCGTCGATCGACCGGAACCGCCCTGCGATGAAGCCGCGGCCGAGCGGGCTGTAAGCAACGAGCGCGATGCCGAGCTCCTGCAACGTCGGCAGCAGCTCGTCTTCGGGATCGCGGCTCCAGAGGGAATATTCCGTCTGGACCGCCGCGATCGGATGCACCTTGTTGGCGCGCCGCAGGCTCTCGACCGAAGGCTCGGACAATCCAAGGTGCTTCACTTTTCCTTCCTGCACCAATCTGGACATCGCGCCGACCGTTTCTTCGATCGGCACCTTCGGGTCGACCCGATGCAGGTAGTAGAGGTCGATGAATTCGACCCCCAGCCGCTGCAGCGAAGCTTCGCAAGAGCGCCTCACGTAGCCTGCGCTGCCGTCGATCGCGCGGTCCGCCGCCGTGGCCGGCGAGGTGAAACCGAATTTCGTCGCGAGCGCGACCCGCTCGCGCCGATCCGCGATTGCCTTGCCCACTAGCCGCTCCGACTCGCCGTAGATGTCGGCAGTGTCGAGCAGCGTGATGCCCGAATTCAGTGCATGGTGAATGAGCTCGATCGCATCGTCGTCGCCGCGCAAGCTGCTCGTGTACGTGTCGGCGATGCCGAGACTCATGCAGCCGAGGCCGAGGGCAGACACGTTCGGACCGTTGTGTCCCAGTTTTCGATAGCGCATGAGCTCTCCTCCTTCGGATACGGCACTACGTGCGAGATTGCCGAAAGTTTCGCGTTGGACGAAACTGCTCGCGTGCAAACCGCCGACAACCGCCCGGCAATCTTCGTGCGTGATGCGAGCGACGCAGACATGGGCGCGGTCACGAGCATCTACGCCACGCACGTGCTGCATGGACTCGCGTCGTTCGAAGAAGTGCCGCCATCGCTCGATGAAATAAAGTCGCGTCGCGCCGGCGTGCTGCAACTCGGCTTGCCTTACCTGGTTGCCGAGCTGGAGGGGCGCGTCGTCGGTTACAGCTACGCGACCTTCTATCGCACGCGCCCCGCGTATCGCTACACGGTGGAAGATTCCGTCTACGTCGAGGATGGGCTGAACGGCCGGGGCATCGGCACCAGGCTGCTCGCCGAGCTCATCGCACGCTGCGAGCGCGGCCCGTGGCGACAGATGCTCGCAGTCATCGGCGACAGCGGCAACACGGGCTCGATAGCGTTGCATCGTCGACTGGGATTCCAGCCCGCCGGCAACCTGATCGCCGTCGGGTTCAAGCTCGGCCGCTGGGTCGACAGCGTCTTCATGCAGCGCCCGCTCGGCGCCGGCGACTCGAGCAAACCCTAAGCGGACTGCGCCTTCTCGGACTGCGCGCGCGCGAGCGAGGTCAGCAGCGCCTGCAGCGATGCGAGATCCACCGGCTTGACCAGATGATGATCGAAGCCGGCCTCGCGTACGCGCCGCCGATCCTCGTCCTGGCCCCAACCGGTCAGCGCCACGAGCGCGACGCGGTCGGGGCGCGAGATCTCGCGCAGCCGGCGCGCCACTTCGCAGCCGTCCATGTCGGGCATGCCGATGTCGAGCAGCACGACGTGCGATTCGCAGCGCTCGAACTCCTCGAGTGCAGTCGGTCCATCGTGCGCGACGCGAACTTCGGCACCGGCAGTGCGTAACAGCATCGCCAGGCTCTCAGCCGCGTCCTTGTTGTCGTCGACGACGAGCACGCTCAGCTCCTCGATGCTCGAGTGCTCGCGGCCACGTGCCTTCGGTGCTGCCGCCTGCCTGACGTTCAGCGGCAAGCGCACACTGAATGTGCTGCCCTTGCCGACACCTTCACTGGACGCCTCGACCCGCCCGCCGTGCATTTCAGTCAGCCGGCGCACCAGCGCGAGGCCGATACCGAGACCGCTCTGATTGCGCCGCGCACTGCGCTCGCCGCGCGTGAAGATCTCGAACAGCTTCGGAACCTGCTCCGGTGCGATGCCGTCGCCGCTGTCGCGGATGGTGACGAGCGCCTCTTCGCCGTCGCGTCGCGCCGTGATCTCGATCCGCCCGCCCTTCTCCGAATACTTCGCGGCGTTGTTGAGCAGGTTGCCGAAGATCTGCGCGAGCCGTACCGGGTCCGCGTCGAGCAGCAGCGGCTCGTCCGGGAACGAGACGATCAGGCGATGGTTGCCGGCGCGGATCACCGGCTCGCTCGTCTCGATGGCGCCGTGGATGGCCGCATCCAGCCGCACCTGCTCCCGCCGCAGTTCCACCTGGCCGCGCGTGATGCGCGACACCTCCAGCAGATCGTCGACCAGCCGCACCAGATGACTCATCTGCCGATCCATGATCTCGAGCGCGGCCGCTGCATTCGGCGGCGCGCTCGCCACCCGCTTGATGACTTCCAGCGAGCTGCGTAGCGGCGCTAGCGGATTGCGCAGCTCGTGCGACAGCGTGGCAAGAAATTCGTCCTTGCGACTGTCCGCCTCGCGCAGCGCTTCGCGCGCCAGGATGGTTCGCGAGATGTCGCGGAAGTAGCACACGACCCCGCTGCGACCGTCCGGCAGTGGAATGCGGCTGACCTGCCACTCGTAATACTCCATCACCTGGCGATCCTTGCGACGGGCGACGAACTCGGGCACGACGTGCGGCTCGCCGGTCTGCAGCGTGTGGCGGAAGCGCCGGGTAATTTCCTCCGCGTCCGCGCTCGACCAGACGGTGCGCAGGAGCGAATCGAAATCGCGGCCGATCAGGTCGCTCTCGCCGATCAGCGGCAGCGCGATCGGGTTCACCGCAGCGATGCGGAAGTCCTCGTCGACCAGCATGACACCGAGCGGCGCGGCGTTGAGCAGCGTCTCGAATTGAGCGCGCGCTTCCTCGGCGCGCCGGCGCAGCTCGGCCGAGCGGATGAGCGTACCGGCACGAACCAGCAGCTCGCGCGCGCTGAACGGCTTCACCAGATAGTCGTCCGCGCCGCGATCGAGGCCCTCGATGCGCGACTCCTCGCCGGCGCGCGCCGAGAGCAGAATGATCGGAGTGGCGCGCAGCTGCGGATCCGCTCGCACCTCGCGAATCAAGCCGAACCCATCGAGGCGCGGCATCATCACGTCGGAGATGATCAGATCCGGCCGCAGCTCGCGCGCAGCTTCGAACGCAGCCTGGCCGTCCGCGACGACGTGCACCTGGTACTGCTCGGACAGCAATCGTCGCGCGTACTCGCGCAGATCGGCGTTGTCGTCTGCGAGCAGGACACGCGGCAGATCCTGCCGCGGCGCCAACGTTTGCGGCACGTCGGGCAACCACTCCAGCGCTTCCGCGACGTATGCCTCGGCGCCGCGCGGCGACGCGGCCGCAGCCGACGCGGTCGAAGCGCGCAGACGCTCGGCAGGCAGATGCGCAGTGCCCTTCGGAATCCTGACGAGGAATGTCGTGCCCTGGCCGAGCGCGCTGTCGACGGCAATCGAGCCGCCGTGCAGCTTCACGAGCTCGCTGACGAGTGCGAGGCCGATGCCGCTGCCTTCGTGACTGCGACCGCGTGCGTTCTCCACGCGATGAAAGCGCTCGAACATGCGCGGCAGCTCGTCCGGCGGAATGCCCGTGCCGGTGTCGCTCACCGCGAGGTCGATGCCGCTGCCCGCATCGCGAATGCGGATGGCGATCTCGCCCTCGAACGTGAACTTGAAGGCGTTCGACAGCAGGTTGAGAACGATCTTCTCCCACATCTCGCGGTCGACGTAGATCGGCTCGGGCAGTTGCGGGCAGTCGACCACCAGGCTAATGCCCACGCGCTCGCAGGCCGAACGGAAATTGCTCGCGAGCTCGGCCGTCAACACGCACAGGTCCGTCGGTTGATATGACGCCTGCGCGCGACCCGCCTCGATGCGCGCGAAATCCAGCAGAGTATTCACGAGCCGCAGCAAGCGGACCCCGTTGCGCTGCGTGACGGCGAGCAGCGCGCGATCGTCCGGCGGCAGGCTCTCCGATCTCGACAGCAGATCTTCGAGCGGCCCGAGCATCAGCGTCAGCGGCGTCCGGAACTCGTGACTGACGTTGCTGAAGAACGCGGTTTTGGCGCGATCCAGCTCGGCGAGCTGTTCGGCGCGCCGGCGCTCGTCCTCGAGCGCGCGCACCCCGGCAAGCGCACCCGAGATGTTGGCGCCGACCAGCCGCACGAAGTCGCGATAGTCGTCGTCGAACTTGCGCCGCGCGCTCAACCCGCAGACGAGATAGCCGTAGGTTTCGTTGGCGCGAGTCGCGAGCTTGAGGATCGCGGCGTGCTTCACGGGTTCCGGCCACGGCCCGCGCGGCAGGTCCACGTCCGCGGGCGGCTCCGCAAGCACGATCTCCGCATCGCTGCCGAGTGGCCAGGATTGGTGACGATTCGTCGCATCGATCAGCAGCGGTGCGCCAGCGTCGCCGGCCGCGATGCCCGATGCGGCTTCGAGCCGTGCGGTGCCGGCTGCAGCGTCCCAGCTGTAAAGAGCGGTGAACGGTACGTCCTTGCCGTAGTTCTCCAGGACGGTGGCGCTGTTACGGAAGATGTCGCCGGCCGAAGTTGCGCCGTTGCTGACGCGACCGAGATCGCGCAGCGCCGCCAGCCGGCGCTCGCCGACGACGCGACCCGTGGTCTCACTGACGATGCAGAAAACGCCGCCGACCCGGCCCGTTTCGTCGCGCACCGGATCGTACGAGACGTCGAAGTACGTCTCCTCGACGTAGCCGTGACGCTCGATCATGAACATCAGATCCTTCGCCCAGAACGCATCGCCGGTGTTCACGACGCCGGCAAGCAGCGGCTGCAGCATGTCCCACAGCTCGCTCCAGCTTTCCCGGCCGGGCAGGCCTAGTACACGCGGGTGTTTGCCACCGAACACCGGCCGGTACGCATCGTTGTAAACGGTGACGAACTCTGGCCCCCAGAAGAGCACGATCTGGGCCCTGGACGGCAGTAAGTGACTGATGCAGCTGCGCAGGCTTTGCGGCCAGTCGTCGATCGGACCGAGTGGGGTCGCCGCCCAATCCTTGGCGCGAATCAATGCGCCCAGCTCGCCGCCGCCGACGAGCCAGTCCGCTGCCATGGGCCGTGGCTGGTTCATGGGCTCTTTTGTAGTTGTCCGCGCCACGAAGATGTCTGCCGAATAGTACGACCCAGTCAAACGCATCAGCACGCAAAACGTTCAATTTGCGCTCGTTGCAGGAGTTACACGGGACCTCGGCTGGACATCCCGGGGAGCCGCCGACACTCTCGCGCAATGAAACAGGTCCCCGTTCTCGCCCTGCTCCTCTGGGTCTGCGGCGCCACCGCCGCCGCAACCGACGTCCAGACCCCCGCCGCGATCTATGGCGAGCTGTTCGAGCGCGTGCAGCTCGAACGGGTCTATCCCGACAGCAAGAGTTTCGTCGATGCACTCCCGGTGAGCGCGCCGGAACAGGTGCTCGCCGAGTTTCGGCAGGCGCGCGGCCGCCCGGATTTCGATCTGCGCAAGTTCGTCGCGGCACACTTCGCGCCGCCGCCGTCGGCTGGCGCCGAATATCACACCGTGCCCGGCCAGGACGTGCGCGAGCACATCGATGCGCTGTGGAAGGTGCTGGAACGCAAGCCCGAGGATCAGCGGCCGTATTCGTCGCGACTGGCGCTGCCGCATCGCTACGTGGTGCCGGGCGGGCGCTTCAACGAGATCTATTACTGGGACTCGTACTTCACGATGCTCGGCCTGGAGGAAAGCGGCCGGCACGACCTGACCACCTCGATGCTCGATAACTTCGCGTGGCTGATCGATCAGTTCGGTCACGTGCCGAACGGCAATCGCAGCTACTACCTGAGCCGCTCGCAGCCGCCGTTCTTCGCGGCGATGGTCGTGCTCGCGGCGCAGCGCGACGGCGACGCGGCGTACCGCAAATACCTGCCGCAGCTGCGGCGCGAGTATGAGTTCTGGATGGAAGGTGAGCGCTCGCTGGCGCCTGGCGCCGCGCATCGTCGCTTGGTGCGGCTGCGCGACGGCACGCTGCTCAACCGCTACTGGGACGATCGCGATACGGCGCGCGAGGAAGCCTACCGTGAGGACGTTGCGACCGCGCGCGACTCGGGCCGGCCCGCCGCCGAGGTCTATCGCAACTTGCGAGCCGCGGCAGAGAGCGGTTGGGACTTCGGCTCACGCTGGCTCGCCGACGGCAAGACGCTCGCGTCGATCCACACGACTGACTTCCTTCCTCCCGATCTCAACAGTCTGCTGTATCAACTGGAGCTGACGATCGCGAAAGGCTGCGAAGTCACCTCGGACGCTGCGTGCGCGAAGGACATGCGGACGCGCGCAGCAACGCGCAAGGCAGCCGTGCAGAAAATCCTGTGGAGCTCCGCGCTCGGCGCCTACACCGACTACGACTGGCGCGCACAGAAAAGCAGCGAGCGCGTCTCGGCTGCGACGCTGTATCCGCTCTACTTCAAGCTTGCCGATCCCGACAAGGCCCGCACGATCGCCGCGACGGCCCGCGCGAAACTGCTGCAACCTCACGGCATCGCGACCACCACCGCGAACACCGGCCAGCAATGGGACGCGCCGAACGGCTGGGCGCCGCTGCAATGGATCGCGATCGGCGGCTTGCGAAATTACGGCGAGGAAACGCTCGCGGGCACGATCGCGCAACGCTGGGTGGCGAAGAACCTCGAGGTCTACCGCAGCAGCGGCAAGCTCGTCGAAAAATACGACGTGACCGCCTCCGCCGCGGGCGGCGGCGGCGAGTATCCGCTGCAGGACGGCTTCGGCTGGACCAACGGTGTGCTGCGCCACCTGCTCGCGCTCTACCCGAAGCTCGCGGAGCACTGAGGCTCAGCGACGACACTCTCCGCGCTCTACCCAGTCAGCCAGTCGCTGAAGATCGCGCGGGCTTTGGCGCCCTCGAAGGTGCGGCGGACGGCGTCCATCGCTTGCAACGTCGCACGCTCGCCGTGGCCGAAGAATCCGAGCCAGTAAGGAACATGGAATTCGCAGTCGAGCGGACGCGTGCGAATCTGCAGTGCGCGCACGCCGAAGAAACCCGTCTGGAAGATCGCACGCCGCACCTTGTTCTCCAGCAGCTGTAGCGCGAGTTGTCCGTCGAGGCGCGCCGTCGGTGCGTTGCGAGTCGTGATGGTCTGCAGCTCTGTCTCGGCCGGCGCCGCGCTGAATTCGTACAGATCGAGCACGCCGCTGACGGCGTCCGCCGCGTAGAGCGTTGCTACCGACGCTCCGCGGTTCACGACTTCGACGTGGTACAAGCGGAACGGCAGATACGCGAGCGCTATCTGCCGCAATCGGCCGCGCAGCAACCCACCGCGACGCTCCAGCGCAACGAGCGCTTCCACCTCCGTGACGTTCGCACGCAGACAGCGAATCTCACGACGCGCGCCGGCTGCCGGCTCGGTCAGCGGAAGTAGATCCACAATCCGACGACGGTCGCGATCAGCAGCAGACTGAATGCGACATTGAGCTTGTGCTCGCGCGGCGACTCGCGGGCGAGCGATACCCTGGTCACGCCGACCGTATCGATCTTGTCGTCGACCGTCGCGAACGTCAGGCCTGCGAGCTTGGCTCGATCGGGCGCCGGCGTGAGCAGGCTCACGACGATGAGCACCGCCGAGCAGATCGCGAACATCAGGATCGCGTAGTGCAGGAAGTTCATGTCGAGCAGCCAGCGCACGGCCGCGCCCTGGAAATGGCTGCTCTTGTCGAAGACCTCCAGCACGAAGCGCAGCGTGCCGAGCACGAAGCCCGCCAGCAGCGCGCTGATCGCCCCCGCACCGTTCAACCGCGTCCACAGAATTCCGAGAATGAAGCACGCCGCGATCGGCGGACTGATATAGGCCTGCACCGATTGCAGATAGATGTACAGCTGCGAGCTGAGCAGCTTGATGAACGGCACCCACAGCAGACCCAGCACGACGAGAACGCCGGTGGCGACGCGCCCGATGAACACCAGCCGCTGCTCGCTCGCGCCCGGACGAATCCGCTTGTAGAAATCGAGCGTCACCAGCGTCGAGGCGGAGTTGAACACCGAGGCCATCCCGCCCATGAGCGCCGCGAGCAACGCTGCGACCATCAGGCCGACCAGACCCGAGGGCAGCAGGTTCACGATGAGCGTCGGATAGGCGATGTCACCGTTCGTGACCGTGCCGCTAGCATTGGTCGTGAACAGCTGCGGATACAAGGCGAAGGCGATCAACCCAGGCAACACCAGCACGAACACCGGCAGGATCTTGAGGAACCCGGCGAAGATCGTGCCGGCTTTCGCATGGCCTTCGTCCTTCGCCGACAACACCCGCTGCACGATCACCTGGTCCGTGCACCAGTACCAGATGCCGAGGATCGGCGCGCCGAGGAAGATGCCGGTCCATGGGAACTCCGGATGGCTCGCCGGCTTGATCATGCTGAAGTAGTCCGCGGGCACTGCCGCGCGCAGTCCGCTGAAACCGCCGACCTCCGACAGGCCGATGATCGTGAGAATCACCGCGCCGGCCAACAGCACCAGCGTCTGCATCAGCTCCGTATAAATCACCGCAGACAAACCGCCGATGATCGTGTAGATCCCAGTCGCTACGACCAGCGCGACTGCGGCGGTCAGCGGATCCCAACCAACCACGCGCTCCAGCACGATCGCCGCCGCATACAGGTGGACCGAGATCTTGGTGAAGATGTACGCGAGGATCGAGATGCTCGCGAGGTACACGCTGCTGGCGCGATTGAAGCGCCGCTCCAGAAACTCCGGCATCGTGAACACGTTCGAGCGCAGATAAAACGGCACGAACACCCAGCCGAGGATCAGCAGGATCAGGCACGCGAGCCACTCGAAGTGACCGACCGCGAGCCCGGAGGTGGCCCCCGAGCCGGCGAGTCCGATGAAGTGCTCGGTGGAAATATTCGAGACGAACAGCGAAGCGCCGATCGCGAACCAGCCGACGTTGCGCCCCGCGAGGAAGTAGTCGACGGAGCTGCGGCCCTTGCGTGCAAAGTACACGCCGATGCCGAAGATGATGACGAAGTAGACGGCGATGATGCCGATGTCGAGCCCGGTGAGGGCCTTGGTTGTGACCACGGCTGCGGCGGGGCTTGCCATCCGTCCTCCTGTTTACAGTCCTGGCTTTTTTGGGATCGGGCGAGGCATTCTATGTGCGCTGGGCGGAATGCGACAGACGGGGCAGCATGAACACGACGACCCTCGCACGCGCATCGGACGCCGATTTCGAACTCATAACGGATTGGCACATCGCCGCGGACATCTACGCGGTCTGGCAGGCGCTGAACCATCCGGACTACTGGCCGCGCTGGTGGCCGTACGTCCGCACCGTAGAAAAACTACGCGCCGGCGATGCCGAGGGGCTCGGCTCGCTCTATCGCATCGAGTGGACCAGCAAGCTGCCCTACGAATTCGCGTTCGACGTCGAGACCGTGGAAGTGGTCCGCCCCGAGCGGATCCGCGCCCTCGCGCGCGGCCAGTTGAATGGTCAAGGCGTGTGGGAACTGTCGTCGGACGAAAGCTCGACGCGCGTGCGTTACACCTGGACGGTCAATCTAGGTAAGCCGTGGATGCGGCGCGTGAAGTTCGTAGCGGCACCGATCTTCCGCTGGAATCACAACGCAGTGATGCGCGCCGGCGCCGTAGGCTTGGCGCGTCACTTGAACACGAAGCTGCTCAGCTCGACTTGACTAGTTGTTCGACCGGAAGCCGATCTTCGCGTGCGTGCCGTCGCAGAACGGCTTGCTCGCACTCCCGCCGCAACGACACAGCCGCGCGCTTGTCACTCGTGCGACGACCCGTCCGGTGCCGCTGATGATCTCCAGGTTGCCGCGGATCGCGAGCGGACCGTTCAGCTGCGGATCGATCGCGAGCACGCCGTCGCGCACCGGCAGCACCTCTGGGTCGCGGCTCGGCGGCTCGCCCGAAGCATCGAAGCCGATCTGATTGTGCGAGCCGTCGCAGAACGGCTTGTTCTTCGAAGCTCCGCAGCGGCACAGCGTCGCGCGAAATCCGCACGGCTCGCCATCGAGTTGCAGCTGACCGCGGAACGCATACGGTCCGCGCTCGCGCACGCTCGCGAGATTCACGGGCGGCGCGGTCTCGTCGGCCGCGCCGTCGACGCGGCGATAGCGGATCGCACCGGAGGGACACGCGTGTGCGACTTCCACGACGCGCTCCACCGGCATCGCATCCGGATGAATCCACGGTCCCTGCACGTTGGCGAGAAACACCTTGGGCGCGCCGGTGACGCAGAACCGCGCGTGGATGCAGCGCCTGGTCTCGAACATCAGCTCGAGCTTTTCGCCCTGGACGCGTTCGACACCGTCGAGGATCGTCGAAGCAGGTGCTACCGGTGGAGCGGAGGTCTTCGGCGCAGCCTGCGCCACCTCACCGAATACCGGCGCCCGCAGATCGAACCCACGATTCGCCTGATGCGACAACGTCATCAGATGCTCAGCCGCCTGCTGAACTCTCTTATCGCCACCCTTGGCGAGCGCCGCCGCCACGTCCGTCAGCTGCTGCAGTCTCTCGATGAAAAACACTCGCGCCGCCCGGCCCAGTTGCAGCGGCGAGGTATCCCGCAGCGTCGTGAACGACATGCCGGCATGACAATCCGGATTCGACGGCCCCGCTGGCAGCCGCGCAGCGCGCTCCGCCAGCGGCACGATGGCGTGCATCATTCCGATCGCGAGACGCAGGACCAGGGCCTTCTCTTCGCTTGGTGCGCGACACACGTAGGCATATGAGAACAGGCGCAGCATCAAACTGTACGAAGCGTTCGCGAGATCCACGACCGCGCTCGCCTCGATGTCTTCGATCCAGACACGTCCTTCGGGACGCGGCGGCCGGCGCAGCACCGGGTTGGTCGCCGCGGGAAACGCCGGCGAAAACCCCGGCCGCTTGCGCTGGAACGCAAGGAGCTCCTCGCGCACGCTCATGAATCGCTGGAAATGCGAGCCCGTCATGTCGCGCGGCGAGCCCTCGCCTTGCATCACGATGCTGTCGAACGCGGCCAGCGCGGTCTTTGCACAGATCACCGGCTTCGCGCCGGCGAAGCCGAAGTCCACAAGCGAGATCTGTAACGCTGGATCGCCGCAGAACACCTTTTCCTCGCCGCAACGGTCCACCAGCGTGCGCAGGCCGAGTGACAGTGCAGTATAGAAATTACCGACGTTGTCGTAGTTGATGCCCATCGGCGTGAGTCGCGGGACTTCGCTGCCGCGGACGTAGCTGTGCTCGATGGCGAAGGCTGCGCTGTCGCGCTCGTCGGAGCCGGAGGGTCGCTCCAGATAAATGAAATGTTGCAGCGTCTGCGCGTTGAACGGCGCGAGCTTCACCACCACGCTCGCGGGCAGATAACCGGGGTCGATCGGGAAATTGCCGCGGCCGACGCGCGGACTGCCGCCGAGTGCGGAGGTGATATTCCACACGGCCGTGAGGTGCGACATCTCCTCGATGGCGACATCGAACAGCGCCTGCCGCCAGCGGCCGACCGGCTCCACCTCGTCCGGCGCCAACCCGTCCGCGGCGTCAGTGCGCAAGCTGAAAGCCGCATACAAGTACGTGCACATGAGATTGTGCTCGAGCTCGGCGGCTTCATAGAGCGCATGCAGGACCGCCTCACGGTCGGCCAGGCGCGGCGTGGCGACGACATCATTCATCGGGGTCTCCCAAGAGAATGCCGCAATGGTGTGCCGGAACCACGCAGGGCGCAATCCGTCGGGCGGCTGGGCCAGACAGGTGACAAGCCGGATGACGACTTTGTCAGATCGACTGCGGAGGGTTGAGCAAGCGGCGCGACCCATGTAAAAGGCAGCTCTCAGCCGTCAGTCGTTCCCGCCTCCGCCTCTCATGCAAAATTTCGCGCCCGGCGACCTCAAGGAAGTGCTCGCGCTCCTCCAGACAGGTCTCGAGCTGCCGAAAAATCAGCGCGAGGCGTGGCTCGCGGCGCTCGACGCTTCCAAGACGCGTCTCAAGCCGACGATCGCGGCGCTGCTCCAGAAGCATGCGGAGCACGAGACCGACGATTTCGTAAAAGATCTCGCCCGGCTCAGCGCCGCGACGGTGCCCGGCAGTGAGGCGACGATCGCGCCGCCGCCGGTCGTGGGCGGCGTGGTCGGCCCCTACCGGTTGCTCAGCCCTGTCGGCGAAGGCGGCATGAGCTCCGTGTGGCTGGCCGAGCGCACTGATGGCGTCCTGCGGCGAAAGATCGCGCTGAAGTTGCCGCACTGGTGGGCGCTGTCGAAATTGACCGAGCGCGCGAATCAAGAGCGCGAAATCCTCGCATCGCTGGAACATCCGAACATTGCGCGCCTGTACGACGCGGGCATCACCGACGACGGCCGGCCGTATCTCGCTCTCGAATATATCGAGGGCAAGGCGATCGACGTCTATTGCCGCGAGCACAGGCTCGACGTGCGCGCACGCGTCACCCTCATCACGCAGATCGCGCGCACGGTCGCGTACGCGCATTCGCGGCTGATCGTTCATCGCGATCTGAAGCCGTCGAATATCCTGGTCGATGCGCAGGGCCAGGTGCACCTGCTCGACTTCGGCATCGCCAAGCTGATCGAGGAAGGCAGCGCCGCGAACAAGGCGCTGACGCAGGTCGGCGCGCGCGTGCTCACGCCCGAGTACGCGTCGCCAGAGCAGATCACGGGCAGTCCGATCACGACCGAGAGCGATGTGTACTCGCTGGGCGTCGTCGCGTACGAGTTGCTTGCGGGCAAACGGCCGTACACGTTCAAGAGCTCGCTCACAGCCGACTGGGATGTGCTGTCGAGCGACGTGCGCGCGCCCAGCATAATGACGGATGAGCGCGCGGCAGCGCGCAGCCTGCGCGGCGATCTCGACACAATCGTGCTCAAGGCGCTCAAGAAGGAGCCGAGCGAGCGCTACGCGAGCGCGGCTGCGTTCGCCGACGACCTCGATCGTTATCTGCGCGGCGACCCGGTCATCGCACGGCCGGACTCGGCCGGATATCGACTTCGCAAGTTCGCGGTGAAGCATCGGATCGCTGTGGGCGCCGCGGTTGCGGTCGTGCTCGCGCTCGCGGCCGGCCTGGCGGTCGCGTCGTGGCAATTACGCATCGCACGCGCCGAGAAGAGGCGGGCCGAAGAAGTCAAAGAGTTCGTTGCGTCGATCTTTCGCTCGGCCGATCCTTACTTCACCGGCGAGCAGCAGATGAAAGCGTCGCAGCTGCTCAAGCTCGCGAAGGAGCGCATCGATCGCGAGATGGCTTCGCAACCGGAGAGCAGCGTCGAGCTGCTGGCGATCGTCGGTGAAGCGCAGGCGAACCTGGAGGAGTACGACGACGCCCGCGCGACGTTGCAGGCTGCGCTCGACCTGGCCGCGCGCAAACTGCCGCAAGGAAACCTGCACACGTCGCAGGCACGCGTGCAGCTCGCGACGATTCACGCGAACGAGCGCGAGTACGACGTCGCCAAGCGCGAGCTCGACGCGGTCATTCCGGAGTTGCGCGACTACGGCCGTCCAGCGGTGCGTGCGCTGGTCACCGCACTGCAGACGCGCGGCTTCATGGCTGGCGACGAGGGCGACGGCGATCGCGCGATCGCGGACATGCGCGAAGCCGTCGAGATCGCCGAAGAATCGCTCGGCGAGAACGATTCGGAGACGATCCTCGCGAAGCGGCAGCTCGCGCAGGAATATCTGATGGCCGGGCACCTGCCCGAGGCCGTCGAGGAATCGCGGGAAGCATTCGGTCTGGCGCAGACGAACTTCGGCACTGGCGGCCGCAACGCGCTGCTGGTCGAGACAGAAGATATGTATGGCCGTGCGCTGGCGGATTCTGGCCAGCTCGCCCCGGGCATCGAGCATCTGCAGAACTCGATCAAGCGGACCGAGGCGCTGCTCGGCCCGAACAACGGGTCGATTGCCAGCAAGCTTTCCTGGCTCGCGCGCGCTCAGCTGAAGCTCGGCGACCTTGCCGGTGCGATAGAGTCGATGACACGCAGTGTGTCCGCAGCAACCAACGATATGGATCGCGCTCGGGCGCAGGCGAGTCTCGGCGTCACTCTGGTTGCTGCACGGCGCGTCGATACTGCCGTCAACATCTTGCGAACTGCGGTCGACGATCTGAAGCGTTTCGACACGGGCGAAGGCTCGTGGCTGCCGAATGCAACGGCGACCTACGGCACGGCATTGGTCCTTGCCGGGCAACCTGCCGAAGCGCGACGTGTCCTGCAAGCAAGCCTGGACAGCGGCAAGGTGGCAGGACCCGCGCTTGCAGATACTCATAACGGGCTCGGCTTGACTGCGTTGAGCACCGCCGACGCTGCGGCAGCGCTCGATCATTTCCAGAAGGCACTGGCAGCCGCCGGTCCGTCCGATCCACCGTCGCGAATCCGCGCCGCCGCGGTGCTCGGTGCAGGCACGGCGCAACTGGAGCTGGGCAAGCTCAAAGAGGCTGAGCAAACGCTGCAGGAAGCGGACGCGGCGTATCGGAAGATCTATCAATTGCCGACGCCGGCGCTTGCCGACGTGCAGGTCGCGCGCGGCCGCGTCGCGATGCTCGAAGGACGCAGCGACGACGCGTCGAAGCTGTTCACTGCAGCCGACGAATTCTGGCGCCGCTACGAGGCCAAGAGCCGCTGGGCTCGCGAAGCGGCGCAATGGCGCGAAGAGACGGAGAGGATCAAACAAAGACAGGAAGAGTAGACAGGATGAACAGGATTGACAGGATGGTCAGACAAGGAAAGAGCCCAACTGGATTGTTTCTCTGTAGCTCACATCCTGTTCATCCTGTTCATCCTGTTCATCCTGTCCAATCTCCCAATCTCCCTCCCCCACTTGACCTTCACGTAACGTGAAACCCTACGGTCCGGTCTCCTCACACAAGGAGCCGACCATGTTCACGATCTACGGGGTCCCGCTGTCCATTCACGTCCGCAAGGTCATCGTTACTGCGCTCGAGAAGCGGCTCGAGCATCGCGTCGAGACCGTCTTTCCGTTCGATCCGCCGCCCGGTTGGCGCGACCTCAGCCCGACCGGCAAGATTCCGGCGCTGAAGCACGGCGACCTGACGCTCGCGGACTCGTCGGTGATCGTCGCCTACCTGGAGAAGCGCTTTCCGGAGCTGCCGGTCCAACCGACCGACCCGGCTCAGTACGCACGAGCGCTGTGGTTCGAAGAGTACGTGGACTCGCAGGTCGCGCCGGACGTGATCGGCTTGTTCCACCAGAAGGTTCTGGGACCGATGCTCCACAAGAAGGAGCCGGATCCCGCGGTCGTGCGCCGCCTGCTGAGCGAAGATCTGCCGCCGAAGTTCGACTATCTCGAACGATCGCTCGACGGCGAATACTTCGTCGGCGGGCGCGTGAGCGTGGCGGACATCACGCTCGCGTCGGACCTGACGATCTTCCACTACCTCGGCTGCACGCTCGATGCCGCGCGTCATCCGAATCTGCTGGCGCATTTCAAACGTATGCTGCAGCGGGATTCGTTCCGCAAGGCGCTGGCGGCCGAGCAGCCGTTCGCCGATAAGATGGGGCTCGATCGCGGGTTCCTGCAGGCGGCATGACCAGGCCGGGAGGCGCTGTGTTCAAGATCGGTGACTTTTCGCGAATCGCGCGCGTGTCGTGCAGGCTGCTGCGCTACTACGACGAGATCGGGCTGCTCAAGCCGGGCAGCACCCAGCGCGACAGCGGCTACCGTTACTACAGCGCCTCCCAGCTGCCGCGGCTCAATCGCATCCTCGTGCTCAAGGAGCTGGGCCTGAGCCTCGAAGAGATCGCGCGCGTGCTGGACAGCAATCTCTCGGCGGCGGAGCTGCGCGGCATGCTGATGATGCGACGGAGCGACGCGCAGCGCCTGCTCGCGGAAGAGATGGAGCGTCTGCGGCACATCGAGAGCCGCATCGCGCAGATCGACGCCGAAGGTGAGTTGTCCGTCGACGACGTGATCATGCGCAGCGAGCCGGCGCAGCGCCTGCTGTCGGTGCGTAGGATCGTGCCGTCCTTCGTTGCCGCCCGCGACCTCATTCGAGAGCTGAGCGAATCGGTGCGCGTGCTGAAGGCCAAGGGGATGCTCGGTCGCCTGACCGCGCTCGCGCATGCGCAGGAGTTCGAGCTGGATCGCATCGATGTCGAGGTCGGGTTCGTCGTGGAGGATGTCCTCCCCGACGAGCTGCGGCTCGCGAGCGGCGAGCCGCTGAGTGTCCGAGAGTTGCCCGCGGTCGAGCGCATGGCGACCTGCGTGCGCATCGGCTTGCCTGAGCGCGCGCACCTGATCACCGGCAAGGTCGGCGTATTTCTTGAGGCGAACGGCTACGCACTGGCCGGGCCGAGCCGCGAAGTGTTCCTGCAGCCGCCGCGGCCGGACCGCATGGAGGAGTCAGTGGTGGAGATGCAGTTTCCGGTCGCGAAGGTCTGAAAATGAATTTGTCGCACCAGCGGTGAGACTTTTTTATTACGACGATAGCCCTTGGCAGAACCAATTCTAGGCCGCCCTCAGCGCGCGTATGACTGCTTTCGGCTCACGCTTGATGATTTTGAGCAGCGTCTTGGCGGCGCCCGTCGGTGCTCGCTGACCTTGCTCCCACTTCCGCAGCGTCGATGCGCTGACTCCAATTGCATTGGCGAACTCGTCCTGAGAGAGACCTAGGCTCTTGCGCGCCTTCTGGATTTCATCGGGACGCATCGCGACCTTGTGTACGCGCGCACCGGCGCGTTTGCCCTGAGCGTGAGCCAGCGCCTGCGCCATCGACCGAACCAATTCATCTCCTAGCTTGCTCATTCGCGTTTCCTCAGCGCTTTGATGGCAGCGGCAAGAGAAGCCACCGACTTTCTCTGCTCCGCCGTGGGATCCGCCCGCTCGTTCTTCGCGTAGATCAGCAGTGCGTAGATCGGAACATCCTGATTGTAGAAGTAGTAGATCACGCGCACGCCACCGGACTTGCCTTTACCCTTGGCAGCGAACCGCAGTTTACGCACGCCACCGGTGCCGACGATCTCATCACCCGCCAGGGGATGCATCGCCAGGTACGCGATCAGACCGTAGTGCTCCTCCTCGCTCAGGAGTCTCTCGGCTTCGCGAAGGAATACGGGCGTTTCGACGACTGTCTGCACGGTGACTCTACCCCATTGGGTTATAGACGATCAAGCAAGAAGAACACGTTGGATCGCGTTGCATCTGCGATGCGCCGTGCGAACGGCACGGAGCCGTTGCACGGTGCTTGTTGACCGTGAAGACGTACGGAATCCAGCTTGTCGACGGCGTCCTCCATGAGCGTAGCGACCACGTGCGCGGCCTCTGCGTACACGACGGCATCTTCGCCCTCTGCGTACAGCAGGACTTCGTACAAGCACGTCTGCACGGCGTGTGCGCTCACGAGCTTGGCTCGTTCTGCGGCGATCGCCTGTTCAAGAGCGCTCTGCGCTCCCTTATGATCGGGTCTAAGCATGTCATCCTCCTTAGAAGGGTGGCGTGTCAGGCGTTCGGCGGTGTTTCCAGCACCGTCGGGCGCCGCTTGTTCACGATTCACAACTTTTCGGCTTACTTCTCCTGCGAAATTTCAGCGGAAACGTGCGACATCACTGTACATCCAGTCAGTTATTCGCGGGCGCGCATTTCTGCGCGAAACCGCTAGTTTTTGTCCTTCTGGCGATTGTCCTGCTAGTCGTGACCTCCGCCGCATCCGCCGCCGAGGACAAGCGCCCGCGCTTGCGCGACCTCGGTGTCACGATCGGCGTGTTCGATCCCGGACCGCTCAACGCGATCACAGACGTGCGCGGCGTGCGCGTCGGTCATCGAACGTTGATCGAGGGCGAGCGCATTCGCACGGGCGTGACGGCGATCGTGCCGCACGAGGGCAACGTCTTTCAGGACAAGACGCCCGCTGCAGTCGTGGTCGGCAACGGCTTCGGCAAACTCATGGGCACGACGCAGATCATGGAGCTCGGCGAGATCGAGACGCCGATCCTGCTGACGAACACGCTGGCCGTCGCGCAGGCTGCTGAAGGCATCGTGCGCTGGACGCTCGCGCAGCCGGGCAACGGACAAGTGCTCTCCCTCAACGCTGTCGTCGGCGAAACCAACGACGGCCGTCTCAACGACATCCGCGCGCGAACGATTACCTATCAACACGCGATCGAAGCGATCGAGCAGGCCAGTACAGGCGCTGTCGTTGAAGGCGCAGTCGGCGCGGGAACGGGCACGGTCGCATTCGGCTTGAAGGGCGGCATTGGTACGAGCTCGCGTCATTTGCCGGAGCGCAGCGGTGGCCACACGATTGGCGTACTGGTGCAAACGAATTTTGGTGGCTTGCTGACTGTCGCCGGCGTGCCGCTGTGGAAGCAGCTCGGCATGAATCCTTTCGCGCCACCGCCGTCGCCGCCCAACGCGGGATCGATCATGATCGTCGTCGCCACCGACGCGCCGCTCGCCGATCGCAATCTCGAACGCTTGGCGAAACGCGCGCTCGTCGGCCTGAGTCGCACTGGCGCGACGGTCGCGAACGGCTCGGGCGACTATGTCATCGCCTTCTCTACAGCGCAGGAAGTACGTCGGACGCCCGCGCGACGCGGCTCTGTCGCGGCGTTCCCCGAGTTGCCGAACGAGGCCATGACGCCGCTGTTCCAAGCTGTCGCGGAAGCCACGGAAGAAGCCATCGTGAATTCGCTGCTGCAAGCTCGGCCGATGCGCTCCGCATTGTCGAGCGTCGATGCACTCGACCCGGAAGTCGTGCGACGCGCGCTACATTGACGAGCACGTAACTCGAAATCCGCAAGCCGCGACGGAATCCGGCAATCAAATCTTCATCTGCGCTTCACGTACGTGACAGCGCGCTTGGCCACGCTTGCCGACGTCAGGAACATTTCAGCGAAGGAAATCCCAATGGTCCGCTCCACTCGTCCGTTGCCTCCTGGTCGCCGTCAGTTTCTCAAGCAAGCCCTTGCCGGCGGAGTCGCGCTGTCCGGCCTCGGCGGCATCCTCTACTCGCGACAGGCGCCCGCGGTGATCGCATCCGATTCACTGCGACCGATGGCGCCGTGGGGATTGCAGATTGGCGACGTGCTGGGCGATCGCGCGATGGTCTGGAGCCGCTCCGACAAGCCCGCGCGCATGTTCGTCGAATGGTCCCGCGACGAGAGCTTTGCGAATGCGGTGACCTTACGCGGTCCGCACGCTATCGAAGTCACCGACATGACTGCGCGCCTCGACCTGACGAACCTGCCGCCCGAGAGCGACGTGTTCGTGCGCGCGATGTTCGAAGATCTCGACTCCGGCAAAGCGCGCAGCGAGCCTGTCGTCGGCCGCTTCCGCACGCCGCCGGCGAAGCGGCGCGACGTGCGCTTCGTCTGGTCCGGCGATACCTGCGGCCAGGGCTGGGGCATCGATCTCGGCTTCGGCGGCATGAAGATCTACGAAGCGATGCGGCGCGCGCGGCCGGACTTCTTCATTCATTCCGGCGACACGATTTACGCCGACGGTCCGCTGACCGAGCGGGTGATCGATCGGGCAACGGGTCAGCTGCTGTGGACCAACGCGTTCCTCGACGAAGTACCGGAGAAGATGAAGGTCGCCGAAACGCTGCAGGAGTACCGACGCAATCATCTGTACAACCGCTACGACGCCAACGTGCAGCGCTTCTCCGCCGAAGTGCCGCAGATATGGCAGTGGGACGATCACGAGGTGACGAACAACTGGTCGGACAGCAAAGTGCTCATCGCACCTTACACCGAGCAACGCATCCAGACCCTGGTGAGCCGCGCCACCCGCGCGTTCCTCGAGTATTCGCCGATGCGCTGGCACAACCTGGTCGAGTCCGAGCGCGTGTATCGCCACATTCCGTACGGCCGCGACCTCGACGTGTTCGTGCTGGACGAGCGCAGCTATCGCGGACCGAACACGTTCAACAGACAGGAGCAGCGCAGCGACGAGACTGCGTTCCTCGGGCGAGCGCAGATCGCGTGGCTCAAATCGAAGCTGCAGCAGTCCCGCGCGACCTGGAAGGTCATCGCGTCCGACATGCCGATCGGACTGCAGGTCGGCGACGGCGTGGACGCGCAAGGCCGCCCGCGCTGGGAAGCCGTCGCCAACGGCGATGGGGCGGTGCTCGGACGCGAGTTCGAGTTCGCGGAGATCCTGCGCTTCGTCAAGCACGAGGAGATCCGCAACATCGTCTGGCTGACTGCAGATGTCCATTACTGCGCGGCGCATTACTACGATCCCAATCGCGCGCAGTTCCAGGACTTCGATCCGTTCTGGGAGTTCGTCGCGGGACCGCTGCACGCCGGCAGCTTCGGACCGAACCTGCTCGACAACACCTTCGGGCCGCAGGTCGTATTCCAGAAGGCGCCGCCAGTCGCCAACACACCGCCAAGCGGCGGCTTTCAGTTCTTCGGGCAGATCGACATCGACCCGCACAGCAAGCATCTCACCGCGACGCTCAAGGACATCGACGGCACGACGGTGTTCACGCGGCGGCTCGATGCGAAGCCGTCGCGCGACGGGCGTTGGGATTGAGGAAAGGAAATTCTCTCGCAAAGATCGCCAAGCCCGCCAAGAAGAACCGGAGATTCAGATCTAAAGGTCTATAGATCTATAAATCTGAATTCTGTCCCTTGGCGATCTTGGCGTCTTTGCGAGAGTCATTTCCGGGTTTGCGCGGAAAGCGCGCTGATTCGCAGTTTCACTCGACCGCGGCGCTTGGCCGCGACTCGGCTCACCGATAAGACCACTCGCGCTGGTCGCGAAAATATTCCTGCGCCGGCACGGCACACTCCGGATTGGTATTGCGAACCACACGCCGTGTGTATCTTTTGCGCGCGTAGCGCTCGTTGCGACCGGGATTTTCCTGCAGTAAACCTCCGTCGGGGACACGCAATCCGAACCACGGAGGAGCGAAGAATGAGGTCTCTTCGACATCTGCGCAGATATTTCTTCTCTGCGCTGCTTGGACTCGGGACATTGCTCGTGCTGCCGATTGCGAACGCCGCCTGTTCGGCGACGTGGAGCGCGAGCGCTGTCTATACCGGCGGCATGACCGCCAGCTTGAGCGGCATCGAATACAAGGCGAACTGGTGGACGCAGGGCGACAACCCGGCGACTCACAACGGCGGACCGGGCAGCGGCCAGCCGTGGACCAGCCTTGGCAATTGCTCGGCGCAACCGCCGCCGCCACCACCGCCTCCACCGCCGCCGCCACCACCACCCGGCAGCTTGCTGTTCAGTCCGTACAAGGACATCACGATCAGCATGAACTGGAACACTAACGTCATCAGCACGCAGGTCACGGGCACGATGCAGGGCCTGCTGACCGTCATGCCGACCAATCTCGGCGCCGTGACCTGGGCGTTCGCGACCGGTGAATGCGGCAGCGAGAACTGGGGCGGTCTGCAAGCGAACGCGGTCGCGGCCGCGAACGTGCAGAGCTTCGTCAGCATGGGCAAGTCGTACATCCTTTCCACGGGCGGTGCGGCTGGCTCGTTCACATGCGGCTCGGATGCCGGGTTCGAGGCCTTCATCCAGCGCTACAACTCATCGCGCCTGGCCGGCGTCGACTTCGACATCGAGGCCGGGCAGAGCCAAGCCACGATCAACAGCATCGTGCAGCGAGTGAAAGTGGCGCGGCAGAACCATCCGAACCTGCGCTTCAGCTTCACGCTCGCGACGCTCGGCGGCAACGCCGCGCAGAGCCTGGGACAGACCGGCGTCAACGTCGTCAACGCGATCAAGGCGGCGGGCCTGCAGGGCTATCTCATCAACCTGATGGTGATGGACTACGGCAGCACGATCCCGAGCAACTGCACGATCGTGAACAGCCGCTGCGACATGGGCAAGTCGGCGATCGCCGCGGCGGAGAGCCTGCACAACTTCCACGGCATCCCGTACAGCCAGATCGAGCTGACGCCGATGATCGGCGGCAACGACACTCAGGACGAGACGTTCGATCTCGGCGACATCACGGAAGTCGCGAACTACGCGCGGACCAAGGGACTGCGCGGCGTGCACTTCTGGTCGTGGGACCGCGACCGCGACTGTGCGCCGGGCTTCGCTTCGCCGACGTGCAACAGCTACGGCCAGGCGGGAACGCTCGGCTTCACGACGCGCTTCCTGAGCGCGCTGGGAATGTAAGCTTCGAATGGGAGTGGGGTGTGTCACGCCCCACTCCCTCGATCCATCGATCCATCGATCCATCGATCAGCGATCGTCGCCGTCCCGTTTGATCGACGCCGGGACCGCCGGATTGACGCGAGCGATCGAGCCGCTCAGCACATAGGCGCGCTGACTCGGCGCGAAGCGCGGGGCCAGCAGCCCGTCGTTGATCTCGCGCGTCACGGCGAATCGGTTGTACGAGGTCGGCGGCAGGAACAGCCGCTCGTTCGACAACCCGTCCGTTTCCTCCTCCGCGTCGGCTTCGACGAAGGTCAGCACGCCGTCGCCGTTCTGATCGACCCGCGCGACTTCCTTGGCATAGGCGTCGTACAACCGCTTGGTCGGATTCGTCACGGTGGGCTCGAACGAGCGCAGGCGCACGACGACGTCCAGCATGATCTCTTTCGCCAGGCCGCTCGGAATGAACCGCAGGCGCGTTTCCTTCTGATCCTCGTCGTTCGCGACCGGTCGATCCGGATCGCTCGGACTCGCGTCCGGGCCGCGATCCGGGTCGCGCGGATTGTTGGGATTGTCGCCGTACTTCTGCTTGAGCGGCGATTCATCGTTCGATACGCCGGACGGGCCGGAGCCGGGGATCAGCGACGACACGTCGTACTGCCGGCCGGCAGGAAAGTCTCCTTTGACGCCGCCAGTCGAGCCCAGCTCGTACAGCGGGAAGATCCAGTTGGTGTACTCGTTGAACTCCCAGTAGGCGTGGCAGTCGCTTTGTTGCAGGCAGTTGTAGGCGCCCATGCTCAACGGCAGCGAAACGACATTCGCCTGTTTGCTCGGGAACACGTCCTGTGAGCTCGGGAAGCGCGTGTCGTTGCCGTCGGTCGTGAAGAAACTGCCCGGCTTGTTGTGATGCGTCCCCAGCGCTGCGATGGCTGCAGCGTCCGCGCTGGTCATCTTGCCGAACTGCGCGTGTCCGTCGGCGCGCGGCGGCGCGACCGCCGGCACGATCAAGTCGTGAATCATCCAGCCTTCGTACCAGCCTGACTCGTTGTTGATGACGAACAGGCCCGACAGGTCGGTGAAGATATCGATGAAGGCTTCCACGTCCTTGGGGTCGGTCGGCAGGCCGGGCTTGGGCTCCAGCACCACCCGCACGGCACCGATCGTCGGCAACTGGTGATTGGCGGCATTGGCCGCGGTCGGGATCGCGTGATCGTTGATGCCGGGGACGATGGAGGTAAAGATGTTTGGCTGGAAGTGCGCGCTATTGAGCAGGTAGTACTGGAAAAGCTGGCTCGGCTTGTCCGCTTCGGCGAACGCGCGCATCGGCTCATAGGTGCGGTGCGGCCGGGCATCCATTCGGATGAGAGAGTTCTTGAGCGCTGCCGGCAGGTGCGCAATGTCGCCGCGCGCCTGGAATGCCGTCGTGTCGACGGCCGCGGCCGATTCGGCGGCCGCCATGTCCTCCTCCTGAGCAGCAGCTGTCAGCGGAACGCCGGCAAGCACCAGCGCACAGCTGCAAGCTAGTTTGAAAATGTCGCGCGCAGTGGCGCGCCGCATACTGTCGTGCAACAGATATCCGTTCATGACTCACACCTCGACAAGGGGAATTGCCAGAGCGATGCGCGTGAGCGATCGGTGATTCGCTCGTGTGCACATCTGCGCGCGTATGTACCGCGAGGTATCCGCGCGGTTCGCAGCAGAAGTTTTTTTAATTTCCCGGGTGCGACTGCTCCCAATTCACACCATCCATCCGGGTGACCTTCATCCCCTCGACGGTCCCTTCATCCAAACAGCGCGCATTTACGCTGTACCCATCCGGGTGCGACCGCGGCACATAGAACGACTTGATCCCGCACACCGAGCAGAACAGGTGCTTCGCTGTCCCGGTATTGAACTGGTACGTCGTGAGCACATCCGCGCCTGATAGCAGCTTGAACTGCGACTTCGTCACGGTCAGGTGCAGGTAACCTGCCTTGCTGCACATCGAACAGTTGCAGTCGGTCACTTCGATGTGCGCCGGCGCGACGACCTCGAACCTGACCCTGCCGCAGTGACAACCGCCGGTGTGAGTAACCATGGCCGAAATATGCCAGCTCAGTCTGTTTGTTGTCGAAACCCGCCGACGAGGCCCGTCATACTACAAAGGGTCCATCGGACCGCGAACGGAGAGCTACGATGCAATTTGCCCTGCTGATCTACGAACGTCCGCACGATTTCGATCGCCGCCAGGACCCGGCCGAGCAGACGACCTACACCGGTGCCTGGCAGGCTTGGCACAAGGCCCTGCTCCAAGCCGGCGTCTTCGTCGGCGGCAGCCCGCTGGAGCAGCCGGACACCGGCACGACGGTACGACTGAAAGAGAGCAAGCGCCTCGTTCAGGACGGTCCTTACGCCAACACCAAAGAGCAGCTCGGCGGGTTCACGATTCTCGAGTTGCCGTCGCTCGATGCGGCCCTGGAGTGGGCGGCGCGCTGCCCGGCCGCCTCATACGGTGCCGTGGAAGTGCGACCGATCGCAGGCGAAGTTCACAAGCGTGTGACGGGTGAATACCCCAATCGATGAGCGCAGCGATGACCTGGCGCAGCGTGCCGTCGAGTCGGTCGCTCGCCAGTCCTACGGCCGCCTCGTCGCGCTGCTGTCCGCGCGCACGCGCGACGTCGCCGCCGCGGAGGATGCGCTCGCCGATGCACTGATGTCCGCGCTGACGACGTGGCCGCGTGACGGTGTTCCGCAGAATCCGCAGGGCTGGTTGATGACAGCGGCGCGCAATCGCCTGCTCGATCAAGCCCGGCATCGCTGGGTCCGCGACAACAGCGCACCGACGCTCGAGCTGATGATGAGCGATCTCTACGAAACTGCTGATCCGGATGCTCTGCCTGACGAGCGCCTGAAACTGCTGCTCGTCTGCGCGCATCCGGCGATCGATCGCGACATGCACACGCCGCTGATGCTGCAGACCGTGCTCGGTCTGGATGCGGAGGCGATCGCGCGGGCATTCCTCATCTCCCCGAAGACGATGGGCCAACGGCTGGTGCGTGCGAAGAACAAGATCCGGCAAGCACAGATCGCTTTCGAGATCCCGGCGGCGAACGAGATCCCGCAGCGTCTGGAAGCCGTGCTCGACGCGATCTATGCAGCGTACGGCACCAGTTGGGAAGACGCGGCGGGTACGGATCAGCGCGCGGTCGGCCTCGCCGAGGAAGCGATCTGGTTGGCGCGGGTGCTGCGCGATCAAGTGCCGCAGGAGCCGGAAGTCCACGGCCTCCTCGCGTTGATGCTCCATTGCGAAGCGCGCCGTCCTGCACGGCGCAGCGCAGAGGGAAAGTTCGTTCCGCTTTCCGAGCAGGATCCGCACGCGTGGCTCGCGCCGCTGATCGACGAAGCGGAGCGCGAGCTGATGGCGGCGGCGCGCAACGCCCGACTCGGCAGATTCCAGCTCGAGGCTGCGATTCAATCCGTGCACGCGGAGCGCGCCCACAGCGGCCGCACGGACTGGCGAGCGATCGCGCGCTTCTACGATCAGCTCGTGCAAATCGCGCCATCGCTGGGTGCAGCGGTCGGGCGCGCGGCGGCGCATGCGGAAGCCAAGAGCGCGGCAGCGGGGCTAGCTGTGTTGGATGAGATTGAGGCGGAATTGGTGACCTCGTATCAACCGTACTGGGCCGTGCGCGCGCATTTGTTGAGCGAGTTGGGTCGCAGGAGCGAGGCGCAGGAAGCGTTCGATCGTGCGATCGGGCTGAGTGAAGACGACGCGGTGCGCGCCTTTCTACTGACGCGCCGGAGCGCGCTGTAGGTCGGGCTTTAGCCCGACTCTTCTTCATGCACGGATTGTCGGGCTGAAGCCCGACCTACAGCGGCGCAATCACAGCTCGCGGCGAATTCCGAGCGCGACGCGGTAGCGATCCAGATCGCTGCTCCCCACAATCGCGTCGACATTCAGATACGGCATCCAGCCGCTCGGCAGGATCGCTGCGATGCTGAACGCGGCGACACCATGACTCTGCTCCACTTCGTCGCCAGCGAACTTGAACGTCGAGCGTTGCCCATCGAGCAGAAAGCTAGCGGTTGCGTCCTGGCCGTCGCGCTCGAACTCGCGCACGTAGTCCACACGCAGCTGCGGCACGAGCACGCCGAAACTCGTCTTGATTGCGCGACTGGCATGCGCACCGACCGTCCCGAGCAACGATGAGCGGTCTGCGACGTCGAAGTGCATTGCCAGCCCCGAGCCCGTCAGGTCGTGCTCGTCGTAGGCATCCTGTGTGGACTGCGCCCAGAGGGCACCAGCGTACAGGCCCCAGGTCCACGCGCCGTTCGACCAATCGAAGCCGGCGTTGGCTGTCGCCCACGCCTGATTGCCGTCCGCATCCGCCGTTGTCGCGACATTGGTCTGCGGCACGACTCGGCCCGACTCCTGAAACACGGCGCGACGCTCCAGCTCGAACTGCGATTCGACGTAGCCGGCAGCGAGGTCGAAGAAGCCGCCTTCACCCAGCTGCGCTGTCAGATACGCGGCCAATCCCCAGCTCGTGACGCCGACGTCGCCGGCGTTGCCAACGGGCGAAAAGTTCACGCCAGGACGATCCGGCACGAACTCGCCGGTGCTGTCTTCGTACGTCGCCAGCAATCCCACCGCCAGATGCTCGCTCACCCGCGATTCGAAGCCGAAGTCGAAAGCCTGCGAATCGCTGCTGTAGCCGCGCTCGGCATCGACGTCGACGACCCGGTCCTGGTCTTCCCAGACGCCGCGTCCGACGAACAGCAGCCCGAATTTGCCCGCTTCGAGCGAACGCTCGCCTGCGCGAGCCGCTACCGAAGCTTCCTGCAATTGTTCGCCGCGCGCGTGCGCCAGGGACAGCGGCGACTGGTTGTTGCTCAGCGCCTGGCTCGGGTTGAGCGAGGACTCGCTGTCGCCGGACAGATTGCCCTGCCCGCCCGCCGTCTCGCCGCAGCGGGTCGCGAGCGCAGCGGTCGGGCTCTGGCAGACAGTGAGGAAGAAGGCCTGGAAGGTCGGATTCGCGGCGCGCGCCGCAGGGGCAATGGCCGCACCGGCCAGGGCGGCGAGAATTCCGTATTTGAGCGTCGTCATGGCGGCACCTTGCTCGGGTGGATGAGGGGTTCCGACATAGACGCGAGAAATCCCGGCAACTTTGCTCATCGGCCCGATGAGCGGGCGTAAGATCGGCGCGTCGGCAGGGAAGACAACTATATGAAGGCTTCTGGCGACGTTACGGCGCTGCTGCACGCGTGGCGGGAAGGGGATCTGGGCGCGCGCGACCTGCTCGTGCCCGTCGTCTACCAGGAGTTGCGCCGCCGTGCGGCGGCATGCCTGCACCGCGAACCGCGCGTACAAACCCTGCAGCCGACCGATCTCGTCCACGAAGTCTACCTGCGGTTGGTCGATCAACAGCGGGCCGTCTGGCGGAACCGCGCGCAGTTCTTCGGCGTCGCCGCGGAAATGATGCGGCGGATTCTCGTCGATCGTGCGCGTGCGCGGCTCGCGGTGAAGCGCTCCGGCAAGTGGGCACGCGTGACGCTCGATCCCGGCGCCGTGCTCGCCGAACCTGTCGACATCGACGTGCTCGATCTCGACGTCGCGCTGACCAAGCTGGCAGAGCTCGATGCACGCAAGAGCCGGATCGCGGAGCTGCGATTCTTCGGCGGGCTGTCCCTGGAGGAAGCGGCCGAGTTTCTCGATCTGTCTCTCGCGACAGTCGAGCGCGACTGGCAGTTCGCCCGCGCCTGGCTGTTCGACGCGCTTGCGGCGCGGCCCGCCGATGAACCCTGAGCAGTGGCGGCGGATCTCGTCGCTGTTTCACGGCGCGCTCGCGCAAGCGCCCGACTTGCGCGAGGCGTTCCTGGATCAAGCGTGCGGCGCCGATGCGGGCGTACGCCAGGAAGTCGAGCGACTGCTGCGTGCGCATCAGAACGCCGGCGCGTTCGGCGAGGTGCCGCTGCAACCGTCGGGCGCTGTCGCATCAGCGATCGACGTCAGAGTGAATCCTCCGCTCGAGCCGCCGATGCTCTCGACCGTTACGCAGTCGCCACGCGAGCATCGCGGATTCCTCGTGCTTGCATGGCTGCTCGCGGCCCTCGCGTTCGTCTCGTTCGGTTATGGAGCCTGGCTGCTCGGCGCCGGCCAAGGTGCGGAATTGGGCTGGGAAGTACAGCCGCGCGGCGGTCAGTGGTACGTGGTCCAGGTGCGTCCGGCAGGACCCGCATCTGAAAAGCTGCAGCTGAAGGATCGCCTGATCAGCGTCGGCGGCACGGCACCGGTTCCCGATGCAGGCAGCTACTTCCAGCATCGTCAGCTCGCGCCGGGAGATTCGTACGAGGTCGTCGTCGAGCGCAGCGGTGCTCGACACACATATGTGCTGCGTGCTGCAGCAGAATCGAACGCAGCGAGGATCGTTTTCTTCGCGGTGAGCCTCACGTGGTGCGTCGTCGGGTTGTTCGTCGGCTTCGCGCGCCCGGAGTCGGTGCTGGCACGTATAGGCTGTCTGTCGGCACTGGCGACCGGCCTCGTGTATCTGCAACTCGGCGTGATTCACGGCGGACCGCTCTGGCAGCCGCTGCACGTGGTGCTCGGCTTTCACTTTCTGGCGCGCTTTCCCACCGGCCAACCCTGCCGCGGCGTGTATCGATGGGCGCTGGGACTTTCCTATGTCACCGGCGCATTGCCCGCGTTGCTGGGTCTGGTCCTCAACGGCTCGCTGCGCATTGCCGGCGCGGAGTACACGATCGATCTGCTGAACGAGCTCGCACCGTTGTTCTCGTTGCGTCGACCGGCCGCGTTGCTGTCGTTCGCGATTGCGATGGTCGGCATGGTGCTCGTCGTGCCGTACAACTACCGACAGCTGCAAGATGAGGATCAGCGACGCCGTGTGCGCTGGGTGATCTATGCGGCACTACTGGTGGCAGTGCCGTTGCTCTGGTGGGCAGTCGTGAACGCGCTGGAGCAGTTCGTCGGACCGCCCGGTATCTCTCGATTCGACCTGATCGCGAACGGACTGACGGTCGCGGTTCCCATCGCGATGGCTTACGCCGTGCTCAAGCATCGAGTACTCGACATCAGAGTCGTGATCCGCCGCGGCGTGCAGTACCTGCTCGCTCGGCGCGCACTGCAGGTCGCGACTGCACTGCCCTTCTGCGCGCTGCTCTACATCCTGGTTCGACATCGCGACCTGACACTCGCGCAGCTGCTGACGCAAACCAGCGGCTATCTGTTCTGGCTGGCGCTGGCGGCGATCGTGCTGAAGTTCCGAACGCCGATCCAGCGCGCGCTCGATCGACGGTTCTTCCGCGAGGAATACGATCGCGAGCAGTTGATGATGAAGATGCTCGATGACTCGCGCCGCGTCGAGTCGTTGTGCGAGCTGTCGCGCCTGGTCAGCGAGACGCTGATCGCCGCCATGCATCCCGCGCGCGCGTACGTGTGGTATCGGGATCCGCAGGAGCTTGCGGTTACTGCGAGCTCGAGCCCGTTGCTGACGCCGTCCGATTTCCCATCGAGTGAGCGCTGGCTGTCGTGGCTCGAACAGCGCGATCGCGCGGCGTCGTTGCCGCTGCCGGCCGAAGCGGGCTTGTCGCAGGAGGACGTGTACTGGCTCAGGCAGCGTGGCATCGACGTGATCGTGCCGATCGCCGACAGCGACGATCGCCTGGTCGGCGCGTTGCTGCTCGGCGAGAAGAAGTCGGAGCAGCCGTACAGCGACGGCGACTCGCGCTTCCTGAGCGCCGTCGCCAGGCAAACCGCGGCGATCCGCGAAAATCTGCGGCTGCGGGCGCGCCTCACGGAAGAAGTGCGTGTCCGGCACGATGTGCTGGCCCGCCTCGACGGCACTCTGCCCGACCTGCTCAAGGAGTGTCCGACGTGCGGCGCGTGTTTCAGCGGCGACATCGCGCAGTGCCCGGTCGACAAGCAGTTCCTGACGCTCTCGTTGCCTGTGCCGCGCACGATCGATGCGCGCTATCGCCTCGACCGGCTCATCGGCCGCGGCGGCATGGGCGCCGTGTACGAAGCGAGCGATCTGAAGCTCGACCGTATCGTCGCGGTGAAGATCATGCTCAGCCGCGCATTCGGCCAGCCGGGCGCGTTGCGACGCTTTCGACGCGAGGCACGCACCGCGGCGCGCCTCAGTCATCCCAACATCGTTGCCGTGCACGATGTGGGATCGCTGGAAGGCGAAGGTGCGTACATCGTCATGGAGCGCGTGCAGGGGCAAACGCTGCGAGCTGCGATGCATAGACATCAGCCAATGTCTGTCGCAGTCGCCACCGAGTGGTTCGAACCGATTCTCAACGGCATCGCGGCTGCGCACGTACGCGGCATCGTGCACCGTGACCTGAAGCCCGAGAACGTGATGGGCCATCGCGACGAGTCCGGCGTGCTCGCGGTGAAGATTCTCGACCTGGGGTTGGTGAAGCTGCGTGCGGAAGAGCAGTTGCTGTCCGGCACGATGACTGCGGAAGGCGTCATCATGGGCACCCCGGACTACATGGCGCCGGAACAGCTGCTCGGTCAGCCCGTCGACCCGCGCACGGACATCTTTGCAATCGGGGTCATGCTGCTCGAAGCACTGACCGGCGGCCGCACAACACGCGGCGCCGATCTACCGGTCTCCCTCGCGCCCGGGCTGCGTCAGCTGCTCAAGCGCTGCCTCGCAGCGAATCCCGCTGAGCGGCCGGAGTCTGCTCAGCAGGTGCACGCCGAGCTCGCCGCAGCCGCCAAATAAGTATTCCCACCGACCCAACCGCCCCTCCTATCGGAGGGGGTGCGAGTCTGCGCCGCTGCTTAGCATCCGGGTCAGACCGAGTCTCATCACGCACAAGACGGAGACGAAACATGATCAGGGGGATACTGCTCGCGTTCCTGCTGGCGCCAGCCTGGGTACTGGCCCAAGCGCCGGATTTCATTGAGTTCGAAAGCGGCCAGGTGCGCCCGCTGGCGATGTCCGCCGACGGCTCGCGCTTGTACGCGGTCAACACGCCGAACAACGCGCTGGAGATTTTTTCGATCACCGCGTCCGGGCTGACACTGACGGCACGCGTGCCGGTGGGCCTGGAACCTGTCGCCGTCGCAGTGCGCGATGCGTCGGAGGTGTGGGTCGTCAATCACTTGTCCGACAGCGTCAGTGTCGTGTCGCTCAGCGGCACGCCGCACGTGACGCGGACGATCCTGGTCGGTGACGAGCCGCGCGACATCGTGTTCGCCGGCACCAACAACTACGCATTTATTACAACTGCGCATCGCGGGCAGCAGCGCGTGCACCCATCGATCGCGAGCGTGCCCGGAGCCGGCGATCCGCAATTGACGACGCCCGGCGTCGGCCGTGCCGACGTGTGGGTCTTCAATCCTGCGAGTCTCGGCACGACGCTCGGCGCAACGCCGGTGCGCATCGTCACGCTGTTCGGCGATACGCCCCGCGCACTCGCGGTCAGCCCCGATCGCCGTACGGTCTACGCCGCGATTCTGCAATCCGGCAATCAGACCACGACGGCAAATCTCGAAGCCGTCTGCGATGGCTTCGTCACGTTCCTGCCGTGCTTCATCCTCAGCGACCGTGCGCCGCTGTTCAACAACAGCTTCCCCGGCGGCCTGCCCGGCCCGCGCACGAACGCCGAGGGCAAGCTCGCGCCCGAGGTCGGCCTGGTCGTGAAGTTCAACAAGTCGCGCAATCGCTGGGAGGACACGCTGGGCCGTAACTGGAACAACGCGATCCGCTTCCGGCTGCCCGACAAAGACGTGTTCGCGATCAACGCCGACACGCTCGCGCAGACCGCGTTCTACACTGGCGTCGGCACCACGCTCTTCAACATGGTTGCGAACCCGGTCAGCGGCAAACTGTACGTGACCAACAGCGAATCGCAGAACCTCACTCGCTTCGAAGGTCCGGGCGAGTTCGGCGGCAGCACTGTGCAGGGCAATCTGGCGCAGATGCGCGTCACCGTCATCTCCGGTAGCTCGGTCACGACGCGGCATCTCAACAAGCACATCGACTACACGAAGCTCGCGAACGATCCGGGCTTCGACCCGACGATCAAGAATCACAGCTTGTCGACACCGCTCGGCATGGCAGTAAGCGGTGACGGTGCGCGCCTGTACATCGCGGCGTTCGGTTCGAGCAGGATCGGCGTGCTCAACACCGCGGCGCTCGAGAACAACTCCTTCGATCCGCGCACAGCGAGCGCCAGCTACATCAACGTGACCGGCGGCGGTCCGAGCGGCGTCGTGCTCGACGAGCCTCGCAACCGCTTGTACGTGATGACGCGCTTCGACAACGCGGTGAAATCGATCAATCTCACGACCCGCGCGCAGGTCGCGAGCATCGCGCTGCCGAATCCCGAGCCGGCGAGCGTCGTGCAAGGACGGTCCTTGCTCTACGACGCAGTCTTTTCCTCGGCGAACGGCGAAGCCTCCTGCGCGAGCTGCCACATCTTCGGCGACAAGGACGAGCTGGCGTGGGATCTCGGCAATCCCGACGACGTCGTCACCGCCAACCCGATCCCGAAGCGGCTGGCCTCGGGCCTGGAGATCACCTTGTTCCAGCTCGTGACCACGTTCCCGGGCTCGCTGATCAACGGCACTGGCAACCCGAACGAGTTCCATCCGATGAAGGGACCGATGACCACGCAGACGCTGCGCGGTCTGGTGAATGAAGGCGCGATGCACTGGCGCGGCGATCGCGCTAACGGCTTCTTCGGCGTCGACACGCGCACGCAACCGCCGTTCGACTCGAACCTGTCGTTCAACAACTTCATCGTCGCGTTCCCAGGACTGCTCGGCCGCGCCAGCATGCCGACGCCGCAGGAAATGCAGCGCTTCACGGACTTCCAGCTGCAGGTGCAGTTGCCGCCGAACCCGGTGCGCAGTCTCGACAACTCGCTCAACTCGGCGCAGGCGGCCGGGGCAGCGTTCTACTTCGGCGCGCGGCGCTCGGACGGCACGACGACGAGTGCGGACAGCGGCTTCAACTGCAACGGCTGTCACGTCGTGAACAGCGCGCAGGGATTCTTCGGCACGGACGGCCGCGCGAGCTTCGAAGGCATCACGCAGATCTTCAAGATTCCGCACCTGCGGAACATCTACACCAAGATCGGCATGTTCGGCTTCCCGGACTCGCGCTTCTTCGACGTCAACGAGAGCGGCAACCTCGGCGACCAGATCCGCGGCTTCGGTTTGACGAACGACGGCGTCGTCGACACCGTCGATCGCTTCCTGAGCGCGATCGTGTTCCGCAACAACCTGCTCGGCCCGGGCGTCGGCATTCCCGATGCGCAGACGCGCCGTAACCTCGAGCAGTACGTGCTCGCGTTCGACACCGACCTCGCGCCGATCGTCGGCCAGCAGATCACGCTGACCAACACGAACAGCGCCGTCGTCAATCCGCGCATCGACTTGCTGATCGCGCGCGCTCGCGCGCCGTTCAACTCGAAGGTGCTCGGCGGCGCAGTGACCGAGTGCGACGTGGTCGCGAAGGTGGCCTTCGGCGGCCGCGTGCACGGCTATCTCTACGAAGTCGCGAGCGGCACCTGGGACCCGGACGACGGCAGCCCGAACATCGCGGACTCCACGCTGCGGGCGATGGCCGCAACGTCCGGCCAGGAAGTGACATACACGGCAGTGCCGCCCGGCTCCGGCCGCCGTATCGCTGCCAGCAACTGACCCCAGGGCAGCTGCGGTACCGGAAAGCCCCGCGGGTGCAAGCCCGCGGGGTTTTTTGTCGTCAGAACCGGAAATGACTCTCGCAAAGACGCCAAGATCGCCAAGGAACGGAATTCAGGTTCATAGATCTGCAGATCCTCTGACCTGAGTCTCTGGTTCTTCTTGGCGGGCTTGGCGATCTTTGCGAGAGATCTTTCCGGATCCGCTCTACTTCCTCTCGAATTGCATGATCCAGTTCGGCTCCCAGGTCTTGCCGCCGTCGGACGACTGCGACTGCTCCCAGTGCGCGGAGGTCGGCGTGATCTGCGACCACTGGAGCCGTCCGCGCACGGTCTTGCCTTGCGGGTCGGTGTACTCGGAATAGAAGTTGCCGACGCCGTTCTCGAAGCGCCCGATCGCCGGCTCGCCCATCAGCGACATGTAACGACTGTCGACCCACCAGATCGACCAGTGATCCTTCTCGGCGTCGTACGCGCGCATCGCGACCCCATACGTCGTGCCCGTCGGCCGGACGAAGACGTGCTCTTCGACGTTCGCGGCACCGCCCATCAGCGTGCGCAGGCTGCAGGTCCCGTCGAATTCGTACCACTCGCCGGTCGGACGCTTGATCCGGTGGTGGACGCGCCAGTCGCCGACCTCGAAGTCGAAGCCGTGCGCACCGGAGCGGCCGCCGGACTGCGGAGTGTCGGCGCAAGCCAGCGACGTCACGATCGCCAGCGCAGCGAACATCGATGTGCGGACTGTGATCATGGGAATGACGATGCTCCGCCGGCCCAAACCCGACAAGATCCATTTATCGGTTCGGTGGTGAGCCACGCGGATCTGCCAACGCGGGGTTGGTCAGAAATTGCTCGTCCGTGAGGCTCGACAGGAAATCGAGCAGGTCCTGCCGCTCTTGTGCTGTGAGCGTGAAACCTTTGATGAACGGGTTCTTGCTGGGATGGGCGCGGCCGTCTCCAGGCCGCGGCCCGTCAGTCAGCACGCGGCCGCCGGCAGCATAGAAGTCGATGACTTCGTCGAGCGTCGCGAGGCTGCCGTCGTGCATATACGGCGCACTGCGCGCGATGTTGCGCAAGGTCGGCGCCTTGAATCGATCTTTGTCGGCGACATTGCCCGTGACGGCGAACAAGCCGTAGTCGGCGCCGCTGATGTACGTCTCGCTGTATGGATACAGCCCAGTGACATGAAAGGCGCGCTCGACGACTGCTGTGCTCTCGTGAGTCACGAACTGACTGAAGTTGAATCCCGCGTGGCAATGCGCGCACTCGAGTCGCTCGGACATGAACAGGTTCATGCCGCGCACCTGCGCCTCGGTGAGCGCAGAGTCGTCGCCGTAGTACGCGTACCGATCGAACGGCGAATCGAACGAGAGCAACGTTCGCACGAAGCTCGCGAGCGCCTTGGCGACGTTATCGAACGTGACTCGCTCGCTCGCGCGCGGAAATGCGCGGGCGAACAGCTCGCGGTAAGTGGCGTCCGTGCGAAGGCGCGCGAGGATCTCCTGCTCATGTCCCGCGGCACCCATCTCCACGGGCTTGTCGCCGAACAGAGGAAGCAGGACGTGTTGCTCGATGGTGTTGATGCCCGAGTGCGCCCACGTGAACGTCGAGGTGTAAGCCACGTTGACGAGCGCCATGGAATTGCGACGATGCTTCTGACTGGTCGAGCCGGTCGCGGTCGCCGCCGGCTCGCTGAAGGCATGCGATTGGTGATGGCAACTCGCGCACGACTGGGTGCCGTTCGCCGACAGACGCTCGTCGTAGAACAAGTGTCGGCCGAGCTCGGCTTTCTCGACCGTGAGCGCGTTGTCTTCGGGAACGCGGGGCAGCGGAAATCCTGGCGGCAAGTGCCATTGGTACGGCGTTTCCCGGGCGCAGCCGCTCATGCATGCGAGCGCAACGAGCGGCAGCAGGGCGCGAGGCCAAGTCACTGCAATACCCACAGAGTCTGTGGAATGCCCGGCTGCAGCCCCGTCGCTGCGTACGCATCTTTGCAGGCGGGGTCATGCTGATAGTCGCCGGTACACACCACGTAGTTGGCCGCCTGTGCTGCGGCGATCAGCGGCTCCAACCGCAGCTGCACGACATCTCGCAGCGGGTTGCCGTTGAGCTCGATCTGCATCTCGTTCGGCTGCGCGCACGGCTGCGCGGGAGGGCGCAAGGCGGAGGCGGAGCTGCAACCAGTGCTGCCGAGATGGAACGACCATTCGCGACCGGCGACGAGCAGATCGGCGCGCAGGAATTTGTGGCCGGACTGCCAGTTCCAGAACATTTCGCCGCGATCGAGCGGCGCGGCAGCCGTGAGCGGATTCGCATGATTCAGCTCGAACGGCACGCCGATCGTCAGTCGGATCCCCGAGTAATCGCCGCCGCCTTCTTCGACCGTCCCGTTGACTGCGAAACGCCGCGAAGTTGACGCGTCACCCGCGAGATCGATGAGCGCTACGCGCTCGCTCTGCCAAGGCGAATCGGCTGCGAACCTGAACGGATGTGGCTTTCCGTGCTCATCGATGAGCTCGATGGCGTGAACATAAAACTGCAGCACCTTCGCATTCGCGGCGTCGCCGTCGATTCCAAAACGAATCGCGACACGCGTCGCATCGGAGCCACACGACGACAAAAGACCGGTGCCGAGCCCGAGCGCCGGCAGTAAGATGAGCAGCGTGCCGGTGCTGATACGCGGGGGACACCTGAGCATGCGCAACCTCTCGATGCGGATTCCATCGCTGCTCGTCGCAGCGTTGCTTTCTTGTTGCATCTTCCCAGCAGCGGCGGACGACGGCAAACCGCGCTACGTATCCGGCTCCGGCAGCGACCAGGGCGACTGCCTCAACCGCTTCCGGCCGTGCCGCACGCTCAGCTACGCGATCTCGCAGGCCGGCAAAGGCGATTCGATCCAGGTCGCCGAAGGCAGTTACGCCATCCGCACTTCCGCGCAGCTGTTCGATCTGATGTCGGCCACCGGCCGAGTGAAGGCAGGCTTCAGCAAATACAGCGGCTACTCCGAGCGCAACGCACGGGACAACACGATGCTGGTCGGCGTGCCGCCGGAATTTCGCGAGCGCTTCGAGGCTGCGGGTTTCACCGTGATCGCGGATACCAAAGGTCTCGAGGTGAGCAGCGAAGAGTCGCGGCGCATGCGCAAGATGACGGCGCAAGTCACTCGCGCCGAGAAGAGCCAGATGGCGGCGGCGCCGTGCGTCGGCAACATGTCGGCCAACTTTCCGTGCCAGTCGGTGAGTCTGCTGTCGCACCTGGCCTTCGACGTTCTCAAACCGACTTCCACACGCGCCAACGACGTCTGGGGTTACACGGATCTCAACACCGGGCGCGAGTATGTGTTCATCGGCGTCGAGAACGGCGTCGCGATCCTCGACATCACCGATCCGACCGCACCTGAGCAGATCGGCGCGCCGACCGGCACGAGCACGACGTGGCACGACATCGACGTTTACCAGCGGTACGACGCCACTGCGCAGCGCTGGCGCGCCTATGCATACATCACGTCCGACAACGTGCCGGACACGCTGATCCTGCTGGACCTCAGCGGCCTGCCGAACGGCATCGAGCGAGTGGGCTTCACGTCGGACCATCGCTCGGCGCACACCGACTACATCACCAATACTGACTTCACGTACGGAATCGCGCAGACGAACGAGGAACCGCTGCTCGCCATCGCGGGCGCCAACCTCGCCGGCGGCAACCATCGGCTCTACTCGCTCGCGAATCCGCGCGCGCCTGCGCTGATCAGCGTTTCCACTTCCGGCTACGCGCACGATCTTGCTTCATTCCCGATCAAGGATGCCCGCAAGACCACGCAGTGCGCGAACGCTGCGGGCCACCCGGCGTGTCAGATCCTGACGGATTTCAACGAAACGTCGGTGGACATCTGGGATGTCACCGACCCGAATTCGCGCCAGCTGCTCGCGAGCCAGACTTATCCGAACGTCGGCTACACCCATTCGGGCTGGTGGACCGAGGACGGCCGCTACCTGTTCCTGCACGACGAGCTCGACGAGCGCAATTTCGGCCTCAACACCACTGTGCGCGTGTTCGACATGGCGGATCTGCGCGCACCGGTGCTGGCCGGATCGTGGGTCGGCCCGACGCGCGCGATCGATCACAATGGCTACGTCAGAGGCAATCGCTACTACTTCTCCAACTACAGCGAAGGCCTGACCGTCCTCGACATCACCAATCCGGTCGCGCCGACGCGCGTCGGTTTCTTCGACACCTTCCCCGCCACGAGCGAGACCGGCTTCGTCGGCGCGTGGGGCACCTATCCGTTCTTCGCGAGCGGCACGATTGCCATCAGCGACATCAACAGCGGCCTCTATCTGGTCCGCGACGAGACGCTCTCGACACCGCGCGGCGCGTTCTCGGTCGCCAACGCAAAGCTCTCGGGAACCGAGGGCCAGGCGCTCGCGATCAACGTGAACCGCAGCGCGGGGAGCGGTGCGGTGTCGGTGCGGCTCGACGTGTTGTATGCGAATGCGAGCGAGGCCGACGCGACGCTCGCTTCCACCACGCTCAACTGGGTGGACGGCGACGCGACGCCGAAGAGCGCGATGCTGAACCTCGCGTCGGACGCGCAGGACGAAGATCTCGAGTTGCTGATGGTGCGGCTCGTCGATCCGAAGGGCGGTGCTGAAATCGCTTATCCGGATACCGCGCAAGTGACGATCGCCGACAGCGGCAAGACCGCGCGACTGCGGGCGCTCGATGCCGCACCGGCGGTGGATGAAGCGCGCGCCAAAGCCTATGTCACGATCCTGCGGCGCGGTTCAGCGAGCGGTGAGGTTCGCGCGAGCTATCGGACGGTCGCCGGTGGCACCTATACCGGCGCAACTGCGACACAAGGCGATCTCGTTTGGCCGGACGGCGATGTCAGCGCGAAGACGATCACCGTCACACTGAATCCGGCCACGCTCTCCGGGGGACAGAGCGGCACGTTCCAGATGGAGCTCTTCAACGCGACCAACGCATCTCTGGAGACCGCGGCGGGCGCAAGCGTGTCCGTATTGCCGGTGATGGTCACTGTGAGTGACCTCGCCGTCGGCTCAGTTGTCGTTACCGATCCACCGCCGGCACCGAGCCGCAAGAGCGGCGGCGGCGGCACGCAGCCGCTGTGGTTGCTCGCGCTCGCAGTGCTGCTCAGCGCTTCACGATATCGCGCTGCATTGGCGCGAGCAGCGCGATCATCTGGTTCTGCAACGCGTAGCTGACGCCGACGCGATCGAACGCGATGTAGAGGTCCTCGGTCAGCGCATTGAAGTGCGCGTTGGCGATCGGCAGCTTCGCGTGCGCCGTGCGCATGTCGCGACCGTCGTAAATGCAGGGCCCGCCGGCCAGCTCGCACAGCTGCGTATAGAGCAGGTGCTTGAACCTTGTCAGCTCGGTCTGCGCAAACACGAAGTTGATGCGCTCGTCCGCAAGCATGACGACCACCAGCTCATCGACAGCGGCCTTGAGCTTCGCCTCGCCGCCGATGCGGAAGAACAGCGGCTCCTCGGCGTGCGCTGATATGCACAGCAAGAGCATCGCGCATGTCGTTACCCGCAACTTCATGTCGGTGCCCTCCAGAGAATTCTTCAGAATCCAAGTTGCGCGGACAGGTAAGCCCCAGCCTGATCCGCGGTCTGTCCCGTGAGCGGCGCTGCGATGCTGCCGAGGTTCGCGTAGGCAGCGAGGATCGAGATGTGGCGGTTCGGCGTCCAGGCAACGAACGCGTCCCACGCTGCGCTTTCGTCGTCGACACCGAGATGGCGGTCGCGCGTGCGGTATTCCACGCCAATCGCAATCTTCCGCTGCAGGAGGTAGGCGAGCGTGGCCTCGCCCTGAATCGTCGCATCGTCGTCGCGGTCGCCGCCAAATCCGAGCAGGCCGAATTGATTGGCGCGCGTGTAGCGAACCGTCGCGTTGACCAACAAGCCCTGCGCGAGCCATATCTTGGTCGCGCTCGCGTAGTAGTCGATGTCGTCCTCGTCGCTCGCGCCGAGCTGGGTGACGCTGACGAGATCCGGCGCGCCGCTGCGCCCGCCATCGCGAATGCCGCGGTTGTGCTTGACCAGGGCACCGATCGCGACCTGCGGCGCCCACGAATCCTGCGCGTACACAGCGTCGCCGAAGATGCGCAGCTTTGCCCCGATCACCTCCTGCGACACTGAAATCCGGTCGAGCGGACCGTCGGTGCCTTCGAGTTGTTGCCGGCTGAAGGACAGCTCGACCCGGTCGCGGATGCCGATGCCGACGCCGACGGCGCTGAAGTCGAAGTCGCGCAGACCGATGCCCGTTACGTAGGTATTTGCGCCCCAGCTGTCGCGCGAGCCATAGCCAGTGATCAACGCCCACGGCGTGAGCCCGCCGCCGCCTGCGCCTTCGACCGTGCTGAATCCGGCAGTCAGCAACAGCTTGCCTTGATCGCCGAACCAGCTTTCAGCCAACGCCGGCGCGCCGCAGGCGAGCATGGCCGCGCCGAGCAATATCGAGGAGAGCCTTTCGCAGCATCCCATGGCACGCTCCCCTCAGTTCGAGCGACTTGCAGGCTGCAGATTGGAATACGCGCGAGTCGGCGCGGACGCGACGATCGGCTGCGAGTCGCGGATCCGTTCTTCCTGTCGCAGCAGTCTCTGCGCGGCAGCGACCTGCTCGCTGATGCCCGGCAATCCTGGCGTTAGCGCCTGCGCCTGCTGCATCGCTGCGACTCCTTCGCGAACCTTGCCGAGCGTGACGAGTGATGAGCCGCGCGCCGCGAGAGCGAGCGCATCGCTGCGACCCGTGCTCTCGACGAGTGCAACGATGGAGAGCGCGACCGCCTTGTCGCCGCGCCGCAGCGAGTTCGCGACGATGTAGGTATCGAGCGCCTTCGCGGGCTGATTCGCCGCTTGCTGGAGCACGCCGATCCGGCGCAGGAGCTCGAACTCGTTCGCCGCGCCCTTCGCGAGGATCGACTGACAGGCGCGCAGCGCCGTCTCGCCGTCTTCACTCATGCAGCCCTGTTCGATGGAACGGCGCAGGGCCTGTACCGCAGTCATCTTGGTAGCCACGTCCGCGTTCGTCGGATCGAGTGCATTGGCGCGCCGATATGCGTCGAGCGCTTCGAGCGGGCGCTGCGCCTTGAGCAGCGCATCGCCGCGCGCGACGACGACGGCTATGTTGTCCGGCTTGATCGCGAGCGCCTGGTCACACGCCTCGACGTCGCTGAAACGCGTGCAGCGCAGGACGTGGCGCGAAAGCTTCGCATCCAGCTCCGCCTTGTCGAGGCCCTGGAAGAACTGGGTTTCGCTGACCAGGCTACGGGCGGTGCGCAGGCGCTTCTGCAACTCTTCGCTGCGCGCATGAACTGCGGCTCCCTCTTCGAGGACGTGGACCGCATCGTCGTAGCAGGTGCCATCGATGAGCAGATCGGCGAGCGCGAGCCGTGCTTTCAACGAATCCGGCGCCCGCTGCAACACTTCGCGGGCGCTGACGAGCGCAGGCTGCTGCAGAGCCGCCGCGCAGGCGCCCTCCTTCGGCTGCTCGTGCGCGCGGACAAGGCCGACGACGCCGATCAGGGCAAGGACGGCAGAGAGAGCTCGCAGCATGGTTGTGCGAGAGCTGCTCACTTGTAACCCTCGATGTTGCCGCCGCGTTTGAACTTGTCGAACACCCATTTGCCATTCGGCAGCCGCACGAGATTGAACAAGTACGTCTGGTCGACCGTGCGATACGGCGGATCTTCGCGCGCGATCATCTCGCTCAAGCGGGCTCGCAGCTGCTTCATGCCGTATTCGGAGGGCTTGCCGCCGACGAGGCCGTCGCCGTCCGCGTCCTCGCCGTCGATGTTCTGCTGCGCCAGCTTTGCGATCTCCACCGCGAGGGTTTGCGCTTCCTGCACGCTGGTCGTCGACGCGACGTCCTTGCCCAGCAATCCGATCAGCTCGCAGCGTTCGACCACGCGCACGATGTCGCGGGCGAACTGCGGCGCGGACGCGCGGATATTCGCGCTCGCGTCGTCGGACGTCGCCGCGAATGTAATGTGGTTCGATGCCTGGACGATCGAGTGCCGCAGGCCGAAGGAGTCGTCGGAGACCGTTGCCGCCACCGCAGCCGCAACGTCGGTCTTGATCTGCGGCAGATTGGTGTCGGCGGACGCCTTCTGCGCCAGATCGCGAACTGCGACAGCGCGTTCCTCGGCCACGAGCAGATAACCCGCCTGTCCCGGCGTCACGTGCACGCCGGTCAACGCGTGCCCGACGTGAACGTGCGCAATCGTCGGCGGTCGCGTCACACAGCCCGATGCGCTGAGCACAGCAAGTAGTGCGAGCGCGCGGATGATCAGCCGGGAAGTGCTCATCTTGCCGTTCTCCTCACGACGCGGAAGCCGACGCTGGTGCTGCGATAGTCCGTGGCGAAACGGTTGCGATATGACACGCGCACGAAATCCGGTGCGGTGAACCACGAGCCGCCCCGCATCTCGTGCTGCGAGCAATCGCCATCGACGCGTGCGGAGCCGTCATCGGGCGCGCCGCTGTAGTCGTCGTGCCAGCAATCGGCGACCCATTCGAACACGTTGCCGAGCATGTCGTGCAAGCCGAACGCGTTCGCGGCGAACGATCCGACCGGTGCCGATTGCACGTATGTGTCCATGCAAGCGTGCGTCGTCCAGCCTGGGAAGTGCTGCGCAGCCGTCTGATCAGCGACATTCGCCTGGCTGCACGCGTTGGCATCGCCCGTCCACGGTCGCACCGCCGACGAACCGCCGCGCGCGGCGAATTCCCACTCAGCCGCGCTCGGCAATCGATACGGCTGGCTGGTCTTCTGCGACAACCATTGCGCGTAGGCGTTGGCATCGGCCCAAGACACACAGCTGGCGGCGTGCAACGCCGTCTGACCTTCGACGGCGCTCTTCCAGTTCGCGGCGGAATCGAGTCGCCATGCGCCGTCGTACGTCCAGCATCCTTCGACCTTGCGCCCGCTCGCTGCGACGAAGTCTTCGAACTCGCCCACCGTCACTTCGTGCTGGCTGGCTGCGAAAGAGTTGTCGATGAATACGTCGTGCTCCGGCGCTTCGAACGACTCGGCTCCCGGCGTGCCCGCAGGCGTGCCCTGCACGTAGTCGCCGGGCGGCAGCACGATCATCAGCGGGCAGGTGGGACAATCGCGGAAGATCGTTCCGACCGCCAGCTCCGGCGGAGGCGCAGGCGCCGGCGTTGCGGCGACAGGTGCCGGTTGCGGCACCGTCGCGGTCTGCTGCGTGCGGAGAACGGCAAACGCCGCTATTGCTCCGACAGTCGCGACCGCTGCAACCGCAGCGACGCGCAGGTGCTTGCGTTGGCGCTCTCCTGTCAGCTCGTCCACGAATTGCCGCACGGATGGCGTGCGCGCAGCACGGTCGAACTGCAATGCGTGAGCGAGAGCGCGGTACTGCCGAGCGCTCAGACGCGAGTGTCGTTCGAGCTTGTCGCCCGCGTCTCGCGCCAGCGTCGACTGCTTACGATTGAACGGATGCGAGCCGGTCAGCAGCTCCCACACGATGCAGGCGAGCGAGTACACGTCGTCGCGGAAATCCACGCCGCGATTTTCGATCTGCTGCGGACTCGCGTAGGCGGGAGTGACGCCGGTGATCGCGTCGGCGCGCGCGCTGGCGCGTCCCACGAATGTCTTGACCGGGTCGGCGATGATGCGCGCGATGCCGAAGTCGATCACTTTGACGGCGCCGGAGTCCGCGATCATCACGTTGCCGGGCGTGAGGTCGCCGTGCACGACACGCTTGCCATGCGCGAACTCGAGAGCCGACGCGATGCTGCGGATGATCGGCAGCGCTGCAGCCTCATCGAGGCCGGTGAAACCCTGCGCGCGCACCGTCCTGGTGAGCGTCCGGCCGGCGAGAAACTCCATCGTCATGAAGACCGTGTCGCCGTCGCGATCGCAGTCGAACACGCGCACGATGTTCGGGTGCACGAGATCCTGCAGATGGCGCATCTCCCGATGCAGCAGCGCCATCGCGTCGTTGACGTTCTCGAATGGAATGTTCAGGACCTTGACGGCGACGTGCGGGTCATCCGACCCCGCCTCGACCATGCGCAGATCGACGGCCTTGTAGACACGCGACATCCCGCCCTCGCCCGCCAGCTCCGCGAGCCCGAAGCGGCTGACGAGCGTCTTGATGAAGGGCGGCGGCTGGGACATAGCTGCCTGCGCTATTCCAGCGGGATCGCGCAGAACCTCGGTCTTCTCGACAGGCGCAGCCTCGCCGAGGATGAAAGCCAACGCCGCATCTCGTGAGCGCAGCAGCGTTTTGTCCTTCGGTGCCATGCCGCGAATACGGTCGCACGCGGGCCGTAGATGCACCGCGCGGCCCGGCGGGACTCAAAATGTGATCGGCTGCTCACGTCTGCCGAGGTGCCCAAGGTCTGCAATGCGCAATTGAAGCGTTGACCCCCGCTGCCTCACCCTGCACCATGGATTTCGCCTTGCGGAGTCAGCCTTGGATCAGCGAATCGCCTTCGCCCGCTCGAGGGACAAAACAACCATCGCGTACGCGCTGTCCGGCGAAGGGCCGCCGTTGGTGCGCGCCGGCACGTGGCTGACTCACGTTCATCATGATTGGGACAGCCCCTTCCTCGGGCACTGGCTGCGCTTCATGTCGGAGCGGCACACGCTCGTGCGCTACGACCCGCGCGGCTGTGGCCTGTCGCAGACGGACGTCGGGTCATTCACCTTCGAGGACTGGGTCGCCGACCTCGAAGCCGTGGTCGACCGGCTCGAGCTGCAGTCATTCCCTCTGTTCGGCATGTCGCAAGGCGCCGCAGTCGCAGCGGAATATGCCATCCGCCATCCGGAGCGCGTTACGCACCTCACGCTGTACGCACCGCTGGTGACCGGCTGGCGCGGCCGCACCAGCCCGAGCTCGCAGCAGTGGCAATTGATGGAGCAACTCGTTCTCACGGGATGGGGCGAGGACAACATGGCGTTTCCATCCATGTTCGCGCACCTGTTCCTGCCGCAGTCGCCGCCGGAAACCCGGCAGTGGTACGCGGAGCTGCAACGCAAGATGGCGACCAAGGAAGTCGCCAGCCGCTTCATGAGCGTGCTCGCCGGCCTCAGCATGTTCAGGCGCCTCAAGCAGGTCAGCGTGCCGACGCTCGTGATCCAGATCGCGCGCGACCAGGTCGTCGACCCGCGCAGCGCGCCCGGCATCGCCAGTGAGATTCCGGGCAGCGAGTTCGCCAGCATCGACAGCGGTAATCACATCCTGCTCGAAGACGAGCCGGGCTGGCAGGAGTTCAAGAGCATTTTTTCGCGGCACGTGCCAGGCGCTGCCGCACCTGCCCGCCGCGACGCCGCTGCGCGTGAGCGCATCGAGCAGCTGTCGAAGCGCGAGCAGAAGATTCTCGGCGAGATCGCCAAGGGCCTGAACAATCGCGAGATCGCGTCGGGCCTGTTCATCAGCGAAAAGACCGTGCGGAATCACATCACCAGCATCTTCGACAAGCTGGGCGTGTCCTCGCGGGCTCAGGCCATCGTCATGGCCAAGGAATCGGGCCTCTAGGGCTGACTCTGGGACATCTGTCCCGGCGATTCATCCTCGAGATTGGGGCCGCGGCCTCATGATCGCGCCCGCCCGATCCCGCATCCTGTACCTCATGAACACCGAGACCGACACCGCCCGCTACCGCAAGTGCCTGCACAACGCGCAGAAGGTCACGTGGGACATCGACACCGACGTGATCCGCTTCCGGCAACTGGACACCGACAGCAAGTACCTGCCGGACTCGCTGTCGTTAGTGACGCAGCTGCCGTTTCTCAACGTGGGACAGCAGCGGCTGCTCAGCCAGGTGCAAGGCCGCACATATGCCTATCTCTTCGGCCTGATCGAACGCTGCATCAACGCCAAGGTTCTGGAGCTGGGACGCGCGCACTGCCTCGGCGATCAGACCGCCGTCGCGGCGCTGCTGAAGTTCGTGCAGGACGAGCTGAAGCACCAGGAGCTGTTTCGCCGCATCGAGAAGCTGGCCGATCTCGCGTTGCCGCCGGGCTATCGCATGACGACGGATCCCAACTCAGCCGCCGGCGCGATCCTCGCCAAGTCGACGTGGGCAGTGCTCGCATTGACTTGCTTCGTCGAGATCTTCACGCAGGCGCACTACCTGTACAGCATTCGCGACGACGCTGAGCTGTCGCCGCTGTTCAAGGACGTCTTCTACTATCACTGGATCGAAGAAGTGCAGCACGCAACGCTGGACGAGATCGAGTGGCAGCGCGTGCACGACGGGATGCAGCCCGAAGCGATCGACGCGGCCGTGACGGATTTCGTCGAGCTGCTGCGCATGGTGGACGGTATTCTGCAGACGCAGGCGACCGCCGATGGCGAGTACTTCTGCAGCAACTCCGGTGCCTTCTTCGATCGCGAGCGATGCAACGCGGTGAAGGCGTGCCTGCTCAAGGCGTATCGACTGCAGTATCTGGTCTCGGGCGCACGCATCGAGCGGTTCCAGCGCGCGCTGTCGAGCAAGCTTACGGCGGGACAGATGCAGAGAGTCGACGCGGCGTTCGCGCCGCTCAGCGCGTACGTGGCTTCCTGAATCTGCTGACGAACTTGTCCGTCTTGCCGCGAATCGCCGGATCGAACACGAGCATCGTGTGATCGTCGTTCGCGACGCGCAGCAAGTCGCTCTGGCCCTCGAACACGAAACCGGCGCGCTCGAAGTCGGCGCGCGCGCGAGCCGGGTCGATACGATGCAGCCGATTGACGATCACGCGCGGATCACCCGGCTCGCCGACGAAGTCGATGACGCCGACGATGCCGCCCGGCTTCACGGCGCGATAGAGCGCGGCGAGCACGTTTTCCGGATCGACGTGCGGCGCGCCGGCCTTGTCGTCCTCCCAATAGACGTCGTGATACATCATGTTCAGCAGCACGAAGTCGAAATGGTCGGGAGTCAGGGAGTCGGCCCTGATCGTATGCATCGGTAATATCTGGAACGAGATATTCGGGTTGCGTTCGCGCAGCGGCGCGAAGTCGTTGCGGGCCTTCTCGTCGTAGACGAGTGCGACCACCTGACCCTTCGGACCGACGACGCGAGCCATGATCTCGCTGTAGTAGCCGCCATCCGCAATGATGTCGAGCACGTGCATGCGCGGTTCGAGCTGGAGGAACTCGAGCACCGCGGCGGGCTTCCACCTGGCGTCGAACTTGAGCATGTCGGCCGG
>DATNFA010000079.1:0-120929 GCA_035606615.1 Steroidobacteraceae bacterium
TAGAAATAGGTGATGTCGTTGTCGCGGCTGTCGAAGACGTTGAACAGCGCCGCGCTCAGCTGGATGTTGTCGGTGAGGTGATAGCCGGCTTCCAGGTTCACGAGCGTGGTCGGGTCGGACCTTACGCTGTCGTCCTCGATCAGCGGTGCCGCGCCGAAATGCCGCAAGCGCGCCCCGCCGAACCAGCCGCTCGGATGATCGACTGCGAGCCCGACCGACGCGACGCTCTCGACCGCGCCGGGAATGCGATCGCCGGCGGGATCGAACTGCGTGAAGCGCGAGCGCGACCACGCGAGATCCGCATCGAGAATCAGCCATGACACGGGATTCCAGATCGCGCCCGCTTCGATGCCACGCCGCTCGCTCTCGCGACTGGCCTCGGTGATGCCGGCATCGCCGACGAACAGCAGCTCGGAATCGAGCTTCAGCGTCCATAACGACGCAGTCAGCTGCACGTTCGGCAGGACCGCAGTACGCACGCCGACGTCCGCACCCAATGCATCGACCAGCGGATTGACTCGATCGACCGGTGTCACGCCGTCGGTGGGATCGAAGCGAATCGTAGTACCGCGTGCATCGTTGCTGTGAAAGCCCTTGCCGATGTTGACGAAGAACTCGGTCTCGCTCCACGGCCCGAGGATCAGCGAGAACTTCGGACTGACGATCGAGTCGTTCGCACTGCCCGAATTGGCGGCAACGTTGCTGCGCACGTCGAAGTCGAAGCGATCGGCCCGCAAGCCGATCTCGGTGCGCACGTGCTCGCTCCAAGGGCTCTTCAGGCTCGAATAACCCGAGTAGCTGCTCTGCGTAACATCGTCTTCGCGCGTCGTCTCGATGCGCTGGCGCGCGACCGTCTTATAGAGGCCGACGGTACCGATGTCGTCACACCGCAGCTCCGCGCCGAGCGCCAGCTCGTGCGTCAGTCCCAGCAACGTCAGCGACCGATCCCATTCGAACTTGCCGCCGTACACGCGGCGATCGTCGAACTGCTCGAACTGATCGCCGTTTTCGGTATCGGTCGCGTACGTGAAGTTCGAGAAAAGATCGAGCTGGTAGTCGATCGCATACGCCATCGCATGCATGCGCCCCGTGCCGAGCTGCTGGTACCAGTCGGCCGCAAGGCTGTAACGATGTGAGTCGCCGCCGTCCGTCGGGTCGACGAAACCGAAGCGACCGATGGCGCCCGATTGCACCGCACGCCGCGGGATCTGGTCGGTCGATCGCCACTCGCCGTCGTAGCCTTGAGCGGTGATGGCGAAACGACCGTTTGCGGTGTCGTGCGAATAGCGCAGCAGCGCGTTGGTCTTGTGAAACCTCTCTTCGAGGACCCAGGGGCCGTTGTTCTCCGAGTGCTCGATGCCCACCAGCAGATTGCCGCCGCCGATTTCAGGCGACGCGGCAAAGAGCCCCCGCATGTAGTCGTCGTCACCCGTCTCGAGCGCGACGAACGGCGCGTCGAGCGCGGAGCGATATCGCATGTTCACGGCGCCGGCCGCCGAGAAGTTGCCGGTCTCCGCGTAGTAAGTGCCCTTGCGATAGTCGATCGACTCGATCAGCTCGGGAATGACGAAGTTGACGTCGGTATAGCCCTGACCGTGCGCGTGCGTGGGCATGTTCACCGGCACGCCGTCGACGCTGGTCGCCAGGTCGGTGCCGTGATCGAGATTGAAACCGCGCAGGAAATACTGGTTCGCTTTGCCGCTGCCGCTGTGCTGCGTAACGATCAGCCCGGGCACGACTTCCAGCAGCTCACCGGTGCGCAATACGGGCCGCAGATCGAGCTGCTCCGAAGTCGCGATGCCGACCGTCGCCGAAGCCGGATCGCCGCCGAGCCGCTCGAGCTTGCCGGAGACGATGACTTCTTCAAGCCACTGAGTCGAGGTTGGAATGCCGCCGCCGACTGCGAGCGAAGGCAATAGCGTTACGAGGCCGACCGCGGCCGCAGTTCGCGGAGACAAACGCATGGCGCAAATTGTCCTGGGCCTGCATGACAGTTGTGTAACAGCCCATTACGTCAGCGCGCCGGAGTCGGATGCGGATATTCCCCTCGTAACAGAACGACAACGCCGGTTTCCGTCGTCACCGGCTCATGCCACGAGCCGACCGCTGCGATGTGCACGTCGCCGGCGACCAGCCGGTGCGCGCCGATGTAGCACTCGCCCTCGAGGATGATGAATTCCTCTTCGCGCTCGTGGCGATGCGCCGGAACCACGCCGCCCGGACGCATGCGCATCAGGCTCGTGTGCGTGCCCGCTGCCTCGTCCCGATGCAACTCACGCACTTCCACGAACGGCGCGATCTCGATCCACGCCCCCTCGCCGCCGCGCAGCGTGCGCGTGCCTTCCGGCGGCTGCTCACGAGCCAGCTCGAGCGTGCGACGACGCATGCGAGCGCGCAGTTCGGTACCGAGCTCTGCGGGCTGCACGGCCGCAGCGAGCGAATCCTGCAGGTTCTGCAGCAGGTCCTCGTCGTCCGGCGAGCGACTCACATGGCCTCCAGTGCTTCGCGAAGCTGGGTCAGTGCGCGGCGCACGTGGCTCTTGACGGTGCCGAGCGGCAACCGCGTCACGTCTGCGATCTCCTGGTGCGACAGGCCTTGCAGGAAAGCGAGCGAAATCAGATGGCGACGTTCGGGCGTCAATTGCGCAAGAGCTGCGTGCACGGTGCTCCGTTGTTGCATCAAGGTCAGAATGTCGAGCGGTTGATCCGGGCCAGAGGCGCTCGCTTCGTGCAACGCGGCTACTTCGAGGGCACTGGCGGTCGCACGCCGTTGCCGCAGCCTGTCGAGCGCACGGCTGCGACAGAGCATCAGCAACCAGCCGAGAGCATTTGCGCGGCTCGCATCGAAGCGCGAAGCATTCGCCCACGCGTACGCATAGGTCTCGCAGACGATCTCCTCGGTATCCTCCGCACTGCGCAGAATCGCGGATGCGAGCGCATACAGCTTGCCGACGGTCGCGTCGTACAGCTCTTCGAGCGCACGCTCCTGGCCGATGCGCATCCCTTCGATGAGCGCCGCCAGGTTGCGCACGGCCGCCGCCTCCGACTGCGGAACTTCGTTCACTGCCGTTTGAACGACCATGGCCGCAGATCGTAGCGCAAGAGTGCTCCAGATTCCTGCTGTCAACGTTGTCTCCCCGGAGTGCCGGCAGAACCGGCCGGTCACGTCCCGCTACGGGTGGAGACGCGTGCCGGATGCAGCGGAGATTCGGAATATTTTCTTCAGGCTGCGAGCCGCGACCCGACCCATACAGCCGCGACGCAGGCGACCGACACAGACGCAAGCGGCACACCTACGCGCTCGCTGCGCAGGCCGCGGAACAGCCACCAGATCAGCGGCACGGCCGCGGCCGAGATCGCCACCTGTGCGGTCTCGATCCCGACGTTGAACGCGGCGAGCGCCAGCAGGTCGATCCGTCCGCTGGCCAATTCGGCCAGTGCGCCTGCGAACCCCAGGCCATGGACCAGACCGAACGCGAACGCCAGCTTCCAGCCGTGCGCGGCGGCGCCGCGCGAGATATTCAGCAGCGCCGCGATCATCACCGACAGCGCGATCGCGACCTCGACCGGCTGGGATGGAATCCGGACGTAACCGGTCGCGGCGAGGGCAAGCGTCAAGGAATGCGCAAGTGTGAAAGCAGTTATAACCGCGAAGGCACGTCTCAGCATCTGCGGCAGTGAGGACGACTCGTCCGATCGTCGTCGCCGCGCCAGTGCGAGCAGCAGGACACCCAGGAACGCAAGGTGGTCATAGCCGGTGATGAGATGCCTCATGCCCTCTATCAGGAAGCGCGCGAGATGAGCAGCGCGGGACTCTGTTGCCTCCCACCGCGACGCGCTACCGCCGAGAATTGCTTGCGCGCGCGTACCGTCGGCCGCCTGGAATTCGAGCAACGCCCGATGCCCCGGGTCGAACGCGATCCAGCCGGAATGATCGAGCGCGAGCGGTCCGGGCGGGCACGCGAACGTCGCGATGAAGCGCAGATAGGATCCATCGCCGTGCTCGGCGATCGCCGGAACGTCTGTGGAGGCCACGGTGCACGCGCCTCCGGCCGAGCGCAGCTGAGTACGCGTGAGCACGAGCGATTCGATTGCGGGTCGCGCGGCCAGGATTTCCGCCCACGTCAGCGCCCCGTCGCCGTCCTCGTCCAGCTGCAACGACTGATGCAGATCGCGGATGTCGAAGTCCCACTCGGCGTGAACCCTCGAGTCGCCCTCTGCTCGCAAGGCGAGGAAGCTGCTGCCGGACGTGTGCGCAAACGCGCCTACGGATGCGAAGAGCAGCACGCTGGCGGCAAGCAGCTTCCTCATCGTGAAGCTCCGAGCAGGGTGTCGAGACGCACGTCCTGATAGCGATAGCGCTGCTGCCACTCGCGGACGGCGTGCAGAGATTCGCGATCGTGAGTCGCGGCAGCGGTTGTCGCGAGCAGTAACGCATCGTCGGCTTCGTTCCGATCCTGGAAGCTCGCACGAGCACTGGCGTTGGCTTTCGCGGGGTCGCGCAGGAGCGTCAGCTCGAAGCGGGCGCGGTCGCGTAGATGCGCCCGCTCGCCGCGTGCATCGGCTTCCTGCCACGCGAGTTGCAGGCGCTGCGCATCGAGAGTTCCAGCGTCGCGGCTGGCGAGCACGCTGCGAGCGCGGTCCGCCAGCGAGCCACCGCGATTTGCGACCTGCAGCGCCTCATCGAAGCGTCCGGCCGACAACAGCCAATCCGCATACGTGATGCGAGCGTAATGACTCTGCGGATCGAGATTGAAGGATTCGCGATACCAGCGCTCCGCGGCGCTCGCATCTCCCAGTCGCACAGCAAACTCCGCGGCGACACCGGCTGCCCAGCTGCGAGTCGCGTCCTCACCGCGCTGATAATCCAGCACTCGAAGCAGCAATGCCTGTGCGCGCTGCAAGTCGCCTTGCGCCGCGCGAGCCTGCGCGATGCATGTCGTAGAAGTAAGCAAGTCGACGAACGGCATCAGCGTCGTGCAATCCGCCAGCGCCTGCTGGGGCTCGTGAAGATGCAGCCGGACCTGCGCGCGCATCAGGCGCGCTTCGCGGTTGTGACTGTCGATCTGCAGAATTTCGCCGAGCACCCGCTCGGAGGCCGCAAATTCATGCTTGTGCTGCAGAAGCTTGGCGCGTCGCAAAGTCAGCGCCGGAGTGCCCGGATCGCGCGTCCCCTGCACGACCTGCTCAGCGTAACCGTAGTAACGCTCGTTGCCGCTGCGCGCGCCGGCGGCAATCAATGCATCGACATACCGAATCTTCGCATCTACATCGTCCGGAGCCGCGACACTCGCCGCACGCAACTGCGCCAGCTGCGTTTCGCCCGATGAGCTGCCAAGTTGCAACACCACCTGCGACGGATCGTCCGGCCGATAAACACGGACCGCAGCTCCGGCATCCGTGCCGAAGACTGCGGCCGCGAGCAACGCCAGGGAGAGAAGGCGTCGCATGGGCTCACTGCAACAACTGGTCGAACGCGTTCGGGTTGTCGTCCGCGTCCTGCGTGAACGTGAAGCCGCGCAGAGTACGCGGCTCGCTGTTCTCAGCGTCGCCGAACGCGGCGATCACGGTGCTAGTGAAGGACACGAACACGCCGTTCACGGTGACACCGAGCACCTGCTGTGCGAACAGGCCATCGGGGTCGACGGCGCGGATCGTGATCATCGCGTTGCCGAACGCTTCGGGAGCCGGAGTGATCTGCAACGTGCGATTCGCACCGCTCCCGCCGAGCACCACTCCCGCAGCGGGAATGATGCTCGGGTCGGACGAAGTCGCGGTGACTGTCACTGCATTCACGCCCGAATCCGCGTCGCTGACCTGGAAGGTCAACACCGGCGTCGACGTGTCCTGCGGCAGAGTCTGGTTCGCGAGGCCCATGATCTGCGGCGCCTGCTTCGCGGCAGGCGGATTGCCGCCGCCGTCGTAGCCACCACCGCCACCGCACGCAGCCAAACCGACGGTCAGCACGGCAACGACTGCGAGGCCGAGCTTTTTTTCGATACTCATGACGATCGCTCCTTTCGCTTTAGTTCGTCGCGCCGGGGATCGGCGTGCGCAGGTACGGGAACGTCTCGTCGAAATCCGCAGCGCTGATCGGCGCACCGTCGGTGAACGCGACTTTGCCGAGCGGCGCCTGGGTGGGCGAGTCGCACAGCTTCAGGTCGGTCTGCATGCCGTTCACGGGCACCGGATAGCACAGGCGGCCCATCACGACGCGCAGCGCGAGATCGACGACGTCGTCGCCCGGACGGCGGCCGTTCGGGAAGCCGGCGAGATCGTCGCCAGCGACGCCGAAGGTGCTCTGCATGGCAGCCGGTTTCGCGGCGATCTTGGTGTTGAGACGCGTCATCTCCGACGGCGTAACCGTCTTCTGCTGGTTGACGCCCACGAAGCCGGTCAGGAACGCCGCGACCAGATCGTTGCGTGGCAGGTTCGACGGCGCGATGTTCGCGATCGGCGTCGGCGGCTTGAGGATGTCGTTGACCGCTTTGTTGAACAGCACGTCGAGCAGTGCGGGTAACGTCGGGTTGGTCACGTACTTCGCGAACTGGCCGTCGTCCTTCGGCTCGCTCGCGCTGTAGCGGTCCTTGTCCGGCAGGCCGATCACCAGCTCGTTGACCAGCGGCGCCGACAGACGCGAAACCTGCGTCCAGGCACCGCCGTTGACATCGGGCTTCGCGAACGTCGCGTTCGGATTGAGGATGCGCGCCTGGCGCAGGCTCGCCGAAGTCCAACCGCCGATCACGCCGTTGCCGTTTCCGGTGAGGCATGCAGCGGGCAGTTCGAGCGCGAGCGTCGTGATGTTGGCGTCCGAGATGATGTCGTTCGCCTTGCTCTGCTTGATGCCGATGCCGCCGGGCAGGCCACCCTGATCGACCGGCACGTCGGCGTCGACCGGCACGAGGTTCACGAGGTCGAACACCTGGCCGAGATTGACGGCGAAGCTCTCGTCGCGCTGACCGACGAACACGCGGCCGGTCTTGCTGCAGCCGGGAACGGAGATTTCCTGGATGAAGCTCTTGGCGTACTGATCGTAGCCGGCGATGCTGCCGAAGGTCTTGGTGCCGACGAAGTCGTACGGCTTACCGAACTCGGTCGCACCGTCGCTCGCGCGCGTCACTGGAGAAGCCTGGCCGGTGCGGCGATCGCCGCGCACTACAGTCAGCGTGTAACTCTCGTTGAAGTTGAGGTTGGACGCGTCCTGCGCGGTGATCGGGCCGATGTTCTTCAGCGGCACGGCGACATTCTGGTCGCCGATCTTCAGCTTCGCGCCGGTGTTGTTCTCGCCGAGGCGGTTCTTGAAGCGGAACTGGAAGGTGAGGTCTTCGACGGCATCGCCGTCGCTGTCGACGTGGATCTCGTACAGCGCGTTCTGATCCAGCGCGAAGTAGTTCGGGCCGCCGTACGGATCCTGCAGCGGCAGGTAGTTCGCGATCAGCGTGACATAGTCGCCGCGACCGGACTCGTATGAGTTGAACATGTAGAAGTCAGTGGAATCCACCTTCGGCAGCCCGGTGACGCCCGGCGCTTCGCGGTGGCTCGAACCGCTCGCCACGATCGGCGTGAGCAGCGGCAGACTCGCGGCGCACAGCGCGCTCACGAGAGCAGTCGTTCGAATCTTCATGATCGTCGTCTCCAGTGGGTTGCGATATCTGGGACGCGATACGCAGTCGGTTAGCGTGTGGATGCACTGCATCCGATTTGCGCGCCGGGCAGTAGAGAGAGCTATCGCCACTGAAGGAGTGCTCTCATGTTCAAGTCACGGTTCGTTTCCCGCCGCGCGCTGCTCGCAGACGCGGGCAAGCTGACGCTGTCGGCAGGTGCGATCGCCCTGCTCGCCGGCAACGACGCGCTCGCTAACACCGCCGGCGCAGATGCTTCCAAAGACACCGGCATCCTCAACATCGCGCTCGCGCTGGAGCACGAAGCAATCGCGGCATACCAGATAGGCGCCGAAAGCGGCTTGCTTGCGAAGGAAGTGCTGCCCGTCGCCGTGCTGTTCCAGAGCCATCACAAGGCGCATCGCGATGCGCTCGCCGACACCGTGCGCAAGCTGGGCGGCACGCCGGCCGCAGAGCAGGCGATGGACGCTTACGTGAAGAGCTCAAAGCTGAACGTTGCTGCGATCAAGTCGCAGGGCGACGTGCTCGCGCTCGCGCAGCGGCTCGAGCTGGGCGCGGCGAACGCGTATCTCGGCGTGATTCCGGCGTTCGGCGATCGCGAGCTCGCGAAGATCGCAGGCCGCCTGGCCGCGGACGAGACGATGCATTACACCGCTCTGACGCAGGCCCTCGGCGGCAAGCTGCCGAGCGGCGCACTGAGTTTCGGGGGCTGATATGCCACCCCTATGCCGGCGTGCTGCGTGCGCCGGCTTTTTTCTCTCTGCCCTGCTGCTCGCCGCCGTGACGCACGCTGAAGATCAGCTCGCGCGGGGCGAGCGCTTGTACCAGGAACGCTGTGGCGCGTGTCATTCGCTCGATGAGCACGGTGCCGGTCCGAAGCATCGCGGCCTGATCGGGCGCAAGGCGGGCACGCAACCTGGCTTCGACTACTCGGCTGCGCTCGCCGCCTCGAACATCGTGTGGTCTGCGCAAACACTGGAGCGCTGGATCGCCGATCCGAATGCGCTCGTTCCCGGCAACAAGATGATCGTGCAGCTCGCGAGCGATCCTGCCGACCGCGCGGCGATCATCGAGTACCTCGTTGCTGGCAGCACGCTGTAGGTCGGGCTTCAGCCCGCCTCTTTTTTCTTCGCATCCGATTTTCACTCTCACCTCGTACTGCATGACATCGCAAAGGAGGATGTCATGCGTTCACGTCGATCCGCGGCCGCTGCCGCAGTGCTGTTCACTCTCGCAATCGCCGGTTGCTCCAACGACGACCGCGTTCCTGCAATGCCGGCGCCGACGCAGCCGCCAGCCGCGCCGCCGAGTCCCGGCGACACATTTGCATTGACGAGCGCCAATCGACTCGTGACATTCAATCGCGCGATGCCTTCAGTGCGCACCAGCGTAGCGATCAGCGGATTGCAGAATGGCGAGCAGCTGCTCGGCATCGACATCCGGCCCGGCGCCACAATCACCACGCCTGCTGGCGAGCTTTACGCGCTCGGCAGTACCGGGCGCATCTACACCATCAACACGACGAGCGGCGCCGCGACTCAGAAAGCGCAGCTCGCCGCCGACGCGACCGACACTACGAATCCTTTCACCGCACTCGATGGCACGGACTTCGGCGTGGATTTCAATCCCGTGGTCGATCGGCTGCGCGTGGTCAGCAATACGGGACAGAACCTTCGCATCAACGTCGATACTGGCGCGACGACGACGGACGATGCGCTCAACAGTGCTGGCGCGACACGTACCGGCGTCTCCGCGACGGCGTACACGAACAGCTTCGCGAGTGCCTGCCGCACGACGCTGTTCTACATCGACATCAATACCGATCGCCTGCTCACGACGACCGATCCCAACGCGGGCACGCTCAGCGACGTCGGCAACCTCGGCGTGAACGCCGACGCTGGCAGTGGCTACGAAATCGTGACGGCTGCGGACGGCACGAACTCCGCCCTCGCTATGCTCACAGTCGGCGGCGCAACCACGCTCTACACGATCAACATGACTTCCGGCGCTGCGACGGCGACAGGTCCAGTCACCGGACTGAACAGCGGCGAGACGCTGCGCGGCATCGCTGCAGCATCGACTGCAACGGCGCCGACGCAGGCGACGGGCTCGGTGCTGGCGGTGACGGAAACGAATAAGCTGATCTCTTTCAACAACGCGACTCCGCAGAAGCTGTGCACGTCCGCCGCCATCGGCGGTTTGCAGGCCGGCGAGAATGTTCTCGGCATCGATACGCGGCCAGCCGATGGCGGCGTGTACGGCCTGGGCAGCACCGGTCGCATCTACACGATCGACACGGCCACCGCCGCAGCGACGCTCAAGTCGACGCTCGCGGCCGACGGCGCAGACGCGACCAATCCCTTCACGGCTCTCGACGGCACCGATTTCGGCGTCGACTTCAACCCGGTGCCGGATCGCTTGCGCGTCGTGAGCAACACCGGACAGAACCTGCGGATCAATGTCGACACGGGAGCGACGACGACTGACGCGACTCTCAATCCCAGCGGCTCGACCATCACCGCCGCGGGCTACACGAACAGCTTCGCCGGCGCAGGCACGACTACATTGTTTGTGCTCGACGTAGCCAACGATCGCCTGATGATCCAGGGCCAGCCGTCCGGCAATCCCAACAATGGCGACCTGCAAGCGGTCGGCCCGCTTGGCATCGACGTACAGGCAGCGACGGGCTTCGACATCAGCGGCACGAACGGCACAGCAATCGCCGCAGTCTCTCTCGCAGGCGCGGCGACTTCCGACTTGCACACGATCAATCTCGCGAGCGGCGCAGCGACGCGCGTCAACGCCATCGGCGGCGGCGAGCGCGTGCGCGGCCTGGCGCTGAATGCGAATCCGCGTGCAACGCTGCTTGGCGTGACGACCGACAATCGCCTCGTGACGTTCAAGACCGGCACGCCGGGGACACTGGACACGAACGTCGCCGTAACTGGCTTGCAGGGCGGCGAAACGATCATCGGCATCGACATCCGGCCTGCGAATGGCCGGCTCTACGCAGCGACAGACGCTGCCCGTCTCTACACGCTCGACGCAACGACAGGCGCTGCAACAATGGCGGGAATGCTGAGTGCGGACGCCACGGACGCGACCAATCCGTTCGCGATGCTCAGCGGCGCTGCATTCGGCGTGGATTTCAACCCACTGGCGGACCGACTGCGCCTCGTCAGCGATGCAGAGCAGAACCTGCGCGCGAATGCCGACACCGGCGCCACGACCACCGATGCGATGCTGACGCGTGGCGCATTCGCAGTGACGGCCGCTGCGTACACGAACAACTTCGCACCGAGTCCATCGACGACGCTGTACGTCATCGACACTCAGAACGATCGGCTGTTGACGCAGAATCCGCCGAACAACGGCACGCTGAACGACGTCGGCGCGCTCGGGATCGATGCCTCGGCCGTGAACGGTTTCGAAATCGCCGGGCCCGACACGGCATTGGCCGTGCTCGCCACCGCGAGTGCGCCACCCGCGCTCTACACAGTCAATCTCGTGACCGGCGCCGCCACTCTCGTCGGCAACGTTGCGACTCCGCAAGCGAGCGACCCGGTTACCGGCATATCGGCGATGCCGACCGCGGCCACGCCGGCGCCGGACAGCACTGTTTACGCGGTGCTGAACGGCGGATCGCTCACTTCCTTCGCACGCAACGCGCCGGGGCAGCTCGCCGCGCCTGTCGCGATCACCGGACTGCAAGCCAGCGAGACGGGGCTCGGCATCGACTTCCGTCCCGCGAACAGCTTGCTCTACGCCGTCGGTAGCACCGGGCGTCTCTACACGATCGACGTTGCAACCGGCGCAGCCACGCACATCGCCGCGCTGGCGGCTGATGTTGCGGACACGACTGATCCGTTCATGGCGCTCAGCGGTACGAACTTCGGCATCGACTTCAACCCGGTCGCAGATCGCCTGCGCGTGGTCAGCGACACACGGCAGAACTTGCGGATCAACGTCGCCACGGCCGCGGTCACGACGGATACGAATCTGGATTTCGTCGCGCCCGATGTCGTCGCCGCAGCGTACACGCAGAACTTCGCGCGGCCGGCGAGCACGCGGCTGCTTGCGATCGACGCCGCGACCGGCACGCTGCAACTGCAGAATCCGCCGAACGACGGAATCCTGACCACGATCGGCCGGCTGGATCCCGCCCTCGCGTTCGGCCCAACGGCCGGGTTCGACATCGTCGGCGGCGACGATGGTCTGTCGCTGGCGGTGCTGCAGCCGACTGGAGCCGCGCAATCGACGCTCTATCGCGTCAACCCGAAGACCGGCGCAGCCACGGCGCTCGGCGCAATCGGACCGGCCGGCACCGCGCCGTTGCGGGGCTTTGCCATCCGGCTGCAATGAGGAGGGTTGCCGCGGACTTGCCTTCGTAGTGCAATCCGCTGCATCCAAACGCCAACCATGCACGTACAGGGATTAATGGCTGACGTTCACTCCCAGACGCTCCCGGCTCAGGCGGGTCCGCTGCCGTCGCAGGATGCGACGCAGGCGGAACGTCTCGAGCTGCTGCTCGGGCGTTGCGCACAGCGCGACGAGCGCGCTTTGCAGGAGCTGTATCAGCTGGTTTCCGGGCAGCTGCTCGGGGTCCTGATGCGGATCCTGCGGCGCCGCGCCGTTGCGGAAGAGGCCCTGCAAGACGTTATGGTGAAAATCTGGGAGCGAGCCGATCAGTACGTCGCGTATCGCGGCCGGGCGATGGCCTGGATCACCGCGATTGCCCGCTATCGTGCGATCGATCTGCTCCGCCGCCAGCAGGCCGCCTCGCCCATCGACGATGCGCCGGCCGAGGCGCTGGTCGACATCACGGCCGCCGACTTCGTCGACACGACCACGTCGGCGCGCCTGCGCAAAGCCCTCAACGATTGCTTCAGCCGGTTGACGGCTGAGCAGCGTCGCTGCCTCGAGCTTGCATACGTCGACGGCTATTCGCAGGACCAGATCGCCAGCGAGGTCGCCAGTCCGCTCGGCACGGTCAAGAGCTGGATGCGTCGCGGTCTGGCCAGCCTCAAGCGGTGCCTGGACTCATGAACTACCAGCACCCACAACTGCTCGAAGAGCTGGCCGCGCAATACGTGCTGGGCACATTGCGCGGGCGGGCGCGCCGCCGCTTCGAGCGCTACTGCGCACACAACGCGAACGCGCTGCATGCGGTGCGTCGCTGGGAAGATCGCCTGGTCGATCTGCTCGCCGGCGTGGTGCCCGTCGCGCCTTCCGCGCTGGTGTGGGACCGTATCAAGTTCCGGGTCCGTCGCGACAAAGCTCTGCGGCCGAAGCGTGTCTTCGCGACGTTCGGCAACTGGCGTTTCGCTGCGGCCGCCGGCATTGCGGCTCTCGCCATTGCCTTCGGTCTGTGGAACGGCATCGGCCCGGGCAGCACGCAGCCCGTCGCGAGTTTCTGGAGCCCGCAGCAAGGTCAGCTGTGGACCATCGAGGCGCCGCGCAGTCGCGGCGAGCTGCGCATCGCGGCTACCGACAATCTCCGTCTCGACCCGGCTCGTGCCTACGAGCTGTGGGCGCTGCCCGGCGAGGGTGCTGCGCCGGTCTCGCTCGGCCTGATGCCGAAGAACGGCCGCACCACGCTGCAATTGAACGAGACGCAACGCCTGGCTCTCTCGCGCTCGAGCAAGATCGCGATCAGCGAAGAGCCGCCCGGCGGCTCGCCGACCGGCGCGCCGACCGGACCCGTGCTGTTCGTCGCCGACGTCGCCGTCGCCGGCTAACCACACCCTTCTCGCCGCGGCCCGCAGTATGCTTGGCAGCTCTGCAGCATCGCCGCGAGAATTTTGTACATGGTGGAAACCGCCAGGCGCCTGACGAGCCGCTCCGGACTGAGCCTCGAAGTCACCTCGCGCGGCGCGCTCCGCCGTTTCGATTGCGGCAGCACTGCGCTGAACCTGTTCGTCGGCAATGAGCTAGAAGGCGGCCCGACGAACCTGTATCTGCGGCGACATCGCAGCGGCACGACCGAATTCACCGCCCTCCTCGGCCCGCGCAGCCCGACGCGCTTCGACCTGCGCCGGGCGGAGAGCCGGCTCATCGGCTCGGGCATCTGGCAAGGGATCGACTACGTCATCGCGCTCGTGCTCGCGCAGGATGCGCCCGCGTGGTTCTGGCACGTGCGATTGCTGAACACGACGCCGTCGCAGCACCAGCTCGATCTGATCTACGCGCACGACGTCGCGCTCGCGCCGTATGGGACAGTGCGGCTCAACGAGTACTACGTCAGTCAGTACGTGGATCACACGCCGCTGCAGCACCAGTCCCGTGGCTGCGCGATCGCTTCGCGGCAGAACCTGCCGGCGGAGGGTCGCAATCCGTGGTGCGTGATCGGGTCGCTGCGCAGCGCAACCTCATTCGCAACCGACGCGCTGCAAGTGCGCGACCTCACCAAAGCGCTGCCGGGACGGCGCTTGCAACACGAGCATTCGCTGGTCGCGATCCAGGACGCGACCTTGCACATCGATGCGGGCCAGAGCATCAGCGCCGGTTTTTTCGGGCTGTTTCGTCCCGATCACCCGGGCGCGACATCACCGGCAGATCTCGATGGCATCGACGAAGCGACGGCACTACCCGAAGCAGTACAAGGGACGATCGGCTTCGTTCCGGCGGACGTGACGACGACCGCTACGTTGTTCGCATCGGCGCCGGCGTTGCCGGCGACGGATCTCGATGATGCTGCCGTACGCGAGCTTTTCCCCGGCGAGTGGCGGCACGAAGAGCGCGACGAGCAAGGTGCCCTGCTCTCGTTCTTCCACGGCGACGACAGCCACGTCGTGCTGCGCGCCAAGGAGTTGCGCGTGCAGCGACCGCACGGTCACATGCTGCGCACCGGCCTGCACATCACGCCGGATGAGACTGCGCTGACGTCGACGGTCTGGATGAAGGGCGTGTTCCACTCGATGCTCACGCAGGGCCACGTCAGCTTCAACCGCTTTCTGTCGACGACCCACAGCTATCTCGGGCTGTTCCGCTCGCATGGCCAGCGGGTGTTCGTCGAGATCGACGGCGCGTGGCAGCTGCTCGACCTGCCCTCCGCGTTCGAGATGACCCGCAATCAGTGTCGCTGGATCTATCGTCATGGCGAGCAGACGATCCAGGTTCGCGCCGCGGCGAGTGCCGACGAGCACGAGATGACGCTGGCCGTCGAAGTCTCGCCGGCGAAGCCGTTGCGATTGCTGATCTCGCAGCACATCGCGATGAACGGCGACGACGGCAGCACCGATGGCGCTGCTTCATGGCGGAATGAGGGGGGCAGCGTCATCGTCGCGCCGTCGCCGGACACCGAACTGGCCCGCCGCTTTCCAAGCGGGAGCTTCGCCGTGACCCCGCTCGGCAGCACCGAGTTTCAGCGCGTCGGCGGCGACGAGCTGCTGTTCGCGGACGGCAGGTCCCGGAACCAGCCATATATATGTATCGTCACCGCCCCCGCCCGGGCGGCCGTACTGCGGATTCGTGGGCAACTGGTGCCCGAGGCCGACCCGCCGCCGTTGCGCGTCGAAAAACCGAGTGCTCTCGCGCCGCACTTGAAGATGAGTGCGCCGGCCGCAGGGCCGCTCAGTCAGCATCTGGCGCGCATCGCGGACATCGTTCCCTGGTTCGCACAAAACGCCTTCGTGCACTACTTGTCGCCGCGCGGCCTGGAGCAATACTCGGGCGGCGGCTGGGGTACGCGCGACGTCTGCCAGGGTCCGGTCGAGTTGCTGCTGGCACTCGGGCGAGTCGAGCCCATCCGCGACCTGCTGTTGCGCGTGATGAGCGCACAGAATGCCGACGGCGACTGGCCGCAGTGGTTCATGTTCTTCGAGCGCGACCAAGCCGTTCGCGCTGGCGATTCGCACGGCGACATCGTGTTCTGGCCCGTGCTCGCGCTCGCGCAGTATCTGATCGTTTCCGGTGACAAGAGCTTGCTCGACGAGCAGGTTGCCGGCGCGACCGTATGGCAACACGCGGAGCGGGCGCTCGCGCTGATCGAAAAACGCGTCGTGCCCGACACGGCGCTGGCCGCGTATGGACACGGAGATTGGAACGACGCTCTGCAGCCAGCCGACCCCGCGATGCGCGAGCACATGTGCAGCGCCTGGACCGTGACGCTGCATTATCAAACGCTCACGACACTCGCACGCGCGCTGCACTCGATCGGGCGCACGCAAGAAGCAGTGACGTTCGAGAACCGAGCTGCAGCCGTACAGCGAGACTTCCAGCGACTGCTGGTCGTCGATGACGTGCTCACGGGTTACGCGCTGTTCGAAAGCGCTGGCGTGCGCCACCTGCTGCATCCGAGCGACACGACCACCGGCGTGCGCTACAGCTCGCTCGCGATGATCCACGCGATCCTCGAAGACCTGCTGACGCCGGAACAGGCGCGCAAGCATCTGCAGCTGATGGATGCGCATCTGCGCGGTCCGGACGGCGTGCGGCTGTTCGACAAGCCGATGCCGTATCACGGCGGACCGATGCGCCTCTTCCAGCGCGCCGAGAGCGCGACGTTCTTCGGTCGCGAGATCGGGTTGATGTACATGCACGCGCACTTGCGTTACGCACAGGCGCTCGCGCACATGGGCGAAGCGGATCGATTCTTCCACGCGCTCTGCCAGGCGAATCCTATAGGTATCCGCGCGATCGTTTCGCCCGCGACGCTGCGCCAGGCGAACTGCTATTACTCGAGCTCCGATGCAGCGTTCGCGGATCGGTATGAAGCCAGCGCGGAATATCAGCGCGTCGTCGAAGGGCGTGTGGCGCTCGACGGCGGCTGGCGCATCTATTCGAGCGGTGCCGGTATTGCGCTGGGATTGATCGTGCGCAGGTTCCTCGGACTGAGTGCGGAAGCGAATGCGCTCAGCGTCGATCCGGTGATCCCGTCGACGCTCGATGGCTTGCGCGTCACGACGACGCTGCTTGGGAAACCGATCGAAGTGAGCTACGCAGTCGGTCCGCAGGGATGTGGTGTCAGCAAGGTCGAATTGAACGGACGGACGCTGGCGTTCGAACGCGAGCACAGTCCGTATCGTGGAGGCGCTGCGCGCGTCGCGATCGAGGCAGTGCGCGACGCACTGCAGGCGAAGAAGAACAGGCTGGAGATAGCGTTGGGCTGAGGAGCTGGCTGCCGGTGGTTAATCCGGCAGCCAGTCCATGATGCTTACGGCGTCGTTGCCGCGACGATCGGATTCAGGAACGGCTCGAGCACCGCGACGTCGCCGTCCCAGTCCTGGTCATTCCACGTGCGACCGGCGGCGTTGGCAGTAGCCTGACCACCGTTGCGCACGATCACCAGATCGAGGCTCGGAATCACCACGATCAGCTCTTCGCCCAGACCCCACGCAAAGAACGTATCCTTGGGCACGTTGGGCATGGTTCCGGATTTGTTCGTCCACCACAGCACTCCGTAGTCCGTCTGGGCATTGGGGAATTTGTGGCTCGGGACGTCCGGCACGAGCGGCAGAGTGGCGTTCTCCGGCAACGGCGTGTGCACCTGATCGACGAACGCCTCGCTCAGTATGCGCTGGTCCTTCCACATGCCCTTGCGCAGGAACAGCAGGCCGACACGCGCCATCGCATTCGTGTTGGCGAGAATGCCGGACGCGAGCTCGCGGTATTGCAGAGGGTTGCCGTTGCGCGTGGCCGGACGGCGCTCGTTCGCGCGCCACAGGACGTCGTCGGTGTTGGTGCCACCCCCGTTGAGCCCCAGCTTCGCCCACACGCTCGCCTGCGCCAGGTCTCGCAGATCCTGCTGATAAACGGTGGTGAGCACGTCGGCAAGCCAGTTCAATCCCGCGTCGGAGTAGGACCAGACGGTACCGGGGTCGGACGTGATGACGGACGTGGTTTCACCGGCCGCCTGCTTGTCCGACTTCTCGAACCCGGACGTATGCGTCGCCAGCTGAGCGAGCGTGATCAGCTGCGCCCGGGCCGCATTTCCGCTCGGCGGTGTGCCGAACGTCGGCATGTAGTCGACGCCCTTGCCCTTCAACGTGACCTTGTTTGCATCCAGAGCGAGGCCGAATGCGATTCCGCCCATCGACTTGGTCACGGACTTCATTTCCTGCCGCGCGTCGATGTCGCCCCAGGAGTGCACGAGCTGACCGTGCCGCACGATCATGCCGCTGCCCGGATCCGGCGCCGGGAGGTTCGGATTGATATTGCCGGCGGGAATGTCCTGCGCGAAGGTCGCAGCAGTGTCCAGTCCTGCCTGCGTCATGCCGACCGTCGCGGCGTCGACCTTGGCCCAGCCGTGGAACGTCGGATCCGAGTTATCGTCGTCCGCCGGCCAGACGTCCGCAGCGGCTGGCGCGGGGTTCACCGTGACCGCAACCGTGTCGGAACCGCTCAGCGTACCGTCGCTGACGGTCAGCGTCAGCGTGTAGGCACCGGCAGCTGAAAACGTCGCGTCGCTCGCCGTGGCCTTGTCAGCCGAGAAAGTGACGGCCGCCGGGCCGGCTGCCGTCCACTGATATGTCAACGACGACGCCGGGCCATCGTCCGTTGCCGAGCCGGCCAGCGACACCGTTGCGGTCGGCAGCGTCGCCGTCGCGTCGGCACCGGCATTGACCGTCGGCGCCGCATTGGTCGCCGGCGGTGCGGGATTATTGTTACCACCGCCACCGCCGCCGCCACCGCCACCGCACGCAGCCAGAGTGAGCAGTGCGCTCACGAAAAAAACGCTCTTGATTCCGCGCATGGAAAAATTTCCCCTACTGAAAAAACGCCGCACCCGGCGGCGCGCTGAGCATGAGAACGCTCGACGCTCGCCAAAGATCCTAGCCACTGTCGGAAAAAATCTCGGGAAGAAAGTGCACGCGCGGCGCGCTGCTGCGCATGTATTTTTTTTACGTTGTATTTTTTTCAGCAGTGCTCAGAAGCCGCGCTGCGTGGCGATGAATTGCAATTCTTCCGTCGTCGACTGGCGACCGAGCACGGCGTTGCGATGAGGGAAGCGGCCGAAGCGATCGATGATGTTCTTGTGGCGGTGCGCATAGTCGAGGTTGTCGGCGAGCCCCAGTTGCGTGAACAACTCGATCGAGCGCGCCTGCACTGCGCGGTCTTCGCTGTGCTGGAACGGCATGTAGAGAAACAAGCGCTGCTGCTGCGTGAGCTGTTGATCCCAGCCGGCAGCAATCGCCTGCAGCGAAATCGACAACGCCAAGGTATCCGTCGCGAACGCACGCGGCGAGTTGCGAAACATGTTGCGCGGAAACTGGTCGAGCGCGATCACGGCAGCGATGCTTGCGCTCGGTGTCTCGACCTGCTGCGGACGAATCTGCGCGAGCTGCTCGTACAGCGCGCCGAAGCGCTCGTGAATCGCCGCATCGACGCGCTCGTCCTTGCGGAACCACGCTTCGGGCTGCAGCTCCTCGAACCAATAGCGGAGGATCTGCGCCACCCAATCGCTCTGCATACGAGTCTCTCGGTCCGCCTACGGCAGAGTAAAAAAGAAAGTTGCGCCGCGCCCGGGCGCAGCGTCGGCCCACACCTGCCCGCCGTGACGCTCGACGATCTGCTTGACGATCGCCAGCCCGACGCCGGTGCCTTCGAAGTCGGCAGCGGGGTGCAGGCGCTCGAACACGCCGAACAGTTTACCTGCATGCTGCGGATCGAAGCCGACACCGTTGTCGCGGACGAAATAGACCGTAGCGTCGCCGCGGCGCTCGCAGCCGATCTGGATCCGCGGCGGCTCGGCATTGCGCGAGAACTTGAGCGCGTTGCCGAGCAGATTCGTCAGTACCTGCTTCAACAGCGCGGGGTCCGCCTGCACCACGCGCAGCTCGTCCGGGCTGACCTCGTACACCACGGCAGGAGAATGCGGGAGCTCGTGCAGGACCGCGCGCACGATGTCCCACAGCATCACCGGCTGCTTGTGCAGCCGCCGCCGGCCGATCAGCGCGAAGTTGAGCAGGTCGTCGATGAGCTTGCCCATGTGCGCGAGATTGCGGCGGATCGCTCCCGCGTGATGACTCTGCACCTGCGGCGTGGAGTCGGTGTCATCGAGAAAGCGGCTGACGTGACCGTCGATCGCACGCAGCGGCGCGCGCAGATCGTGCGAGACGCTGTATGCGAAAGCCTCGAGGTCGCGATTCGCGGTCGACAGCTCGCGGTTCGCGACTTCGAGCTGCGTGGTGCGCTCGGCGACGCGCTGCTCCAGCGTTTCGTTCAGCAACCTGATCTCGGCGGCCTGCCGGCGCGCCTGGGTGATGTCGCGCAGCGAGGCGGCGAACCGCGGCCCGGCCGGCGCAGCGATCTGCACGATCGACAGCTCGACGAAGATCTCGCTGCCGTCGCGGCAGCGCGCAGGCATCTCCAGGCGTTTGCCGAGCAGCTGGTGTTCCGTGCGCGCGGCGAAAGAGCTCAGTGCGGCGAGGTGCCGCTCGCGCATGTCGGGCGGAATGATGGTGTCCGTCAGGCGGCGGCCGATGGCCTCGTGCACGGACCAGCCGAACAAGGTCGTAGCCTGTCGGTTCCACTCGACGATGCGGTCGCCCATGTCGATCGCGACATACGCATCGAGCGCGTTCTCCAGCACCTGCGCGGCCTGCCGCTCGCGCTCCGCCAGGGCGCGATCGGCGCGGATCCGGTCCTGCAGCCGCTGCCGGCTCAACGCGAGCGCTTGCGCCAGGCCCGCCAGCAGCAACGTCGTCGACACTCCGCCGAGCACGATCCAGGGGATCGGACTGTTCGCCATCGACAAGGCGGTTCCGGGCGCGCGGACTCGTACCGTCCACTGGTGACCCGCGAGCGGCAGGCTGCGCGTTTCGGTCATCGAGTCGGGCGGCACGGGGCTGCCGGTTCGATAAAGGAGGGTGTCGGTGCTTGGCGAATTGCCGTCGAACACTTCGACGAACGCAGTGCTGCCGGAATCGGCGAGCGCCGTGCGGAAGAAATCCTCGGCTCGAAACGCGCTATAGACGAATCCGCGCAGGGTCGCGCGCCGCTCGGCGACACTCGCCGGCAGGGTCGGCACCGAATAGACGGGCAGGAACAGCAGGAAGCCGGCGGTGCGCAGCCCGCGCCGCAGATCCTGGACCAGAACGATCTTGGCCGACAACGCCGGGGAGCCGGAATCCCGCGCGCGCTCCAGCGCCGCCCGGCGGCGCGCCTCGCTCATCGGGTCGAAGCCGAGCGCCAGGCGGTTGCTCTCGTCGAGCGGCTCGATGAACACCACGGCGAGTTGCTCGCTGTTGCCGAGGCGAGCAGCGAAACCGATGCCCTGCAGCCCCGGATAGACCGTCGCGAGCCGCATCTGCGCCGTGAAGTGCTGCCAGTCGTCGCTCTGGATCGGCCAGAAGGTGTCGAGCAAGCCGACGCCGGCGCGCAGCAGCGCCTCGTAGGCGAGCAGACGATCGCCGATTGCGGATTGAGTGTCGGCTGCAAGGAGCTGCAGCTGGGCGCGTGCTCGCTGTTTCTCGGTCTCGAGGCCGGTGCGTGCCGCGACCCAGGTGAGCGTGCCGCCGGCGAGCAGCACGACAAGAGTGAGCATCGCGCCGTACCAGCGCCGCAGCGCCGGCACTCGGCCGATGCGCAACGATTCGCCCCCGGCGCCCATGCGCGACGAAGTATCGAGCACGATTCGTGCAAACGGGCATGCGAGGAAGTACGAAGATGGGTACACTCCGCGCGTGAACGGAGCCGAGGAGGCCCGGTCAGACCAATGACTCGCAAACTGATTCGATGAACAATCCTGCTGCCGTCGCGCACGAGCCAGCATTCGAGATCCGATTCGGCCAGGTGGGCCTGGCGCAAATGCGGATCCGCAGCACCGACTCCGCAGCGGTGCAGGCCCAACTGACGGCGCGTGTTGCAGCAGCCCCCGCCCTGTTCGAGCGCGCCGCGCTCTGCCTGGACCTGAGCTCCCTCGATCATGAGATCACCGCGGCCGAGTTGCGCGCGGTGCTCGAGGCGATCAGTCGCACCGGAATGCTGCCCGTGGGACTCGCTCACGGCACGGCGGCGGTCGACGCGCTTGCCCGCGAGCTCAACTTGCCGGTCCTGACCCAGTTTCGCGCGCAAAAGAGCTATGGCGCGGCCGTTGCCGCGGTGAAGGCGGCTCCAGCGCCGGCCGCAGCTCCCGCTCCTGCTGTTGCGGCCCCCGCCCCCGCCGCGCCCGCCGAAGAGATCGTGGCGCTGCCGGCTTTGATGCATCACCGTCCTGTGCGCTCAGGCCAGCGGATTTACGCGCGCAATCGCGATCTCGTCGTCACCAACGCAGTCGGCGCCGGCGCAGAGGTGATGGCGGACGGCTGCGTGCACGTCTATGGCACCCTGCGCGGCCGCGCGATGGCAGGTGTGCAAGGCGAAGTCAGCGCGCGCGTGTTTTGCCACGATTTTCATGCCGAGCTGGTGTCCGTCGCCGGCGTGTTCCGTGTTTTCGAGACCATCCCGCCGGAGCTGGCGGGCAAACCCGTGCAGGCGTGGCTCGACGGCGACGACCTGCGTTTTGGGAGGATAGGCCATGACTGAAGCGACTAGCGAAACCGATCTGGTGCTCGACGTGACGTCCGACGAAGCGTCGGTCGCCGTTGCGCCCGCCCGCGCTGCCGAGCGCGCGCGCGCGGCCGATGGACCAGCGGCTCGCAAAGCGGCGCGAACCGCCGAGATCATCGTGGTGACGTCCGGCAAGGGCGGTGTCGGCAAGACGACCACGTCGGCCAGCCTGGCCTGCGGCCTTGCCCGGCGCGGCAAGCGCGTGGCGGTCATCGACTTCGATATCGGCCTGCGCAACCTCGACCTGGTGATGGGTTGCGAGCGCCGCGTGGTCTACGACTTCGTCAACGTGATCAACGGCGACTGCACGCTCAAGCAGGCACTCATCAAGGACAAGCGGATCGAGACGCTGTTCGTGCTGGCTGCGTCGCAGACGCGCGACAAGGACGCGCTCTCCGCGGAAGGCGTGCGCCGCGTGCTCGACGACCTGAGCGCGGACGGCTTCGACTACATCATCTGCGACTCGCCCGCCGGCATCGAGAAGGGCGCGCACCTCGCGATGTACTACGCCGACCGCGCCGTCGTGGTGGTCAACCCCGAAGTCTCCTCGGTGCGCGACTCCGACCGCATCCTCGGCCTGCTGGCCAGCAAGACGGAGCGTGCCGAGAAGGGCGGCAAAGGCATCATCGAGCACCTGCTGCTGACGCGCTACAGCCCGCGGCGGGTCGCGACGGGCGAGATGATGAGCGTCGGCGACGTGAAGGAGATCCTCGGTCTCGACGTGGTCGGTGTCATTCCGGAGTCCCCGGACGTGCTGACGGCGTCGAACGCCGGCACGCCGGTGATCCTGAACGCGGAGAGCGACGTGGCGCGCGCGTACGACGATGCGGTCACCCGGCTGCTCGGCGAGTCCGTGCCGCTGCGCTTCATCGAAGAACCCAAGAAGGGCCTGTTCGCCCGCATGTTCGGAGGCTAATTACGATGGACCTGCTGTCAATTTTTCGCCGCAGGCCGCCGAGCGCGAACATCGCCAAGGAACGCCTGCGAATCATCGTCGCCCAGGAGCGCAGCACGCGCGGCGGGCCGGACTACCTGCCGGTCCTGCGCAGCGAGCTGCTGCACGTCATCCGCAAGTACGTGAACGTCGACGTCGAAGCGATCCAGGTCAACTTCGAGCGCGACGGCGGACACGAGGTGCTGGAGCTCTCGGTGGCGCTGCCGGAACGACCGGTGGTGCCAGCGTCGATGCCGGAGCCGGCCTGAGCTATCTTCTCGCGCTGAGCGGCTCGGCCCTGTCGCCGAGCCCGCCGCCGACGGCGAGCGCGAGGTCGACCGTGTTCAACAGCGCATCGCGCTGCGCGGCTACCAGGTCGATCTGCGCCTGGAACAGGCCACGGCGCACATCCAGCAAGTCGATGTACGCGATGTCGCCCTGCGTGTAGCGCAGCTCCGCCAACTCCGTCGCCCGCGCCAGCGACGCGACCTGCTCTGCATTCGCATCCCGCACACCGACGATCACGGCCTGACCCTGCAGAGCATCGAGCACCTCGCGGAAGGCCGACTGCACGGTCCGCGAATACTCCGCTTTGCGCTGCTCGCGCACCGCTTTGGTCCGCGCGACATTCGCGCTCAGGCGCCCGCCCTCGAACAGAGGCTGCAGGATGCTGCCCGACGCCGACCAGGCTTCCGCGGGCTTCGTGAACAAGTCGCCCAACTCGGTGCTGACTGAGCCGAACAGCCCGGTCAGGCTGATGTTCGGGAACATTTCGGCCCGCGCCACGCCGATGTCGGCGGCCGCCGATTCCAGCGATGCTTCCGCGGCTCCGATGTCGGGCCGCCGTTCCAGCACCGATGAAGGCAGCGCGGCCGGCAACGTGATCGCGGGCGGCAGCGCCAGGCCCTGCACGGAAATGGCAGCGTCGACCAGGTCTTTTGGCGAGCGGCCCAGCAGGATGCCGAGCGCGTTGGTGCGCTCGATGACCTCGCGTTCGAGCTGGTGGACGGACACGCGAGTCGCCGCGGCATCGGCTTCGGCACGCTTGAAGGTGAATTCGTCGCTCTCGCCGGCATCGAAGCGGATCTTTTCCAGTCGCACCGATTCCTCGCGGGTCGACAGCGTCTCGCGGGCGCGGCCGAGCTGCTGTGCTGCCGCGATCAGCCCGAAGTAGCCGCGGGTGACGTCGCCCGTCAGGCTCAACTTGGTCGCTTCGCGCCCGAACTCCGTGTTCAGCAGCTGCGCGCGCGCCGATTCGGACGCGCGCTGGTAGCGACCCCACAGGTCCAGCTCGTAACTGACCGCGCCCTGCACGGTGTAGATCGTTCGATACCGACTGATCCCCGGAATATTGTTGACGAACAGGCTGTCCTTCGAGCGCGTGGCGTCGCCTTCGACGTCGACGTTCGGCAACCGATCCGCATTCGTGATACGCAGGCCTGCACGGGCCTCGGCGACGCGGCCCGCAGCTACTGCCACGTCCGGATTGTGGGCCAGCGCTTCTTCGACCAGCTTGTCGAGCGTCGGGTCGTGGAAGATGGTCCACCACGGGTCGGGCAGCTGCGCCGAGGAGTCCGCTTGCGCCGGCAGCGCCGCCGGCAGCGGCAGCTCCGGCTTTTCCGGATCGACGCGCGAAACGAAGCAGCCGCTCAGGGCCAGCGGCAGCACGACACTCAGCAGCAACCGACTACGCATTGACTTGACTCACCTCGGTCGCCGGTTGCTCGCCCTTGCGGCGCAAGCCGGCGATCCAGCGGAAGAACAGCGGCACGAAGAACGTCGCGATGAACGTCGCGGCCAGCATGCCGCCGATGACGCTCGTGCCGAGCGAATGACGGCTCGCGGCGCCCGCACCCGAGCTCACGGCGAGCGGCAGCACGCCGAAGATCAGCGTCATCGACGTCATGACTATCGGCCGGAAGCGCAGCTTCGCGCCCTCGACCGCGGCCTGTGCGAGCGGCATGCCCTCGTGATGCTTGATCATCGCGAACTCGACGATCAGGATCGCGTTCTTCGCTGCGAGTCCCACCAGCGTCAACATGCCGATCTGGAAGTAGATGTCGTTTTGCAGGCCGCGCAGGAACACCGCCGTGAACGCGCCGAACGCTGCGAAAGGCACTGCGAGGATCACCGCGAGCGGCAACGTCCAGCGCTCGAACTGCGCGGCGAGGATCAGGAACACCATCAACACGCCGAGCAGATAGACGCCGTTGGACGCGCCGCCGCTCATCTTTTCCTGATAGGCAGTGCCGGTCCAGGCGAACGTGTAGCCCCGCGGCAATACCTCGTGCGCCACTTGTTCCATCGCCTTGATCGCGTCACCGGAGCTGTAGCCCTTCGCCGCGCTGCCCAGAATCTTCGCCGACGTGAACACGTTGAAGCGCTCGACGATCTCCGGACCCTTCACTTCGCGGATGTTCGCCAGCGCGGTCAGCGGCACCAGGTCGCCGGATTTCGCACGCACGTAGACATTGCGGATGTCCTCGGGATACGCGCGGAAGCGCGGTTCCGACTGCAGTTGCACCTGATAGACGCGGCCCGAACGATTGAAGTCGTTCACGTACAGCGCGCCGAACGTGCTTTGCAGAGTGTCGAACACTTCGGGCACCGACACGCCGAGCGTCATCGCCTTTTCGCGATCGAGATCGATGCGCATCTGCGGTACGTTGGCGCTGAAAGTCGTCTGGATCTGCTTGTCGATCTCCTTGCGCTGTGACGCCGCAGCGATGACTTTCTGTGTGACGTCCCCCAGCTCCTGCGGCGTACCGCGCCCGCGCGACTGGATGTACATCTCGAAGCCGCCGACGTTGGACAAACCTTCGATCGGCGGCGGCTCGACTGCGAAGAAGAACGCATCCTTGACCTTCGCGCCCGCAGCCATCACGGCTCCCACGACTGCCTTGGGCGACTTGGACTCATCGCCCGTGCGCTCGTCCCACGGCTTGAGCGGCACCCACACCAGGCCGGCATTGGTCTTGAACGAGAACGTCAACGGATCCATGCCGGAGACCGACATCGCGTTGGCGACGGCGGGATGCTGGCGCACTTCCGCAGTCACGGAGTCGAACGCCGTCGTGGTACGGCGCAACGACGCGGCGTCCTGCAACATGCCGATCACGAAGACGTAGCCCTGGTCCTCGGTCGGCGCGAGCGAGGTCGGCACGGTACGGAACAGGCCGAAAATCGCCAGCAGCATGACCGCGAACACACCGGCCGCGAGCGCGCCGCGCTTCATCACGAAGCGCACGCCCTGCTCGTACCGATCAGTCATGCGCGCGAACCAATCGTTGAAGCGGCGCAGAATCCGATGCTCGTGCCGATCCTCGCGCTTGAGCATCAGTGCGCACAGTGCCGGTGTCAGCGTCAGCGCGACGAAGCCTGAGATCACCACCGATACCGAGATGGTTACGGCGAACTGCCGGTACATCTCGCCGACCAGACCGCCGAGGAACGCGACCGGCAGGAACACCGCGGTCAGCACCAGCACGATCGCGATCACCGGACGCGTCACTTCCTCCATTGCCCGCATCGTTGCGGTTTCCGAGTCGATGTGCTCGGTGCGCATGTGTCGCTCGACGTTCTCGAGCACGACGATCGCGTCGTCGACGACGATGCCGATCGCCAGCACCATGCCGAACAGCGTCAATATGTTGATGGAGAAGCCGAACATCAGCATCGCTGCGAACGTGCCGATCAGCGATACCGGCACGGCCAGCATCGGGATGAGGGTGGCGCGCCAGTTGTGCAGGAACAGCAGCACCACGCAGAACACCAGGATCATCGCCTCGATCAGCGTCTTGACGACTTCCTTGATCGAAATCTTCACGTACTGGAGCGTGTCGTACGGAATGGTGTACTCCATGCCCTTGGGGAAGTCCGCCTTCAACTCCTTGAGACGCGCCTCGATCGCACCGCCCGTCTGCAGCGCATTCGCGCCGGGCTGCAGGAAGATCGCGATCGGCACCGTCGGCTGATTGTTGAGCTTCGGCGCGGAGTTGTAGGTCTGCGCGCCGAGCTCGACGCGCGCGACGTCCTTGAGCCGCACGATCGCGCCTGCGTCGGTCGTGTGCACGATGATCTGCTCGAATTCCTCCGGAGTCGCGAGCCGGCCCTGCGCCTGCACCGAGAACGTGAAGTCGACCGACTCCGGCATGGGCTCGACGCCGACGCGGCCGCCGGCGAACTGCGAGTTCTGCGCACGCACCGCGCTGATCACATCGGACGCAGCGAGGCCGAGCTGCGACAGCTTGTCCGGCTGCATCCAGATGCGGATCGAGTACTCCTGACCCCACATCTGCGCGTCGCCGACGCCTGGCACGCGCCGGATCTCGTCGAGAATGTTCAGCGACGCGTAGTTGGTCAGCGCCAGCGGATCCTGGCTGCCGTCCGGCGAGTACATCGCGACCACCTGCAGGATGCTGGTGGACGCCTTGCGCACCACGATTCCCTGGCGCCGCACTTCTTCGGGCAAGCGCGGCACGGCGGCCTGGATGCGGTTGTTGACGTTGATCGCCGCGAGGTCCGGATCCGAGCCGATCGCGAACGTGATGTTGATCATCAGCTGGCCATCGCCCGAATTGACGGACTGCATGTACAGCATGTTCTCGACGCCGTTGATCTCCTGCTCCAGCGGCGCCGCGACGGTTTCGGCGATCGTTTCGGCGGTCGCGCCCGGGTAGCGCGCGGCCAATGTCACCATAGGCGGCACGATGTCCGGATATGCCGAGATCGGCAGCGCGCGCATGCCGGCGAGCCCGGCGATCACGATGAACGCCGAGATGACGCAGGCGAAGATCGGCCGCGTGATGAAGAACTTCGAGATCATGCGGCCTCCTTGCGCTGAGCCTCGGCCTGCGACTTGCGAGCCGCCTCCTCGGCCGATACAGCGCTCACCTGCGTGCCGGGCTGGAACACCTTCAGCACGCCCTCGACGATGTAGCGATCGCCGGCCTGCAGGCCGTCGGTCACTATGACGTTGTTGCCGAGTCCGCGGCCGATCTGCACCGGCCGCATCTGCGCCTTGCTATCGGCACCGACGATCCAGACGAACGTGCCTTGCGGGCCGGACATCACGGCCTTGCGCGGCACGGACACGACGTTCGAGAGCTGAATGCCTTCGACTTTCGCGCGAATGAACTGACCGGGCAGGAGCTGCGCCTCCTTGTTCGGCAGCACCGCGCGCACGTGCACGGTGCCGGAGTTCCGGTCAACGGAGTTGTCGACGAAGGTGACCTGCGCCGGCTGCGGATATTCGCTGCCGTCCTCGAGGATCAGCTTCGCGCCCGGCGGCTGGGCGCTCTTGTTCGCTGGGGCAAGACTGCTACGGATCATTGCTGCCTCGGCCTCCGGCACGTCGAACTCGACGTACAGCGGATCCACCTGAACGATCTTGGTCAGCAGGCTCGACGCCTGATCGGTCGAGATCAGGCTGCCTTCGGAAAGCGTTTCGCGACTGGTCAGGCCGGTGATCGGCGCACGCACATCGGTGTATTCGAGGTCGAGCTGCGCCATGCGCAACTGCGACTCGGCCGACTGCAGGTTCGCCTGCGCGACTTCGAAGCCGGACACCGCTTCGTCACGCCGGCTCTGGCTGACAGCGTTCTTCTCGAACAGCGGCAACACGCGATCGCGTTGGCGGCGTGCCTCGTCCGCGCGCGCCTTGGCAACGGCAACTGCCGCACGCGCCGAGCCCACGCGCGCGCGCACGGGCTCAGGATCGATCAGGAACATCGACTGACCCTGCACGACGCGGGTGCCTTCCTGGAAACGGCGCTTGAGCACGATGCCGCCCACGCGTGCGCGCACTTCGACTTCGCGCGAGCCAAACGTGCGCGCGGGATACGTCAGCTCGAGCGGAACGGCCCGATTGTCGACCGTCTGCACCGTCACTTCCGGCGCGGGTGGAGCCTGGTTCTGCTGCTCCTTGCCGCAGCCGGCGAGCGCAAGGCTCGCGGCGACGCTCACCGCAACAGTCCTGAGAATTCGCTTCGTTGCAGTCGACATACGCATCACCTGTAAGACTCGTCGGCAATCTTCATCAACTCGCGCACGACCTGTGCGCGCTGGGCTTCCGTGAACGGCGAGATGCGCAGCGACTCGCGCATCATCAAGCCGTCGATCGCGAGCGTGACGATCGCGGCGCGCGCGAAGTCGGCGCTCGATCCCGCCAGCTCCTGGTTGTAGGCGACGAGCCGCTCGCGGATCACTTCGAGCAGCGTCAGGTCGTTCGCCGCGGTCGCGAGCAGCGCGGCACCCATCGCCTTGGAGCGTGGATCGGTGCCGAGAATGCCGACGATGCACGCCTTCAAATCCCGGCTGTGGTCCTGCTCGCTGATGCCGCCTTTCGCGGACTCGATGCACTGCTCCATGTTCTGCACGTAACGCTGCGCCAGCGCGCCGAGTAACGACTCCTTGGAAGGAAAGTGGTAGAGCAAGCCGCCCTTGCTGACCCCGGCAGCCTGGGCCACCACGTCGAGGGTCAGACGGGCCGCGCCGACCTCGGCGACCACTCGTTCCGCGGCTTCCAGAATCCGGTCGCGAGCCGGGCCGGGCACCGCATGTGCTTCTACCATTGGAGGTTTTCCTGGGATTGGACAGTTCGGAAATCCGGTTACTGTACCGGCTGGACGGTATGCTAACCGTCCAGCCGGTACAGTTTCAAGAAGGCCGGGAGGGTTGGCCTAAAGCCCGCAGGCCCGCGGACAACCATCTTCTGTATCATCCCGACCCGCGCGGGGATCGAATGAGCGGTGCGCTTCTGCCGAAGCAGCATCGCCGTCAGGGACTATTTATTCAGGAGCCCGCATGACCGAAGCCGAGACGTCCTGGTTCTCCAGCGGGCAGTTCCTGCCACACGGGCACTGCTACCTGTGGAGCCCGGGCGTGCTGTGGATGAACGTGATCGCCGACGTCCTGATCGCGATGGCGTATTTCACGATTCCGTTCGCGCTGCTGTACATCGCCCGCCGCCGCCGTGACCTGCCCTTCGACTGGCTCGTGGTCTGCTTTGGCATATTCATCGTCGCGTGCGGACTGACTTACGTCGTCGACATCTGGAACGTCTGGCACGCGCACTACTGGCTCGAAGGCATCGTCAAGCTCCTCACGGCCGCAGCTTCGGTGCCCACGGCGATCCTGCTGTGGCGTTACCTGCCCGGCATCCTGATGCTGCCGAGCCAGCGCCAGCTGCGCGACGCGAACGAATCGCTCGCGCGCGCCAACCGCGAGCTCGAGGCATTCACCGCGTCTGTCTCGCACGACCTGCGTTCGCCGCTGACGACGATCGCCGGCCAGGCCGGGCTGCTCGAGCTGTCGCTGCCGGATGCGACCGACGAGCAAAAACGCCGACTTGCGCGCATTCAGGGCAGCGTGCGGCAGATGTCCGAGCTGATCGAGGCGCTGCTGGTGCTGTCGCGCATTTCGCGGCAGACGTTGCATCGTGAGATCGTCGACGTCACTGCGCTCGCCGAGAGCATCGTGCAGGACATGCGCCAGAAGGACCCGACGCGCAACGTCGAGGTCGTGATCCAACCGAACATGGCCGTGCACGGCGACCGGCGCCTGGTCGGCGACCTGTTCCAGAACCTGATCGGCAACGCCTGGAAATTCACCTCCAAGACCGGGCAGCCGCGCATCGAGATCGGCCAGTCGAGCGGCGGCTCGCTCGCCACGCTTTACATTCGCGACAACGGCGCCGGCTTCGACATGGCCTACGAGCAGAAGCTGTTCAAGCCATTTCAGCGACTGCACGGCACGGCGGACTTCGACGGCTCGGGCGTCGGCCTCGCAACGGTCGCGCGCATCATCGACCGCCATGGCGGCCGCATCTGGGCCGAAGGCAAGCCGAACCAGGGCGCGGTCTTCTATTTCACATTGCCGACGGCGCCGATCACCGACCCGTTCCTGGTTCATCACCGCGCGCTGGCCTGACATCGCACTGAAATCGACCTGACCAGCACGATCGGCTGATCGCGGCTTGGCCGGCGTTCAGCCGCCTTTCGCCGATTCGAGTTACACGACGCCAGTGACCTGATTAGAATGCGCCGCCTTCCAACGTGGCGACGCACCATGGCATTCGACCAGAACGCTCTCGATAGTCTGCGCATCGAACGCAACAGCGAGCCTGGCAGCTCGGGACCGAGCCCGATCTACAAGTGGGCCGTCATCGGCGTGCTCGTCCTCGCCGTCGCTGTCGGCCTGTATGCACTGTTGCGCGACAAAGCCATCGAGGTTGAGACGGCAACCGCCGTTCAGTCCTCGTCGGGCGGCGGTAGCGGCAGCGCTGCAGTCCTCAATGCGTCCGGGTACGTAGTCGCGCGTCGCCAAGCCACAGTTTCATCGAAGGTCACGGGCAAAGTCGCCGAGGTGTTGATCGAAGAGGGCATGGCCGTGAAAGAAGGCCAGCTGCTCGCGCGACTCGACGACACTACGACCAAGCCGATCTACGAGCTCGCGCAGCGTCAGCTGGAAGCCGCGCGCGGCAATCTCAACGAGGTCGAAGTGCGCGTCTCCGAAGCGGAGCGCAATCTGCGCCGCACCGAGCAACTGCGCAAGGACAAGCTGGTCAGCGAGCTGGCACTCGATCAAGCGCAATCGGAAGCGGCAGCGCTCAACGCTCGCCTGCAAGCTCTGCGTGGCGAAGTGAAGGTTGCTGAAGGCACCGTGCGCGTGCGCGCGCAAGATCTCGACGACTTGATGGTGCGCGCCCCGTTCACGGGCGTCGTCGTCTCCAAGGACGCGCAGCCCGGCGAAATGGTATCGCCGATTTCCGCCGGCGGCGGCTTTACGCGCACCGGCATCGCCACCGTCGTCGACATGGACTCGCGCGAGATCGAGGTCGACGTCAACGAAGCGTTCATCAATCGCGTCAAGGCGAATCAGAAGACCGAGGCCGTGCTCGACGCCTATCCCGACTGGGTCATTCCCAGTCACGTGATCAACATCGTGCCGACCGCGGACCGCCAGAAGGCGACAGTGCGCGTGCGGATCGGCTTCGACCTGCTCGAGCCGCGCATCCTGCCGGACATGGGAGTGAAGGTCAGTTTTCTCGAAGACCGTCCGGTCGAGGGCACGCAGGCCGCTGCGCCGCGCGCGTCGGTGCGCGTTCCCGCGGCAGCAGTGATCCGCGATGGCGACACCAGCTTCGTGTGGCGTGTGCAGGAAGGCAAGCTCGAACGCGTCGCTGTGCGCACGGGCGGCGAGCGCGACGGTCAGGTCGAAGTTCTGTCGGGCATCAATGCCGGCGATGTCGTGGTCGCGGCACCGGTCGAAGGACTGAGCGAAGGCGTCAAGGTCAAGAGCAAGAACGGGTGAGGTGAATCGTGGAGACGTTGGTACGACTGCGGAAGGTCGCAAAGGATTACAAGCGCGGTGCGGAGACCGTGCACGTGCTGCATGAGCTCGACCTGGACATCCCGAAAGGGGATTTCCTCGCGCTGATGGGGCCCTCGGGCTCGGGCAAGTCGACGCTGCTGAACCTGATCGGCGGCCTCGACCGGCCGAGCGGCGGCACGATCGAAATCGCCGGTCAGCGGACCGATTCGCTCAGCGACGGCGCGCTTGGCAAGTGGCGCGCGAATCACGTCGGCTTCGTGTTCCAGATGTACAACCTGCTGCCGGTGTTGACGGCCGAGCGCAACGTCGAGTTGCCGTTGCTGCTCACGTCGTTGTCGTCATCCGATCGCCATAAGCGCGTCAGCGCTGCACTCAGCCTGGTGGGCTTGAGCGAGCGCTCCAAGCACAAGCCGCGCGAGCTGTCGGGCGGCCAGGAACAACGCGTCGGCATCGCGCGCGCGATCGTCTCCGATCCCACGCTGCTGTTGTGCGACGAGCCCACTGGCGACCTCGACCGCAAGTCTGGTGACGAGATCCTCGATCTGTTGCAGGCACTGAACACGCAGCAAGGCAAGACCATCATCATGGTCACGCACGATCCGCACGCGGCGGCGCGCGCCAAGCATGTGCTGCATCTCAACAAGGGACAGCTGACGACGGAAGCTGTCGCCTGATCTGACGACGGAGCTGCCATGTTCAAGCATCTACCGCTGCTATGGGCAAATCTCGGGCGCAAGAAGCTGCGCACCGGGCTCACGCTCGCCTCCATCGTCGTCGCGTTCCTGCTGTTCGGCCTGATGCAGACGCTGCGCGTCGCGCTCACCGGCAGTCCGGAGATGGCCGGCGTGGATCGGCTCATCACGATCCACAAAGTGGCGATCATCAATCCGATTCCGCTGGCGTATCTGCAACGCGTACGCTCTCTGCCGGGCGTGAAGTATGCGACCGCGCAGTCGTGGTTCGGCGGCATCTACCAGGAGGATCGCAATCAGCTGTCCGCATTGGCGATCGACGTGCCGTCGTTCTTCCTGGTCTACAACGACTACACGTTGCCGCCGGACCAGAAGAAGGTATTCGAGCAGGACCGCACCGCCGCGATCGTCGGCAGCGCCGTCGCCGAGCGCTTCAAATGGAAGATCGGCGACACCGTGCCGATCCGCTCCAACATCTGGACCAAGAAGGACGGCGGCAACGTCTGGCCGATGAAGATCGCCGGCATCTACACTGCGGCGACCGGCGACAACCAGAGCATCTACTTCCACCAGGAGTACCTGGACGAGTCGCGCACGTTCGGCAAGAACACGTTCCACATGATCGTCGAGCGCCTCGATGACCGGAACCGCTCGGCCGAGATCGCGCACAACATCGATGCGTTGTTCGCAAACTCCTCGACCGAGACCAAGACCGCCACCGAGAGCGCGTTCATCCAGAGCTTCGCCAATCAGATGGGCAACATCGGCGCGCTAATCGCGGGCGTCGCGGCCGCAGTTTTCTTCACGATGCTGCTGGTCACGGCCAACACGATGGGGCAGTCGATCCGCGAGCGCCTCAACGAGATCGGCGTGATGAAGACGCTCGGCTACTCCAATGCCACCGTCACGGGACTGGTCATCGGCGAAGCCCTGCTGGTCACCGCACTCGGCGGGGCGATCGGCCTGGTGCTCGCGCAGCTCGCCTCGCTTGGCATGGCGCAGGGGCTGGCGCAGTTTTTCCCCGTGCTCGGCATGCCTTCGGCCACCTGGGCGATCGGCGCCGTGCTGGTGGTCGTGCTCGGCGGGCTCGCGGCGGCACAGCCGTCCATGCAGGCGGCACGCCTCAAGATCGTCGACGCATTGAGGAAGGTGTGACATGGCCGGCAGCGCAATGACTCAGATCTCGGCGATCACCTCGATGAACCTGCGCAACGTGTCGGAGCGGCTGACCTCTTCGGTCGTCGCGCTGGTCGGCATCGCAGGCGTGGTCATGGTTCTCATCGGCGTGCTGTCGATCAGCGCCGGTTTCCGCGCGGTGCTCACGTTGTCGGGCGCGCGCGACGTGGCAATCGTCCTGCGCAGCGGCGCGACGGACGAGATGGGCAGCGGACTCACGCTGGAGCAGACGAAGGTCATCGCGGACTCGAAGAACGTCGCGCGCGATGCTCAGGGCCCGATCGCCTCCCCCGAGCTCTATGTGATCGTCGACATTCCATTGAAGCGCACCGTGACGGCGGCAAACGTGCCGCTACGCGGCGTCGGACCGCAGGCGCCGCAGCTGCGCCAGAACTTCCGCATCGTCGAAGGCCGCAACTTCACGCCGGGAACGTTCGAGATCATTGCCGGCCGCGGCGCGAGCCAGCAGTTCGCCGGACTCACGGTGGGCAACAAGCTGCGCTGGGGCACGACGGACTGGACCGTAGTCGGCATTTTCGAGGACCGCGGCAGTGTCGCCGAATCCGAAGTGTGGACGGACGCGACGGTGCTGCAAGGCGCGTACAACCGCGGCACGACGTATCAATCGATGCGCGTGAAGCTCACCAGTCCGGAAGCATATAGCTCGTTCAAGGACGCGCTGACCACAGACCCGCGACTCAACGTGCGGATGTTCACGGAGCGCGAGTACTACGAGCGCCAGTCGCGCACGCTGATCGCGCTGGTCAGCACGATCGGTACGGTGATCGCTGTGCTGATGGGCCTCGGTGCGGTGTTCGCGGCTCTGAACACGATGTACTCGGCAGTGTCGACTCGCACTCGTGAGATCGCCACGCTGCGCGCACTCGGTTTCGGCTCCGCGCCGGTGGTCATCTCGGTGCTGACGGAGGCGCTCTTGATTGGCCTGGTGGGTGGCGTCATCGGCGCGCTGGTCTCGTATTTCGCTTTCAACGGCGTGCGAGCCTCGACCATGAACTTCACGACCTTCAGCCAGATCACGTTCGCATTCACGGTGACGCCGATGGTCCTGGTGCTGGGGTTGGTGTACGCATTGATCCTCGGCTTCGTCGGCGGCTTGCTGCCGAGCCTGCGCGCCGCCCGGCTGCCGATCACGACCGGACTCAGGGAGCTGTAACTTCGCACGGATTGTCGGGCTAAAGCCCGACCTACAAGTCTCATGCCCGAGCTACCCGACGTCACGGTCTACCTCGAAGCGCTCGAGAGCCGTCTGCTCGGGCAAACCCTCGAGCGAGCCGTTCTCAAGAATCCGTTTCTGCTGCGCACCGCCGATCCGCCGCTGCAATCGTGCGAGGGACATCGGGTCGTGGCACTGCGCCGGGTCGGCAAGCGCATCGCGATCGGCTTCGACAACGATCGCTGGCTGTTGATCCACTTGATGATCGCCGGGCGGCTGCACTGGTACGACAAGGCATACACCGGCACCGTGCGCGCGTCGCTGCTCGCTCTCCAGTTCACGAACGGTACGCTCACGCTGACTGAAGCCGGCACGAAACGGCGGGCGTCATTGCATGTGTTGAGCAGCGCTGCGCAACTCGCCGAGCACGATCGCGGCGGCGTGGAAGTTCTCGGCATCGACCCAGCGCTGTTTCGCGAGCGGCTCTCCCGCATCAATCACACGCTCAAGCGCGCACTGACCGATCCCACGATCCTGAGCGGAATCGGCAACGCGTACTCGGACGAGCTCCTGCATCGCGCCCGCCTTTCACCGACTGCGCAGACCCGTCATCTGAGCGACGCCGAGTGGCAACGGCTGTATGAAGCGACTCAGGCGACGCTCGCCGACTGGATCGAGCGGCTGCGCGCCGACGCGGCCGGTGCGTTCCCCGAGAAAGTGACGGCATTCCGTAAGGATATGGCCGTGCACGGCCGCTACGGCAAGCCGTGTCCCGTGTGCAGCACGGCGATTCAGAGGATTCGCTACGCAGAAAACGAAACGAACTATTGCCCGCGCTGCCAGACCGGCGGCAAGCTGCTGGCCGACCGTTCGCTGTCGCGGCTGCTCAAGGACGACTGGCCGAAGACGATCGAGGCGCTGGAGAACCAGCGAAAGCCGTGAGCCACCGACCCATCTTGTACTGCACGCATCGCCCCGGACCGCCGCTCGATCGGTTCATCGAGCAGCTGTGGTACTGGGAAGGCGTGCCGCCGGCGCATGCGAAAGACCGGCTGATGCCGCGCGGGCTGTGCGGGCTGATGATCAACCTCGCCGAGGACGAGACGCGGCTGTACCACGGCCCCGGCGACGACATCGTGCATCGCATGCCCGGCTCGGTATTCTGCGGTGCGTACGCGCGCTACTTCGTGATCGACACCCGCGAGCAACGCGCCAACGTCGGCGTTGCCTTTCGCCCTGGCGGCACGTGGCCCTTCTTCGATCCAGCGAGCGACGAGCTGCAGAATCAGCACGTCCCGATGCGCGATCTGTGGGGCTCCGATGGCGACACGCTGCGCGAGCGCATCCTCGCTGCACCGACGCCGCGGGCGAAGTTGCTGCTGCTGGAAGCTGAGCTGCTCGCTCGTGCAATCCGGCCGCTACAGCGCCGCGCGGAAGTCGACTTCGCGCTCGAGCGCCTCGCGCACGCGCCACAGAGCTATTCGATCGCGATGCTCAGCGAGCACGTCGGGCTGAGCCCGCGCCGCTTTACGCGACTGTTCACGCTGGAAGTCGGGTTGACGCCCAAGCTCTATTCGCGCGTGCGGCGCTTCCAGAGCGTGATGCAGGCGATGGAAGGACCGGTGGACGACTGGGCGGAGGTAGCCTATCGCTGCGGCTATTTCGACCAGTCGCACCTGATTCGCGAATGCCGGGAAATGTCCGGCTTCACGCCGACCGAGCTTGCGGCCCGGCGCATCGGCGACAGCGATCACGTGGCGCTGACCTGAGAAGAGAAGACGCTTTTGTCCAAGCAGCACGCGCACGATCCGTGGCAATGTAGCGTCCCATGACCGAGCCGCCCGCCCACGCGCCACGACGCGCCGCCTTCGCGTTCGTCTTCGTCACCGTCCTGCTCGACATGTTCGCGATCGGCATCATCATTCCGGTGCTGCCGCGGCTGGTCGAGGATTTCATGAGCGGCGACACCGCGCGCGCCGCGATGATCTACGGCATCTTCGGCACCGCCTGGGCGCTGATGCAGTTTCTGTTCTCGCCGGTGCTCGGCTCGCTGTCGGACCGGCTCGGCCGGCGGCCGATCATCCTGTTGTCGAACTTCGGCCTCGGCCTCGACTACATCCTCATGGCGCTGGCGCCGAACATCCGCTGGCTGTTCGTCGGCCGCGTCATCTCCGGCATCACCGCGGCGAGCATCAGCACCGCCGGCGCGTACATCGCAGACGTCACGCCGGCCGAGCAACGCGCGGCGAAGTTCGGTCTGCTCGGCGCCGCATTCGGCGCCGGCTTCGTCGTCGGCCCGGCACTCGGCGGTCTGCTCGGCGACATCAGCCCGCGGCTGCCCTTCTGGGTCGCGGCCGGCTTCAGCCTGACCAACGGCCTCTATGGCTTGTTCGTTCTGCCCGAATCGCTGCCGCGCGAGCGACGCACGCCGTTCTCATGGCGCAAGGCGAATCCTGTCGGCGCCCTCAAGCTGCTGCGCTCGCATCACGAGCTGTGGGGACTCACCGGTGTGACGTTCCTCAGCAACCTTGCGCACGCCGCGTTGCCGAGTGTCGCCGTGCTCTACATGGGCTATCGCTATCACTGGGACACGAAGGCCGTGGGCATGTTGCTGGCCGGCGTCGGCGTGTGCCAGATCATCGTGAACGCGGTACTGGTCGGCCGGGTGGTCAAGGCGCTGGGCGAACGACAGACGATCCTGGTCGGACTGGTCGCCGGCACCGCGGGGTTCACGATCCAGGCGATGGCGCCGAACGGCGCGGTGTACGCCGTCGGTGTGGTCGTGATGTCGTTGTGGTCGTTGATGGGACCCGCGCTGCAGGGCTGGATGACGCGGTTGGTGAGTCCGTCCGAGCAGGGTCAGCTGCAGGGCGCGAACAGCAGCGTGCTCGGCATCTCGACGTTGATCGGTCCGATCCTGTTCACGCAGACCTTCGCGACGTTCATCGGACCGCATCGCGACTGGCATCTGCCCGGCGCACCGTTCCTGCTCTCGGCGCTCCTGCTCGTCAGCTCTCTGACCGTCGCGCTGCGCGTGATGGCGACGCGTCTGCAAAGCGTGCCGGCCGCGAATCCCTGACTCCCGTTGATCTCTAATCGTGCGCGCTTGGTGCGCTGTGCACATCGCGAGTGCAGATCACTGCGCCCGGGCGGCGTAAGTCCCTGTGTTTTCGCGGGTCCCGCGCTGGCACAGCACGTGCATTGAAGTCAGCGAGTCTGACCGATTTAAACTTGCTGACGAAGGTGGTTGACCATCCCCCTGAGCCATCTCGGATGCAGACGTGCGCGGTGGCGACATCGCGCACGTTATTTTTTGACCGAGCGGTCGTCCGTCAGGGCGACTGCGGGGAATCCCGCGGGATTACCAACCACTGCGGCACGAGCGGCCACAGCGTCGGCTCGAACTGCGGGCGAAAGAAGCCGAAGTGGCCGATGCGCGGCACGCCGATATCGCGCGGCGCGATGCGGCGATACTCGATCGGCGCGTTCGCATACAACCGGTGCAGCGAGCGAATGCCCTGCTCGGACATCATCTCGTCGTCCGTGAATGACAGCGACAGCATCGGCGTGCGCACCGATGCGTACGAGCTGCGCACACCCTCGCCTTCCACGCCGACGACGTATTCACGGTCGAGGCACCAGCGGCGCCATTGCGCCATCACACCGCGCGGCAGATCGCCGACCTTGCGCAGCCGCTTGCCGGGAAAATAGCCGGCCATCCGCAGCGCGAGCGGCACGACCACGAACCACAGCCACCACACGAAGCGCCGCGTCTGCCAGCTGTTCTCGAGCCAATAGCCGTTGCCGGTCGCAATCGTGATCGCGCGGTCGATGCGCTCGCGATTCGGGATCAGCCCGAGCAGCTGGCCGCCCAGACTGTGGCCGACCCAGTACAACGGCACGCTCGGTGCCTGCGCTTTCATGAAGTCGATGACCGCAGCGCAGTCCTGCGTCGCCCAGTCGCGGATGTCGATTTCGAAGCCGCGCAATGTGGCCGGCGCCGACTGCCCGATGCCGCGATAGTCGAATGTCGCGGCGAGATAGCCACGCGCTGCGAGCCACTCGGCGAAGCGCGAGTAGAAGCTCTGCGTCACGCCCATCGCGCAAGGAACCACGATCGCGGCGAGCGGCGCACCGGCAGGCTCGAAAGTACGCAGGACAAACGATGCACCGCTCTGCAGGCGAATGGTGTGGAGCATGACAGGAAGCTTACTATTCGTACGTCTCCGGCCACCACCACACGCGCCATGCTCGTTTCCGAAGCCGTCGATAGCCGCATCAGTTGTCGAGCGTTCCTCGACACGCCCGTGCCCAAACGCGTCGTCGTCGAGATCCTGGAAATCGCGAAGCGCGCGCCGTCAGGCGGCAACTTGCAGCCGTGGCGCGTCGACGTGCTCACCGGCGCACCGCTGGCGGATTTTCTCGCCGCCATCCGCGCGAAGCAGCGCACCCAGCCGGCGGGCGAAGGCAGCGAATACAACGTGTACCCGCCGAACCTGCACGATCCATATCGCTCGCGGCGCTTCAAGTGCGGCGAAGATCTGTACGCGCTGCTCGGCATCCCGCGCGAGGACAAACCTGCACGTCTGCGGCAGTTCGCCCGCAACTACGAACTGTTCGGCGCGCCAGTCGCGCTGTTCTTCTCGCTCGATCGCCGCATGGGCCAGGACCAGTGGGCCGACGTCGGCATGTTCATGCAGAACATCATGCTGCTCGCGCGCGAGCGCGGTCTGCACACGTGCGCGCAGGAAGCATGGGCAATCTGGTACCGGAGCGTCGCGGAGTTTCTGCAGCTGCCGGCAGATCACATGCTCTTCTGCGGCATGGCGCTCGGCTACATGGACGAAAGCGCGCCGGCCAACAAGCTGCGCACAGAGCGTGCGCAGCTTGCCGAATTTGCAACGTTGCGAGGCTTCGACTGACCTTCGGTCAGAACCTGAAGCCCAGCACCAGCCCGTACGTCCGCGGGTCGAGCGCGAACACGTTCGTGAACAGGCCCGACGAGGCGTCCGTCACGTACATGCCGGTGATGTTGTCGTCGTCCATCGCGTTATAGACGTAGCCGCGCACGAACCAGCTGTTGCTGGCCGAGGCCAGCTCCACCTGCGCGTTCACCACGTCCCACGCGTCGATCTTGTCGATCGGCCGATTGAAGATGCGGGCGTAGAACGAGTCGCGCCAATAGTAATCCGCGCGCGCCGTCAGGTTCATGCTGCTGCCGAGATGGAATGTGTACTGCGCCCCGACCTTGAACGACCACTCCGGCGTGCCCTGCAGCGAGTTGCCATCGAGATCCGCAGCGATGCCGTCCTGCACGGGCAAGCCGTTCGCGGCCATCGCTCCGCAGAAGCCGAAAGGACCGCCGACTGCCGCGGGCAGCACCAAATTGAACTGGCGGGCAACCGGAAGCGCTGCAGTGGCGAGCACGCAGTTGGAGCCGTCGGAGATGTCCTTGATGTTGGTCCACGCCGGATCGCCGTTGCTCGGGTCGCGCGGATCGATGCTGCTGAAGTCCTTGATCTCGGTGTTGAGGTACGCGAAGTTCGCGTCGATCAGCAGATCGTTCACCGGGCTGAACACGAACTCGCCTTCCAGGCCGTAGATGTTCGCGTCCACGTTCTCGTTGACCGAAGTCCGCGCGACGATCTTCGACACCTGCAGCGCGTCGTACTTGTAGTAGAACGCGGTGAGGTTCGCCTGCACGCGTCCGCCGGCGAGGACGTTCTTCGAGCCGATCTCGAAGGCATTCACGAACTCCGGATCGTAGACTTCCGGGGTGCCCGCGAACTGCGGCAGGCTGCGGTCGAGCGGCGGGTTGAAACCGCCGGCCTTGTAGCCGCGCGAGAAGAACGCGTACAGAGTCGAGTCGTCGAACCAGCCTGGCTTCAGGTCGAAGCCGAAGCGGCCCGTGAACTCGTTGAACGTCGTCTCATCGACGCGGAAGTCGTTGAACTGCGTCGCGCTCGGCGGCGTGCCCACCGGCACGGAGAACAGCATCTGCCGATCCTTCACGCCTTTCTCGTCGTGCGTGTAGCGCAGTCCCAGCGTCCACTTCATCTTGTCCGTCGCGTCCCAGTAGATCTCGCCGAACGCCGCACTCGACTTCAGCGACGCGCTCGGCGTGGCATTGATGTAGTAAGGCGGCGCCGAGTTGAGGAACGGCGAGAACGGCGCCGTCACCTGTGCCCAGTAGTCGAGCTCGCTGGTCACGACGTAGTAGTTCGTGTTGTCGTCCGTGTCGAGATAGAACAGGCCGACCTGGTAGTTCCAGGGTCCGTCGAGCTCCGACGACAGGCGCACCTCGACCGAATACTGATCGGCTTCCTGGTCAGACTGGTCATAGTTGCGCGAGAACACGCCGGCATCGCGAACATTGCCTGCAAGCGAGCCAAGCAGCGCGGCGCTGTCGATCTCGCTGATCGGGATGGCGCCGCCGAACGCCGGCACCGCCGGGCCGTTGTACGGCAGACCCGCGATCGTCCAGTTGTAATCGGTCTGCGACAGGAAGCTGGTCTCCTGATAACCCGCGACGGTCGTCAGCGTCACCGGCCCGAAGTCGTACGAGAACTCGAGCGTGCCGATCGTCTCGTCGGCCTTATAGGTCGGGTCGTACTCCGCGAACGTCTTGTGCAGATCGCTCGGCACCGGCGAGCCCGTGTTGACGTCCGTACCCGTGTTGATCAGCGCGGGCGGCAGCGGGAAGCCAGCGAAGCTGCCGTCGGGAGTGCCGTCGCCGAGATCGAGCAGCAGCGGACCCCACTCGCCGAGAATGCCGCCGAGCGTGCCGCGCATGTTGCCCGCTTCGAACGCCAGCTTGTCCGGCAGACAGCCGAGCGCGCCGGCGGGATCGTGATGGCACATCTGCTTGGTGACGCGCGAGCGGTTCGAGTCTTCCTTGTAGTGATTGATCATCAGCGTGAGATCGGTCGCGTCGTTCGGCGTGAAGCGCAACGCGCCACGCGCCGACCATTGATCGCGATCGTCGATGTCGTTGCCGGTCGCGAGATTCTCGGTGTAGCCGTCACGCTTGAAAGTGATGCCGGCGAAACGCGCGGCGACAGTCTCGCCGAGCGGGATGTTCACCACGCCTTTCGCCTTGAGTGCGTTGTAGTTGCCGGCCTCGAGCTCGACGCTGCCGTCGAACTCCTTGGTCTCGGGCTTGCGCGCGATGACGTTGACCGCGCCGCCGGTGGCATTGCGCCCGTACAGCGTGCCCTGCGGGCCGCGCAGCACTTCGACGCGCTGCACGTCGAAGAACTCGGTCTCGTACAGGCGCGGGTTCTTGACCGGCATCGAGTTGAAGTGCTGCTCGACGCCGGAGTCGCCGCTCGCCGCGACCGACGACACGCCGATGCCGCGGATCTGGAAGTTCGAGCCGGTGAAGTTCGTTTTTGTGAACGAGACATTCGGCACGTTCAACTGCAGGTCGGTCGCCTGATCGATCTGCCGGCGCTCCAGCGCCTCGCCGCTGAAGGCGGCGACCGCGATCGGCACATCGATCAGGTTCTCTTCGCGTCGTTGCGCGGTGACGATGACGACGTCGATGACCTGAGTGTCCTTGGGTGTCTGCGCATAGCCGGCCCGAGCACCAGCCAAAGTCGAAGCGATAGCGAACGCGAGCGCAGCCGCGCGTCGTACACGGACGTGATCCCCCGAGCTCATCTGTGACTCCTTCTTGCTGTTGTGCTTGACGGATTCCGAATCAAGCTCGAGCTCGATACGCGCTCGCCCTGATCGGAAGCCGCACCGGTCGGACGTGGGGTGTGGGCCCAGTCCACTCAAACAGTCTCGTTCGAAGCTGAAGTATGTCACTTCGGACACGCTGTCCAAATACTAGACCGGTCATCTGCGCAAAATTCGAATAGCGGGAATGTACTTCGACAGTCTCGCTACACCAGTTCCGCAGCGCGCGCCCGGGAAACGGTCCGGTGCTTGGCAACGGCACGGCGGCAGCTGTTGCTATTAGGAGACACCTGGCTCGCCAAGGCTGAAATCCAGCCTGTATGATGTCGGCCGCCGGCAACGATACCGGCAATTTCCTCCACCCCTTCGGAGAACCTTGCATGCAACGACGCATATTGAGCTCGCTGGCAGCCCTCGCGGCTGCGCTGCCGCTCGCTGGCCACGCGGAGACGATGAACTACTCCTACGCGGAGTTGGGCTACGTCGACACTACGATCGAGGCCAGCGGCGATGACATCGACGGCGACGGCTTCGCGCTGCGCGGCTCACTGGCAGTGCATCCGAACTTCTTCGTGTTCGCCGACTACCAGGACCTGAGCTTCGACCAGAACGTCGACACCTCGCTGCTGGAAGTCGGCGGCGGCGGCCACTGGCCGCTCACCGACAAGATCGACCTGATCGGCAAGATCGGCATTGCGAAAGCCGAGATCGACGCCGGACCGTTCGACGCGGACGACGACGGCTTCCTGCTGGGCGCGCGCCTGCGCGGAGTCGTGGCGCCGAAGTTCGAGCTGGAAGGCGGCTTCGACTACCGCGATCTCGACGAAGCCGGCGACGACACGACGATCGTGTTCGAAGGCCGGTATTTCTTCATCGAGAACCTGGCCGGCGGCCTGAGCGTATCGATCGGCGATGACGTGACGTCGCTGGGATTGAACGTGCGGCTGACGTTCTGACGAAGATGTCAGGCTAAAGCCTGACCGACGGGAGAGTCGGGTTGTGGGTCAGGCTTCAGCCTGACTCTCCCCTAGAAATCCGCGAATTTCGCTTCGACGATTTCCGCCTCGGCGGCACACCCGATTTCCCGCACCGAGTTCGGTCCCGGGAAAAACTGGTCCTGCAGATCCTTGCCGCCGGCCGCACGCCACTTCACCGTGGTCGCCACCGTCTTGAACGTGTGAGTGTTCGTCAGCCACAGGCGATTGTTCTGCGCGTCGCACGCACCTTCGAGCTTCAGCGAGACGAAAGTCGCCGCGGCCGCCTCGTCCGCCGCCTCGAGTCCAGTCGAAGCCGCCATCGACCCCAAGAGAATGAAAGCTGCGATCTGCGCCGCTCTGCTCACAATCTATGCCTCCCGGCGCCGCCCATGCCGCGCCACCAACCCCCTCGCCCAGTTCTCGCTCGCGCGCGATTTCGTTGTCATGAACTGTCAACGTCCGCGCTGCGGCACGAAATATAGACCCTCTTGCCCCGGCGCGCACATCACTCGCGCCCCGGTGCGTCAAAAAAATGCCAGCCGGCAAAAGCCACGCCTTTTGACGGCGGCGTCGAAAGGGCCTTGGCCGCTTTCGACAGAAAACTAGCGCACCGAGGTTGTCCGCCCGCTGAACGCGCGGCCCGCGCGTGTGACGGCGATCACACTTTTCACCGTTGCAGTAAGCCCCGCCCGACAGACGTACGACTTCGCCGCAGCCGCGGATGCGGCGACACCCCGCCAGGCTGTGCGCCAATCCGCGGTTTCACCGCGCGCTTCGTCAAGTTTGGTGGAGCCGGCCCGCTATCTGCAGTGAACAAGACGCGTCCAGCGAGGTTCTCGTGTTGTCGTTGCTACAGAAGATCCTGTCCCGAAGCGCCCGTCGCAGCCGCGGTCATGCCGGCGTGGTGCTCGGTGAGGATTCTTTTGCCCTCGTTCTGGTGCGTCGCGAGGACGGCAAGCCGTCGATCGAGCATTGCCGGGTCCATTCCGCCAACGGCGCGGTCGGCGCACGGCTGGACGCAGTTCTCGACAAGCTCGGTGCGAGTCGCGCAGCGACCTGTGCAGTCGTCGATGCCGAGGATTACCAGGTCGTGCAGGTCGAGGCGCCCGATGTGCTGCCTTCGGAAATGCGCGCCGCGGTTCGTTGGCGCCTGCGCGATGCCATCAGCTTCAAAGTCGACGACGCCGCAGTGGACGTCTTCGAGATTCCCGAGTCCGCGCGTCGCACGCAAACCCGCATGCTGTTCGCAGTGGCGGCGCGTGCTGCGGCCATTGAGCGCGTGACGAGCACGGTGCAACCCGCGGCGAAAGGCTTCTACGCGATCGACATCCCGGAGCTGTGCCTGCGCAATATCAGCGCGCTGCTCCCGCAGGACGATAAGGGTGTCGCGATGCTCGCGCTGAACGAGAGCTACGCGCAGCTCGTCACGACGCGACAGGGAGTGATGTACCTCACCCGTCGCATCGACACCGCGCGCCGTTTCGAACCGCACGAGCAATCGCGCGGCGAGGAGCTCGACGCGGGCGCTCTGGCGCTGGAGCTGCAGCGCTCGCTCGATTACTACGAAAGCCATTACGACCAGTCGCCGATCGGCGATCTGGTGATCGCGCCGGGCGGCGAGCGCGCACAACGCGTCGCGGCGGCTTTGCGCAACGAAACCAGCCTGCGCGTCGCGGTGCTCGACGTGCGGGAATTCTGCAATGTCTATAAGAGCGGCGAGCTCGTGACGGACTGGCCGTCGCTCATGGCGCTCGGGGCAGCGCTGCGGACGCAGTCCGCGGAGTAAGCGCATGCGCCAGCAGATCAATCTCTATCAGCCGATTTTCCGCCGCGAGCGCAAAACGCTCTCGGCGGTCACGGTCGCAGCGACGCTCGGGGTGGTCGCAGTCGCGCTGACTGGCTTCTCGCTATACACAGCGCGCGGCGTCGAACAGTTGGCGACACAAGTCGCCGCGCTGACGGAGCAACAGCAGAACCAGCAGGCGCAACTGGCCAAGGTCGGCGAGGCGCTCTCGCACCAGGCGCGTCGCGGGGATGTCGAAGCGCGAGTGAAAGCGCTCACGCAGACCTTGAGCGAGCGGACTCAGGCGTTGCGGGTATTGCAAGCCGGCGCTGCCGGCCAGACGAGCGGCTTCGCGTCACGCATGGAAGCACTCGCGCGCCGACACGTGAATGGTCTGTGGATCGACGGCCTCGCGATGTCGGGCACGCATAGCACGATGAGCATCACCGGCGGCAGCGTCGACGCGGACATCGTGCCGGTTTACCTGCGCAGCCTGTCGGGTGAAGCCGTTCTCAGCGGCACGCGCTTCGACGACTTCGTGATCGAGCGACCCGACAAGGGTTCGCGTGTGCGCTTCCGGGCCGGCAGCAAGTCGCTGCCCGTCAAGCAGACGCCGCCCACGTGAGCGCCGCCATGAAGCTTCCCGTTCCTGTCGCCCGGATGCTCGCTCGCTTCGACGCCCTGTCGCTGCGCGAACGCGCGCTGGTCGCGGGCGCGTGCCTGATCGGCATGGTGCTGCTCTGGTTCACGGCGGCGTTCGACCCCGCGAGCACTCGCCAACGCTCGCTGAGCGCCGAGTTGTCGACGCTGCAGCAGTCGATCCAGGTGACGACGCAGACGATCCAGGAAACGGCCGACACCGACCCGATGCTGATCGCGCAGCGCGAAGAGACGCGGCTCAAGACGCAGCTCGCCGCGATCAACACGCAGCTCGCGGCCAAGTCCGCCGGGCTCATTCCGCCCGAGCGCATGGTGCAGGTGATCCACGACGTCCTGTCGCGGCAACACGGCGTCACGCTCGTCAGCCTGCACAACTCGCCGGTCACGACGCTCGTACCGGCTACTCCTGACCACGCTGCACAGTCAGGTGGTCCGTACGTGCATCCGGTCGAGATTGTCGTCGAAGGCACCTACCTCGACGTGCTCGCCTATCTGCGCGCATTGGAAAGCCTCGAGTGGCGCTTCTACTGGCGCCTGCTCGAGCTCGAAAGCACCGCTTATCCCCGCAACCGAGTCCGCATCGAGCTCAGCACGCTCAGCCTCGACAAGGACTGGATCGGCGTCTGAGGACGCAACTGACCATGAAAGCCATGCACCACCCGTATCTCGCCGCCCTGCTGCTGACCATGAGCGCCAGGGCTGCTGCCGATCGCCTCGCCGATCCCACCCGTCCGCCGCAGGCGTCCGATACCACTAACGGTCCGTTGCAGGAAAGCGTGCGCGTCGAAGCGGTGCTGCGTTCCAAAGAGCGCGACCTCGCGATCGTAAACGGCAAGATCGTGCGCGCGGGCGACCACGTCGGCGGCGTGCAGATCGAAGCGATCCTCGTCGACGGCATCCGCTACGTGCGCGATGGACAAGTCCATGTCGCCAGGCTGCAGCCCGCTTCGATACCGGTGCGCCGATGAACAGATTCATTCGCATGCTGGTGTGTGTAGTCGCGCTGTGGGTCGCCATGCCGACGAGCGGCGCGGCGCAAGAGCAGGAACCGCGCTTCGACGTAAGCGTCGATAGCGCACCGGCGCGAGCATTCTTCATGGGATTGGTGGACGGGACGCCGCACAACATGCTCGTTCATCCGGACGTGAACGGGCGAGTCACGTTGCAGCTCAAGCACGTCACGGTCGAGGAAGTGCTGAACGCGGCGCGCGATCTGTACGGCTACGACTATCGGCGCGTCAACACCGGCTACCTGGTGCTGCCCGCGAGCCTGCAGACGCGCATGTTCCATCTCAACTATCTCGATCTGAAGCGGCTTGGCATCTCGAAGACGCGCATCAGCTCCGGCCAGATCACGCAGAATCGCAACAACGGCGCGGACGCGGGCATGACCACGGCCGCGGGCAGCTCAGAGAGCGGCAGCACCTCTGCGACCAGCACCGCCGACGTCACGGGCACCGCCGTGGTCACGGAGAACTCCTCCGATTTCTGGGAATCCATCGCCGCGAACCTGCGCGCGATCATCGGCGCGCCCGCGGACAAGGCCGGCGAGCGCAGCGTCGTCGTCAACAGCCAGTCCGGTGTCGTCGTCGTCCGCGCGATGCCGAACGAGCTGCGCGACGTCGCCGACTACCTCGCGAAGACCGAGAGCACCGTGACGCGCCAGGTCGTGCTGGAAGCGAAGATCATCGAGGTCGAGCTCAGCGACGCATATCAGGCCGGCATCAACTGGGCCGCGGTGCTCACGCAAGGCAGCCGCCAGTACTTCATCGGCCAGTCGACGCCACGCGGTGGCTTCGACGGCGACTTGCTCGCTCCGCCGCCGAATGGTCAGGTGCCTGTCGGCCCGGGTAACGTGATCAACAGCTTCCTGGCGAACCCGGTCGGCGGCGCGTTCACGCTGGCTGCCGACTTCGCCGACTTCAACGCGTTCATCGAGCTGCTCGGCCTGCAGGGCCGCACGCGCGTGCTGTCGAGCCCGCGCGTCTCGACGATCCACAACCAGAAGGCCGTCATCAAGGCGGGCTCGGACGAGTTCTTCGTCACCGGCGTGTCGAGCGACACGACGACCGGCACCGCCACGACGACGACGGTCGACGTGGAGCTCACTCCGTTCTTCTCCGGCGTGGCGCTCGATGTGACGCCGCAGATCAACGACCAGGGCGACGTGCTGATGCACATCCACCCGACCGTGAGCGACGTGACCGATCAGCAGAAAGAGTTGTCGGTGCGCGGCCAGACGGATTCGCTGCCGCTGGCGCTCAGCCAGATCCGCGAGTCGGACAGCATCGTGCGCGCGCACAGCGGCCAGGTCATCGTGATCGGCGGCCTGATGCGCCAGACGCGCAAGGATCAGGACTACAAGACGCCGCTGCTCGGCGATATCCCGGGACTCGGCCGGCTGTTCCGCAGCGAGCGCAACCAGACCAGCACCACGGAGCTGGTGATTCTGCTGCGCCCGCTAGTGGTCGGCGACAACGACTGGCCGGAACTCGTGAAGGAATCGAACGACCGCGTCGACGAGCTCGCGCGCAAGGGCAAGCTGCAGTGAGCGAGCACCGGCGCAAGAAAGTCAGGCTCGGCGAGCTGCTGCTCGAGCAGAAGCTGCTGACGCCCGAGCAGCTGCAGAGCGCGCTCGACGAGCAGAAGCGCAGCGGACGCAAGCTCGGCCGCGTGCTGACCGACATGGGCCTGGTGCGCGAAGAAAAGCTGCACGAGCTGCTTGCGGCGAATCTGCAGATCCCGTTCATCGACGTGCGGCAGCTGACGCTGGATTCTCAGACCGTGCGCTTGCTACCCGAGGTGCAAGCTCGCCGCTTCCGGGCGCTGGTGCTGCAGTCGGACGCGCGCGGCCTGCTCGTCGGCATGGCGGACCCGACCGACCTGATGGCGTATGACGAGCTGTCGGCGCGCTTGAAGCAGCCGCTGCGCCTCGCGCTCGTCAAGGAAGCCGACCTGCTCAAGACCATGGACGTCGTCTACCGGCGCACGGACGAGATCGCGTCGATAGCGCAGGAAGTGCGCGAAGAGCTGCATCAGGGCGACATCGACCTGGAAACCCTCAGCGCCGACGAGCAGTCGCCCGACGCGCCGGTCATCCGACTCATCCAGTCGATGTTCCTGGACGCGGTGCAGGTGCGCGCGTCCGACCTGCACATCGAGCCCGGCGAGAACGTGCTGCGCGTTCGCCAGCGCGTCGACGGCGTGCTGCAGGAACAGAAGATCGACGGCCGCCGCGTCGCGGGTGCACTGGTCACGCGGCTGAAGCTGATGAGCGGCCTGGACATCGCCGAGAAGCGCCTGCCGCAGGACGGCCGTTTCTCGCTCAAGGTCAAAGACAAGGTGCTCGACGTCCGCATCGCGACCATGCCGACGCAGCACGGCGAATCGGTCGTGATGCGACTGCTCGATCAGGCCGGCAGCCTGATGACGCTCGCCAAGCTCGGCATGTCGCCGCCGATGCTGGCGCGCTTCGTCGAGCTGATCTCGCGCAGCGCCGGCATGGTGCTCGTGACCGGACCGACCGGCAGCGGCAAGACCACGACGCTGTACTCCGCGTTGAATCATCTGAACCAGCCGGACACCAAGATCATCACCGTCGAAGATCCGGTCGAATACCGGCTCGACCGCATCAACCAGGTGCAGGTCAACACCAAGATCTCGCTCGACTTCGCGCGCGTGCTGCGCACGACGCTGCGCCAGGATCCGGACGTGATCCTGGTCGGCGAAATGCGCGATCAGGAAACGGTCGACATCGGCATGCGTGCCGCAATCACCGGCCACCTCGTGTTCTCGACGCTGCACACGATGAATGCGACCGCGACGATCCATCGTCTGCTCGACATGGGTGCTGCGGGTTACATGATCGCGGCTGCTGTGCATGGCATCGTCGCGCAGCGACTCGTGCGTCGAGTCTGCGATAACTGCGCGCAACCGACCGAGCCATCGCCGCAACAGCGCGCATGGCTGAGCGCACTGACGGATCCGGCGCGCGTCGCGCAGATGAAATTCCAGATGGGCACCGGTTGCACGTACTGCAACCTCACGGGCTATCGCGGCCGCGCGGCGATCTACGAATTGCTGGAGATCGATCGGCCGCTCGCCGACGCGATCCGTCGCAGCGATTCGATCGAGTTCTCGAACATGGTGCGGCAGCGCGAAGGCTTCACCACGCTGTCCGATGGCGCACTCGACCTGGTCGCTAACGGCACCACCAGCGTGGCGGAAGCGATGAGCGTCACCAGCGGTCTCGACGAAAGCGAGCCGGTCGTGCCGAAGATCGAGGCTGTGTCGCAGAACGAGATCGACTCACTGCTGCAGGAAGCTCTGCAGGCTGAGCGCACGGTCTGATGCCGATCTTCAGCTACACAGGACGCGCGCGGGGCGGCGAGCTCGCCACCGGCTTGATGGAGGGCGACACGCCCGACGCCGTCGCCGCGCGGCTGCTCGGCAACGGCATCACGCCGATCGAAGTCGCGCCCGCGAAGGTCGAGGGCTCCGGCGATCTCGGCCAGACACTGCGCAAGCTCGGCTTCGGCAAGCCGAGCACGTCGGACCTGGTGCTGTTCTCGCGACAGATGTACACCATCACCAAGTCCGGCATCCCGCTGCTGCGCGGGATCCGCGGCCTGGCCGCCTCGACCCACAACGCTGTGTTGCGCGAGAAACTCGAGGAGATTCTGCGCGACCTGGAAGGCGGCCGCGATCTGGCGGGCAGCCTCGCGCGGCACCCGACGATTTTCCCGCCGCTGTACGTCAGCATCATCCGCGTCGGCGAAGAGACCGGCACCCTGGAAGCGTCGTTCCGCCGTCTCGCCGAGTACATGCAGCAGGATCAGGACATGCAGGACCGCCTCAAGGCGGCGCTGCGCTATCCCGCAATCGTGATGTGCGTGATCGCCGCCGCGATCGGCGTGCTGACGATCTTCGTGATCCCGAAGTTCGAGCCGCTGTTCAAGCAGCTCGGCGACAACATTCCGTGGCCGACGCTCGCGATCATGGGCGTCTCGTCGTTCGCGCAGCATTACTGGTACGTCGTGATCGGCGCGATCATGCTCAGCGTGTTCGCTTGCCGCCGGTACGTGCAGACCGAGCACGGACGGTATCGCTGGGACACGGTCAAGCTGCGCATTCCGGTGCTCGGCAAGCTGGTGCACGAGGGCTCGCTGGCGCGCATCGCCCGCTCGCTGTCGATCTCGATGACGGCCGGCATGCCGGTGATTCAGACACTCAAGATCATCGCGCAGGCCGCCGGCAACCAGTTCATGGCCGAGCGCGTCAACCGCCTGCGCGAAGCAGTCGAGCGGGGCGATCCTGTCAGCCGGGCCGCGGCGTCGGTCGGCATGTTCCCGCCGCTGGTCCTGCAGATGCTCGCCGTGGGCGAAGAGACCGGCGATATTTCCGCGCTGCTCGATGAGGTCGCCGGCTTCTACGAGCGCGAAGTCGACTACGCGCTGAAGAACCTGAGCGCCGCGATCGAGCCGCTTTTGATCATCGCGGTCGGCGGCATCGTCTGCATCCTCGCGCTCGGCGTGATGCTGCCGATGTGGGAAATGATCTCGCGGGTGCAGGTATGAGAGCCAGGTCACAGATCGGGCGCACTGCGCTCCAGCCCTGCGGTTTCGTTGCCGATACAACAGTCATGGCAAATGGTATGCCTTCAAAGTCATTGGTTCCGGAGTCAATTATGGTCAAGTCTACCCAGCGCGGCTTCACGCTCATCGAGCTGGTGGTCGTCATCGTCATCCTCGGCATCCTGGCCGCGTTCGCGGTTCCGCGTTTCGCACGCCTCGACGCGCAGGCGCGTGTTGCATCAGTGCGCGCGATGGAAGGCACTCTGCGCAGCAGCAGCACGCTGGCGCGTTCGATGTGGCTTGCCGTCGGCACCAATCCGCCGAACGTTACGATGGATGGCAGCGTAGTCACCATGACGGCCGGCTACCCTGCACCCACGGCTGCGGGTATCGGCAACACCTTGGCTACAGGCACGGTCGCAGCCGGCGTGGCGGGGCGGTATACCGCCGTCGTGATCGACCCGAACACCATCCAATATCAGCTGAACGGCGCGACCGTTCCCGCCAACTGTTGGGTGCAGTACCAGTGGAACGGCGTTCTTGCGACGGGCCCGGCGATCACGACGCCCGCGCCGGCCGCGTTGACTGCCGGTTGTCAGTGAGCGCCGCGGCTCGATAGAAAAAGGCGCCGGAAGGCGCCTTTTTCGTTTAAGAGCTTCCGACATGCTGCAGCTCGACCACGCATCCCCTCGCAGACACGCACAACGCGGCTTTACGCTGGTCGAGCTCGTCGCCGTGCTGGTCATCCTGGGCATCGTTGCAGCCGTCGTGGCACCGAGGTTCGTCGACACGGCAGTGTTCAGCGAGCGCGGCTATGCCGACGAGATCGCGACTTCGTTGCGCTACGCTCGCCGCATCGCCGTCGCTTCGGGATGCAACGTGCGATTCACCGTCAACGCTGCTGGCTACAGCGCTGCGCAGCCGACCGTGAGATGCGTCACCGCAGGTGCCTGGGGCGTCGCAGTGCAATCACCTGATCGTAGAGTGCTCGCCAATGCGACACCTGCAGGCGTCGCGGTAGGCGCAGCCGTCATCGAGTTTCGCGCCGCCGGCGACCTCGTGGCCGCGGTCGCACCATTGAACGTCGGCGCGTTCTCGGTGACCGTGAACTCAGCCACCGGCTCGGTGACTGTGCAATGACGCGGTCAGCACACCAGAACGGCACGACGCTGGTCGAGCTGGTCATCGCGATTACCGTGATCGCCATGGCAGTGACAGCGGTGCTGGGTTTGCTGTCAGCGATCTCGATCCGTAGTGCTGATGCGATGGTCTCGACGCAAGCTGCGTCGATCGCAAGCGCCTATCTCGACGAGGCGCTATCGAAAGCTTACCGGGATCCGTATGTGCCCGCTGTCGGCCGCCTGAACTTGAGCGATGTGCGGGACTACAACTTCGTCGACAACGGCGCCCGCGACGCGAACGACAATCCGATCCCCGGCCTCGGCCAATACACGGTACAGGTCAGCGCTGGCCTGGTCGCGCTGGGTGCCGTGCCGGGCGCAGTTCGTGTCGACGTGAATGTCACGGCGCCGAACGGCGCAACCACCCTGCTCACGGGCTTCCGTACCCAGTACGCTGGCCAGGCGCTCCGGCCATGAGCGCCCGCCAAAACGGGTTCACGCTCATCGAGCTGGTCGTCGCGCTCACGATCTCGGTCGTAGTCGTCGGCTTCATCGCGGCATTCATCGCGGTGCCCGTTCAGTCCCACCTGGCGCAGACGCGCCGCGCGGAGCTGGACGCGGAGGCAGAAGCCGTAACGCACTGGATGTCACAGGACGTTCGCGGCGCGTTGCCAAACAGCCTGCGTACTGCCGTCGTCGGCGGTCGTCCGGCGGTGGAGATGATCGATTTCGCCGCGGTCGAGCTCTACCGCCCCGACGTTTGGACCGAAGGTGATCCACTCGTCATAGATCCGCTGCAGCCGCCCGACACCACATTCGATGTGTTGGGCGTGCCCAGCCCGGGCGCCATCGACGTCGTGGTCAACAATCTCGGCATCGCGGGACAGGACGCCTATGCGCTCGCCAATGTCATCGTTCCGGTCAACATCGCGGCGTCGAAGGTCACGCTGAGCAACCCTGCGTTTCGTTTCGCAGCGCATTCCGCGCACGGGCGGGCTTTCCTGGTCACTCCCGCGAGCGCGGTCATTCGCTATGAGTGCGATTTCGTGGCTCGCACGCTCCGTCGGTACGACAACCTGCCGATGACTGCAGCGATGGGCGTGTTGCCAGCGGGCACACCGTCACGCCTGATTGCCAGTGACGTCACCGCATGCACGTTGACGACGCGACCCGGCAACCTGGAGCACGGCGGACTGCTACTCATCCGCGTAACGATTTCACGTGTCACGAATGGCGCAACCGACAGCTTGCGCGTGATGAAGCAGCTCAAGGTTGAGGACGCAGCATGAGGTCAGCTGGCGAGCAGCGCGGCTTTGCTCTGATCGGCGCGCTCTTCGTGCTGGTCGTGCTGGCCGCGCTGGGCGCGTTTGCGGTCCGCATGAATATGACGCAGCAACATGATGCGGATCTCGAATTGCAGCAACTGCGCGCCGATGCCGCGGTGAACTCTGGCGTCGAGTACGCCGCTGCGCGCGTGACGGCTGGCGCGACTTGCGCCAATCTCATGGCGGAGAATATCAACGTAGCCGGCTACGCAGTCACTTTCTTTCCCTGCTTGAGCGCGCCGCCGTACTTGGTGAATGGAGTGACGGTCAATGTCTACACCGTGACCGTCAATTCACAGCGCGGCGTCTACGGCACGCCAGAGTTCGTCGCGCGCACCTCTACGGTGCGCGTCAGCTCCCTGTAGAGCGCGCTTCAGGACGGCTCGGCTGCGCATCTGCTTCGACCAGCCGTTTGCCGACGAACTGCCAATTCGCGATGTTGTCGATCACCGCTGTCACGAACTTCGCTCGCTCCTGCTGGTAGTCCAGGTAGTAAGCGTGCTCCCACAAGTCACAGGTCCACAGCGCCGTCTGACCTGAGGTCAGCGGATTATCGGCGTCGTGAGTGGTGACGATGTCGAGCTTGCCGTCTTTGGCAACCAGCCACGCCCAGCCGCTGCCGAACTGCTCGACCGAGGCCTCGACGAAGCGGTCGCGGAATGTTTCCAGCGAGCCGAAACTGGCGCTGAGGCGCTTCATCACCGGATCCGGAGGCGTGCCGCCGCCGTTCGGCGCGATCGATTCCCAGAAGAAGTCGTGATTCCACACCTGCGCGGCGTTGTTGAAGATCGTCTTCTCCTTCGCCCCGCCGCGCGCGGTCGCACGGATGATCGATTCGAGGTCCGATTTTTCGAACTTCGTGCCGCGGATCAGCTCGTTGAGCTTCTTCACGTAAGCCGCGTGGTGCTTTTCATGATGATGCTCGAGCGTGCTCGTGGACATCGTCGGACCGAGGGATTCTTTCGGAAAAGGCAAAGGCTTGAGTTCGAATGCCATGGTGGCGCTCCGCTGCACGTCGACGGGGATACAAGGGCAACGCCCGTTCAGCGCGCGAAGTTCCGGAGTCAGGCTTCAGCCTGACTTGCTTTCGCCGATAGTTCGTCGAACATTCGACTTGCCTGCGCATCGTGCCGGCGCGCATCGAGCATCGAAACGCCCCATGCCGCGATGAGCGCCAGCGGCATCGCGATCAACGTCGGATAGTTCGAGCCGAACAACGGCCGCGCGTAGCCGAGCACGTCCACCCAGATCGCCGGGCCGGCGATCAGCATCCCGGTCGAGCCGATGAGACCGACTGCGCCGCCGATCAATGCGCCGCGCCGCGTGAGCCCGCGCCAATACAGCGAGAGCAGCAGCACCGGAAGGTTCGCGCTCGCCGCGACGCTGAATGCGAGGCTGACCAGAAAAGAAATGTTCGTACCCTTGAACGCAATGCCGAGCAACGCCGCGACGACGGTCACGGCAAGGGTCGCGACGCGAAACATTCGCAGCTCTTGCGCCTCCGTGGCCTCGCCACGGCGGAATACCTGCGCATAGAGATCATGAGCGAGCGCGCCGGCGCTGGCCATCGTCAGGCCGGCCACGACCGCGAGGATCGTCGCGAACGTCACTGCCGCGACGATGCCCATCAGCACGTCGCCGCCCAGCAGACGCGACAGGTGCACGACTGCCATGTTGGCGCCGCCGCGCAGGACGCCCGCCTCGTCGAAGAACTCCGGCTTGCCGTACACGAACGCAATGGCCGCGTAGCTGAGCACGAACAGCACGATGAGGAAGACGACTGCGATCAGCACCATCGCAACCACAATCGAGCGCCGCGCCTGACGCGCGTCGGGCACGGTGAAGAAGCGCATCAGCACGTGCGGCAAGCCGCAAACGCCGAGTGACAGTGCAAGGCCGAGCGAGAGGGTCGAGTACAGCGAATTCAGCGCGCCGGTCTTGTTCGTGGTGAACACGACATCCATCTGCGCACGCGCAGTGGAATACAGAGTCCCGATGTCGTAGTCGACACGGCTCAACGTCAGCACCGTCATCAACAGAACGCCGACGATCAGCACCACGGCCTTGGTGATCTGTACCCAGGTGGTCGCGAGCATCCCACCGAAAGCGACATACAGCATCATGAGAGTCGCGACGACGACCACTGCGAGCGAGTACGGCACGCCGAGCAGGATCTCGATCAGCGCGCCGGCGCCGACCATCTGCGCGATCAGATAGAAAATCGTGACCACCAACGCCGCGGCGGCGGTGAACGCACGCACGGCGCGTCCCGGGAAGCGCAGCGCCACGACCTCGGGCACCGTATAACGGCCGAGATTACGCAGCGGCTCGGCGATGAACAGCAGCATGACGGTGAAGCCGAGGAGCGGCGCCACGATGTACAGCACAGCGTCGGAGTTGCCGGTGAACGCCAGGCCTGCCACGCCAAGGATCGTCGACGCAGACATGAAATCGCCCGCGATGGCCAGACCGTTCTGGGTGCCGGTGATGGAGCTCCCCGCTGCATAGAATTCGGAGCGCGAATGTGTGCGGCGCGCGGCCCAACGAGTGATCAGCAGCGTGCTGATGATGACGATGAGGAACAGCGCGATCGCGATGGGGCTGCGCATGCTCAGCGCCCGGCCCGCGCCCGCTCGATGCGGCGCCAATAGCCGAAGGCCACGACGCTGCCGAGCGCGAGCGCGAAGTTGATGCCGACGCCGATTACGCTGAAACGTACATCGCGCAGCGGCGCGAGCGGATCCTGTTGCACGGCGCGGTTCAACAGCACCAGAAAGACCAGGAAGACCGCGCACGAGACGCCGGCCAGGAGCAGACACAGCCGCGCACGAACACGCGCCCGCCGCACGATCTCGCTCGCTTCATCTGCCATGCAGTCACTCCCCCCTGTATTTGCATGTTGCGCGGGCCGCGATCCGGATCAGTATTTCTGCAGGTTTATCTCAGCCGGCGACGCTCGCACCATGCTTGGCGGGACGCCGTCATGCATACCCAACAGGAAACCCGCACCGAGTCCGCGATCTACTGGTCCGCCGTGAGCCTGATCGTGTGCGAAGGATTATCCGTCGGCGCGGCGGCCGAACGATTAGGCATCGAAAACGTCCGCCTCCGCAACATCCTGCGCCGGCGCCGCCGCCGTCACCAGGACGGCGCGGGTGTCACCAATCTACGACACTCTTCGCTTCCGTGAAGTAGAGCCCGTTGTAGCGCACGGGCATTGGCATAATCGGCGCGCCAAAGGACGCACTGAATGCCAAACAGCAGCCGACTCTTCTTGCTGGTCCCCATCATCGCGCTCATGCCGGCGCTGGCCAGTGCCGCCGAATCCCCTGCCCCGGCTCCGCCGACGGCCCAAGCGTCGACCCCGGCGCCGAGCAAGCTGCCCGACTGGGCGCCGAAGCCGAAGCCGAATGTCATCGAGGACCGGCTGCGTCTCGAGGTCAACCTGCTCGGCGCCAGCGCCACGACGAAGCTGCGGGTCGACGAGTCGCCCACTCTCCCAGGCACCGAGATCAACGCCGAGGACGATCTCGGTCTCGACGACTTCCAGCTGCTGCCGCAGGTCGAGCTCACGCTGCTGCCCGGCGAGCGTCACCTGATCCGCCTGAGCCGGTTCGCCATCGACCGCTCGGCGGCGACGCACCTCGAAAAAAATATCTCGTTCGACGACCAGGACTATCTGGTCGGCGAGCGCGTCGACAGCATCCTGAACCTGACGATGTTCGGTTTGACTTACGGCTACCGCTTCATCGTCGCGCCGCGTGGTGAAATCAGCGCCAGCTTCGGCATTCAGATCGCGGATGTCGAAGCTAATGCCGTGGTCCGCAGCCGCGTGGTGCGCGAGAGCGAAAGCGGCGTGGCGCCGCTGCCGTTGTTGGGCCTCGAAGGCCGCTACGACTTCTCGCCCCGCTGGTCGATGGAAGCACGCGTGCAGTATCTGACGGTCAACGAGACCGACGTGGACGGCTCGATCCTCGACGCGCGCCTGGGAGTGACCTGGCGCATGAATCCGTATCTGCTGTTCGGACTCGGCTATCGCACGTTCCAGATCGACGTCAACTCCGCCGACGAGGACACGCCCGGATTCGTCGACCTGACGGTCAGCGGACCGCTACTGTTCGTTCGAGCCAGTATGTAGCGGCGTCGCAGCTGCCGCCGAGCGCTGCGCGTACAGCAGATCGTCCGCGAACTTGCGGACCGCGTAACCCAGCCACGAAACGTCTTCCGTGTGCTCGCTGCTGCCGGCAGGCGTGCGCAACGTCTGCGACGGCGACTCGCCGAACAGCCGTTTGTAGTTGCGTGCGAACAGGCTGAAATCCCATACCCCGAAGCGGCCTGCGATGCTGGCCACGGTTTCGTGCGCAGGATCCGCAGCGAGCAGCGCCGCGCGAATCTCGCGCAGCTGACGCATCTTCAACAGCCGGATCGGACCGACCCCGAAATACTCGTTGAAGGTGTTGCGCAGCGTGCGCTCGCTGACGCCGGCCGCGCGACACAGATCGCTGGTGAACAGCGGCTGGCCGTCGTGAGCGCGAATGAGCTCCAGCGCCCGCGCGATCACCCTTTCGCGCGACAAATGCGGCCTGCCGATCGGACGCAGCTGCAAACGCAGGCTCCGTTCGAGCGCGCGGACAGCGACTGCGCTGATTTCCTGCTCTGCCATCTTCGCGGCGGTGGGATCCGACAGGTCGATCGTCGGATTGCCGCAGCAGATCCGACCGACGAGCCAGCGCAACTGCTCGAGGCGCAGCGGATCAGTGCGTGTGCAGGCGCCGTCGTGAGCGTGCAGCTTCTCGAGCAGTTCCGGACCGATCGCGTGGTGATCAACCGGCAAGGTAACGCCAGCCCAGCGCACCACCTCGTGACCGGCAAACGTGAACGGTTGATTCTCCTTCAGCATGATGAAGGAGTTGGCGTCGAGCCGCTGGCCGTCGATGCGGATGCTCTGCGGCTTCGTCATCGGAATGCCGAGCGTGAAGCAGCCGGTTTGTCCGTCACCGGCAAAAGTGGAAGAGCCGCCTATCTGGAGGTGTTGCAGCGACAGCGCGCCGGCAGGCACGAGGTCGATCCACCATTCGGTGCTCGAGCGTGCTGTCGGAACGAAACGGCCGGCGACGCCAGCGATCGAGTCGGCGAACTCATCGAAATCGCGAAACACCAGTCGCGACATGTAGGTGCCCCCCTGGCGCCAGCCGCCTCAGGAACGCAACTCTGGCCGGCGCTCCGATGGGCGGCAATACGCATTGTTGCCGTTCAGCTTGAACGGCTCCTTTATGTCTGATCGAGAGGCTTACTGCCTCGCGGCCGGCGGATCGGCAGCCGGCGGGGAGCTCGCGCTCTGCGGTGTCGCGTTGCGCTGCTTATCCGACGGCGCGTCGAAAGACTGCAGCATCACTACGCCGGGCTGGGACTGCGCATCGCTCGGCGGGGCCGCCTGCTGTTCCTGCGCCGGCGGAGCCTCGCTGTAAATGGCAGCGACCTTGTGAAAGACGCGCAGGAACCCGTCCACGGCAACGATCGTCAGCAGCACCGGGATGCACGCAAGCGCAAAAATCGTCAGCCACTTGAGCGGCTGCGGCCGCCGCTTCTCGCGATCGAGCTCGGCGTCGCGGTCGAGTGCCTCCTGCGCGCGCTGCTGAATGGCACGCTGCAGCTCCGACTGCGGACGTTCGAAGGGCAAGATGCGCGCGCCGGCACGCGCCGACGGCGCGCCTTCCGTTTCAGGCAGGCGTTCTTCGGAGTGTTGAGTCATTGAGTTAAGCGCTTCGCTTGCGTCGAGGATCGGAAGAACCGATGGCAGTGTAACCCGGCGTGCGGGCGATATGACCAGAAGACCGATCGTGTTCAGCGCGGTTCCCGGCCGCCGGCGCGTACAGCGCTAAGTTGCTGAAAATAAAGCGGCACGGTTGTACTCAGTGCACGGACGGCGGCGGGCGGCGACGGGCCGCGGACCGCATGGTCGCCGGACCGCGCAACGCTGCTTGACGCTCGTGGACCTGCTGGCCAGAGTGCGGCATGAACGTCAGAAATCTGCTCTACGTGCTTGCGATCCTGCTCACTACGGCTGCGATTGCTGCAGACAACAAGACGAAGAGCGACAAGGAGCCGCCGCCGCAGGCGACCTGCTTGAGTCAATGTGCTGCGAATGAACAGCGCTGCTCGCGCGACGTGCGCCGCGCCCGCACCGATTGCCAGAAGGTCGCAGCCAACGGCGGTCGCGACGTCTTCACCGGCCGGCCCGCGACGAGTAACGGCAGTGCCAACCGCTACGAATCGGACAACGGCATCGATTACGGAGCCTTCTGCTACTACTTCGCAAACCCGGATAGCAGCTGCGGCTCGGGTTACTACAGCAGCGCCTGCCAGCGGCGGCTGGCGTATCGCCACGGAATTTGCCTGGACCGGATGAGCAACGTCGCGCAGCTTCGTTACGACTGCTACCGCACCGAGCGCGATGCGAACACTCAGTGCAGGGAAGACCTGCGCGACTGCAAAACGCAGTGTCAGTGAGCGTCAGACGCGCTCGATCACCATCGCGATGCCCTGCCCCACGCCGATGCACATCGTGCACAGCGCGTAGCGCCCGCGAATCTTCTCCAGCTGGTTGAGCGCAGTCGTCGCGAGCCGCGCACCGCTCGCGCCGAGCGGATGGCCGATTGCGATGGCGCCGCCGTTCGGGTTCACGTGAGCCGCATCGTCGGCAAGCCCGAGCTGACGCGTCACTGCGAGCGCCTGTGCCGCGAACGCTTCGTTGAGCTCGATGACGTCGAGTTGATCGAGCGATAGCTTCGCCAGCGCGAGCACCTTGCGTGTCGCGGGTACCGGCCCGATACCCATGATCCGCGGCGGGACGCCAGCTGTCGCGGTCGCGATCACGCGAGCGCGTAGCCGCAAGCCATACTTCGCAGCAGCCTCTTCGCTCGCGAGCAAGAGCGCGCAACTGCCGTCGTTGACGCCCGAAGCATTGCCGGCGGTCACGCTGCCGTCGGGTCGCACGACGCCTTTGAGCTTGGTGAGCGCCTCCAGGGTCGTATCCGCGCGGGGATGCTCATCGGCCGTGAAGCTGAGCGGCTCGCCTTTCTTCTGAGGGATCGACACCGGCACCAGCTCGCTCTCGAAAAAGTTCGCCGCGAGTGCGCGGGCGTAACGCTGCTGACTGCGCAGCGCGAACTTGTCCTGGTCGGCACGCGCGACGCTGTATTCCTGGGCCACGTTCTCGGCGGTCTCGGGCATCGAATCGATGCCGTACTTCGCCTTCATCAACGGATTGACGAAGCGCCAGCCGATCGTCGTGTCTTCGATCTTCGCGGTCCGCGAGAAAGCGCTGTCCGCCTTGCCCATGACGAACGGCGCGCGCGTCATGCTCTCCACGCCGCCGGCGATCGCGAGCTCCGCTTCGCCAGCGCGAATCGAGCGCGCGGCGAGATTGACGGCATCGAGCCCCGAGCCGCAGAGACGATTGATGGTTGCGCCGGGCACGCTGTCCGGCAACCCGGCGAGCAATGCCGCCATGCGCGCGACGTTGCGGTTGTCTTCGCCCGCCTGATTGGCGCAGCCGAAGTAGACGTCGTCAACCGCGGCCCAGTCGACGCGCGGATTGCGGTGCATGAGCGCTTGCAGCGGGATCGCGCCGAGGTCGTCAGGACGAATGCCGGCAAGAGCGCCGCCGTAGCGGCCGATGGGTGTGCGAATCGCGTCGCAGATGAAGACTTGGCGCATGAAGAAAGAGTGACACAAGTGACGGAGTGACGAAAGTGACGCGAACCGTCACACCGTCACTCCGTCCTAGAGCCTGGGCGTGCCGTTGCCCGCGTGCGTCCTCTCGTACAGCTCCTGACATTGCACGCAGCGCATGGCCGTCGGCTCCGCCTGCAGGCGTGCTTGCGGTATCTCCTGCCCGCAGCTCGCGCACAGCCCATAACTGCCCTCGGAGATTCGCGCCAACGCGCCGTCGATCCGCCGCAGCTCGTCTGCATCGCGGTCGATCTCTGCCAGGTTGACGTCGACGACCAGGTTCGAGAATGAATCGTCCTCGGTGTCGCGGGCTTGTTCCGCGATCCGCGCGTGCGTCTCGTCGGAGGAGCGCTCGAGCGTGTGCTGGATCTCGTCGCGCAGCTGCGCGGCGCGCTCATGCAGGCGAGCTTTGATCGCAGTCGATTGCTGCGGATTGTGGCTGGTCATGGGTTGGCTCTCGTAGTTCTGTCGGCACAGCTGAAACCCGTGGGCGAGCGCACGGTTCCACTGGACAGCGAACTCGGGCCGTCCGTAGCATGCGACATGCGAACAAGCAATGCCCGCGGCATCTTCGCGATGCTCGCGGCCGTCACCACGTTCTCGGTGATGGATGTCCTGTTGAAGCGGCTGTCGGAAGACTTCCCTGCGATGCAGGTGACGTTCCTGCGCGGTGCCGCCGCGTTGCCGTTTCTGCTCGCGGCGAACGCAGTGTTCGGCCGCTGGAGAGATCTGCGGCCGCAGCGCTGGGGCCTGCACGTGCTCCGCGGCTTCCTCAGCGTCGCGCTGCTGTGGTGCTTCATCTATGCGGTGAGCCAGCTGTCGCTCGCCAATGCGTACAGCATTTTCATGTCGGCGCCGTTGCTGATCACCGCATTGTCGGTGCCGATGCTTCGCGAGCGCGTCGGTTGGCAACAGTGGCTCGCAGTTTTCGTCGGCCTCGTCGGCGTCATCATCGTCCTGAAGCCGAGCGGCACCGCCCTGGTCACGCTCGGCGGAATCGCCGCATTGGCCTCGGCAATCGGCTACGCGCTCAACGCGATCACGATCCGCATCCTGACTCGCACCGACACGAGCGCTGCGACGGTGTTCTGGTCGCTCTGCTTCCTGACGATCATCGGCGGCATTATCGCCAGTGCGCGTTGGGTGCCGGTGCCGTGGGACTACTGGCCGATGATCGCGGGGCTCGGGATCACCGGAGCGCTCGGGCAGTACTTCATTACGGAAGCATTCCGGCTCGCGCCGCCGCCAGTCGTTGCGCCGCTCGAATACACGGCGCTCGCGTGGGGCATGTTGTTCGACTGGCTGCTGTGGGCCACGGCGCCCGGTCTACGCATGCTGACCGGTGCGTTCATCATCGTCGCCAGCGGCGTCTACGTGCTTCACCGCGAGCGGTTCGCTAGCGCCGCGCTCCAGCAGCAACATTGAGCTCGCGCGGTGCGCGCAGCGTATCGGACACGATATTGAGAGCCTGCGCAAAGCCTTCGGCTTGCGCGCCGAAGCCGAGCCGGAAGTGTTCCGGCGCATCGAAGGTATAACCGGGCGCAAACAGCACGCCCGCTTCGGCCAACGCGACGCACAGTTGCTTCGCATCGCTGCCGTCGCGCAACCAGGGGAACACTGTCGTACCGCCGGCCGGCGCAACCCATCCCAACGTGTCCGCGTGGACATTCATGAAATCCGTCAGTGCGACGAGGTTGGCTGCCGCGACGGCACGCACTCGCCCCAGAATCTCGTCGCGGTTCGCCAGTGCGTGTGCCGCGATCGCCTCGGTCAAGGGCGAGCCAGAAATCGTGAAGTAGCTGCGCAGGTCGATCAGCCGCTCGCGCCGACGCGCATCGCGATCGATCACCCAGCCGATGCGCAGACCCGGCAGCGACAGCGCCTTCGACAGATCGCCGACGACGATCGTGTTCGCTAGCTTCGCCGCGGAAGGACCCGGCGCCGCATCGTGATAGAGCGGGTGATACACCTCGTCGACCACGAGCGGAATCAAGCGGTGCTCCAGACTCGCGGCGAGCCGCGCGATCTCCGCGTACGGCATCACCGAGCCGGTCGGATTGTGCGGGGTGTTGACGAGCACGAGGCGCGTGCTCTCGCCGACCGCCGCGAGCACGCGCTCGGCGGATTGCTTGAAACCATTGGCGCGATCGAGCGCGTACGTCGATACGCCGAGCCCCCACGCACGCGCCATGACGGGCATTGCGGGGAACGACGGGAACGGCAGCGTGATCGACGCACCGGGCTCCGCAGCGAGGCAATAGAGCGCTGACAACGCCTCGGACGCGCCTGTCGTAATGACGACCCAATCCGGATCGACGTCATGCAGCGCTGCGACCTGTTTGCGAAGCTCGTCGCTGCCCTGCGGCTTTGTGTAGGACAAACGCAAATCGCCGAGGTCTTTCAGCTCTCCGCTGTCGCCGAGCGCCAGCAGATCGCTCAACGTCCAGCGCGGGCCGGTGCTGGAAGCGAGGTTGTAGCGGATCGGCGGTGACGCGAACTCGTAGGTCGCGAGCCATTGATCGAGCAGAAACGGCGGAATGCGCATTACACGCTACCTCTGCGGACGACCTGCACCGCGCGCAGTCAGTATGCGCAACAGCGGCAAGTCCTGGAAGACGGTCAGTGCGACACCGACGAGAACCAGCAGGGCCGCGACGATGGCGAGCGGTGTCACCGTCTCGCCCAGCACAGCCGCACCGAGAAACAATGCGACGACTGGATTGACGAGCGCATACGTCGCCACCTTCGGCGCCGGGACACGCGTGAGCAACCACAGGTAGCAATTCAGTCCGATGATGCTGCCGAAGACGACCAGGTACGCGATCGCGACGACGCCTTGCCACGAAATCGCCGCCGGATCGAAGCGCGACCATTCGCCGGTCACGATCGACATCAGCAGCTGGAACGCCGCACCGAACAGCATCTGACCGCACGTGAAGTTGAGCACCGTCCCGATCGTCGCCGAGCGCTTCTGCACCAGCGTGCCGATACTCCAACCAGTCGTCGCCACGAACATGGCGCCTACGTACAGGGCCGACGCGCCGCCGGACAGCGTGCGCGTGTGCAGGACAATCGTCACCACGCCAGCCACTGCAACTGCGATGCCGAACAGAGCCTGCTTGGTCGGTGCGCGCTTGCTGAAGAAGGCCCAATCGAGAACCAGCACGATCACCGGCACGGCGGCGACGAATAGCGCGGCGATGCCGCTTGGAATGCCGCCCTGTTGTGCGTAGAGCACGAAACCGTTGCCCATGCCCGACAGCAGCACGCCGGCGAGCGCCATCATCGTGATATTCACGCCGGCGAATGGGCGCGGATTGCGCGCACGTAGCCACGCGTACATCAAAGCGCCGGCGAGCCCGAAGCGCGCGACGCCGCTGATGAACGGCGGCATCGCATGAACCGCGAAGGCGATCGCGAGGTAGGTCGTGCCCCAGATGATGTAGATGCCGGCAAACGCAGCCAGCACCGCCAGGGACACGCGCGCACTACTCGACACTGGATCGATGGCTGCCATGGGTCACTGTGCCTGTCGGGCTGGCAAGCAGTACAGATTCAGGTAGACTGGGCCACGACCGATACAGTTACGCCATGTCATCTCAGGCCCCTCTTCTCTACGAGCGCGTCGCGCGGCTCGTCGAATCGCAGATCTCGAGCGGGACGCTGCGTGCGAACGAGCGCATCCCTTCGGTGCGCGCGATGAGCCGCACGGCACGCGTCAGCGTCTCGACGGTGGTGCAGGCTTACGTGCACCTGGAGAACATCGGCCTGATCGAAGCGCGGCCGCAATCCGGTTTCTACGTCCGCACACCCGAGCTCAAGCGCCTGCCCGAGCCCCGGCCGAAACCCGCGCGCACGCACCGGCCCGCGTCGATCGCCAACGAGATGCTCGACATGTGCCGCGAGGCCCTGGAGCGCACCGATTTCGTCCCGCTGAACAGCGCGTCCACTTCGCCGGCGATGTATCCCACGCAGCGGCTCAACAACCTGATGCGCGAAGTGCTGCGCGATCATCCGCTGAACGCCGGTCAGTGCATTCTGCCGCCGGGACACGAGGAGCTGCGTCGGCAGATTGCCAAGCGGATGGCTCTGGCCGGCGCACCCGCCGACCCCGCGCACGTCGTGATCACGAGCGGCACGATGGATGCGATCACGCTGGCGTTGCGCGTCGTCTGCCGGCCGGGCGACACGGTGCTGGTCGAATCGCCGACCTACTTCGGCCTGCTGCAATCGGTCGAGCACCTCAATCTCAAAGTCGTCGAAGTGCCGAACTGTCCGGTCGCGGGCATCGACGTCGAAGCGGTGCGCGCGGTCGCACGCACCACGCGCCTCGGCGCGGCCGTGCTCATGCCGAACTTCAACAACCCGTGCGGCAGCCTCACGCCGGACGACGCCAAGCGCGAAATCGTGCAGATCCTCACCGGCTGCGAAGTGCCGATCATCGAGGACGACATCTACGGGGACCTGCACTACGGCGGCACGCGGCCCACGTCGCTGCGCGCGTTCGACGACTCCGGCCTGGTGATCTCCTGCGGCTCGGTCACGAAGACGATCGCCTTCGGCTACCGCATCGGCTGGGCGGTGAGCCCGCAATTTCATGCGGAAATCTCCCGCGCCAAATTCTATTCGTCGGTCGCCTGCCCCACGCTGCAACAGCTGGTGCTCGCGCGCTATTACGCGAGCGGCGGCTACGACCGGTATCTGCGGCGCGTGCGCTCCACGCTGGCGGTTCATTCCCAGCATGCGATCAACGCGGTCGCGAAATTCTTCCCCGAAGGCACGCGCGTCGCGCAGCCGCCGGGCGGTGTGGTTCTGTGGGTCGAGTTGCCGGGCAACGTCGACGGTGCCGAACTGTTTCGCACGGCCGCCGCGAGTCGCATCGGCGTCGCGCCCGGCGTGGTGTTCTCCGCCAAAGCGGACTATCGCAATTACATTCGTCTCAGCTGCGGCCTTCCATGGACGCCGACGCTCGAACGCGCGGTCGAGAAGCTCGGGCGGCTGGTGGCCGGCATGGCCCGAGCTGGCTGACCGCGCGTTCAAGTTCACCCTCGACATTTACAGCGCACGCGCTGCCGACGGACCGACCGATCGCACGTCGGCGATCTGCGGGAACGACCCGTCATCCGGCAACTGCACGATCAGCACTTCGCCCAGCGGGGGCAGCTGCTGCTCGTAGGCACTCCAGGCGAGCCCACCGATGACACCTGCGTTGACCAGCAACGATGCGACGATTCCGATGAAAGTTTTCATGACTGCTTGCTCCAGGAAGAATGAGTGATGAACCACCGCCGGCGCAGCGGCTCACGATGACCTTCGATCGACTTGCGGCTGTCCGCGTCGAACAGTTCCTGCTGCTCCTGGCGCTGTTCGCGCTCCAGGCGGCGGCGGTCGGCCTGTAACTTCGCTAGCTCTATGAACAGGTACTCATCCATTGCGCTCTCCTCGTTTAGATGTGACCTTCTTTAATGGAGGTGTAGGTTAGACCTCGGTCTGGAGCGCTAAAAGCGACACTTACTGCCTCTTATCTATGATAGAAAGTCATACCTCTGGTTCCAGAGAGAGGCCTTCGTAACCCCATGAAACGCATACCGGTCGGCCCGCTGCGGGCCTTCGACGTGGCGGCCCGGAATCTCAACCTGACGGCGGCTGCGGAAGAAATGAACGTGACCCACGCCGCAGTGAGCCGGCAGGTCAAACAGCTCGAGCAACGCCTGGGCGTGCAGCTGTTCGAGCGCCTGCCGCGCGGCTTGAAATTGACCGTCCACGGCGCGCTGCTGGCGGAAGGCACGCGCGAGGCGTTCGATCGCCTGGCGACTGCGATCGAGGACGTTTCGGCGCCGGCCGTGCGCCGCAAGCTGACGATCTCGACCTTCTCATCGCTCGCGACGCGCTGGTTGATGCCGCGCGTGCAGGCGTTCGCCTCGCTGTTTCCGGAGACCGACCTGGCCGTGAGCACGTCGGCGCGGCTGGTGGATTTCTCGCGCGAGGATGTCGACGTCGCGCTGCGTTTCGGCGGCGGCGAGTACCCGGGCCTGCACGTGCGGCCGATGTTCAAGCCGAAGGAGATCGTCGTGGCGGCGCCTGCGCTGCTCAAGCGCGGGCCGCCGATCAAGACGTACGCCGATCTGAAAGCACACACGCTGCTGCACGACGACGCGTATCGAACATGGACGCATTGGTTGGACGCGGTGGGTGCGAAGGGTGTGAATCCCCGTCGCGGCATCATCTGCGGCGATCGCAACTCGATGCTGGCGGCGGCGCTCGAAGGCCAGGGCGTCGGCATTACTTCCGACTTGTTCGCGGCGAACGATCTGAAGTCGGGACGGCTGGTGAAGGTCTTCGACGCCGAGGTCAGCGCCACCTTCGGCATCTACGCCGTGTGCCTGCCGCGGCGGCTGAACGATCCGCTGATTGCCGGGACGATGGATTGGCTGGTGCGCGAGGCCCAGGCCTCGCCGGACGCGCACCCGCCGGCGCCGTGAACGAGAACCGCGCTATTTCTTGAACAGCTTGTCGAGCTCGGCCTTGGCGCGCTCAGCCGCCGTCGGTTCGGCCGCGGCGTTTTTCGTGCCGCCGAACAACGCATCCAGATCGGTGCGCGCCTTGCTCGACGCTGCAACGTCGGCCGGCACATGCGCGCCGGGACGCGGCTTGAAGTAATCGCAGAAGTTCGCGCGCTCCTTGTCCTTCACTTCTTCGGCGATCGGCTCGCGGCAGTGCTTCGCGACGGCGATGCTGTACCACTCGCATAGCTTGCAGACGTGCAGCTCGGCGCCGCACGTGCGGCACTCCTCGAGCCGTCGCAGCGGCAGCGTCAGGTCGGCGAGCGACGCTCCGCATTTCCAGCACATCAGGGCCGACATACGACTCCCACGAGTCAGGCGCGCGCGCCAGAGCTCCGCGGTTTCTCGGTGGCGATCTCGTCGTAGCCGCGGCCGACGAACTCGATCAGGCAGATGCCGTGACCGAACGGATCGGCGAGCATGGCGATCTTGCCCCAGTTGTTGCTCTTGACCGGGCCTTCCAGCCGCGCGCCGGCGTTGCGCGCGCGATCCACCGCGCCGTCGATTTCGCTCACGACGATATCCAGGTGGATCGGGGTCCAGTGCCGCGCGTACGAGCGCAGATGGCGGCTGGTCGCCGAGGCAACCGTGCCGTTGGGCTTGGCCAGCAGATAGATGGGCGAGGTCGCGCCGAGCAACTCGACCGCATCGGCGCCGAAACGCCGCCCGATCGTCAGCCCGAAGGCCTTGCTGTAGAACTCGATGCCTTTGTGCAAATCGTCAACGTCGATGTTGACGAGCAACGTCATGCTCATTCCGAACCTCGCTCGCGCAGCCAGATGGACGCGAGTGAGAGTAACGCCTTCGAGCGCCGCTTACAGCGTCGCAGAATCCCGACTCTTGGCTCCGTATCGCGCGTAGAGCTTGTCGCGCTTGGCCGGGTCGACATTTACCTTGGAGATATCCCCGCCGGCCCACTGCATCAGCTTCGGGTCCATCACCCGGAACCACAGCGGCGGGATCATCGCGAGGCCGAAGCTGCCCGGATAGCCGCTCGGCAGGCGCGGCAGGTCGGCGAAATCGCGCAATGCCTGGTAAGGCCGCAGCGCATTGGCGTGGTGATCGGAGTGGCGCTGCAGGTGAAACGAGATCAGGTTCGAGTAGATGTGGTTCGTGTTCCACGAATGGCGCGGCTCCGGCAGCTCGTAGCGCCCATTGGGCAGCTTCTGCCGCAACAGCCCATAGTGCTCGACGTAGTTCGCCTGGGTCAGGCCGTACCAGGCGTAGAAGTGATGGATCACGAGGAACGGCACCATGATCCAGCCGAAGGTGGCCAGCAGCGCGACCGCGATGACGGCGGTGAGCAGCCAGGACATCAGGATCTCGTTGCTCAGCGACCAGACCGGCTTGCCGAGCTTCTCCAGGCGCTCGCGCTCCAGCGCCCAGCCGCGGCGGAACGCGCCGGGAATTTCGCGCAGCACGAATTTATAGATCGACTCGCCCATGCGCGCACTGACGCTGTCCTCGGGCGTGGCGACGTGCACGTGATGACCGCGGTTGTGCTCGATGCAGAAATGACCGTAGCCCACCAGCCCGTTCACGACCTGGGCCGCAACACGATCGGTGCGGCTCGACTTGTGCCCGAGCTCGTGCCCGACCAGGAGCGACGCGCTGCTGGAGAACCCGCAGCCGAGCGTCAGCGCCAGGAATGCCCACCACGGCAACGAGTGCGTGCCGATGAACCACGCGACAACGAAGAACTGCGCGAACAACAGCACGATCGCGACGTACACCAGCACGCGGTAGTAGTTGTCGCGAGACATCGCCGGCACCACTTCCTCCGGCGGGTTGTGCGTGTCCTCGCCGAAGATCGCATCGGCCAGCGGCACGAACAGGAAGGTGTAGACGAGCGGGAAAACACACGCGAGCGGATTGCCGCCGCTCAGGAAGTACAGCGCGACACCGACGATGGGTACCAGCGGGCCGGTGAGCGAGGCCAGCCACAGGTACCGCTTGCCGTCGACGTATCGAATGCTGCTGCCGTCGGCAGCCTGTGCCACGAATGCCATGATCCGCCCCCAATCCCCGCCCGAGGCCGTACCGCAGCCCAGTTTACGCCGGCACCGCCAGAATAACTCTCATTCCTTGGTACCCGGCGATTCCTCACCTTGGCTATGCCACCCTGTGTCCCCATGAACGCTCCCATGAATACTTCTCCCGCTTTGCAGACCCGGCGCGTCGCGCGCGTCGTTCAGGCCCAGAGCACGATCGAGGGCGGCGGCTTCCCGGTGCGCAGGCCGTTCCCGATCGCAGGGTTCAGCCATTTCGATCCGTTCCTGCTGATCGATCACCTCGGCCCGGTGCAGTGGAAGGCCGGCGCGGCGCTCGGCGCGCCCGACCATCCGCATCGCGGCTTCGAGACGGTCACGTACGTGCTCGCCGGCGAGAACGAGCATCGCGATTCGTTCGGCAACGCCGACGTGCTGCGTCCGGGCGACGTGCAGTGGATGACCGCCGGCGGCGGCGTCATACATTCCGAGATGCCGACGGAGCGGTTTCAGCGCGAGGGCGGCGTGCAGGAAGGTTTCCAGATCTGGGTCAATTTGCCTGCGACGGACAAGATGATGACGCCGCGCTATCAGACGCTGCGCGCGGACGACATTCCGCGAGCGACCAGCTCGGATGGACGCGTCGCGGTACGCGTGATCGCGGGCGAGTCGTTGGGACGCAATGCACGGATCGACACGCGCGTGCCGATCCAGATGCTGCACTTCACGATGCAGCCTGGCGGCGCGCTGACGCAGTCTGTTCCCGCGGATCAGAACGGACTCATCTACGTATTCAAAGGCGCGGCGCGCATCGGCAGCGACCGTCGTGAAGTGCGCGAAGGCCAGGCGGCGTTGCTCGAATCAGGCGACAGCATCGAACTTGCGGTCGACGCGGACGCGCGCGGCGAGGCGGAGCTGCTGTTGCTCTCAGGCAAACCCTTGAACGAACCGGTGGCGCGCTACGGCCCGTTCGTGATGAACACGCCCGAGCAGATCGAGCAGGCGTTCCGGGATTACCAGGGCGGGAGGTTTGGAGTGATCCCGCAGCGCTCGTGAGTCACTCCACCCGCTTGCGATTGTCGTCCGGATTGCGGTCGATGAGCTTGTTGTAAGGATCGACGCCGACTTCGAAGGGCTCGGCGTCGACCACTACTTCGACCTTGCCCTTGTTCTGCGTGATGTGCTGCGGTTGCAGATAGAGCGCGCGCTCGGTGTGCTCGCCCTCGCCCTGGCGGCGCGCGAACACGGCTATTTCCATCCAGTCGTCCACCGCTAACGGCGTTTCGCGGCCGACGCCGTCGGCCTCGACCTTCTGCGTCTCGTACTCGATGCTCACGTCGAATTTGCCATCCGCGCGCGGCTTCGCTGTCGCGGCCGTGACCTTGGTGTCGTAGAGCACGATCTTAGCGAACAGCTCTTCGATCAGCTTTTGCTTTTCCGGCGGCGTCTGCGCACGAATGTAGTCGAGCATTTCCAGCGTCGTCGTGTACGGCGGCTGCTGGAAGGCCTTATCGCGAATGAAGGCTGCGAGCGCGCGGTTCAGGTTCTCTTCGCCGATCTCCTCGCGCAGCCGATAAAACACCAGCGATCCCTTGCGATAGTGGATGTAGTCCTGGTTTTCGACGCGCATCAGCGGCAGCTCCTCGATCAGCTCGCTGCCGCGGTCGCCCAGATACCGGTCGAGCTCGTACTTCAGGAAGCGTCGCATGTGCTCGCGGCCATATTGCTTCTCCATCACCATCAGCGCCGAGTACTGCGAGAGCGATTCCGTGATCATGCTCGAGCCCTGCACGTCGGCGCCGATCACCTGGTGTGCCCACCACTGATGCGCCACTTCGTGCGCGGTGACGTAGAACACATAGTCGATGTCGCCGGGATCGCCCACGTCGGCGACGAAGCCGATCGACTCGGAGAACGGAATCGTGTTGGCGAAGCTCTGCGCGAAACGCGCATAGCGCGGGAACTCCAGGATGCGCACCTGGTGATGCTGGTAAGGCGAGAAATTGGTCGTGAAGTAATCGAGCGACTTGCGCGTCGCTTCGATCATGCGGTCGACGTTGTACGGATGCTTGGCGTCGTAGTAGACCTCGATCGGCATGCCGTGCCAGTCGCCGCGCTTGACCTGGTAGCGCGCCGACAGATAACAGAAGAACGGCAGCATCGGCCGATCCATCTTGTAGTGGAAGTAGCGCCGCTCGCCTTGCGTCCATTCCTTCTGCAGGTAGCCCGGCGCGAGCGCGATCTGGTCCGCGCTGGTGCTGACGACGGTTTCGTAGTTGATCCAGTCGGCATCCGGGAAGCCCAAGCTGCCGCGCGCCGCTTCGTCCTCGAGCTTGGCCGCGCGCGGCACGTCGCCCAGCCCGCGCTTGCGCCGCTCATTGCGGTCGAGAATCTGCCCGCCCTCGTTGTAGCCGAGATGCGGGAACATGCTGGCGCTGTTGAAGAACGTGCCGTTGTAGTTGAGCGGTGAGCGCACGTCGCCGCCGCCGCTCGACGGCGGCATGCCGGAATTCGTGAAGCCGCGCTCGGCACGCTCGACCTCGAACTTGAGCTCCATCGTGCCGCCGGGCGGCAGCGGCTCGGCGAGTCGATAGATGCGATAGCCTGCCTCGCGATCGTCCGCGACCAGCTTGGCCGAGCCAATCGACGTCACGCGCAGTTCCGCGCCTGGCAGCAGCGTGACGTGCAGATCGCGGATCGGTCCCGCAGTCTTGTTCACGAGCTGATAACGGCCGCGGATTTCGACTCGACGCTGCGCCGGATAGATGTCCACGTCCGCGTAGACGTCCGTGATGCGCGGCTGCGGCAGGTTCTTGTACTTGCGGTATTCCTTCTCGAAGTGTGCCTGTCGATCCAGCACGACGTCCGACGGCAGGTAATCGTTCAGCACGTTCGTGTTGTAGAAAATCCAGGCGCCGATCGTGACGAACGCGACAGCCAGCGCGCCGAGCAGTGCGCCTCGCGGCCCGCGCAGCGAACGCAGCGCCTCGCTCCAGCGAGCTCGGCGCGACGGCGCGACGCCACGCACCCAGAGCGCGGCCGAGATCACCAGCAGCATGGCGGCGAACACGGACCAGTAGGCGTTGAACCAGCCCCATGGCCGTAGCAGGTGGCCGAAGCCGTTCATATCCGAATACGTCAGCGTGGGCGAGCCGGCATAGATGTAGAGGTTGTGCTCGAAGTGCATGGCCGTCAGCACGGTCTGCATCAGGAACACCACGATGAACAGCGCGTAGCCGATGAACTTCTGATTGCTCACCACCTGCAGGAACACAGCCGCAACAGCCATCAGCACAAATGGCATGGAGTCGAGCAGCATGGCGCGCAGATACAGACCGATCTCGAGATAGGTGTGGCCGACTGACAGCTGATAGACGATCGAAGCCACGGCGCCGATCAGCATGAATGCCAGCACGACGGCGAAGAGAGCGCCGGTCTTGGCAAGCAGCGGCACCCAGTTTGGGACTGGCGCTGCATCGGTAGCCTCTGCAAGGCGTGCGTCGCGCTCGCGCCAGATCACTTCGCCGGCGTAGTACGCGACGATGAGGGCCAGCACGAACTGGTAGCTGCCCCGCAGCGCTTCGAGCATCAACGCCGTGACCGGGTGAGGCTCCGTTCCGAACAGCCGGTTCGAGACCCGCGCGCTGGTGATGAGGTTGATCAAACCGAATCCGAGGAGGATCAGGAAGGGCAGGCTCTTCAGCACGCTGACCGCGTCGAAGTAGATCTGATGGAAGAATTGACGCAGCGACGTCGTGACATCGAACGTGCGCGCCACCTTTGCGGCAGGCGCAACGATCAATGCAGGCACAGCGATCGAGGGCGCGGTTACTTCCATGGACGCTTTCGCGCCGCGCGCGGTCCGCTTTCGCCCGTTGCTGCGTTGTGTGCGGAACAGGAAGTGTGCAGCGGCCAACAGCGCGGCGGACACGCCGAGCCAGATCACGCGATTCAGCAACAACAAGCCATCGATGGCTGGTACGAGCGTGTTGCGCTCGGTCGCAGACCAGTAACGCATGGCGCGTCCCACGGTGCGCCCGGCGAACGGATCGATCAGGCGCGCGATGGTGTCGTACTGCAGATCGCTCGTGAGCGCGCCGGCGATGATGAAGGCAACCAGCAGTCCCATCGCGCCGAGGAACACCACCAGCAATCGACGCGTCGTGACCGCGAGCAGGCACAGGAACGCGCCGACAAAGATCAGGTTCGGCACGACCAGCACGCCGAACGCCCATACGTACGGTCCGATCATGAACGGGCCGATGCGCTTCGGATCCAGCCACGGCATGAGCGAGCCGACGATCATGAAGAGCGCGACGACCGCGAAGATGCCGAGCGTTGCGATCGCGCCGCCGACCGCGCGACCCCACAGGTAGCTGCCCTTGCGCACGGGTGCGCTGAAGAACAGCTCGTCGGTTCGCAGATCCCCATCCCGCAGCAGCGGCTGCGCGACCAGCAGGATTGCCGCCAGCAGCCCGAGGACCGAAAAGGTGACCAGGTAGTTGAGGATCACGCTCGGCGCGTTGCGGTTGATGTTGCCGATGGCGCCGCCGATCTGGATCTCGTCGCTGGTCATCCCGCCGAACGCGAGTAATCCGAACAGCAGCGCGATCAGCCACGGCAGCGGTGAGCGGAGCTGGTAGCGCAGCTCGAAACGCAGGAATTCGCGGAACACTGCGCAGGCCTCAGGCGTGCGCCGCCGCGCCATGCGTGCGCAGCTGCCTGAAGTACACATCCTCCAGCCCGGCGGCGACGGGCTCGAAGCCCTGCTCCGGGCGCGCTTCGCTGTACACGTGTATCAGCGGCTGTCCGCCGATCAGTCGCGTCGACAGCACGGCATAGCGCTGCTGGTACTCCGCGAGCGCCGCCTTGCTCACCAGCTTGCTCCACACGCGGTCGCGCAAGGTGCCGATCGCTTCGCGCGGCTCGCCGCTCATCAGGACCTGGCCGCGCGAGATGATCGCCATGCGCGGGCACAGGTCGGCGACGTCTTCGACGATGTGCGTCGAGAGGATCACGACCACTTGCTCGCCGATGCCGGCCAGCAGATTCAAGAACCGGTTGCGCTCCTCGGGATCGAGGCCGGCAGTCGGCTCGTCGACGATCACCAGCCGCGGATTGCCGAGCAGTGCCTGCGCGATGCCGAAGCGCTGGCGCATCCCGCCGGAGAACGTGCCGAGCTTGCGCTTGCGCACGTCCCAGAGGTTCACCTGCTGCAGCAACGCTTCGACCGCTTCCTTGCGCTCCTTGCGCTGCACGTAGCCCTTCAGCACCGCGAAGTGATCGAGCATGTCCTGGGCGCTGACCTTCGGATACACGCCGAAATCCTGCGGCAGGTAGCCGAGCGTGCGGCGGATGCGATCCTTGTTGGTCGCGACATCGATGCCGTCGAAGGTGATGCTGCCGCTGTCGGGATCCTGCAGCGTCGCGATCGTGCGCATCAGCGAGGATTTGCCCGCGCCGTTCGGCCCCAGCAGGCCGAACATGCCCGGCGGCACTTCCAGCGAACAATCGCGCAGCGCCTGCACGTCGCCGTAACTCTTCGACAGATTGCGGATGGAAAGCATGCGGGTCCGTCCCGTGTGTTTGTTTTCGGGTCCCCAAAATACACAGCCCGCCGTGCAAAGTTACACGGCGGGCTGAGTGTCGGCCTGTAGGTCGGGCTTTAGCCCGACATTCTTCAAGTTCCTGCGGGGCGGCCGTTGCCTCGCTGCGCGAGGTCGTGCTCCAGCCAGCGCGCTTCGACGCTGCGTCCTTCGACGAAGTAATAAATGAGATATGCCAGCCCGATGCCGAGCGGAATCAAGCCGAGGAACAGCGGCATGTCTTCGCCACTGTCGACCAGGGAACCGGTCGCGAGCGCGAGACCGATGAAGAACCACACCAGGCCGGGCAGCAGCGCCGTGCGCCGCCGCTTCGGCACGCTGCGGCCGTCGATCAGCTCGATCGGCAGCGGCGGAATTTCCATGCCGCGCTCGATCGCCGCCATGCGCTCGGTGTGATGCAGCTCCATCAGCTTGCGGCGCTTGTGGTAGTTCAGGGTGAACCACACGATCACGACCACGGCTGGCCCGCCGATGCCGAACAGGATGCCCATTATTGGGATGAATTCTTCGACCATTGCCGCCTCGCTGGGTGCGTTGACCCTATCAGGATTGTCGGTTCAGACGCAGCCCCTGCGGTGAAAGGTTGCACTCCCGTTACGGTCGGCCAATTGCGGTCCGCAGCCGGCGGATCGCGGCCCGTGCATAGATCACGCTTGCTAGAGTCTCGCGCCAGCTGGCCGCAACCTTTCATCCCCCTACCCCGTCCCAAACAGCAATGACGTCCTCGCCCGCTTCCCCGGCAGACGCTCAGATTCAGGAGCATCTGCAGGCCAAGCGGTACCGGGAGGCGTTCGGGATCCTTCTTCCGCACTATAGGGACCGGGTTTTTCGCCTTACATTCAGTATGTTACGCGATCGGGCAATGGCCGAGGACACCACGCAGGACATCTTCCTGCGCATCTGGCGCGCGCTGCCAGGGTTCGCCGGGCAGTCGCAGCTATCGACCTGGATCTATGCGATCTCCAAGAACGCCTGCCTGTCCGAGCTGCGCAAGCGCCGGCCGCAGGTCTCGCTCGACAGCGATGAAGAAGAGCAGTCGGCCGAAGTCCGGGCGCTGGCCAGCGAAGACGCGGACGATTCCGCGACGGTCAGCGTCGGGCAGCTGCTCGATCAGCTGCCGGAACGCTATCGCCAGGCGGTCGTTCTGTTCTACATGGAAGACAAGTCCTATGAGCAGACTGCAACCAGCCTCGGCTTGCCGCTGGGCACGGTCAAAGCCTTGCTCCATCGCGCCCGCAAGCGCCTAATCGAGCTGACCAAAGAAGCCGCATGACCGCCCGAACCGCACATCCTTCCGTCGCGCACGAGCACGAGCTCGCGTGGAACGATCGCCTGCAGGATTGGCTGGACGGCGATCTGAACGCGGCCGATGCAACGGCCTTGCAAGCTCACCTGGCTGACTGCGCGATGTGCCGTGCGCGTGCCGAAGAGCTGCAGGCGCTCGATCGCAGCCTGCGTACTGCGACCCCGCGACTGGCGCTGGACGAAGCCTTCGATGCGAAGATCTTCGCGCAGATCGCAACGATCGACGATTCGAAGCGGGCCGCGGCGCGCCAGCGCATCGAACAGGAATTGCAGCAGAACTTGCAAGCGCTGGCACGCGGCTGGCGCCGTGCGGTGTGGTTCATCGTTCCCGGTGTGATCGGTGGTGTCGCGCTGGCGTTGGCGCTGACGTGGTGGCTGACGGATGCAGGCCTGATGCGGGCCTTGATCATGCAGAGCGCGGCCGAATTCGGCTCCGGCAATTCGAGCCTGGTCCAGCCGATCGCGACTGCGCTGCTTGGTGCCACGTTGGGCGGCATGATCGCCCGCTGGCTAGCCAGCGTCCTCGAATAGCGCCGCGTTCTGTCGGGCTGAAGCCCGACCTACAGGCCCTCCTCACACCTTCCTGTACAATGCGCGCCCCATGCACGCACGCTCGCCTGCCGCTGCCGTCGCGGACTCTCGCAGCGACGCCAACGTCAAGCTCGTCCTCACTGCACTCGGCGTAGTGTTCGGCGACATCGGCACCAGTCCGCTGTACGCGTTCCGCGAGTGCCTGAATCCCGAGCACGGCATCGCCGTCACGCAACAGAACATCATCGGCATCCTGTCGCTGATCCTGTGGTCGCTGGTCCTGATCATCTCGATCAAGTACGTCGCAATCGTGCTGCGCGCGGACAACCGCGGCGAAGGCGGCGTGCTCGCGCTGAGCACGCTGGTCTCGAGCGCCAGCAGCAACTGGCGCGTCTGGGGACCAGTGAGTGCCTTCGGCGTGTTCGGAGCCGCGCTGTTCTTCGGCGACGGTTTCATCACGCCGGCGATCTCGGTATTGAGCGCGATGGAGGGTCTCGCCGTCGCGACGCCGCGGCTGGAGCACTTCGTGCTGCCCGGGGCGATGATCATCCTGACGGCGCTGTTCCTGGTGCAGCGGCGCGGCACGGGCGCGATGGGCCGCATGTTCGGACCCGTCACGCTCGTGTGGTTCGTGACCCTCGCGCTGCTCGGGACGCGCTGGATCATCACCAGGCCGGATGTGGTGTTCGCGATCAATCCGCTGTACGCGGTGCAGTTCTTCACCAACAACGGCTGGGCAGGATTCGTCACGCTCGCTTCGGTGTTCCTCGCGGTGACCGGCGGCGAAGCGCTGTACGCCGATATGGGTCACTTCGGCCGCGCGCCGATCCGGCGCGGCTGGTTCGTGATCGTGCTGCCCGCGCTGGTGCTGAACTACTTCGGTCAAGGCGCGCTGTTGCTGGAGAATCCGAGCGCGATCTCCAATCCTTTCTATCTGATGGCGCCGGGCTGGTTGCTGCCGATACTGATCGTGCTGGCGACCGCGGCAACCGTGATCGCTTCGCAGGCGGTCATCTCTGGCGTGTTCTCGATCACGCGCCAGGCGCTGAATCTCGGCTACCTGCCGCGGCTGCGCGTCGCGCATTCTTCGGAAGAAGAGATCGGCCAGGTGTACGTGCCGACGCTCAACTGGCTGCTGTTCGCCGGCACGATGACGCTGATAGTCGTGTTCCAGTCTTCGAGCGCGCTCGCCGGCGCCTACGGCATCGCGATTTCCAGCACGATGCTGATCGACAGCATTCTTGTGATCATGCTGTTGCGCGTGCGTCCGCAGGAACCGCGCCGCCGCCTGGTGATGGGCGTGCTCGGCTTCATCGCGCTGATCGAGTTCGCGTTCTTCCTCTCGAACTCCCTGAAGTTCGACGATGGCGGCTGGCTGCCGATCGCCGTGGCCATACTGGCCTACGTGCTGATGACGACGTGGCAGGAAGGACGACGCACGCTCAACTGGCTGGTCGCGAAAGAGCAGATGCCGGTGCGCGACTTCCTCGCACTGATCGAGCGCGAGCCGCCGGTTCGAGTCGCGGGCACTGCGGTCTATCTCGCAAGCGAGGCTGGCGGCATGCCGCGCGCACTGTTGAACAACCTGCGCTTCAATCGCGTCCTGCATCAGCGCAACGTGCTGCTGACCTTCGTGCGGCCGGAGATGCCGTTCGTGAGCCCCGAAACCCGCGTGGAAATCCAGAATCTCGGCGAAGGCCTGTGCCGTGTCATCGCGCGCTACGGCTTCATGGAAAGCCCGAACGTCGTCGCCGCCCTGCGCTCAGCGGAAGAAGCCGGTGTGCCGTACGAGCCGGAACAGACCGTCTACGTCGTCGGGCGCGAGAATCCGGTGTTCGCAGTCGGATCCGGAATGCCGCTGTGGCGCAAGCGGCTGTTCGCATTCATGGGCCGCAACAGCCAGCTCGCAGCGATTCACTTCGGCGTGCCGAGCCACAGGTTGTTGGAAGTCAGCAGCCAGGTACGGTTGTAGCCCGCACGCGATCCAGCTCGCGCTGCAGACGGCGCTGCCCCTCGCTCTGTTTCTGCAGCAGCACGCCGAGCGTGGCCTCGAGCCTGCGCGCCGCGAATGCCACGTAGCCGAGCGCAGCGAGCAGCGACACGAACGCACCGATGGTCAGGGCAGCAGGCGCCCACATAGTCTTCTAGTTCTCCTTGTCCACCCTTGGGCGCGCCCTTCCGCGCCGTGCTGCCGCAGCGTACCGAAGGCAGCTGAGAGTCGCTGACCCTCACACGACGAGTGCGACCTGCATCACATTTGGGATGCTACTCGGCTTCCCAGCGTGGCCCGGGCGCTTCGAACGCCGTGGCCAGACCCACGAACGCCGGCAGCTTCGAACGAATGACATACGTGGGCACGCGCGACAGGTAATCGGTGAAGCGGCCCTTGTCCTCGAAGCGATCGCGGAAGTGCGAGTTGGTGAAGAAGCTGCCGAGGCCGGGCACGATGCCGCCGCCGATATAGCAGCCGCCCACTGCGCCGAGCGTCAGCACCAGATTGCCCGCCAGCGTTCCCAGCATCGCGCAGAACATGCCGAGCGCTTCGAGACAGAGGCGACATGACCCTTCACGCGCCCGCTGCGTGACCTCGGGCGGCGTCAGAACCTTGGGAACGACGCCTTCGAGCGCGCACACGGCATCGTAGAGATTCACCAGGCCCGGGCCGCACAGCACGCGTTCCGCCGAAACGTGCGTGAAGCGTTGATGCAGTTGCTGCAACACTGCCATCTCGCGCTCGTTCATCACGGACAACGTGACGTGCCCGCCTTCGCCTTGCAACGGAATCCAATGCTCGCCCGCCGGAATCAGCCCCGACACGCCGAGCCCCGTGCCAGGACCGAGCAGCGCGAGCGGCCCGCCGGGAACAGCGTGGCCGCCGCCGATCTGCTCCAGCTCAGCGGGCGGTAGATGGCGGATGGCCATCGCCAGCGCGGTGAAATCGTTCACCATGATGAGCCGGCTCCAGCCGAGCGCCTCGCGCGTTCGTGCCGCAGAGAACTGCCAGACGTGATTCGTCATGCGCACGATGTCGCCGGTGATCGGTCCCGCGATCGCGAGCGCGCCTTCCACCGGACGCGCCGAACCGCTGGCCGCATTGGCCGACCGCAGGTAATCCTCGATCGCGCTGACGATGTCCGGGTAGTCCGCGCACGCGAGCACTTTTTCGTCGCGCCACGAGCGGCCGTCGAGCAGAGCGAAGCGAGCATTGGTGCCGCCGATGTCGGCGATCAGGCGTGGGCCCTTCTGGAGTGGGCCATTGTCAAGTGAGACTGTCATGGCGACCAATAGACGTCGACTGGCACTTCCTTCTGATGCAGGATCGCGCGCACCGGCAACTCGGCGGGCGTGCCCGGCGTGCGGGCACGCTGGTACACCGCCCACTTCGCATCGCCTTCGATGTGCAGCACGATGCGACGCGAATCCAGCAGCGCCGCCAGATTCAGGCTCACGCGCGCATGCGGAGCGGCGAGCGCGTTGACTGCGATGCACGCCGCGGGCACCGACGGATCCAGGCCACGCGCGAGCGCCATCGAGCCTGGGAACAGCGACGCTGTATGCCCGTCCGGACCCATGCCCAACACGACCACGTCGAACGGATGCGGCACGCGAGTCAACGCGCGAGTGGCCCAATCGGCTCCCGCCTCCGGCGTCGGCGCCGGATTCTTCAGGCCGACGAAATGCGCAGCGGCCGCTGCGGCGACCAGCAGGTTCTCGCGCACGAGGCGCTCGTTGCTGTCTTCGGAAGTCGTCTCGACCCAGCGCTCGTCGGCGAGCGTCACCCAGGTTCGCGTCCAGTCGACCTTCTCGCCGCTCAGCAGCGAGAACAACCGGGTGGGAGTCTTGCCGCCGGAGACGACCAGGCTCGCTGCACCGCGCGCCGCTATCGCTTCCTCCAGGTCCACCTTGATCTCGCCCGCGAGCGCGGCGGCGAGGGCCTCGCGGTCGGGAAAGCGATGCTCGTGGACCCAGCGGGACGGCATTACAACTCGTTTCTCCAGGCAAACCCGTCGCGACCGATCAGCGAGCTGGCGGCAGCGGGGCCCCAGCTGCCGGCAGTATAGGATTTCGGACGCTCGTCGTGCTGCTGCCACGCGGCGCGGATCGGGTCGATCCACGACCAGGCTGCTTCCAGCTCGTCACGCCGCATGAACAGCGTCAGCGTGCCATTGATCACGTCGCTCAGCAGGCGCTCGTAGGCGTCCAGCTGGCGCGTTTTAAAGGCATCGGCGAAGTCCAGGCCCAGGTCGACCGGCTTCAGCACCATGCCCTGGCCGGGGCTCTTCGCGAGCACGGTTAACGTAATGCTCTCTTCCGGCTGCAGCTGAATGACCAGCCGGTTGAGCGACTGCGGCGGATCCGGCCGGTCGTAGATCGACAGCGGGATGTCCTCGAACGTGATGACGATCTCGGCCTGCTTTTCCTGCAGCCGCTTGCCGGTGCGCAGGTAGAACGGCACGCCGGCCCAGCGCCATGAATCGATCTCCACGCGCAGCGCCACGAAGGTCTCGGTCGTGCTGTCCTTGGGCACGTCCTTCTCTTCGAGATAGCCGACTACGGGCTTGCCGTTGGTTGCGCCGGCCTTGTATTGCCCGCGCACCGTCTTCTGCAGCACGTCGCGGCCGGTCAGCGGCCGCAGTGCGCGCAGAACTTTCAGCTTCTCGTCGCGCATCGCATCCGCGGCGCCGTGCGCCGGCGGCTCCATCGCGATGATGCAGAGGAGCTGCAGCATGTGATTCTGGACCATGTCGCGCAGCGCGCCGACCTGGTCGTAGAACTGTGCGCGGCGCTCGACGCCGACGTCCTCGGCGACCGTGATCTGCACGTGCTGCACGCGGCCACGGCGCCACAACGGCTCGAACAGCGTATTGCCGAAGCGCAGCGCGAGCAGGTTCTGCACCGTCTCCTTGCCGAGATAATGGTCGATGCGAAAGATGTTCGACTCGGGGAAGAAACTGCCGATGCGCTCGTTGATCTCCGCGGAGGAAGCGCAGTCGTAGCCGAGCGGCTTCTCGAGCACGACGCGCGATGTCGGCGTGATCAGCGAGTGCCGCGCCAAGCCTTCGGTGATCGGTGCGAACAGGTCCGGGCCGGTCGAGAGGAAGAACACGCGCACGCGATCCTGCTGGCCCTTCAGCACCTCCGCGAGACGTTCGAAGCCGCCATCCGACTGTGCGTCGACGCGCACGTACTGGAGATGCTCGGCGAACTGCTGCCATTTCTTCGTATCGAAGGCGCCGCCGAGGTGCGTTTCGCAGCTGGCGCGCACGTGCTCGAGGTATTCCTCGCGGGACAGCTGGCTGCGGGCCGCGCCGACGATCCGGGACGCCGCGCCGATCTGGCCGGCGCAGCTGCGCCGATACAGGGCAGGCAGGAGCTTGCGCATCGCCAGGTCGCCGGTGCCGCCGAACAGGACGAGATCGAATGTGGGAAGTGACTGCATGCAAAACCTTCAGGGTCGGGCCGAATCCGCGGCTACGTTAACCAAGGAGCTTACCTGTCAGCAAACCATTACTGCTGCGACGCGTTTCGATACGCGGATCGTAATTCCGTTTTGGCCGGCGCATGCAACGTTCGGCATTAGGTATCTACAATCCGCTCGATCTCTCGCATCGAGGACTCGCGTTGAACACTGCCGCCCCCTTGCACGAGCGCGTGCGCTCAGTCACCGAACGCATTCGCGCACGCAGCGCCGGGTCGCGCGGCGAATACCTGGAGCGCACCGAGGATTCCCGCCGCTCGCAGGTGAACCGCGCCGCGTTGTCGTGCACGAATCTGGCGCACGGCTTCGCTGCGATGGATCCCACGGAGAAGGAAAGGCTGCGCGGCGTGCGCTGGGCGAACGTCGCGATCGTCTCTTCGTACAACGACATGCTTTCGGCGCATCGCCCGTTCGAGCGCTTTCCGGAGCTCATCAAGCTCGCCGCGCGCGAGGCCGGAGCGGTCGCGCAGTTCGCCGGCGGCGTGCCCGCCATGTGCGACGGAGTCACGCAGGGCCAGCCCGGCATGGAGCTGTCGCTGTTCAGCCGCGACGTCATCGCGATGGCCACTGCGGTCGCGCTCACTCACAACATGTTCGACAGCGCGCTGTACCTCGGCATCTGCGACAAGATCGTGCCGGGTCTGTTGATGGGCGCGCTCGCGTTCGGTCACCTGCCCGGCATTTTCGTGCCCGGCGGCCCGATGCCTTCGGGTATCCCGAACAAGGAGAAGGCGCGCGTGCGCCAGCTGTTCGCCGAAGGCAAGGTCGGTCGCGATGCTCTGCTCGAATCGGAAGCACAGAGTTATCACTCGGCGGGCACCTGCACGTTCTACGGCACGGCGAACAGCAACCAAGTACTGATGGAAGTGATGGGCCTGCATCTGCCGGGCTCGGCGTTCGTTCCGCCCAACACGTCCCTGCGCGATGCGTTGACGAGCGCTGCCGCCAAGCGCGCCGCTGCAATCACTGCGCTGGGCAACGACTATCTGCCGATTGCCAGTGTCGTCGACGAGCGCGCCATCGTGAACGCGATCGTCGCGCTGCTCGCCACGGGCGGTTCCACCAATCACACGCTGCATCTCGTCGCGATCGCGCGGGCTGCCGGCCTGCGAGTCGATTGGGACGACTTCGCCGATCTGTCGGAAATCGTGCCGTTGCTGGCGCGCATTTACCCGAACGGCGGCGCCGACGTGAATCACTTCCATGCGGCCGGCGGCAGCGGCTTCCTCATTCGCGAGCTGCTCGGCTCGGGACTGCTGCACGGAGATACGACGACGGTGATGGGCCAAGGTCTCGGCGCGTACACGCGCGAGCCCTGGCTGTCGGACGGTGCGCTCGCCTGGCGCGGGGTGCCCGAAGCGAGCGGCGATCACGACGTGCTGCGTCCGATGCACGATCCGTTCGGCGCCGACGGCGGGCTCAAAGTCCTGCGCGGCAATCTTGGCCGCGCCGTCATCAAGACTTCCGCAGTCCAGCCGCAGCACCGCGTCATCGAAGCGCCCGCCGCAGTGTTCGACGATCAGGAATCGGTCATTGCTGCGTTCAAATCAGGCGCGCTGTCGCGCGACTGCATCGTCGTCGTGCGTCACCAGGGGCCGCGAGCCAACGGCATGCCGGAGCTTCACCAGCTCACGCCCACTCTCAGCTCGCTGCAGAGCAAAGGTCACAAGGTGGCACTGATCACGGACGGGCGCATGTCGGGCGCCTCGGGCGCCGTGCCTGCGGCGATTCATCTCACGCCCGAGTGTCTCGCCGGCGGATTGCTCGGCAAAGTGCAGGACGGCGACATCGTGCGGCTCGATAGCTACATGGGAACTCTCGAAGTGAAGGTTGCGGACGCAACGCTGCATGCCCGGTCCGCGCCGCGGCCGAGTCTCGAAGGCAACGAGCACGGCTTCGGCCGCGAGCTGTTCGCCACGTTCCGCCAGGCCGCCAGCGACGCCGAAACCGGTGCAGTCTCGCTGTTCGGTGTCGGATAATGACCGCCATGAACATTCGCTCGCTGTTGGCGCTCGCGCCCGTGATCCCGGTCCTCACGATCGAGAAAGTCGAAGATGCGGTGCCGCTCGGCCGCGCGTTGTGCGCCGGCGGACTGCGCGCGCTCGAAGTCACGCTGCGAACGTCGGCCTGCCTGCCGGCGATCGAAGCGATGCGCAAGGCGCTGCCCGAGGCGATCGTCGGCGTAGGCACGCTGACGCGGCCGCGCGATTTCGTCGACGCGAGCAATGCCGGCGCGCAGTTCGGCGTCAGTCCGGGGTTGACCGCGGAGCTGGCCGCTGTGGCGGCCGAAGGTCACTTTCCGCTGTTGCCGGGGGTAATGACCCCGACCGAGTTGCTCGCGGGACTAGGTTGGGGCTACGACACGTTCAAGCTGTTCCCCGCGCAGCAGGCGGGCGGCGTGAACATGCTGAAGGCCTTCGCAGGTCCGTTCCCGCAAGTGACGTTCTGCCCGACCGGCGGCATCACGCGCGCGACGGCGCCGGATTATCTGGCGTTGAAGAACGTTGCGTGCGTCGGCGGGTCGTGGGTCGCGCCGCCCGAGCGCGTTCGCGCGGGGGATTGGCAAGGAATCGAGGAATTGGCGCGGGACGCAGCTTCGCTGCGCAGAGTGTCAGGCTGAAGGCTCTAGCCTGACATCAGTTTTCTATCGTCGCCGAGCAATTCGAGCTGCGGCGATGCCTGCTGGGCCGGCGGTTCCTCACCCAGCAATCCCAGCTGCAACGGCTGTTCGACCGGCGTCTCGAGGAGCGAAAGCGCCGCGAGCGGTTGTGTAACCGACGCGGGCTCTGACGCTGCCACGGGTGCCGGGGCCGGAGCCGGTGCTGCTGCCGCGACCGCCACCGGCGCTGGCTGCATAACCGGTGCTGGTGCCGGCGGCGCGATTGCTACCGGTGCCGGGGCTACCTTTGCTACCGGTGCAGCTGCAGGCGTGGGTGCCGGCGTCGCCGTCAGCGTCGGAGCAGGCGTCACCGGAGCAGCGCCGGCCTTCGGCGCGGCGATCGCCTCCATCGACAGCAGCTCTTCCGACTCGTCTGCGACGCCACGCGCGCGCTCGGTGAACGCGCGGTCCTGGTTGGTCGGCTTGGCCATCTCGGCCTCGAATACCTGGAGCACGTCGCCGCTCGATTGCGTGCTGGCGATCTTGTCCGATAGCTCCTGCTCGCGCTTGCTGCGCGCCTGTTCCTGCTCGAGACGCCACTTCGGCAACGATTCGGCCGCGTGCTCGGTCACTTTCGCTTCGAGCGAATCCGGATCCGCGAGCTCCGCCATCGTGACCAGCGGCTTGCGCTTGTCGGCGGTGGCGCCGACCTTCGCCGGCACCGGCACCGTGGCGTCGATCTCCGGCGTCGGCATCTCCTGAGCCACCAGCGACTGGCGGCCGATGAGGTCGTAATACAGCTGCAGATATTTCTGCAGCGAACGCACGTAGACGTAGTTCTGCAACGCGTGCTTGCGAGCGCCTTGCGCCATTGCAGCGCGCTTCTCCGGCGTGAGCTGCAACACGCGCTGGATGCCTTTGACGAAAGCAGTGGGGCTGCCGGGCTCGATCGCCACGCCGTGATGGCCGATCACTTCGCCCTGCGCGCCCATGCCGGTCGCGACGCAGGGCACACCGCACAGCATCGCGGCGACCAGCGTCATGCGCGCACCGTCGTTCAGAGCGCTCGAGCAAACGACGTCGCAGGCATTGAATAGCGACGCGAGGTCCGACCATTCGCCGAGCAGCTGCGTGCGCCCGCCCATCGTGCCGCCGCCGACGAGCGCCATCAGCGGCGCATTGCCTTTCTGCACGCCATGGCCCGCGAGCACGACAGCGACATGCGGGTTCGACTTGATCAGCTCGCCGACGCCCTTGAGGAAGGTCAGGTGGTCGTACTCCGGCTGGAACGGCGCGACCATGCCGACGACGAACGCCTCCGGAGCGAGATGCAGCTGCTCGCGAATCTTGAGGCGAGCGGCCGGGTCCGGCTTGAAGCGCGTGGCATCGATGCCCGGCGGAATCGTCAGGCTATCGGCTTCTGGGAAGCCGACGCGGCGATGCTGCGAGCCGCCGGCATCCGACGCGTACACGATGCGGTCGGCGTTAGCCGCGGCCTTGGTGACGTACTTGAGCTTCTGGCGATCGATCAGTCCCGCGCCCTTCGGCAGCGCCACGGTATTGCTGACCGTCCACACGACCTTGATCTTGCGATCGACCTTCTTGCGCACGCCGTGCGCGAAGATCTGCGCGGTGTAGCCCCACGCGTGGATGACATCCGGTCGAAAAGCCTTGGCAGCCTTGACCAGCTCGCCGAAGCCGCCGAACGCAAATTTCTTGCGCGACAGCGCCACGTCGTGAACGGGGACGCCGTTCTGGCGCAGCACCGCTGCGGGGACGGCGCCGGGCCCGAGGCAAACCACCTGCGTCTTGACCCGCTGCTTCGGCATGCGGATCAGCAGCGGGATGAGCAAAGACTGTTGCAAGCCAGGCGCAACAGCGGCTGAGCTCACCACGTGCAGAATGCGTATTTGTCGAAGAGTTGCTTCGGACACGTTCGATGTGCGTGCGAACCGTAACTGGTCGCAAATGCTAGCAGTAGTGCTATTCAGCACGTCCCTGCACAAGCAGGAATTGTTAAACCGGGCACGTTTCGCGGGTGACAGAATTTGGCAGGTCGAGACGCGGGTCACACAGCAGCGCTGTTTTCGCTCACTGCCCACAGGTACGTTGCTGCATAGGCACGATACGGGCGCCAGGCGTCCGCCAGCTTCAGCAGCTGCGCCGGCGAGTCGACCTGCGCGGCGCGGATCAGGCCCAGGTCGGTCTCGGGGAAGGCGTCCGGCTCGCGCCCGAGGCGGATCGCGAGATACGCACGGGTCCATGGGCCGAATCCAGGGAGTGCCTTGAGCGCAGTCTCCACCTCGGACCACGGTTGCTCGAAGTCGACGCGGCCATCCGCGGCCGCGCGAGCGAACGTACGGATCGTTTCAACGCGCTTGCCAGGCATGCCGAAGCTGACGAAGTTCGCGTCCGCAACGCACTCCGGCGTCACCGAGCCGCAGCGCTCGACCAGCCGACGCATCAGCGTGCCCGCTGCAGCGACCGTCACCTGCTGACCCAGGATCGTCCGCACGCACAGCTCGAACGGCGACCACGCACCGAGCGGCCGCATGCCCGGCACGTTCGCGATGCGCCGCTGCAGCACCGGCGAGCGGCGCAGGTGCTTGTGAATGCGCTCCGCGTCGTAACTCACATCGAGCAGACGCCCGACGTTGTGCAGCACTTGGTTCGCCTTGACGCGCCCATTTGCAGCAACTCGCAGTTGCGAGGTTGCCGGATCGTAGCCCACCGTGATCGTGCGGGCGCCAACGCGCCGCACGTAGCAGTCGTTCTCGATGCGCTCGAACTCGGGGATCAGCCGGTGCGCGAAATAGTCGAGCATGTGACGCCAGGGAAATGGCGCGCGCACCGCCACGTGGCCGATCAGCATGACTTCCGTTCCTAGCGAGCCGCTACCGGCTGGGCGGGATGACTCGTCACGCCGCCGATCAGCACCAGACGCATCGCTTCCTGCACCGACAGATCCGTCTCCGTCAGCTCCGCAGCGGGCAGATAGAGCGTATAGCCGCCAATCTGGTAGCTCATCGGGAAGTACACGGCCACGAGCCCGTCCGCGTTCTCGCCGAACAGGCGCGCGTGGACGTTCTCTTCCGTAACGAAGCCGATCAGCTGCGCTGCGCCGAAGCGCCACAGCACGACGCGCTTGAGATCGCGCGCCTTGCCGCCAGCGGGCAGGAACCGCGTGATGTCCTTGAAGGCGCCGAAGATCGTCTTGACGATCGGAATGCGCGCGAGGAACGCCTCGCCGATGCGCAACAGGTAGCGCACGACGTACGCATTCACCATTACGCCGACGAGCAGCACCAACAGGAAGCCGACCACCAGCCCAAGCCCCGGCCAGTACCGATCTTCGGGCAGCAGCGCACGCAGCGGGCCGCTCAGAATCCGCTCCGCCGTGCTGCCGAGCCACCAGACCAGATAGACGGTGAGAGTGACCGGCAACAGGGCGACCAGGCCCTTGAGGAAGGTATTCCACAACCGACGCATTGCCGCTCCACCGCACGCCAACGAACAGGCGACGCAGTATAAACTTCTGCACGCATCGCTTCCGGTCGAACGTCCACTGTTGTTCAGAATGCTCAACTTCGTTACCGCGCTGGCGGCGCTCCTGGCGCTCGGCACGCATGGTCTCGCCCAAGGCGCCCAGTTGCCGCCCGCGGTCTCGCGCGCGATGGCGCGCGTCGGCGTCCCGGCGCAGCACGTCAGCATCTACGTGCGCGACGCCGGCTCGAACGAGGTCGTCGTCGACCTCGCCAGCGAGACGCCGCGCAGTCCCGCCTCGACGCTCAAGGTGCTGACGACCTTCGCCGCGCTCGACTCGCTCGGACCGGCGTACACGTGGAAGACACGCGCTTACGCTGCCGGCCGCATCGATCACGGCGTGCTCTACGGCGATCTGTACCTGGTCGGCGGCGGCGATCCTTACATGACGGACGAGCGCTGGTGGAGCTTCGTCCAGGGACTGCGCGAGCGGGGCCTGGCGAAGATCACCGGCGACGTGGTCATCGACGACAACTACTTCGCGCCGATCACGGACAGCCGCGCCGACTTCGACGCGCAGCCGTTCCGCAGCTACAACGTGCTGCCCGATGCGCTCATGGTGAATTTCCAGAGCTCGCGCTTCACCGTGAATCCGTTCGGCCAGCGCTCGCGGCCGCAGATCGTGGTCAGCCCGCTACCCGCGAACCTGGTGCTCAAGAATGAAGTGCAGCTCGGCACCGGCCGCTGCAACCCCGCTGATGGTGGCATCGTGTTCGACATGCCTGATCGCACCGACCCGAACACGCTGGTCGTGCGCGGCACGTTCCCGGTCTCGTGCGGCGTTTACTCGGTGACGCGCGCGATCATGACTGCGCCCGATTACGCATACGGCACGTTCCGCACGATGTGGACGCAATCAGGCGGCGTGATCGACGGCGCCGCGCGCCTGGCTCCCGTGCCGCAGGATGCCCGACTGATCTTCGAGTTCGACTCGTTGCCACTCGCAGAGATCATCCGCCTGGTCAACAAGTTCTCGAACAACGTCATGGCGCGGACCTTGCTGTTGACATTGGGAGCGGAAGCGTTCGGTCCGCCCGCGACCGCCGAGCGCGGGCGCAATGCGATGCGTGCGTGGCTCAACAAGCGCGGCATCAACGGCAAGGGCTTCGTGCTGGAAAATGGCTCTGGACTGTCGCGCACCGAGCGCGTCACTGCGCGCGGTCTCGGCGAGATGCTCGACGTCGCGTGGCATAGCCCATTCATGCCGGAGTTCGCCGCGTCGCTGCCGCTGTCGGCCACGGACGGCACGCTGCGCAACCGCTTCGACTCGCCGGGCATGCACGGACGCATTCGTCTCAAGACGGGCCGCATCGATGACGTCAGCGCGCTCGCAGGTTTCGTCAATGCTGCGTCGGGCCGCACTTACGTGCTCGTGATCATGATCAATCATCCCGGCGCGCATGCCGGGAGCGGCGAAGCGATTCAAGCGGAATTGATTCGCTGGGTCTTTGGTCAATGACGTTCGGCCGCTGATTCTCTGACGGGGAATTCTTACCCCGAACTTACGCGGCGGTTGTTTTACAACAGCGCACGCGGAACTGCTTGTGTCGGCCCCCCGTTCTGTTGCCACGAGCCTGCATTCGCAGGCACGCAGGAGATTGGGCACATGAATCGAGCAGTTGTTTTGGCAATGGTCGTCGCCGGAGCGTCCAGCTCCCTCGCCTGCAGCAGCGTGTTTGCGCAAGGGCCGGACGAGAACGACGAAGGCTTTTACCTGGGCGGCGGCGTCGGCCAGTTCAATCTGAAACTCGACGACGTCGACCAGACGGACGAGGCGATCCAGAGCCTCGACGACAGCGATACAGCGTGGAAGGCGTTTGCTGGCTGGCGTATGAATCCGTATTTCTCGCTGGAGCTTGCGTACGTCGACTTCGGTAACCCGAGCGACAGCGCCACTACCGCGTCCGGCTCGAGCGGCGATTTCAGCGCGTCCATCAGCGGCGTCGAGCCGTCGATCCTCGGCACGATACCGCTCGGCCCGGTCGAGCTGTTCGGCAAGGTCGGCTACTTGTTCTATGACGTTGACGCGTCCGTGGATCTCGACAACGGCCCCGGCTTCGACTCCAGCTCCAGCGAGCAGGACTTCACGTACGGTGCCGGCGTCGGCATGACGTTCTTCGGCCGCCTCAACGCCCGGCTCGAATACCAGCGCATCGAGTCCGACGTCATCGACGACGCCGACGCGTTCTGGTTCTCGGGCGCGTGGCGCTTCTAACTTAGACAGCAATCCTGACCGGTAAGCGCCGGGCACCCCAAGTGCCCGGCGCGCCGTTGAAGACGCCGGGCAGCTGCGCGGCGCATTGCAGGCAGCGGCCCTGTTCGTCCAGCCGCCATTCTCCCAACTCGTACCAATCGCGCTCGATCAGTCGGGTACCGCAGCCGGCGCAGTACGTGCTCGACCCTGCCGGATCGTGCACGTTGCCGGTGTAGACGTAGCGCAGACCATTCTTCAGAGCAATCTCGCGTGCTAGGGTCAGCGTCGCCGCGGGCGTACGCTGCTTGTCCATCATTTTCCAGTCGGGGTGGAACGCAGTGAAATGCAGCGGGACATCCGGGCCGAGCTTGTCGGCGATCCAGCGTGTCATCTGCTCCAGCTCGGCGTTCGAGTCGTTCTCGTCGGGAATGAGCAGCGTCGTGATCTCGAACCAGACTTGCGTCTCGTGGTGCAGGTACTCCAGTGTTTCGAGCACCGCGCCGAGCTCGGCACCACAGATCTTGCGATAGAAGCGCTCGGTAAATCCTTTGAGGTCGACGTTGGCCGCATCCATGTGCTCGTAGAACTCAGCTCGCGGCGGCGGACACATGTAGCCTGCCGTGACGGCGACACTGCGCACGCCACGTTCGCGGCATGCGTCTGCGACGTCGATCGCGTACTCCATGAACACCACTGGATCGTTGTACGTGTAAGCGACGCTCGCACATCCGAGTCGCCGTGCCGAAGCCGCGAGCTGCTCCGGGCTCGCGCGATCCGCGAGCGTGTCCATCTCGCGCGACTTACTCATGTCCCAGTTCTGACAAAACTTGCAGGCAAGATTGCATCCAGCCGTGCCGAACGACAGCACCGACGTACCCGGCAGAAAATGATTCAGCGGCTTCTTCTCGATCGGGTCGACGCAGAAGCCGCTGGAGCGGCCGTAGGTATAGAGCCTCACTTCGCCGTCTTCGACGCCACGCACGAAGCACAGGCCACGTTGACCGTCGTGCATCTTGCAGGCGCGCGGGCACACGTCGCACTGCACGCGACCGTCGTCGAGCTTGTGCCAGTACTTCGTCGAGTGATACATACAGGGCAATCATGCGCCTGGAGCGAGGAAACACAAGCCGACCGCCCGCTGTCGCGGGGTTGTTCTATCCCGACGACGCGCACGAGCTGCGCGCTGTTGTGTCGGGATACCTTCGACAGCACAGCTCTGCTGCGACGGCTGCGCCGCCGAAGGCCCTGATCGTTCCGCACGCGGGCTACATTTATTCCGGCGGGATTGCGGCGGCGGCGTACGCGACCGTCGCTTCGCTGCGGCAAACCATTCGTCGCATCGTGCTCGTCGGCCCGAGCCATCGCGTCTATCTGCGCGGCATGGCCGTCCCGGCCGCCGGCTCGTTCGCGACGCCGCTCGGCAACGTCGCAATCGATCAGACGTTGAAAGCTTCGCTTCTGCAAAGTGGCGCCGTCGTCGAATCCGACACGCCGCACGCGCAGGAGCACTGCCTCGAAGTTCAGCTGCCGTTCCTGCAGTTGTTGTTCGACGACTTCACTCTGCTGCCAGTCGTGCTCGGCGCAGTCGCGCCAGAACAGGTGGCTGCAGCGCTCGCGCAGGTCTGGGGCGATGCCGCGACACTGGTACTCGTGAGCTCGGATCTCAGTCACTACCACTCTTACACGCAAGCCCGGCAGATCGATGCCGCGACGATCGCCGCAATCCTGCGCCGCGAGACGACGCTCGCGGGCGAGCAAGCGTGCGGCGCCGTCGGTATCAACGGCCTGCTCCATCTCGCGAGCCAGCGCCAACTCCCGGTCGCGGAGATCGCGCGCTGCAATTCCGGCGACACAGCAGGCGACCGGGCGAGAGTCGTCGGTTACGGAGCGTTCGCGATTCATGAACCTGGCCACGCCTGAGCGCCGCGAGCTGCTCGCCCTTGCGCGGGCTTCGATCGACTCGGCGCTGGCGCACGGCTGGGCCAGCGGCGAGTTGATGCCGTTCAGCCCGGTGCTGCTGCCGCCCGCGCTGACGGTGCGCCGTTCCTCATTCGTAACCTTGCGTCGGAACGAAGAACTGCGCGGCTGCTGTGGAACGCTCGATGCGCCGCGACCGCTCGCTGAAGACGTGTGGCGCAACGCACGGGCAGCGGCGTTCAACGATTACCGCTTCCCGGCGCTGACGGCCGCGGAATGGCCGCAAGTGAACCTGCACCTTTCGCTGCTCACGGTGCCCGAGCCGCTCGACGTCACGACGGAGGAGCAACTGCTCGTGTTGCTGCGGCCGTCGATCGACGGACTGATCCTGGAATCGGACACGGGACGCGCGACATTCCTGCCGGCAGTCTGGGAGCAGCTGCCGGATCCGGTGCAATTCGTCCGGCATCTGAAGATGAAAGCCGGCTGGCCGGCGACGTATTGGTCGAATCGTGTGCGCTGCTCGCGGTACGCAACGGAAAGCTTCGGCGAGGAAGAGGGCTTGTAGGTCAGGCTGAAGCCCGACCTACAGGGATGCTAACAAAGCGCGGATGGGTACTTCGATCCACGAGGGACGGTGATCGAGCTCGCGGCGCAGCTCGTGCAGCGCGCACTGGATCTGGAACAGTGTCGTGAGCGCCGCGAACGCCGCATCGTCCGCGGGCACGCAGCTCGATTCGACGGCCGCGCGCCGATAGCCTTTCAGGAAAAACTCGGTGGACTGTCGCAGCCAGTCATCCAGCGCGGGCAGCAGCGGATCGCGCAGATCGGGACGACCCATGCCGACACGCTCCAGCGCAGTCGCGCGCGCGTAGTCGAACGAACGCAGCACCGCTGCGACGTCGCGCAGCGGCGAATCCTTGCTGCGTCTTTCTGCGAGCGGCAGGGATGCGTCGCCTTCGAATCCGGTGATGAGAAAATCGTCCGCTACCAGCAGCACCTTGCCGAGGTGCAGATTGCCGTGGTGACGGATCTTCGATCCGGCAATCGGTCCGCTGCACAGCTCGCGGATGCGAGCAAGAAGACGCTCGGCACTCGCGAGCAGGTCGCGTGCTGCGACGGCCGACCGCTCTTCCAGCGACGGCATACGCTCGCGCAGCGTGCGTAACAGGCTGTCCGCTTCGAAGTGAATCGCGCTGTACCAGCGCGACTGGTCCGCGCTCTGCAACGCTTCGGCCGCGAACCCCGGATCGCTGTCATCGGCGCGCGCCAGCACGCAATGCAATTGACCGATGCGTCGTCCGAGCGTGTGCATCTGCGAGACGAAGAGCGCATGCGGCGAGTCGCCCGCGGCGCCGCCCTGCGCCGCGAACATCGTAGTCGCATAGCGCTCCAGGTGATTGAGCGAGTAATTCCACACGTCGCCCTGATTGCCGATCGCAGCGAACAGCGACGCCAGCACGGTCGTCTGCTCTGCGACGTGCGCGACGCTGCCCGCCAACGGCGCGATCGAACGATACCCGGCGCGCGTCAGGAAGCTCGTCATCTCGACGTCCGGGTTCGGCCCGGCCTCGGCGCGACGATACGCCTTGAGGAACAGCGTCTCGTCGAGGATTACGCTGGTGTTGGTCGGGTCCGCGCCGACAGGGTTGGTCGAGTGACCGCGCACGGCCGCGAGCGCCGGCACTTCGCCAGTCGAACGGAATTGCAGCTCGCCGCCAGCGAACGGCACGGTTGCATTCGCCGCTGCGCAATGCGCGATTCCGAGACAGAAGGACGGATCGGCGAATGCATCGAGCAGCACGCCGACGCGCGAGTGCTCGCGTACTTTCGCGAGAGTCCACTCCGCTGTGCGCAGCGCCCCGGTGTCCTGACCGTCCTCCCACGCCAGTGCGAGCGGCAGGAAGTATCGCTGACGCGCGCCGCCGATCTCGGCATCGACGAACGACAGCAGGAACGTGCGGTGCTCGTTGCGCCAGAGCGATGCCGGGCCGAGGTGTGTCGCGGCAAGCTGGACGTTGTGCCGCGCAAACCAGCTGCGCGGACGCAGAAACTCCGGCAAGACTTCCTGCTCCAGTTGCTGCCGCGTGCGGCGAGCGACGCTGCTCGCGCTCGGTCCGCCGACCTGGTCGGGCAGGAACGTCGCGAGCTCCTGCGACAGCACCAGCACCGGCAGCTCCGTCGCAGGCAATCGTTCGACGTGCCACGACGGCGGCGCGGCTGAATCGCTCAGCAGCATCCAGAAGAAGCCGTGCGCCGCCAGCGTCAGGAAATATGGCAGCTCGCCGATCGGCGGAAAGGCGTTGCGTCCCATCAACTCGACCGGCACGCGGCCCTTGTACTTCGACAGGTCCAGCTCGACCGCCTGCGCGGTCTGCGACAGGTTAGCGACGCACAGCACGATCTCGGTGCCGAAGGTGCGCACGTACGCGATGATCTTGCGATTCTGCGGCCGCACGAATTCGAGCGTGCCGCGGCCGAAGGACTGGTGCTGGCGGCGCACGGCGAGGATGCGTCGCGTCCAGTTGAGCAGCGAGCTGTTATCGCGGCCCTGCGCTTCGACGTTCACTGCCTGGTAGCCGTAGATCGGATCCATGATCACGGGCAAGTACAGCCGCTGCGGATCGGCGCGCGAGAAACCGGCGTTGCGATCGATGCTCCACTGCATCGGCGTGCGCACGCCGTTGCGATCGCCGACGTAGATGTTGTCGCCCATGCCGATCTCGTCGCCGTAATAGATGATCGGCGAGCCGGGCATGGACAGCAGCAGACTGTTGGTCAGCTTGATGCGCTCGACGTCGTTGCTGAGGAGCGGTGCGAGCCGCCGGCGGATGCCGACGTTGACGCGCATGCGCGGCTCCTGCGCGTACATCCGGTACATGTAGTCGCGCTCGCGGTCGGTCACCATCTCCAGCGTCAGCTCGTCGTGATTGCGCAGGAAGATGGCCCACTGGCAGTTCTCGGGGATGTCCGGCGTCTGCCGCATGATCTCCGCGACCGGGTAGCGGTCTTCGAGCGCGACGGCCATGAAGATGCGCGGCATCAGCGGAAAGTGATAGGCCATGTGGCACTCGTCGCCGTCGCCGAAGTACTCGCGCACGTCCTCGGGCCACTGGTTCGCCTCGGCGAGGAACATGCGGCCGGTGTACTCGGCATCCATCGCTGCACGCATCCGCTTCAGCACCGCGTGCGTCTCCGGCAGGTTCTCGTTGTTCGTGCCCTCGCGCACGCACAGGTAAGGAATCGCATCGAGCCGCATGCCGTCCACGCCGAGGTCCATCCAGAAGCGCATGAGCTCGATCACCGCTTCCACGACGCGCGGATTGTTGTGGTTGAGATCGGGCTGATGCGAGAAGAAGCGATGCCAGTAATACTGGCCGGCGACGGGATCCCAGGCCCAGTTCGAGCTCTCGGTGTCCGTGAAGATGATGCGGGTGCCCGCCAGCTTCTTGTCGTCGTCGCTCCACACGTAGAAGTCGCGCTCCGGCGAGCCCGGCGGGGCGCGCCGCGCGCGCTGAAACCACGGATGCTGGTCGGAGGTGTGATTGATCACCAGCTCGGTGATGACCTTCAGCCCGCGACGGTGCGCTTCGGCAATGAAAGCGCGGAAGTCGTCCAGCGTGCCGTAGTCGGAATGGACGTTGGTGTAGTCGGCAATGTCGTAGCCGTCGTCGCGCATCGGCGACGGATAGAACGGCAGCAGCCACAGCGTGTTGACGCCGAGCTCCTGGATATAGTCGAGGCGCTGCGCCAGGCCGGCAAAGTCGCCGATGCCGTCGCCGTTCGCGTCGTGGAACGCCTTGACGTGCATCTGATAGATGATGGCGTCCTTGTACCAGAGCGAGTCGTCGGTCATGGGTTCGTTTCGGGATGCTGCCGCCGCTGACTTGGCTGGTAACGCCTGCCCAGGGTACCAAGGTTCCGCAAGGCGCGACCGGCTCAAGAATTCGCTGCGGCCGCCGATGACGCTCGCGAGGAAATGCGCCTGTGCTGAACCCGAAATCAACGCTGGATTCCCTGCTCGCGCCCGGCTTGCGGCTCATGCAGGCCGTGCGGCTGCCCGTGAAATTCACGATCGTGGCGGCAGCGCTGCTGGTACCGCTGTGCGTCGCGGTTTACGGCGTAGTCGACTATGCCGGGAGCGCCATCGCCTTCGGGCGCGATGAGCGGCTCGGCGTGGCTTATGTAGCGCCCTTGACCGCGCTGCTGCAGGAGGCCACGGAGTCCCCGGAAGCGGGCGCGACACGCACGTTCGAGGCTCTCGAAAGTCTCACTGCGGACCAGGGCGATGCTCTGCAAGTCGCAGCAGCGATCGGCGCATTGCGGGCACGACCTGCAGCGTCGCAGATCCTCGCGTTGTTCACGCAGGTCAGCGACAACTCCAAGCTGACACTCGATCCCGATCTCGATTCGTACTACGTCATGGCACTCGTCATGGACTATGCGCCGAAGCTCGCGGTTGCTGCAGCCGAGCTGGACGCGGCCCGCGCGTCCATGCTGCACGATTCCCTCGCGGCAGCGGTCAAGCGTGCGTCAGCTGCGAATCCCGCGCTGGCGAGCGACCTGTCGATTGCTGAATTGGAGAGCGCCTATGCACGACTCTCGGGCACCGCTGGCGACGCCGCTCGCAGCGCCGGACTCGATCTCAGCCGCGCCACATTGGCTTTGATGACCCGCTCGGCCGCTGCGCTCGACCGGCTGCTGGTCAAACGGATCGACGGGTTCGAGTCGCATCGCAATCGATTGCTCGGTCTGACCTTGCTGTCGCTGCTGCTCGCTGTCTACCTGATCAGCGGCTTTTATCTATCCAATCTGCGCGGCTTCGGCGCACTCATCGTGCGCATGCGCAAGCTCGCGCAGGGGGACCTCACAGCGAATTTCGCAGCGCGCGGTCGTGACGAGGTCAGCCAGCTGATCGGTGCCTTCAATGCCAGCCGTGAGCAACTGCTGGTGCTGGTGCAGCGGATCAGCGAGGTCAGCGAGACACTGGACGCCAACGGTCGGCAGATCGCCGCCGCGAGCGAGGACCTGAGTCGTCGCGAGTCATCGCGATCGGCGGCAATTCGCGCGACGAGCGACAGCGCACGCGACGTCAATGACAGCGTGCAGCTCAATCTCGACAACGCGCTGCAGGGTGAGCAACTGGCCGGGCAGGCGCACGGCACTGCGACTCGCGGCAACGAAGTCGTGAGCAAGGTCGTCGCGACCATGCAGGCAATAACCGGTTCCTCGCGGCGGATCGGCGACATCATCGGTGTCATCGACGAGATCGCATTCCAGACCAACCTGCTGGCACTGAATGCAGCGGTCGAAGCGGCGCGGGCTGGCGAACAAGGCCGCGGCTTCGCGGTCGTCGCGAGCGAGGTGCGCAATCTCGCACAGCGCTCCGCTGCCGCCGCCAATGAAGTGAAGAAGCTCGTCGGCGCGTCGCTCGCCGACGTCGAGCGGGGTGCCACTCTGGTCGCGGGCGCGGGCGCAACGATGCACGAGATTCTGAGCGCGGTCGAGCGCGTCACGGGCATCATGAAAGAGATCGGCGTCGCGAGTCGCGCACAGAGCGAGGACATCGGTCGGCTGAATCAATCGATCCACCGGATCGACAGCGACACTCGCCAGAATGCCGAGCGCGTGGAGCAGACCGCGGCTGCTGCGCGCTCCCTGCGCGGCCAGGTCGACGTGCTGCTGGATGTGGTGAGCTCGTTCACGCTCAGCAGCGCGCCGACATCGACTGCAGCAGCACCACCCGACGCGCTTCGCGAATCCCCGCGAGCGCAACGCTCCGCCGCCTGATCGCAGCCTGCAGCGCAGATCCGCACTGGATTGACAGCCAGCGGCGAGGGCTCGTACTTTCGGCCTCGAACACACCTGCATCCGGAGCTGCCATGGCCGATGGCGACATGCCGCGCGCGCGCTTCAATTCGATGTGCGACGGCACGAAGGAAGACTGGGACCGCATCAGCCAGGCGATGAAGCCGTTCATCGTCGAGCTGCCCGACCGCGTGCTGACCCACCTCAAGATGCTGCAAGGAGACTGCGGCGGCTTCGCTGTAGATCGGCTCGACCATTGCCTGCAGACAGCGACCCGCGCGTACCGCGACGGCCGCGACGAGGAGTACGTCGTCTGTGCGCTGTTGCACGACATGGGCGACATCCTCGGCCCGCGCAATCACGCCGACGTCGCGGCCGCGATCCTCAAGCCGTTCGTCTCCGAGCAGAGTCACTGGATGGTCGAGAAGCACGCGATCTTCCAGGGCTATTACTTCTTCCATCACCTCGGGCTCGATCGCAACATGCGCGATCAGTTCCGCGACCATCCGTGGTACGCGGTCACCGAGGAATTCTGCCGCGTGTACGACGGTCCGGCGTTCGATCCGAAGTTCGTCAGCATGCCGCTCGAGGAGTTCGAGCCGATGGTGCGGCGGGTGTTCGGCACCGTGAAAAATTCGATCTACGTGCCGAAGCTGGCGCCGGCGCCGTTCTGAGCCGGCGCCCGGCGACTGCTGCTTGTGCCGGTCCGCGGCAGAACGTAGCCTGTCACAGACCTGACAGCCCCATTGCTCTCACCACCCATGCCGCGCCAGCTCTGCGTCGTCGTCGCGACTCTCCTGGCGGCTTTTCCCGCCGCCCAGGCCGCCGAGGCTCCGCCCCGGCCGGAGTCGCAGCAGGAATATTGGGCTCAAGTCGACCGCAAGGACTGGAGCGCGGCAATCACCGCCGCCGAGCAGCTGGTAGCGTCGGCGCGCGAGCGGGTCAAGCAGCAGCCGCTGGCGCTGGCCGATGCCCTGTCGTTGCTCGGTAACGCGCATTACGGGGCCAAGGACTACGTGTCGGCGGAGAAGGACTTCACCGAGTCCCTGCAGATCGTCGAACAGCACGCCGGCACGGCGACCCCGAAGTTGCTCGATCCGTTGCGGGGTCTGGGTTACACGCTGGCAGCGAGCGGCAAGCACAAAGAGGCGGTCCCGCCGCTCGAACGTGCTTTGCTGATCGACCGCCGCAGCTATGGCCTCTTCGACATCGGTCAGCAGAACGTGCTGCGCCAGCTCGCGGAGAGCCTGTTCAAGACCGGACGAGCAGGCGACGCCGAGCGGCATGTGACCTACTTGGTGCAGCTCGGCGAGCGCGTCTACGGGCGGCGCGATCCGCGGCAGGTACCGATCCTGTCCTTCGCGGCTGCCTGGCACGCGGACATCGGTGACTTCATCACGGCGCGCGTGGTGTATCGGCACGCGATTTCGCTCGTCGAGCAGAAGCTGGGCCCGAACGATCCGGCAGTAGTGGACCCGCTGCGCGCTCTCGCCGGGACGTACACGCAAGAGCTCTACTATTCGACGCTCGGGCTCAGGACCCAGAGCCGCGAGCGGATGCCGACCGACGCGGACGGCAGCAGCAACGATTCGAGGCAGATCAACCCGCGGTACCTGAACACCGAAGGCGAGAAGGCGCTGGAGCGTGCCGTGAAGAATCTGGAGGCGCAGCCGCCATCGGCGCACGACACGCTCGTCATGACGCTGATCCAGACAGGCGACTGGTACCAGATCAAGCACATGCCCGAGAAAGCACTGCCCTACTATCGTCGCGCGGCCGCGTTGAACGCGACGCTGGTCAGCGCGACGGCAGCGTCAGCCGCCGGCAGCACAGGAGCAACGGAGCCCGCGCCGCTGAGCTTCCCTGTGCGCGTTTATTACCCGTCGCCATCGGGCGCGACGCGTAACACCACGCTGCCGGCCGATCAGGTCGACGAGCGCTACGTCGAAGTGCAATTCACGGTGACGAGCTCCGGCGAAGTGTCGGACGCGAAGGTCGCCGGTGCGAGCGGTACGCCACGCGAAGTCTCGGATGCGCTGTCAGCGATCCGCGCCGCACGCTTCCGTCCGAAGCTCGTCGACGGCGAGCCGGTCGAGACGACCGGCATGACGAATCGCGAAGTCTTCCGCACCCGCAAGGAAAGCGTCGAGGGTGGGCGGTAGGGGTCTAGCTCGACTGCGGCGGCGGCGACGGTGGAGGCGGTGAATCCTTCGGCGGCTCTTCTTTGACCGGCTCTGCCTGCTTCTGCGCCTCGTCCGAGTCCTTTTCCGAATCGTCCTGCTCGGACGAAGCACCGGCCGTGCTGGTGGGCGCAGCGGGTGTCGGTGGCTGCGTATTCGTCGGCGCCGTCGGCTCCGGTACCGGCTTCACCAGCGTGTCCGCGGTTGCACCTTCCGGCAGCAGGCCGCGCACGATGGCCTGCTCGCGGAATTCCACAGCGAGTTTCGCACCGGCATCGCGCATCGCGAGCGCGGTCGCGGTCTGCAGCGGCGGTGCGCTCGACAAGCCCTCGGCGGGCGCCGTGCCGTAACCGGTGAAGCCCCAGGAATCGGCGAGCTTGCCGTTCGGCAGGTAGACGTTGACGCGATACTTGATGCTCACCGCGAAGAACGGCGAGCCGGCGTCGCGCGGCGTGACGAATGCGAACTCCTCGACGCTCGGTTCCAGGATGGCGCGGACGTCGCCCTGCGCGTTCTGTCCTGCGCCGACGCTGTCCACCGCAATCACGCGCTCGAACATCGCGTTCATCAGACGCGTGATGCCGTCGGTCTGCGCCTTGCCGAGCTCGACGTGCCAGTCGGTGCTCCAGCGCTCCTCGTTGTGCACGTAGGTCGAGAATTCCTTCGGGATGAACAGCGCGACTGCGATCGGAATCTTCACCACCAGCGGCGTCGGAATGTTCGTGTTCGCGACCAGCTTCACCGGGCCGCAGCCAGCCAGCGCGACCAGGGCGAGCACGCCCAGCAGCAGGAGCGGCGCGCGTAAATTGTGGATGGGGCTCTTCACGATCGCCTCGGTAGCTTCGGGTCCGGATATCCCGGCTTCGGCAGCACGGCGTCGCCGATGGTGAAGCGCGGGCGCGAGCGATCCGGCTCTTCGAGACCGACGAAAGTACCGCCGTTGCGTTGGCAAAGTATGCGCATCAGGGTCGCGAACCGGATGCTGGTGTACTGCGGGGCGTCGGGCCGCACTGGAAAGCCGATAGCATGAATACGCACGCGACGCTCGCCGGTTTCATCCTCGCGATTGATCAGGTCCACGGCCTTGACGACCGAGTCGATCGACGGGCCGGTGAACTCATCGCCGAACACGTACACACTAATCTTTTTGTCCTTGCTGTGATAGGTACGGATGGCCTCGACGATGCCCTCGATCGGGCTCGAGTTGGAGAATGCGTTCCAGGTGCGCAGCCGCTCGACCACCGTGCGCCGCTGCGTCGGCGTGTCGGGAATCCACTTGCCCTTGTAGCCGGTGAACATGTAGACGCCTTCGTCGTTCATCACCTGGAAACCTTTCACCTTCGGGTAGGCGTTCAGGGTTTCCTCGACCTTCCTCAACATCATCGGCCAGACATAATTGAACATGCTGCCGGAGGTATCGATGCAGAAGATGATGTACTCGCTGTCGACGGGAATTCCGCCGATAGCGTCGTCCTTCTTGCGGCGGAAACCCTGGCCCAGAATTCGCTTCATCTCCTCGGTCAGCGTCTGCTGTGCGGAAGCCAGCCGGCCCTCCAGCTGATTCGCGACGTCCGCCTCCTGCTTGGACGCGTGAAACTTGCCGCGGATGTCGCTCAGGTCGCCCTGCAGCCGGGCGATGCGCTTCTTCTCGTCCGAGAGCTGGATCTGCTTCGCCTTCAAGTCGCGGTTCAAGATGTCGCTCTGACCCTGGATGTCGATCAGCTCGTCCTGCAGCTTCAGCAGCTGCTGCTGCAGATCTTCCTGCGACGATTCGATGTCCGGCGTGCGCATGTTGCTGAGCACCAGCAGCAGCACGACCGAGCCGAGACCGCAGGTGATGCAGTCCAGGAACGAGATGCTGAAGATCTCGGTTTCGCGGCGTTTCAGTCGACGTGCCATATGCGTATCGGTGCTGCTACGGCCAGTCTTTCGACGGGCTCATGTACGAACCGCCGGTGGCGCGCGCCGCGACCCAGAACGCGCTCGGCGCGTTCGGATCGCCTTCCATCGGCATCAGGATGGCGTTGAACGGCACCTGGTGCGGATATTTCGCGAAGGCGCGCTGGAACAGCTTCAGGCGATCATCGCCGTCGATGGTCTTGCGAATCAGCGGTGCGCTCGCGCCCTGCGTCGGCAGGCCGTCGGTGATCATGATCACGTTGTCGGGCCGCGGATTGAGCGCGTTGAGCGCGGTAATCGCGTTCTCGATGCTGGTGCCGTCCTTCGGCACGATCTTATGCAGTGCCTGCATCGCGTCGCCGAGTGCGTTCGGATCGTTGACCTTGAGCCATTTGCCTTCGGAATTCGGCGCCAGGGCCCAGGTCTTGGTGTTGAAGACATACAGCTGGAATTGCGATTCCAGCGGCAGCTGCGACGCAATCCAGTCGATGGTCGAGAGGGTGCGCCGCCACTTGTCCGACATCAGCTTGCGTGTGTCGGACATGTTGCGCATGCGCAGGACGTTCACGACCGTTTCGTCGAGCATGCTGGCCGAGACGTCGACCATCACCAGAATGTGCTCGCCGCCGACTTTCAGGCCTGTCAGATATTGCCGGTCGCCGGTGCCGATGAAGCCGCGCACCCGCGTACCGGTGGCGCTCGGGTCCGTTGTGGCGCCTTCCAGGCGTCGCGCGCCCTCTTCCAGCGACTTGAGGTCCGCCTTGAGCCGCTCGATCGCCTCGCGCCGCGACAGCGTTTGCTTGTCGGAGTCGGCGAGCTCCACTTTCAGGCGCTCGGTCTCGGTCAGCACGCGCGTGCCGAGTCCTTCGGTCTTCACCTTCTCGTCTTCGGTCTGCAGCATCGAGTTGCGCAGCTGCACGAGATGCTGGTAGCCCTCCAGCACCTCCTCTTCCATCTTCGTGACTTCGGCGCGCTGCGTCTTCGATTCGGACATCTTGCGCAGGCCGCCCTGCGCGCTGATCAAAACGTAGACGAGCACCACCGACCCGAATGCACAGGTGATGCAATCGAGGAACGACATGCTGAAGACTTCAGTCTTGCGGCGCGCCATCGTCGTTCACCAGTTGAATCAGCTCGAGCGTGACGCCGGGCGAGCCCAGGCGCAGACGATCGCCCACGGTAAGTGCCGTGCGGCCCGCCACTCGTTCTTCGTTTACGTAGGAACCGTAAGTACTGTGATCCTCGATCATGACGGCGCCGTTGCGCCGGACCACCGTGCAATGGGTGCGCGATACGCCGGGCGCGGAGCTCGGCAATACCAGGGCGCGACGCCGCGCCTCCACCGACCAGCCGATCACGAGCGGCTGGTCGGAAATTCGCCACGCGCGGCCCTGGAAAAGCAGGTGCGTCGGCCGCAGCGGCGTAGGCGTGGCTTCCGGCTCTGCAGTGGATTCACCGCCCGCGGCGCGCGCGACCGGCAAGTGATAGACGAGCGCGATCGAGTCGGGACGACTGATCGTTGTCTCATGCTGGAGCGTTCCGAGAGCGGCAGCCCCGCGCGGCAATAGCTGCAGCTCGCAATCGCGCAGTGTGCCGAAGCGCTCCACCAGTCCGGGAAACGCGGCGATGCGCGGCGTCAGGCGCAGCTGGATCTGCATTCCCGCGACTCGCGCGCTCTGCACCAGTCGCAGCAGCTCGACATAATGCGGCTCCAGTGCAGCGATCACCTGGGCGCGTTCGATTTCCACTTCGAGCGGCCGATCGCCGAACTGCATGCTGACGACGGTCTTTTCCTGTTCGCGCAATTGACCGAGCAGCGTCGGCACCTGACCGACCAGGCGCTGTTCGGTGATCGCGTCGTGCAGCGGATCGAAGCGCGTCTTGCTGATGAACGTTTCGGCGATGAATTGCCTTATCGTCTGGTGCAGATCGAGCACGCCGTGACGCAAGACGATCTCGTAACGGCTGCGCTTCAGGCCGGAGCGGTCGCCGCCCGAATACTCCAGCACGGTGAGAATCGCCTGATGCAGCTCCAGATCCAGGTGCAGCACGCGCGCGGGCGCCGGCTCGAGGCTGCAAGCCGCGAGCGCTGCGTCGACCAGGCCTGAGACGCGGACGCCGGTTTCGTTGATCACGCCGAGCAACAACGGGAGTTGCTCGCGGCTGTAGCCTGCGGGCACGGCGAGCAGCACGCTCTCGCCGTCTGACTTGTGTGGACCGAGCAGTTGCTCAGCTTGCGCGAACGCGATGTCCGCGGTCGTGCGGGCAAGGCGCGAGGGCCGAGTGAGATCTTCCGTGCTCAGGCCGCGCCAGAAGTTCGTATGCGCGAGCAGCGGATTGAGACGGATGCGCTCGACCGCTGCGTCCCCCGTGCGCGTCGTGTCGTCGCCCAGGAACGCGATGCCCGGCACTTCGGTCAACACCTCGCTGGTCTCACCGCGCCGTCGGGCGAGCAGCAGGCCGGAATCTATGAGCTCCAGTGCGAGCAAGTTATCTCACCTGCATGTGCCGGATCAGATGCTGATCGATCCAGTGATCGGTGTTGTGCACGAAGCTTTCCTGCAACTGCTGCAGCTGATGCAGGAAGAACATCAGCACGATCGTCAGCGACAGCGCGACGAACGTCGAGTTGAACGCGATGCCGAGGCTCGAGGTCACGGTGATGATGTCGCCGGTCACGGCCTTGTGGGCTTGCAGCAGCGCTACGCTGATGTGTTGCACGGTGCCGATGAAGCCGATCGCCGGGATGGCCCACGCGACGTAGCGGATCATCGCGAACCCCGAGTCTAGCCGGTCGGCCTCGGTATCGCAGACGGCGCGGGACGTCTCGGCCGAATCGCGAATGCTGCGCGTCGCGGCGAAGCGATCGAGCGTGCGCTGCAGAGCGCGCACGACGAGCATTCCCTTCTCTTCCTGCGGCAGCTGCTCCAGTTGCCGCGCGTAATCCTTCGCGTCCTCCGGCAACACCTTGATGCCTTCGGGCACGTGGATCAGGTCACGGTCGAGGAGGTTGCGCTCGCGCCGCAACAGCAGCCACTTGTAGCCGATGATCAGCATCGCCCACAGGAAGTGGATGATCTCGGCCTCCTGCGCGTAGCCGTTCACCACCAGCAGGAACGTGCGGTCCGGCACGAAGTTCGGATCGGCGTGCATGCGCGCCTGCTCCGCTGCGACGATCGCGTCGCCCTTCGGCGTGATCCACGCGACATAGGTCGCGTGAACGACGAGCACAGTGAAGATGAGCGCGATCAGCGTGACGAAGAACTCGCTCGGGTAGGAGATGCGACGCGGAACCGGTGCAACGGCAGTAACCATGGGATGCTCTTTGCGTCAGATGTCGATCGGAAATGAGACGTCGAAGTCGGCGCGAACCTGCTCGCTCGGCACGAAGCGCTGCGGCGACGGTCCTTTCGGCGCGCTGCCGCCAGGCGGCATCTGCGTGTCGTCCTTGGCGGCGTCCGGGTCGGGCTTTGACGCCACCTTGGGATCGGCCTCGTAGGCGGCCTTGAGAGCCGCTTCGGCCTGTTCGGCGATCGAGGGCTTGGAGGCTGCCGAGCCGGACTCTTTGTTGCCGGCCTTGCTTGCCTCCTTGGTGTCGGTCTTGGCGTCGTCGGTCTTGGTAGCGTCGGTCTTGGCGGCATCCGGCTTGGCGGCATCCGGCTTGGCGGCATCCGGCGCTTTCGCAGCAGCTGCCGGCTTGGTTGCAGACGTCGACGGCGACTCTGCGGCGAGCAGCAGCGAGCCCGCCACCCAGAAGACGGTGAGCAGAACCAGCATGCGCATTTGCGGATTCATGATTATCCCCGCTCACTCGGCGTAGCGCGCGATGCGGAAGCCGACGTCGTTGCGCGCGCCATCACCGAAGTCGCGCGCGGAGAGCCGCAGATCGGTCACACCGGAGTGCTTCCAGCTCGCGCCGCGAATGACGTGCTGCTTGCCATCCGTCGGGCCGAGCGGATCGACCAGCGTCTGGCCCGTGTCCGCGGTCACAATATAGTAGTCGTGCACCCACTCGGCGACATTGCCGCCGAGATCCTGCAGGCCCAGCGAATTCGCCGGAAACTTGCCGACGGGCGCGGACGCGGCAAAGCCGTCGTCATAATCCGGAATGACATCCTGCACGATCAATCGTGCGGTCGCGTCCGCGTAATTTCCGGAGCGCGGCGTGACCGGCAGCGCGTCGCCCCACGGATAGCGCCGCAGCTTGCCGCCGCCCTCGTTGCGCGCAGCCCATTCCCATTCCGCGTCGGACGGCAGCCGGTAGCCCTTGGTCATGGGATTCACGGCCACCAGCCCTTCGCCCTTCTTCTCGTATGCGGGCGGCAGGCCGTCCTGCTCCGACAGCCAATTGCAGTACAGCGCCGCCTCCGCCCACGTGATGGCGACCACCGGCTGGTTGTCGAGATCGAGCGTGTGATTGCCGACGATGCCGGAGCGATGCTCGGGCTTGAAGCGCCGGAACTGCGCGTTGCTCACTTCCGTCACGCTGATATAGAAGCCGCGCTTGAACTCCACGTCGCGCTGCTGCTCGTTGGCGCGGCGGCCCGGCTCGCGACGTGGGCTGCCCATCGTGAAGTGGCCGATCGGCATCAGACGCAGCTGCTGGTCGAACTTCGTTTTCACGACCGCGGGCGTCGCCGCGATGCGCGATTGCTCAGGCGTCAGCAACGTCGCATCGACGCGCTGCTGCACGCCCGGACGCGGCGTGACGCTGGTCTTGAAGTCGACGAAGCCGGCTTTGCGAATCTCGATGTCGTGCGTAGTCGCGACCAGCCGCAGAGTCTGGTTGGCAGCGCCGCTAAGCTTGCCGTCGACATACAACTGCGCGTCGGCTGGCAACGCGCGCACGGCGACTTCGCCGAACACACCGCCGAGCGCAATCGAGAGCGTGCGCTGCTCGCCTGCACCCATCGACACCTGGCGAGTGGCGGCTTCGTAGCCGGGTCGCGTCAGGACGATGCTGTGATCGATATCCGGCCGCAGCTCCAGATCGATCGGCGTCTGGCCGCGATACACGCCGGCCACCGACACGCTCGCGCCGGGCGGATCCGAGCGCACGGCGAGTCGACCGTCCGGCAAGCCGAGCTTGACCGGACCGAGCGACAGCGGCTCGTTCGCCTTGACCAGAATGTCAGTCGTCCAGGGCTTGAACCCTTCGAGACGCAATTCCACCGGATGCGCGCCTGCCATGATCTCGGCCTTCAGGGGCGTGGCGCCGCGCGGCTCGCCATTGACGAGCAGCTGTGCGCCCGCCGGTTCCGACGTCACCGTGACAACGCCCCAGCCCGGCACGAGTTGCGGCTTGAACGTCTGCGTCTTACCGAGACCTTCGACAGTCACGTCGGCAGTGAATGGTTGATAGCGCTCAGCCGCGATGGCCACGCTGTGACGGCCAGCGGCGAGCTCGAACTCGCCGGGCGCGGTGCCGGCTTCCTTGCCGTCGAGCGTCACACGCGCAGCGGCGGGGACCTCGACGCGCAAGCGACCGGGCAGCTTCGCCAGCGTCAGCGTGAACGACTGGTTCGGCGCCTTAGTGACCTTGATCGGCAGCTCGGCGGGCTTGTAGCCCGGCAGCTCTGCGCGAACGTGGTAATTGCCTGATTGCAACAGCACGCGATCTCCGAGACGCACAGCGGGCAGGCCGCCGGTGATGCGCACGCTCGCCTTTGCCGGGACCGTGAGCAGGCTGACGGACATCGCCGTGAAGATGAACCACAGCACCACAGCAGCGATGACTGCCATCACGCCCAGCACGAGGCGCAGCGGCGTCACCGAGATGCGACGGACCGGCTTCGCGGCTTCGGAAGCGCGAAAACGAATCGCTTCGATTCGCTCGGCGTCGCCCTCGCTCAGTCCGTGCAAACGCGCGCTCTCAGGAATGATGGGCGGCGCGGTGATGTTGCCGCCGCTGCCATCATCGACTTCGACCACGCGCTCGTCGTCGTTGGCAGCTATACGCAGGCGCGCGGCGCCGAGATTCACGACATCGCCGGCGCGCAGCCACGTCGAGCGCTGTACGCGCACGCCGTTGTGCAGGATTTCCGCGCCGTCGGCGGGCTGCACGAACAGCTGATCCTCGTGCATGCCGATATACGCTTCGGGGCCCGGCGGTCGCCCGGCCATCACGATTGCGCTGCCCGTGCCTCCGACTGCGATCGGAAAGTCCGTCGCCGCAAAGCGGCGCTCACCCAGGGATTCGCGAACGACCAGCGCGCTCAAATGCGATCCTCGCAGCGAATCACGACGGGCTCGGTCGCTGCGCCCGGACGTACGTTGATCTCGCGCCGCACGTCGCGATAGCCGGGCCGAGTACCGACCACGGTGTAGCTGCCCGGCACGAGGTCGAGCGAGCGCTCGGCGAACGTGCCCAGCGGCCCGACGCGATAAATGGTCACTTGCGTGACGTTGTCCGATTGCAGCGCGACCGACACCGGCACGTCGGCGCGCGCGATCCAATCCTTCAAGGTCACCATCTGCTTCTGCAATAGCGGACCGGGATTAGAGATGCTCGCGGCTCGCGCCAACGTGTCGCGCGCGGCTGCACGCACGGGCTGACTGAAGAGGCGCTCCGGTTGCGTCAAGTACAACTCCAGCTGCTCGTTGAGCGCAGCGCGCGGCGAAGTTCTCGCGATGCCTTCCTGCGCCGCAGCCACCGTCGAGTCGAGCTCGGCGACCGCACGATATCCCTTGAGCGCATCGGCCCAGCGTTCCTGCCCTTCGTCCCCTTGCGCGACGCTGAGCTTCGCCGAGATGTCGCCGGTGCGCTGCTCCTGCTCGATCTGTCGCAAGGCCTGCGGGATCTCCGGAGCGTTCGGGCGCACGCGGCGCGCTGCTTCGAATGCGGAGCGCGCACCCGCGTAATCGGCCTTGGCGAGCGCCGCGTAACCTCGCGCCATCGTGCTCGCGAACGCGTCCGCAGCGAACTTCGCTTCGATGCGCGCAATGCCGTCGGCGGCGCGCGGCGCCTCGCCGTCGAGCGCGAGGGCCTTGCGAAACTGCTCGACCGCACCGACCGGATTCGATTCTTTCTCCATGCGCTCGGCGCCTGCGACGAGATTCAGCACCTCGTCGAGCGTGTTGGCGCGCTTCAGTCCGTGCTCGGCGACCTTGTTGCCGGGCTCGATTTTCACTGCGAGCACGAACGCGCTCTTGGCATCGGCGGAGCGTCCTTCCTGCAAAGCAGTGGCGCCGCCCTTCAGCTGCGCTGTCAGCACCTCGCCAGCGCGCTTCTCCAACGTCGTCAGCAAAGGCTCGATCGCCATGAAGTGCTCGAGCGCAGTGACGTACTCGCGCTTCTCGTAATCCTTGTCGCCTGCAGCGAGCTCGTCGTTCGCGCGCTTGAATTCCTCGCCGCCCCATTGCTCGGCGGCGCGCGCCGCAAGCTTCTTCAAGCGCTCCTCGATCGGTCCGCGACGATCGTCCGCATCCTGCTTGGCGCGCGCGAGCGCGGCGAAGTCGACTTCCTTCTTCGGCTCTTCCGCCGCGGCCGGTTTCGCCGGTATCGATGATGAAGCGGGCTGGTAGCGCGCCGGCTGCTCGCTGCCTACCCAGCGCGGCAACGCGAAGAATACGAAGACGATCGCGGCGATGCCGGCGACGATCGACGCCGCGCCGAGGCCGCGACGAAATCCCTGCCGCCGCAGCTCGTCCGCAGTCGTCCGCTGCGGCGCCGAGCGCTGCCATTCACCGCGCAGCGGCTCGCTCTGCGAGGTCGCGCGCATGTTGGGCGGCTCGACTCGAATCGGAGCGGGATTCGGCGTTGACGGGTTCACGGGTTCGACCGATGTGACAGGCGGCGCGGCCAGTATGGCAGCCAGCTCGCGCTCGATGCTTTGCATGTCGGCGGGTCTGTCGGCCGGAGATTCGGCGAGCAGCCGCGCGACGAGCCGCGCGAGCGGTGCAGGCACCGTTGCTGGCAATGCCGCGAGGGTTTGACCTGGACTGTCGAGCTTGCCATCGCCGTAGGCCGGCGGATAGCCCGACAGCAGCTCGTAGAGCATTGCCCCGAACCCGTAGATGTCATCCGCAGGGCTCGCCGCGGCTCCGGCCGCCTGCTGCGGGCTCATGCTGTACGGCGAGCCGAGACCCGCGTTGGCAGCAGGCTTCGCGGCAGTGACCAGAGCCATGCCGAAGTCCGTGAGGCGCGGCGTGCCATCGGACGCGAGCAACACATTAGAAGGCTTCACGTCGCGATGGACGATGCCGGCGCGATGCGCATGCTCCAGCGCCGCCGTGATCGGCAGCGCTGCGTGCAGAAGGATCTCCCGGTATCCGCGACCGCGCAGCTGCGAAAGGTCGCCGCCGGACGCGTACTCCATCGCGATCCAGGTATGCCGGCCGGTGCGATGCACGCCGTCGACCCGCAATATGTTCGGGTGGTCGAGCGTCCGAATCTGCTCGGACTCGCGCTGCAGGGCTGCGATCGCAGCCACATCCTGCATCAGATCGTCGCGCAGGATCTTGAGAGCGACGAAGCAGCCGCGCTCGCGATCCTGCGCAAGCCAGACTTCGCCGCTGCCGCCTGTCCCCAGACGTCGGACGAGAATGAATCTCGCAGACAGTTCCTGCCCGCTCTCCAGCATCATGCGATGTGTCGTGTCGAAAGAAATCGGTGGCGCTTTACCCGCCGCTGTTCGGGGCGGCGGGCGCAGCCGGCGGAGCCGCTGCAGGCGTCTGGACCGGAACACCGGTCTCGTTCTCGTAGAGTTCCTTCAACAGTCGCCGCCACTCGTGGTACTGCTCTTCGGCCGTGCCTTTGAGCTGCAGAGTGCGCCCTTCGACCTCGACGACCATCGGCTGGACTTCGGCCTGGAAGGATTCCCCGAGCTGCTTCAGAGAATCGGAGTGCATCTTCACTTCCGCGCCCTTGTCGAAGCCGCTCTTGATTGCATACGCGCCGCCAAAAATCGCGCCGGTGGCCGCAGCCTGCCCGGCATAAGTGTTCGCCTCGGAGCCGACCACCAGGCCGCCGACGATCGCCGCGGCGCCGAGGAGCTTGCGCGTCAGCGCCGAGCGCTTCGCTTCGTCCTCCGCTTCCAGCTCTGCATAGCTGTAGCGCCGCCAGTTGGTGTACGGCTCGGACATGTTTTCCGCGAACAGCGAATAGTGCTCGTTGACCGTGTCGATCAGCGCGTAGTCGCGCTCGCGGATGCGGTCCATGCGCACCAGCAGCGGATCGTCGTCCGCGGGCAAGCGCACGACCTGGTACGTAGCCTTCTTCTTGTCCTGAGTCAGGTACGACTCGAACGCATACGGCGCGAGATCCTGCGCGAAGCGCAGCTCGGAGACACGGCGGATGGTCTCGAGGTCCGCGACCTGCATCTGCTGGCGATAGGCGAGCAGATCGTTGGCGAAGGTGCTGTAGAGATTCTGGAACGGATCGCGCGGCTGCCCGCTCTGGTCCTTGTACGAGCGCGTATCGGCGGTCTGCTGGTACTCGCGCTTGAACCACAACCGACCGGTCGCGTCGACGACTGTCATGTCGATGCGCAGCAGCTGGCCGGTCGACTCCATGATCTTGCCGGAGACTTGCACGTCGAGTGCAGCGGCATCGGCTGGCACTACGCGCACCTGGCCCCAATGGCCGGTGCCTTCGAGCGTATTGCGGATCTGCATCGGGAAGTAGCGCGCCTCGGCCTTGCGCACTTCAGGAAAGATGTGCTCCTTCTCGAGCGTCTTCTCGTCCTTCGGCACGTTGTCGTCGAACAGCTTCACCGCGACGTCGAGCAGCTGATCCTGCGGGATTTCCTGCGAGGCCTGAATCGCTTTGATCTGCGCCTGCGGCCTGGTTTCGTGAGTGACGCAGCCTGCGGAGCCGAATGCGGCCGCGGCCAGGACGACGAGTGCGATAGAGCGATTCATGTGCGTATGACCTGAAACTGATTCCTCGAAACTCAACCCGTGTTCTTCTTGTAGTCGCGATATTCCTGCCACAGCTTCTCGCGCAGCTCCGGATCCGTCTCCTTCTGCGCGGCTTCGCGCAGCTGACGCGCCACGATGTCATCGTCGCTGCCGTCCGGAATGTCGGCCGGCACGGTGTTCGGGCCCGCGCCTCCGCCTGCACCGCCGCCGACTCCACCGCCCCCGCCCTGCTTGCCGTCACCGCGGCCGTTGCCTTCACCTTCTCCCTGCCCTTGACCCTGTCCGCTCGCGCCGCCACGACCGCCGGCTGCGCCGCCCTGGCCGTCGTTGCCGCCATTACCATTCTTGCCGGTGCTGTTGCCGCCATTGCCACCCGAGCCACCAGGCTCGTTCTCGTTGCCCGCGCCGCCGCCGGCCCCGGAGCCATTCCGTCCGCCGCGCTGACCGGCGATGGTCGCCTGCTCGTCGCGAATGCGTCCGTCGAAGACTCCAAGCGACGCGTCGAGCTCATGATCGATCTGAGCGGTGCGTTCGCCAGTGGTCATTCCACCGCCGCCACCACCGCCATTGCTACCGCCCGAAGACGGATAACCGCCCGCACCACCGCCAGAGGCGCCGCCACCGGCGTTAGGCATACCACCCGCTGCGCCGCCACCGGCCGCGCCACCGCCGCCCGCAGCTCCGCCACCACCCGCAGCTCCGCCGCCTCCAGCCGCGCCGCCGCCTGCGGCACCACCGCCGCCGGCCGAGCCACCACCCGCCGACCCGCCGCCGCCGGATGCACCACCGGCACTCTGAGACTGCGCACCGCTGGCACCACCGCCGCCGCTCGAGCCGCGGAAAATGCTTTCCTGGGGCGTGCCGCCCGCCGAACCGCCGGGGCTCGCATCAGGAGAACTGCTCTGGTTCTGCGGGCTGCCTTGCTGCCCACCGCCGCCGCTCGGGCCACCGGTGCTGGGCATCGGAATGCCGACAGTCGGCAGCCCACCCGGCAGGTTCGCGCCGACGGTCACATTCGGACCGTTGCTCTGACCGCTTTGCCCGCTCTGGCCACTCTGCGAACCGGGGCTGCCGCCACCCTGGCTGCCGCCCTGACTACCGCCGCTGGACTGACTGCCTCCCTGTGATCCCTGCGATCCGCCCGAGCTGCCGCCGGACTGCTGCGGCATGCTCGAGCCGCTTTGCCCGCCGGACGAACCGCTGCGGCCCTGAGAAGACGATTGCGAGCCGCCCGGGCTCGGCATGGAGGAACCCGAGCGACCGCCGCCGCCCGATGAGCTGGACGGCATCGAGGACGACGAGGAGCCGCCGGATGAGCCACCCGACGGCATCGACGAGGAGGAGCCGCCGGAAGAGGACGATTGCTGCTGCTGGCTGGGGCAACCACCCATGAGGAATGCGCACACTGCACCGACTGCCGTTGCTTGCACGGCGACCACGGGCAGAGACCTGCGCGAGCGCTGAATTTGCATCGTTTCTCCTCGTTCCCCCGCCGCACACTTACCACGGCTGCCGCCGTTGCCGAATGTGCGACCCGCCAGCTGAACGCGGGCTGACCGCCCCCGCCCAACAAACATTCGATCCGCGCCACCGACCACAGGTTCAATGCGGTCCGGGGAAGGAGATTCGACTACTGCGGTCGCGAGACCACCGTGTTCTCCTCGGCGCTCGAGCCGAGCAGGAAAGCCTTGAGCTGCCCGGCGAGCCGATCGCAGGCCGTGCTCTGCACCGGCGCGATCAGCGGGATCGGTGCGATGGCGCCGATCATCACCGACGTGCCCTTCACGTCGGTCGTCAGGCTGCCTGCGCTCACACCCTGCTTCAGATCCCAGATCGTCGCCTCGTAATCGGAGGTTTTTTCCCACCAGCCCAGGCCCAGGCAGCCAGCGCCGCCGGGACCGGCCGCGCAGGCGATGCTGCCGCCGCCATCGGTCTTCTGCGTCACACCATCGACCCACACGATGAAGCGCACGCCCATGGAGTTGACGCGCTCGGTGACTCCGGGGCGGGCCAGGAAAGTGCTGAAGCCCTGCGCGTTGGCGGGCGCAGTGCTCGGCTCCAGCCACGGATAGAGTGCGTCGACGAAATTGTGGTCCGCGTAAATCTGGAACGGCCCGTTCTTCAGGTTGCTGCGCGGCTCGAATTTCTTGCCGGCGCGTTGCCGGTCGGCAACGTCGGCGGAGACGCTCTCGCCGACCAGCTCGCGCTCCAGGCAATCGAGGAATTTGTCTTCGGTGCCCGTGCCTTCCAGATGCGGCTTCGCGAGCAGCACGATCGCTTCGTCGGCGGTGATTTGCGTCGGCGCCTCACGCATCTCTTCGATCTTGGCAGTCATGCAACCGGCGGCGCTGGAGCACAAAACGGCAGTCACGACCAAGCGCAGGCCGCGATGTCCTGAGACGGATTGCATGGTTCTCTCCAGGAGGCTCAAGCGAAATCCCCGGTGCGAAGCTCGGCGCAGGTCGGACGACTTGCGAATCGAGTATACGCCAACCATCCCGCAGTCAATGCCGGGAAGGTGCACAACGTTCCGCAGGCTTCAAATGTCAAATACTGCGAGAACGAAGTCGATTGGCCAGGCGTGCATTGTCCTAAAGCAGTGACAGTTGCGGTCCGAGCACGGGCGGCCGGAACAGCGTCGAATCGTGAGCGAAGCGCTCGCGCTCCTTGAGCCCGAGCCGCGCGCAGGCAGCGGCGAAGCGCTTCGCCAGCAGCGCAGCGTATTCGCCTTCGCCGCGTTGACGAATTCCGAAACGCGAATCGTTGTCCTTGCCGCCGCGCATCGCCTGCAAGCGCGACATCACGTGCTTCGCCTTCAGCGGTTCGTTGTGCTCGAGCCATTCGCGGAACAGATCCTTCAACTCGTAGGGCAATCTCACCAGAACGTACGCGGCCGACCGCGCGCCGGATGCGACCGCGGCCGCGAGGATGCGCTCGAGCTCGTGATCCGTGAGCACGGGAATGATCGGCGCGACCATCACTCCGACCGGGATACCCGCCTCGTGCAGATTACGAATCGCGCGCAAGCGCGCTGCTGGCGAAGCAGTACGTGGCTCGAGCGTGCGCTTTAGTTCATTCGAGAGAGTCGTCACGCTGACCAGCGCGTACACGAGCCGGTCCGCCGCGAGCGGCGCGAGCAGGTCGATGTCGCGCTCGATCATCGCGCTCTTGGTGATGATGGAAAACGGATGCCGGTACTTCGCCAGCACTTCGATGATGCTGCGCGTGACGCGGTATTCGCGCTCGATCGGCTGATAAGGATCCGTGTTCGCACCGATCGTGATCGGCGAGCAGCGATAGTTCGGAGCAGCGAGCTCCTGCTCGAGCAAGCGCGCGGCGTCCTTCTTGTAGAAGAGTCGCGTTTCGAAATCGAGGCCGGGCGAAAGATTGAGATAAGCGTGCGACGGACGGGCGTAGCAATAAACGCAGCCATGCTCACATCCCCGATACGGATTGATCGACTGATCGAATGAAATGTCCGGCGAGTCGTTGCGGGAGATGATCGAGCGCGCCGGCTCCGGCTGCACGATCGTCGCGAGCGGCGGCAGCTCCTCGTCGAGACTGCCCCAGCCGTCGTCGACCGCTTCGGCGCGGGTCGACTCGAAGCGCCCCTCGGGATTCGACACCGCGCCGCGCCCGGTGCGCACAGTGGGTCGAGTGGGAGAAGTCATGGAGCGATGCTACTGGATATAAATCCAGTTTGCCAGCCCGCAAACTCTCCTCAGGACTCTGAGCTTGGGACCGGTGCGGCCGCCGCGGGCGAGTCGTGATCGATGGGTGTCGCGGGTACCGGCCCAGGCGAAGGCGCAGTGCCCTCGCTCTGATTCTTCGCAGCAGCGGGAAACCGCACGACCAGCGAAGTGCCCGCATCGCCGGTGATCTCCAACTCGCCGCGCAGCTGCCTCACGAACGCCTCGATCAGCGAGCGGCCGAGCCCGGTGTTGTCCTCGCCGGCCGCCGGGTCGAACCCCACGCCGTCGTCGCGAACCGCCAGCTCCAGCGTTTCCGGCGACGGCCGGCGCACCTCTACATATATGTGTCCCCCGCTGCGCTCGTTGAACGCGTGCTTGTACGCGTTGGTGATCGCCTCGGTCACCAGCAGCCCGAGCGGCACGGCTATTTCCGGGCCGATCACTTCGCTCGGCGAGTTCGTGATCAGCTCGACCGAGCGGCCCCGCGACAACCCGCCGCGACGCAGCTCGGCGCACAGGTCTTCGAGGAACCACTTCAGATCGATCTCCTGCAGGCTCTCGGACTCGTAGAGACGTCGATGCAGTGTCGCGAGCGCGTTGATACGGCTGCGCGCCTCGGCGAAGGCCAGCTCCGCGCGCGGATCGCGAATGCGCCGCGCATGCAGGTTGAGCAGGCTCATCACCAATTGCAGGTTGTTTTTCACGCGGTGATGGATCTCGCGCACCAGCACTTCCTTCTGTGCGAGCGATTCGCGCAATTCCGATTCGCGCGCGGAGATCAGGTCGGCCATGCGCGAGAAGGTCTCGCCGAGCTTGCGAATCTCGGCGGGTGCTGCGGCCACGCGCTCCGGCCGCACGTTGTGCCGGCCCGCGGCGTACGCGGATGTGATGCGTTCGAGGTAAGTGATCCAGCGCACGACCAGATGCTCGATGCCGAACCAGACAACTGCGATCGCCAGTGCCCACATCAAGAGCGGTGTCAGCACGCCCCACGCGACTTGCAGAGCCAACGGTCCGATCGCGGTCAGCACGGGCGTGCCGCGGATCACGAAGATCCGGCCGCCGAGCAACGGACTGACCGCGTAGAGGCGCCAGATGCCATCGTGCCCGCGCGCGCGGAACGTGCGGGTCTGTCCCGCGGGCAGCTGGTCGCGCAGCTGTTCGTGAATGAGGCTATTGCGCGGCAGCGGCGACTTCGCCGGCGACCGGCTCGCATCGCGCGTGATGATCTCGCCGCGACTGTCGAGCAATGCGAATGCCGCGCTATCTTCCGACCGCGCGCCGCGCTGATAGCGCTGTGCGAGCCAGTCGAGACCGATGAACAGCGCGACCGAGCCCTGGATCAAACCCTGATCGTCCACCAGCGGCACTGCAGTGACGATGCCCCAGCTGCCGAGCCAGCGACTGACGATGAGATCGCTGACCACGAACCCGTCGCCCGCCATGATGTCGCGGAACCACACGCGGTCGTCGACCTTGACGACCTGCGGCATCGGCCCCGACGCACAGGTGAGGACTCCTTCCGCGTTTGCGACCATGGCGCCCTCGTATTGATCGAGGCCGCCCATCGCTCGCTGCAGCGCGCGGCGGCATGCGAGTCCGGTACCGGCGCGCACGTCGGGCTGCGCGGCGAGACTGGTGAGAATTTCGCGCGACGCCGCGATCACGTTGACCTCTTCGCTCGCAGCGAGCTGCGCCGCCTGCGCGAGGTTCTGCTCGATGATCCGCATGCTGCTGCCGTAGCTGGAGATCGCCTGCAGCACCGCGAGTGCACCCGGCGCGAGCATCGCGATGCCGACGATCACCACGAGCCGCGGACGCAGACCGGCATTGCGTCCGAACCAGGAGCGCGGTGCCAATGCGGTCTTGAGAGTCTTCAAGTGAACCCCGCGGCGAGCATCTTGGGCCTCTTACCGGGAGCGGCGGTACCGGCGCCGAGCGCGTGATCCGCGGAGCAGGACTTCAGAGCCCGCCCGAACGCGGCTCCGTCGCGCCGTCCACATCCGCCAACGCACCGACAACCGGCGGTCCCGCGACCAGCGCAGCGTCATCGCCTAGCAGTTCGACCAACCGGTCGCGCGCGCGCGCAATTCGGCTCTTGATCGTGCCGACCGCCACCTGGCAGACATCCGCCGCTTCCTCGTATGACAGCCCCGTCGCACACACCAGGATCAGCGCCTCGCGCTGATCGACGGGTAGCTGCTGCAACGCGCGGCTGAGGTCGCGCAGATGCAGCTTCGCGTCGTGATCCGGCGCGATAGCGACCTGGCCGGCACAGACGCCATCCGGGTCCTCGATTTCGAACTTGCGATGGCGCAGCTCGGAGTAGTAGCAGTTGCGCAGGATCGTAAAGAGCCACGCCTTGAGGTTGCTGCCCGACTGGAACTGCTCGCGGTTCGTCCAGGCCTTGAGCACCGTGTCCTGTACGAGGTCGTCGGCGCGGGCCGGATCGCCGCACAGCGAGCGGCCGAAGGCGCGCAGCGCCGGCAATAGCGCAGTTACCTGTTCCAGGAAATGGTCGTGTCCTGTCATGAGCCGTCCAGGGGTAGCTGAAGACTGAGCACCGGCCCCGTCAGGAGCCGCGCTCCTTGTCCTCGAGTTGCTTGAGCAGCGCCTTGAACTCGTCCGGCACCGGCTCGTCCATGACGTCGCTGAACATGCGGCGCAGCCGGCTGGTGAGCCAATCCGGCACCGGCTCGGAACTGCTCGTCGCCGCCGTTTCAGGCGGCTCGCCTGGTTTGATTTTCTCGCTCATGACCATGGATAGGCTCGAACCGGTGCGCCGCGCGCGCCGCGCGGAATTCGCATGTCGAGCCCGAACGCCCCACCATTGAAAAAGTTCCAAGTCAGAAGGAACCTTTCCCCCCGCTCGCACATACTACAACGCCCATTATCGGCGCGCGCAACGCAGCGCCCATAAAGAATCGAGAGGAGTGCCATATGGCTCTGGCTCACGCTATTGCCGAACACCTGCCCTATCTGCGCCGTTACGCCCGCGCCCTGTGCGGCACCCAGAAGAGCGGCGACGCCTATGTGCGCGCCTGTCTGGAGACAATCGTCGCCGATCCTTCGGTAGTCGGCAGCGACACTACCCCGCGGGTCGCGCTGTATCGGCTGTTCCACAAGCTGTGGGGCAGCGCCAACGTCGACCTGCGGACCGTGGCCAACTCCCGGCCGCAGCCGGCGGCCGGAGTCGAGAAGAAGCTGGGCGAGCTGACGCCGGCGCGGCGCCAGGCGCTGCTGCTGACTGCGATGGAAGGCTTCAATGTCAGCGATACCGCTCGCATCCTCGGAGTCGGCGAGGAAGAAGTGAAGCAGATGGTCGCGCAGGCAGTGCGCGAGATTTCCGACCAGCCAAGCACCAAAGTGCTCATCATCGAGGACGAGCCGATCATCTCGCTCGACCTGCAGAGCATCGTGCGCGAGATGGGTCACACGGTCGCCGCGATCGCGACCACGCGCGACGAAGCGGTGCGCGCCGCTCGCAA
>DATNFA010000080.1:0-16516 GCA_035606615.1 Steroidobacteraceae bacterium
GCCGGCCCTCGGCCCGCTCGACCAACCGCGTCTCGACGCGGATTTCCGGATCCCGTGCACCTTCCAACGCCTCGATGGCGTTGGCAAGCAGATTGTGAATGATCTGCCGCAGGCGCCCGCGGTCGGCCTCGATCTCGGTCAATGCGGGATCCAGCGTCAGCTTCGGGCGGGCGATCCGGCCTGCCTCGCGGTTGCCGGCGCGGTACAGCTCCGCGACCTCGGCAATGAGCTGGTTCAGGTCGAAGCGTGACACATCCATCTCCGGCGCGCGCGCATATTCGCTGAAGGCGTTGACCATCTCTTTCATGGCCTCGACCTGCTGCACGATGGTGTGCGTCGCCCGGTCCAGCATCTGCGCCTCGCCCTCGTTCATCGAGCCGAGGAGCTTGCGCCGGATGCGCTCCGCCGACAGCTGGATCGGCGTCAGCGGGTTCTTGATCTCGTGCGCCAGGCGGCGCGCGACCTCGCCCCAGGCCGCATCGCGCTGGGCCTGCAGCAATGCCGTGATGTCATCGAACACGATGACGAAGCCGCCGGGGCTGCGGTCTTCGCCCGACAGTGTCGTACATGCGCACATAAGGATGCGGCGCCCTGATTCCCCCTGCAGAACGAGCTGCTCGCGCCATTCGGTCTGGCCGGCGTCGAGATGCGCGCTGCAGGCGAGATCGAACTGCTCGAACAGCGAGCTGCCCTTGCCCGCCTCCACCAGCGGCTTGCCGATGACGTTCTCGACGTCCGCGCCGAGGATGTTGCAGGCGGCCTGATTCGCTGTGCGCACCGTGTGGTCCGGCTCCAGCGAAATGACGCCGGTCGACAGACGCGCCAGGATGACCGCGAGGTTGGCGCGCTCGGCCTCGACTGCGTGCTGGCTCCGCCGGGTTTCTTCGCGCGCACGCGCCAGTCGCTTGGTCATGTCGTTGAACGAATGAACCAGGATGCCCATCTCATCGTGCGAGGTGAGCGGCAGGCGCATGTCGAAATCGCCTTTTGCGACCGCGCGCGTGCCTGCGACCAGATCCTGGATGGGCCGCACCAGGCGCCGCGCGGCCCAGAACGCGCCATAGAGCGCGGCGAACAACGAGAGCAGCAGCACCAATGTGAGCGTCAGCGTGAAGCTGGTCTTGAGCGGCTCGCGCAGCCGCGCTTTCTCGCCGTAGCGCTGATACGCGGACTCGACGGTATCGGCGAGCTCGCCGAGACGACGCTCGACCGGGTAAACAGCTTCGAGCATGCGCGGCTCGTCGCCGGGGGAGGTCAATGGCACGGGCACGGCCGTGCGCACCAGGAAACCGCCGCCGGCGACCGGGTCGAGCGTCACGTACGGTTGCCGCGCTTGCATGACCATTTCATCGCTCGGATGCGACGGCACGATCTGGCCGAAGCGCTCCGAGCTCGTGCCGATGATCCGTTGGTTCGTGCCCAGCAGCGTCAGCTCGATCGCTCCGTATTGCCGGCGCGCTTCGTCGAGCGCCGCCACGGGATCGGCGCGCGTAGCGAGTTGATCGGCGATCGTGCGCGTGCGCTGCATGTACTCCTGCCGACGCAGGTCGAGCGCCGCCTTCGACAGATTGAGCGCGTTTTCCAGGCCCTCGCGGATCTCGACGTGGAACCAGCTGTCGATGCCGCGATTGAGGAACATCACGGAGAAATAGAACACGAGCAGCAGCGGCACCATCGCGAGCGTCGCCGACATCCACACCATGCGCGCTTCGAGACGCGAGCCGACCACGCGCTTGCGCCAGTCGCGGATCAGCTGCACGACGCGGCCGCCGATCAGGATCAGCAGCACCAGCAGGCCGGCGACGTTGACGCCGACGATGAACGGATGCAGGTCGCTGAAGTGCGCAGACTGCTGCACGGTCTGCGCCATGATGAGGAGCGCGGCTACCCACAGCCCCGAGCCGACGAGGACGAGGATCGAGACCAGGGTCCGCTTTACAGCCGCGGGGACCATGTGTACCACTCGCTGCGCTGACGCCAATCGTCCGACCAGAACAGGATGAAGCGCAAGGTGTCCGGCATTGTGCGCACGTCGAGGCTGGCGCGCAGGCTGATCTCGTGGCGCCGCTCGGGCCGGACCAGCGCCTGGTCGAGGATCGGGAGATTGCTGATGACGCGCAGCGAGTCCAGCGCCGCGTCGAGCGTCGCATAGGAAGCCTGCTCGCCGCTGTTGACGTTGCGCACCAGGTAGCGGTCGCTGAGCGCGTGATAGACCAGCTCGTAGCTCTGTTCGAGCGCCGCCACCCCTTCGTCGAGCCAGTAGGAACGCTGGCGCCGGACCACGATCTCCAGGTGCAGCGTGAACGGCGCACCATCGCGCACGGCAGCGCGGGCGCCCTCGCCGATGTCGAAATCGAGCGTGGCGGTGAGCTGGTAGACGCCTTCGGCGCGCTCGACGTACGCCGAGCGGATATCGAAGCGCTGCTGCGCCTGGCTGGCCGGCGCGTAACACAGGCCGATGCAAACGAACACGAACAGCAGCTGGAATGCTGCCGGCCCACGTCGCAGACGGGGGCGATCTCGCGCTTCGCGATCAAGCCTCGGGCTCGCAGCCACTCACTGTCCTTCGGGTTTTTCTAAGCAAGCATAATAAAAGCCGTCCATGCCGGCTGTCCCTGCCCTGATCCGCACGGCCGCGGTCGTCTCACGCGCCTGCGCAACCGCCGCCTTGAAAGCCGCCACCACTGCGACAGTTTCGGCCTGCAGTGCCGAGCAACTCGCGTAGACCAGCCGGCCGCCCGGCGCAAGCAGCGCCCAGCATGCGTGCAGCAGCTGCAATTGCTTGGTCGCGAGCGCCGTCACGTCTTCTGGCCGGCGCAGCAGCTTGATGTCCGGATGCCGCCGGATGACGCCCGTTGCCGAGCACGGCACGTCGAGCAGGATCCGCCGGAACGGCCGGCCATCCCACCATCCTGCCGGCTCGCCGGCGTCGCCGGCCACCAGCGTCGCCGATAATTGCAATCGGCGCAGATTGTCGGCGATCCACGTCAGGCGCTCGGGAGAAACATCGACCGCGACCAGCTCCGCAAGTTCAGGCTGCAGCTCCAGCAGGTGTCCGGTCTTGCCGCCGGGCGCCGCGCAGGCGTCGAGAATCCGCTCGCCGGGCCCGGGTGCGACCAGTCGTGCGCCGAGCTGCGCGGCGGCATCCTGGATCGAGACGTCCCCGTCCGCGAACCCGGGCAGATCGCCGACGTCCATGGCGTCTGCCAGCAGCAGCGCCTCGTCGTCGTACTTGCTGTCCGCGATCTCGATGCCGCTCGCCGCGAGCCGCGCTCGATACTGCGCGCCGGTCGTGCGGCGTCGATTGACGCGCACCCAGAACGGCGGACGCTGATTGTTCGCGTCGAGAATCGCCGCGGCCTGCTCGCCCCAATCTTTGGTGAGCGCATCGACCAGCCAGCGTGGATGCGCGGTCCGCACCGCGACATCGCGATCGATCTGCGCGCTCAGGGCTACGTGCTCGCGCTGCGAGCGTCGCAGGATTGCGTTGATGAAGCCCGCGGCGCGCGCATGCCCCATCTGGCGCGCGGCCTCGACGGTTTCGGCCACGGCGGCGTGCGCGGGAATCTCCGTGTACAGGAGCTGACACAGCCCGACGATTGCGAGCGCGCGCACATCGGCATCGAGCTTCTGACCCGGGCGCGCGAGCAGGCGCTCGAGCAATGCATCGAGCCGCAAGTACCAGCGAATGCTGTCGTAAACGAGCGCGCGGAGCAGGCCGCGCTCCTGGCGCGTCGCCTGATCGTCGATCACCAGTGCGGCGTCGAGCGAGCGGCCGCGCAGCGCCACGTCCGCAACGATCTTCGCCGCGGCGGCGCGAACTGCAGCCGAACGGCTCACGATCCCAGTACCGCACCGTCCAGGCGATGCGCTTTGAGGAACTCCGCTGCTGATAGCGCCTTGCGGCCAGCGCGCTGTACTCGCGTCAGACGCAGCACCCCGTTGCCTGTGCTGACGTCGATACCCACGGCGCTCGTTGCGAGCACCTCGCCAGGGTTGCGTGACGCACGCGAATCGATGGGTATGGCCTGCCACACGCGCAACTGCTGACCATGCAAGCGCGTCTCCGCGACCGGCCACGGATCGAACGCGCGTATCTGGCGATCGATCTCTGCGGCCGAACGCGACCAGTCGATCGTTGCCTCCTCCTTGCGGAGCTTGGTCGCATAGGTCACGCCTTCCGCCGGCTGCGCGCGTGGCGTCGCCGTGCCTTGGGCGATTTCCTCGAGCGCGGCGAGCAGCGCTTCGGCGCCGAGCGTCGCCAGGCGATCGTGCAGGGTAGCTGCTGTCTCGCGCGCACCGATCGGCACGGTACGCGCGAGGAGCATCGGGCCCGTGTCGAGCCCCGCTTCCATCTGCATGATCGTCACGCCACTCTCGGCATCGCCAGCGGCGATCGCGCGCTGAATCGGCGCAGCGCCGCGCCAGCGCGGCAACAGGGAAGCGTGAATGTTGATGCAACCGAGACGCGGCGTTTGCAAGATCGATTGCGGAAGCAGCAACCCGTACGCGGCGACGACCATGACGTCGGCAGACCAGCGCTGCAGTCGCTCGACCGCCGCGGGCTCACGCAGCGTCGCAGGTTGCTCGACCGGCAAGGCGTGCCGCACAGCGCACTGCTTGACCGCGCTGGCCGCGACTTGCTGGCCGCGACCGGCGGGACGATCCGGCTGCGTGTAGACGGCGACGACGCGATGCGACGATCCCAATAGCGCTTCGAGCGCCGGCACAGCGAACTCCGGCGTGCCCGCGAAAACGATGGACAGAGTGTTCTTCAGAGGGCTTTCGGCGCGGCGCGCGCGCTGCCCGGGCCGCGCTCCTTGCGCTCCTTCTCGAGCTTCTTGCGGATGCGCGTGCGCTTGAGCTCCGACAGGTAGTCGACGAACAGCTTGCCGTCGAGATGATCGATCTCGTGCTGGATGCACACGGCGAGCAGCCCGTCCGCCTCGAATTCGATCTGCTTGCCGTCGCGGTCGAGCGCACGCACGCGGATCTGCTCGGCGCGCGTCACCTTGTCGAAGTAGCCCGGCACGGACAGACAGCCTTCCTCGGTCTCCTCGATGCCGCTGCGCTCGAGGATCTCCGGATTGATCAGCGCGAGCGGCTGGTCGTGTTTCTCGCTCAGATCGATGACGAGCACGCGCTTGGCGACGTTCACCTGTGTGGCCGCGAGGCCGATGCCGGGCGCGGCGTACATCGTCTCGAACATGTCGTCGATGAGAGTCCGCAGCGCTGCGTCGACTTGCGTGACGGCCTGCGCACGATTGCGCAGTCGCGGATCGGGAAATTCCAGAATTTGAAGCAGTGCCATGGCAGAAAAATCAGGTCATTCGCACACTCTATGGGCCGCTCGCGAACAGGCTCGCGCGGCAAACTGAGAACCACGTCGCTATAAAGAGCCCAATTCGTGCAATCGCTGCAAAGATGCTGCTAAAGTTCGGCCGCAGTTGAACTTAATCTCGGCCTCCGCAGGGGCTGCCTGCGGGCGCGTACCGCGTCGCAACAGCCCTGGCGAAACGCCTGGGCCGACATCATACGATCAGGAGCTTGTTCGGCGCATGAAGACTGCGAATCTGCCCTTCCGTCCCGCGATCGTTCTCAGCCTGATCGCCGGCCTGACCGTCACCACGGGTCTGCTGCCTGTCAGCTCCACCGCACAGGACAGTCAACGCACCATCGCCACCGGCAGCAACATCCCGCTGACGGCGGATGCCCCCAACGAGTACACGGTGAAAACCGGCGACACGCTGTGGGACATCTCCAAAGTATTCCTGCGCGATCCCTGGTATTGGCCCGAAATCTGGTACGTCAATCCCCAGGTCGAGAACCCGCACCTGATCTATCCGGGCGACGTGCTCAAGCTCGTCTACATCGACGGCCAGCCGCGCGTCACCGTCGGCGACCGTGGCGGTCCGACCGAGAGCGGCGGCGGCAAGCGCCTGTCTCCGCAAGTGCGCCGCGAGCCGCTCAGCCAGGCGATCACTGCGATTCCGTATGACGTGATTGCCGGCTTCATGGGCCGCCCGACGCTGCTCGACGGCGATCAGGTCAAGAAAGCGCCGTACGTCGTCGCTCTGCGCGATGGTCACGTGATCGGCGCAACGGGCAACGAGATCTATGCCAAGGGCATCGGCAGCGCCGCCGCCGACAGCCGCTACAGCGTCATTCACGTCGAAGAGAAGCTCTACGACCCGGAGACGCGCGACCTGCTCGGCTACTCGGGTCTGTACGTCGGTTCCGGTCCCGTCGCGACCACTGGCGACCCGGCGAAGCTGCTGCTGACCGATTCGGCGCGCGAGGCCCTGCAAGGCGACAAGCTGTTCCCCGAGTCGGTCGACGTGAATGTCGACTTCGTGCCGCACGCCCCGGCCTCCGACATCAACGCACGCGTCATCGCCGTGCGCGACCACACGCGGATGGGCACGTTCCAGGTGATCGCGCTGAACCGCGGTCAACGCGCCGGCCTCGAACCCGGCCACGTGCTGGCAATCAGCCAGGCCGGCAGCGTCGTGCGCGACAGCTACTCGAAAGGCGGCATGAGCGCGACGACGAGCACGCGCGGCCACGGCAAAGCCGTGCAGCTGCCGGACGAGCGCATCGGCCTCGCCATGGTGTTCAAGGCATTCGACCGCATGAGCTACGCGCTCGTGATGGAAACCTCGCACGAGATCCGCCAGGGCGATTTGGCGGGGAATCCCTGAGAAAGTGACACCTGTGACATAGGTGACATAGGTGACCATGAGTCACCGTGTCACCGGCGTCACTCTCCTCCTGGCTCACCCTCCTCCGTGCTCCTGGCCTGCACGCCGCGAGCTTGCGCACGCTCCTCCAGCGATTCGGCTCCGTTGATTCCATCGATTGGCTGCCGGCCTTGCGTCGTGAGCACGGTCCGGCGATCGACGCCGAGCTGCGCTGGCTCGAACACGACGCGCATCATTTCGTCCCGCTAGGCAGCGACGGTTATCCGCCGCTGCTCGCAGAGGTGAGCGACGCGCCGATCGGCCTATTCGTCCGTGGCGACCCGGCGCTGTTGTCGCTGCCGCAGCTCGCGATCGTCGGCTCGCGCAACCCCACTGCCGGCGGCCGCGACAACGCGACGAGCTTCGCTGCGCATCTCGCACGCTGTGGGCTCGCAGTCACCAGCGGGCTCGCGATCGGCATCGACGCGGCGGCCCACCAGGGGGCGCTCGCAGCAGAGGGCATCACCGTCGCGGTGTGCGGCACCGGGCTGGACATCGACTATCCGTCCGCGAACAGCGCGTTGGCAGCGACGATCGCCAAGCGCGGCGCGCTCGTCAGCGAATTTCCGCTCGGCATGCCGGCGTTGCAGGCGAACTTTCCGCGCCGCAATCGCATCATCAGCGGCCTGACGCTCGGCACGCTCGTCGTAGAAGCCGCGGTGCGCAGCGGCTCGCTGATCACTGCCCGGCTCGCCGCCGAGCAGGGCCGCGAGGTGTTCGCCATTCCCGGCTCGATTCACAACCCGCTCGCGCGCGGCTGTCATCAGCTGATCAGGCAAGGGGCGAAGCTGGTCGAAACCGCCGACGACATCCTGGTGGAGCTGCGAGCGCTCGCCGGCGCACTGGCCGCAGCTCTGGCACCCGCCCTGCAAGTCGCTGTTCCGAATGAGCGAAACGCGGGCGCCGCCGCTCCGGTATTGGACAAAGCATATGAAATCCTGTTAGATGCGCTCGGCTTCGAGCCGGCCGGCGTCGACACACTGGTCGAGCGCACCGGGTTCGCGGCCGACGAGGTAGCTGCGATGCTGCTGATCCTGGAGCTCGACGGCGCGCTCGAGTCCCGTCCTGGCGGGCGTTACGTCCGGCGCGTCCTCAAGGCAGCGAAATGAAGGAAAGCGTTCTCGATATCCTGATCTATCTTTTCGAGAATTATTTCGACGCGGAGCTTGAGTTGGCCCCAGAGCCCGACCGCGACACGCTCAAAGAAGAGCTCGAGCGGGCCGGCTTCTCCGAACGCGAAGTCGGCCGCGCCCTGGAATGGCTCGAGCAGTTGTGCGCGGACCCGGAGCGGACCGGAGCACTTTCCGGACTGGATCAGGCGACGCGCTCGATTCGCGTGTTCGACGCGCGCGAGCAGGCACGGCTCGACAGCGACTGCCGCGGTTACATCCTGTATCTGGAGAACATCGGCATCGTCAACGCGGCGCAGCGCGAGCTGGTGATCGACCGGTTGCTGGCGCTCGATGCACGGCAGATCGACATCGAGCAGGTGAAGTGGGTGGTGCTGATGGTGTTGTTCAGTCAGCCGGGACAGGAGAATGCGTTGTTGCGGATGGAGGACCTGGTGTTCGACGGGCGCGCAGAGGCGGTGCACTGAGCTGTTAGGTCGGACACGAGTTCGACATTACAGGCAAGCACCGCGGTCGTCCCGCGGTTTTCTTTTTTATGGAGCAGAAGAACCTCGTCATCGTTGAATCGCCGGCCAAGGCGAAGACCATCAAGAAGTATCTCGGCAAGAACTTCGAGGTGCTGGCTTCGTATGGTCACGTGCGCGACCTGGTGCCGAAGGAAGGCGCGGTCGACCCCAAGCGCAAGTTCGCGATGCGCTACCAGATCCTGGAAAAGAACGAGAAGCACGTGCAGGCGATCGCGCGCGCGCTCAAGAAGTCCGACGCCCTGTACCTCGCGACCGACCCGGACCGCGAGGGCGAAGCGATCTCCTGGCACCTGGTCGAGCTGCTGAAAGAGCAGGACGCGCTCGACGGCAAAGACGTGCATCGCGTGGTGTTCTACGAGATCACGCGCAACGCGATCCGCGAGGCGATCTCGCAGCCGCGCGGCATCTCGCAGGATCTCGTGAACGCGCAGCAGGCGCGGCGCGCGCTCGACTACCTGGTCGGTTTCAATCTGTCGCCGCTGCTGTGGAAGAAGGCGGGACTGCCCGGCGCTTCTGCCGGCCGCGTGCAGAGCCCGGCGCTGCGCATGATCTGCGAGCGCGAAGACGAGATCGCGCGCTTCAAGGCGCGCGAGTACTGGACCGTCGACGCCGACGTCGAAAAGGCGCAGCAAGCCTTCCCGGCGCGGCTGATCGAGTATCGCGGCGAGAAGGTCGAGCAGTTCACCGTCACGAGCGAGCAGCAGGCCGCCGAGGTGCGCGCGGCGATCGAAGCCGCAGCTACCGGCAAGGTCAGCGTGACCGCGATCGAGCGCAAGCAGCGCCGCCGCAATCCGGCTCCGCCGTTCACGACGTCGACGCTGCAACAGGAGTCGGCCCGCAAGCTCGGCTTCGGCGCACAACGCACCATGCGTCTCGCGCAGCAGCTGTACGAAGGCGTGGATTTCGGCGAAGGCGCCGTCGGTCTCATCACGTACATGCGTACCGACTCGTTGAACCTCGCCAACGAAGCGCTGCAGGAAATCCGCCAGGTCATCGGCACGATGTTCGGGCCCGAATCGCTGCCCGAGTCGCCGCGCGTCTACAAGACCAAGTCGAAGAACGCGCAGGAAGCGCACGAGGCCATTCGCCCGACGTCCGCGGCGATCACGCCGGAGCGGCTCGAAGGCAAGATCGACGCCGACCAGTTCAAGCTGTACGCACTGATCTGGAAGCGCGCGGTCGCCAGCCAGATGGAGCCGGCGGTCTACGACACAGTCGCGGTGGATCTCGTACCCGGCTCCGGTGCGCAGCGCGCAGGCGCCGCCGCTGTGCTGCGTGCCAACGGCTCGACGCTGGTGAAGCCCGGCTACATCGCCGTATATAAGGAAGGGGTCGACGACAGCAGCGACGACGACAACGACCGCATTCTGCCGCCGCTCGAAGTCGGCGACGGACTGAAGCTCCTGGGCATCCGGCCCGAGCAGCACTTCACCGAGCCGCCGCCGCGCTTTTCCGAAGCGAGCCTGGTCAAGGCGCTGGAAGAGCACGGCATCGGCCGCCCGTCGACGTACGCGAGCATCATCTCGACGCTGGTGAACAAGAAGTACACCGAGCTGGTCAATCGCCGCTTCGTGCCGACCGACCTCGGCAAGATCGTCAACCGCTTCCTGACGCGCAACTTCCATCATTACGTGGAGTACGGCTTCACCGCGAAGATGGAGGACGACCTCGACGAGATCGCCGACGGCCACGAGGCCTGGGTGCCGGTGCTCGACCGCTTCTGGAAGGAATTCAAGCAGCGCGTGGATCACGTCGACGACACCGTCACGCGCGAGGACGTGTCGGAAGCGCGCGAGCTCGGCAAGGATCCGACGACGCGCAAGCCGATCTCGGTCCGCTACGGCAAATACGGCCCGTTCGTGCAGATGGGCACGAAGGACGACGAAGAGAAGCCGCGGTTCGCGAGCCTGCGGCCGCATCAACGCATGGATGCGATCACGCTGCCGGAAGCGCTCGAGCTGTTCCAGCTGCCGAAGACGGTCGGGCACATGCCGGACGGTCACGCGATCCGCGTCGCGATCGGCCGCTTCGGGCCGTACGTGCAGTACGGTGCCAAGAAGTTCGCCTCGATCAAGGACGACGATCCGTACAAGGTCGAGCTGCCGCGCGCGCTCGAGCTGATCCGCGCCAAGGAAGAGCTGGACGCGAACCGCATCATCCTCGACTTCCCCGACGCCGGCATCCAGGTGCTGAACGGCCGCTACGGCCCGTACATCACCGATCGCGTCAAGAACGCCAAGATTCCCAAGGACCGGGAGCCGAAGAAGCTGACGCTCGAGGAGTGCAAAGAGCTGCTCGCCGCTGCGCCGGAGCGCGGCAAAGGTCGCTTCGGCAGATTCGCGAAGAAAACCGCGGCGGCTCCCGCGGCAGCTGCTGCGGCGGCGGCGCCTGCGGCGGAGAAAGCGAGTAAAGCGGCAAGCGGTGCTGCGAAGGCGGCGAAGGGAGTCGGGCTGAAGCCCGACCTGCAGCGCACGACCAAACCAGCGGCGAAAACTCCATTGAAAGCTGCGGCCAAAGCGCCCGCGAAGACTTCCGCGACGAAGAAGAAGGCAGCGGCGAAGCGCACCCCGAAGAAGTAGTCATGGCGCCCTCCGCTCCCGACGTCCCGGCAGTACTGTCCTATCTGCGCGGACTTCAGGACAGCCTCTGCAACGCGATCGAGCAGGCGGACGGCACGGCGCGGTTTCGCCGCGACGCGTGGCAACGCGCAGAAGGCGGCGGCGGCGAGAGCCGCGTGCTTCGCGACGGAACGGTCTTCGAACAGGCGGGCGTAAATTTTTCCCACGTCATGGGCGCGAAGCTGCCGGCGAGCGCGACGGCGCAACGGCCCGAGCTGCAGGATGCGCAGTGGCTCGCAGCGGGCGTGTCGCTCGTCTTTCATCCGTTCAACCCGTACGTGCCGACGACGCACGCCAACGTGCGCTTCTTCTGCGCCACGAAACAGGACACGGTCGCGTGGTGGTTCGGCGGCGGCTTCGATCTCACGCCGTACTATCCGTTCGACGAAGACGTCCTGCACTGGCACCGGACCGCGCAGCAGGCGTGCGCGCCGTTCGGCGACGATGTGTACACGCGGCACAAGGAGTGGTGCGATCGATACTTCTTCCTCAAGCATCGCAACGAGACGCGCGGCGTCGGCGGGCTGTTCTTCGACGATCTCAACGAGTGGGGCTTCGAGCGCTGCTTCGCTTATCAGCGCAGCGTCGCGGAGCATTTCTTACCGGCGTATCTGCCGATCGTCGCGCGCCGGCGCGCGACACCGTACGGCGAGCGCGAGCGCAGCTTTCAGCTGTATCGCCGTGGGCGTTATGTCGAATTCAATCTCGTGTACGACCGCGGCACTTCGTTCGGACTGCAGTCGGGCGGCCGCACCGAATCCATCTTGATGTCGCTGCCGCCGCTCGCGCGTTGGGAATACGACTGGCATCCTGCGCCCGACTCAGCAGAAGCGCGTTTGTATGCAGATTTCCTGCGTCCGCGCGATTGGCTGCGCGAACTGAAATGATTCTGCCGCGCCTGTATACGAGCTTGATCGCGTCGGTTCTCGTTGCCGGGGCTCAGGTCGTGCTGGGTGCGCCGCAGACGGTCGAAGTGTGGGTCGTGTTGAGCGAGCCGGCGCTCGCCAGCTTGCCGCGTGACGCAGCAGCCAATGAACGTGACGAGTTGCTACGACGAATCAAGCGGCAGCAGGACGACATAATGACGCAGCTCGCCGCGCTGGGCGCCGTCGAGTCGGCGCGAGTTCAACGAGTGCGCAACGCAATCGCTGTCAGACTTCCGCCTCCTGCAATCGAAAGCGCGAAAAAAATACCGGGCGTGATCGGCGTGCACGCGATCAGTCACCGCAATCGCATCGACGACTGACTAATACGTGTTGACTCGTCGACGAGCGCGCGCGCAGTATCGGTCGCATGAGTTGCTAGTCGCTGCGCGACTGCACTCACAATACTAAACGGGGAGAACTTCCATGAGTCGAATGAATCGACTGCGAGTGCTATCACTCGCAGGAACAGCGTTGCTCGTTTCGGCCTGCGGTAGCGGTAGCGGCGGCGAAATGCTGGGCGCAACCACGAATGCCGTGCCGAGCGGGGCTTCCGGCAAACTGACCGCCCAAGCGGTGCCCGGCGGCAGCACTGTCGAAAGAATTGACAGACGCTTGCAAGGCGCCAAGGGCCCGATCGATGTCTGGGTCACGATCGATGCGCCGTCGATGGCCGCGCAGCAAGCGAAGCTCGCGAGCGCTGCAGGCGTCGAGAAGGCCAACAAGATGTCGGCCAGCGCGAGCAAGACGGCAGTTGCCGAGTCGCTGGAGAAATATCGCGGCGAGCTCGGCGCACAACAATCCAAGGTTGCCGTCAGTCTGACCAGCGTCGGCGCCGAAGAGCTGGCGCGTGTGCAAGTCGCACACAATGCAATCGCTGTCCGCGTGGATGCGTCGCAGCTCGAACAGATCGCATCGATTCCCGGCGTTGCCAAGGTGCGGCCGGTCCTCAACTACGAGATGTCGCTGTCGGAAACCGTGCCGTACGTCGGCGGAACTGCCGTGCAACAGTCCGGCAAGGATGGAACCGGCGTTACCGTCGCAGTGCTGGACTCCGGTATCGATTACACGCATCGCAATCTCGGCGGTGCCGGCACGCTTGCCGCCTATGCCGCGGCTCATGGCGGCCCCGCAGGGGATCCGCTGTCGACGACTCTCGATGGCCTGTTCCCGACGGCGAAAGTCATCGGCGGCTTCGACTTCGTCGGCGAAGGCTGGCCGGTCACCCCGCTTACGAACGACCCGGATCCGATCGACTTCCAGGGACACGGCACGCACGTGGCCGACATCATCGCCGGCAAGAGCCTCGACGGTACGCACGTCGGCATGGCGCCGGGGGCGAAGCTGCTTGCGATTCGCGTCTGCAGCGCGGTCGCGACATCCTGCAACGGCATTGCGCTGTTGCAGGCGGTCGACTTCGCGCTCGATCCGAACCATGACGGCAATTTCAACGATGCAGCCGACATCATCCACCTCTCGCTCGGCTCCGATTACGGCCAGATCCAGGATGATCTGACCGAGGCGCTCGGCGACGCAGTCGACCTCGGTATCGTGGTCGTCGCTTCGGCAGGTAACGGCTCCAACAAGCCGTACGTGGTCGGCTCGCCGTCGATCGGCCCCAGCATCATCAGCGTTGCGCAGACACAAGTCCCCAGCGCAGTCGCCATTCCGCTGGTCATCAATTCGCCCGCATCGATTGCCGGCACGTATGGCAATACCGCGACGGTCGAATGGTCGCCGGTCGGTGCCGGGGTCTCCGGCAACGTGGCCTTCATCGGTCGCGGATGCCCGGCAGGCTCGGTCGCAGCCGGCTCGCCTGCGGATCCGATCCTGAACAGCCCAGTCGGAAAGATCGCATTGATCGATCGTGGTGGCTGTTCGGTCAGCCTGAAGGTTGACTATGCAGTCGACAACGGCGCGATCGGCGTGCTGATCGGCCTGGTTGCGCCCGGCGATGCAGTCAGCTTCTCCTTCGGCGGCGGCGACAGCTTCGCGCCGACGTTGGTGATCCAGCAGGTGCTATCGAATGCTATCAAGGCGCAGCTGAACGCTGCCCAGACCGTCAACGTGTCGATCTCGCCGGCGAACGGCATCCCGCTGGTCGGCAGCATGGCGAGCACGTCCTCGCGCGGACCTTCGATAGGCCTGCAGACCATCAAGCCCGAGATCGGCGCGCCGGGTGCGTCCGTCTCCGCAGTAGTGGGCACGGGCGACGGCGAAGCGGCATTCGGCGGCACCTCCGGTGCTGCCCCGATGGTCTCGGGTGCTGCGGCGTTGCTGCTGCAGGCGTTCCCGAACCGCACGCCGATTCAAATCAAGTCGATGTTGATGAACAGCGCGAACACGCAGGTGTTCACCAATCCGGCACTGTTGCCGGGCGGCTTGGCGCCCATCACTCGCATCGGCGCCGGCGAGCTGCGCGTCGACAAGGCGATCGGTCTCAATGCAATCGCGTGGAATCCGGAAGACCAGTCCGCGGCGCTGAGCTTCGGACAAGTCGACGTTCCGTTCGACGGCATCGTGCTGGTCAAGAAAGTGCGCGTGCAGAACTTCAGCAACTCGCACCGGACCTACAGCGTCGCGCGCAGCTTCCGCTACGCCAACGACGCCGCTTCGGGCGCCGTGACCGTGTTCGCTCCCGGATCCGTGCACGTCGGGCCGAGGGGCAACTCGGACTTCCTGGTGACGTTGCTGATCAAGGGCAGCAAGCTGCCGACGTGGGTATTGAACGGCGGACCGGATGGTGGCAACGGCGCCATCCTGGATCTTCCGGAGTATGACGGCTACATCACGCTCACCTCGGGCAGTGAAAAGCTGTCGTTGCCGTGGCACGTGCTGCCGCGGAAGGCGTCGGCCACGGTCGCCTCGCCATTCGTGAAGACCAGCAATGGCGGCACTCTGAAGCTGCTGAACCTGGGTGTGGAGGCAGGTGACTTCGATGTGTTCTCGCTGACCGGACAAAGCCCGCGCATCCCGCGCGACGAGTTGCCCGCTCCGGGAGACAACTTTGCAATCGTCGACCTGCAGTCGGTCGGCGTGCGCTATCTGCCGAAGGCCGTGTTTGGCGCCGACTTCCTGGAGTTCGCGATCAGCACCTTCGGTCGGCGTGCGCACCCGAACTACCCGGCGGAGTTCGACGTCTACATCGACTCCAATAACGACGGCACGCCGGACTTCGTGGTGTTCAATGCCGAGAACGGCGGATTCTCCGCGAGCGGCCAGAACGTCGTGTTCGTCGCGAACCTGGCGACGCCGGGCGCACCGGCCCCGGCTACGTTCTTCACGGACGCCGACCTGGATTCCGGTAACGTGATCTACACGGTGCGCATGAATGCCGGTACGGGCAACGTCGGCATTCAGCCGGGGACGACGTTCGGGTTCTCGGTGTTTGCATTCGACAATTACTTCACCGGCGCACAGACGGATGCTGTCGAGGACATGCTGTTCACGCCGGGTAACGCGCGCTTCGGCGTCACAGGGCTGCCGGATAACCTTCCGTTTGGAACGGTTGCGCCGCGCAGCTTGACGTCGGCGAACGTCACGATGGCAACGGTGCCTGATACGAAGACGACGGAAACGGGTCTGCTGTTGATGTACCGCAAGAACACCGTGCTGGAGTCTGAGGTGATCAGAGTGAAGTGACGTCTTGATCTGACGATCGCACTGAGCGGGCCGCGAATGCGGCCCGCTTTTTTTTGAGACTCGACTTACTGACGTTCGATTGGCGGGCAGGCCCGCACGGAGCGCAGATCGGTGTGATAGAAGTACGTGCGACCCGAGGCGCTCAACGCTAAGCGATAGCCGACTGCGGACGCAGAGCCCGCGGCGGCGGACGCTTCCGTCGCAGGTGTACCTCCGCCCGACGCGCAATTCATGTCGTCGTCGGTCCAGCGCCGCTGCTCGATGGTCGCGACGCGGATGTGCTGCGGATCCAGATGCAGCCGGTTCGCGAGATCCTGGCGCGCCAGCGTCGTCATCCGGTCCAGTCCGCGCGGGGGCAGCGGCTGGCGGACGGTTCCGCTGATACGCATGCTCGGCTCGCACATCACGGCGCGCGAGCCCGCGACGTTCACCTGATGGCGCTGACCCTGCCGTTCCAGCACGACCGTGTAGCCGGCGGTCATCACGTCCGTGTACATGGCATTCGGCTTGCGGCAACCGAGACTCGAATCGGTCCATTGCGTCGGCTCGAGCGTCACGACCGTGAATTCGCTTGCCGCCGCCTGCAGCTGCCGCGCTGCCTCCGCGCGTGCTTGTTCAGCCGCTGCCTGCGCGGCAGCGCTCGAATCCGCCTGCGAGACGGCGGGAACGAGGTGCAACAAGCCCATTGCGAGCAATGCAGTGGCGGCAACTCGCTTCATGATCAATCATCCCGGTTGTGAACTATCGTCACGCCTTTCACGCCGGCAACTTCGCGGACGTGCACAAGCACGTCGTGCTGCTCGCGCTGCTGGAGCGCCTGAAGCAGAAACCGAAGCCGCTGTTCTATCTCGACACGCATGCCGGGCGCGGCGGCTACGACCTGCGCGCCGAGGATGCCACGCGCGGCAGCGAATGGCGCGAGGGAATTGCCCGGCT